>NZ_JBHVRS010000008.1:169285-374494 GCF_042885595.1 Kitasatospora sp. NPDC058046
CCCGACGGCTTGGGGCGCGGTGCCCACCACCCCCGGCCGACCCGGGGGGGCCGTAACGCGCCCGCGCCCCCGCGGCGGCGTGGCGGCCCCCGCTCGGCCCCGCGGCCCCTCCCGACCACCCCACGAAGCAAGAACAAGGGACTGAAGCACCATGACTGACGCACTGAAGCGCCTCAGCGACGAAGGCGTTGCGATCTGGCTGGACGACCTCAGCCGCAAGCGGCTGAACTCCGGCAACCTGGCCGAACTGGTGCAGAACAAGCACGTGGTGGGCGTGACCACCAACCCGACCATCTTCCAGAAGGCCATCGCCGGCTCCGGCGACGACTCCTACGACGGCCAGCTGCGCGACCTCGCCGTCCGCAAGGTCACCACCGACGAGGCGATCCGCATGATCACCACCTCGGACGTGCGCGACGCGGCCGACGTGCTGCGCCCGGTCTACGACGCCTCCAACGGCCGCGACGGCCGGGTGTCCATCGAGGTCGACCCGCGCCTGGCGCACGAGACCGCCACCACCGTGGCCGAGGCCAAGCAGCTGTGGTGGCTGGTCGACCGCCCGAACGTCTTCATCAAGATCCCCGCCACCAAGGCCGGCCTGCCCGCGATCGCCGAGGTCATCGGCAAGGGCATCAGCGTCAACGTCACGCTGATCTTCTCGCTGGAGCGCTACAAGGCCGTCATCGACGCCTACCTGACCGGCCTGGAGACCGCCAAGGCCAAGGGCCTGGACCTCTCCCAGATCGAGTCGGTCGCCTCCTTCTTCGTCTCCCGCGTGGACACCGAGATCGACAAGCGCCTGGACAAGATCGGCGGCGAGGCCAAGGACCTGCGCTCCAAGGCCGCGCTGGCCAACGCCCGCCTCGCCTACCAGGCGTACGAGGAGGTCTTCGGCAGCGTCGACGGCAAGACCGCCGGCAGCGCCCGCTGGGCCGCCCTGGAGGCCGCCGGCGCCAAGCCGCAGCGCCCGCTGTGGGCCTCCACCGGCGTCAAGGACCCGGCCCTGCCGGACACCCTGTACGTCACCGAGCTGGTCGCCCCCGGCACCGTCAACACGATGCCCGAGGCCACCCTGGAGGCCACCGGCGACCACGGCGTGGTCACCGGCAACACGATCGTCCCCAACTACGCCGACGCCAAGGCCGTGCTGGACGCGATCGCCGCCGCCGGCGTGGACTACGACGACGTCGTCCAGCTCCTGGAGGACGAGGGCGTCGAGAAGTTCGAGCAGTCCTGGAACGAGCTGCTCGACACCGTCACCGCCTCGCTCGCCTCCTTCGCCGACGAGAAGTGACCCCTGCTCACAGCCAGCGCACGAAAGCGGAGCCCATCAAGTGAGCACTGATTTCCCCGAGTTGACTCCGGAATCGGACGCGGACGACCTCCCGCCCGCCCCCGTCAACCCGCTTCGTGACCCCTCCGACCGACGGCTCCCGCGCATCGCGGGGCCGTCCGGTCTGGTCATCTTCGGGGTCACCGGCGACCTGTCCCGCAAGAAGCTGATGCCGGCCATCTACGACCTGGCCAATCGCGGTCTGCTTCCGCCGGGCTTCTCCCTCGTCGGCTTCGCCCGCCGCGAGTGGGACGACGAGGACTTCGCCAAGGAGGTCCACGACGCCGTCCGGGACCACGCCCGCACCCCGTTCCGGGAGGAGGTCTGGCAGCAGCTCGCCAAGGGCATGCGGTTCGTCCACGGAACCTTCGACGACGACGAGGCCTTCGACAAGCTGCGCGAGACCATCGAGGAACTGGACAAGGCCCAGGGCACCGGCGGCAACTTCGCCTTCTACCTGTCCGTCCCGCCGAAGTTCTTCCCCACCGTCGTCCAGCAGCTCAAGAAGCACGGCCTGGCCGACCCGCCGCAGGGCTCCTGGCGCCGCGCGGTCATCGAGAAGCCCTTCGGCCACGACCTGGAGAGCGCTCAGGAGCTCAACAAGGTCGTCCACGAGGTCTTCCCCCGGGACGAGGTCTTCCGGATCGACCACTACCTGGGCAAGGAGACGGTCCAGAACATCCTGGCGCTGCGCTTCGCCAACCAGATGTTCGAGCCGATCTGGAACCGGTCGTACGTCGACCACGTGCAGATCACCATGGCCGAGGACATCGGCATCGGCGGCCGGGCCGGCTACTACGACGGCATCGGCTCCGCCCGTGACGTGATCCAGAACCACCTGCTCCAGCTGATGGCGCTCACCGCCATCGAGGAGCCCGCCTCCTTCCACCCGAAGGCGCTGGTGGCCGAGAAGCTCAAGGTGCTCAGCGCCGTCAAGCTCCCGGCCGACCTCGGCCGGCACACCGTGCGCGGCCAGTACGCGGCCGGCTGGCAGGGCGGCGAGGAGGTCGTCGGCTACCTGGACGAGGACGGCATCGACCCCGACTCCAAGACCGACACCTACGCGGCCATCAAGCTGGAGATCAACAACCGCCGCTGGGCGGGCGTCCCGTTCTACCTGCGCACCGGCAAGCGCCTGGGCCGCCGGGTCACCGAGATCGCGGTCGTCTTCCAGCGCGCCCCGTACCTGCCCTTCGACTCCTACGCGACCGAGGAGCTGGGGCAGAACGCCCTGGTCATCCGGGTCCAGCCGGACGAGGGCGTGACGGTGCGGTTCGGCTCCAAGGTGCCGGGCACCTCCTTCGAGGTGCGGGACGTCACGATGGACTTCGCCTACGGCGAGTCCTTCACCGAGTCCAGCCCGGAGGCGTACGAGCGGCTCATCCTCGACGTGCTGCTCGGCGACGCCAACCTGTTCCCGCGCCACCAGGAGGTCGAGCTCTCCTGGCAGATCCTCGACCCGATCGAGAAGTACTGGGACACCCACGGCAAGCCCGCCCAGTACGCGGCGGGGACCTGGGGTCCCGTCGAGGCGGACGAGATGCTCGCACGAGACGGCAGGAGCTGGCGCCGGCCATGAAGATCGACCTCACCAACACGACGTCCAGCAAGATCAACGCCGCCCTGATGGAGGCGCGCCGGGCCCGCGGCTCGGGCGCCGCCGGCATGGTGCTCACCCTGGTGATCGTGACCGACGAGGGCAGCGCCTACGACGCCCTCAAGGCCGCCAACGACGCCTCCCGCGAGCACCCGATGCGCACCCTCGCGGTGATCAAGCGCGCCGGGCGCTCGCCCCGGGCCCGCGCCGAGACCCGGCTGGACGCCGAGATCCTGGTCGGCTCCGACGCCGGCTCCGGCGAGACGGTCGTCCTGCGGATGCACGGCGAACTCGCCGCGCACGCCCAGTCGGTGGTCCTGCCGCTGCTGCTGCCGGACGCCCCGACCGTGGTCTGGTGGCCGGACAACGCTCCGCACCACCCGGCGCAGGACCCGCTGGGCTCGATCGCCCAGCGCCGGATCACCGACGCCGTCACCGCCGAGTCCCCGGTCGGCCAGCTCGCCCAGCGCGCGCAGAGCTACACCCCGGGCGACACCGACCTGGCCTGGACCCGGGTCACCGGCTGGCGCTCGATGCTGGCCGCCGCACTGGACCAGCGGCCGTCCACGATCGTCTCCGCGGTGGTCGAGGGCGAGTCCTACAACCCCAGCGTCGAGCTGCTCGGCCTCTGGCTGACCAACCGGCTCCAGGTGCCCGTCGAGCGGGTCGTCACCAACGGCCCCGGCATCACCGCGGTGCACCTGCGCACCAAGGACGGGGACATCACCCTGGACCGCCCGGACGGCCTGCTGGGCACGCTCTCCATGCCCGGCTCGCCGGACCGCCAGGTGGCGCTCAAGCGGCGCGAGACCTCGGAGCTGATCGCCGAGGAGCTGCGCCGCCTGGACCCGGACGACATCTACGCGACGGCCGTGCGCACGCCCGTCGACCGGCTGCACGAGCCGTCCAACGCCGAGACCGCGGCGGCCGAGCAGGTCGCCCGCGAGGTCGCGGAGGAGGCCGTCGAGGAGGCCGCCGAGGCCGCCGTGGAGCAGGCCGTGGCCAACCCCGAGCGGGTGACCGCCGGGACGGCGGAGAAGAAGCCCGCCCGCAAGGCCGCCGGCAAGCGCACCGGCAAGGACGGCGCATGACCAACGCGACCCCGCAGCTGGTCGTCCACCGGGACAAGGAGCTGATGGCCCAGGCGGCCGCGGCCCGGCTGATCACCCGGATCGTGGACGCCCAGGCCGCCCGCGGCAGCGCCTCGGTGGTGCTCACCGGCGGGCGCAACGGCAACGCCCTGCTGGCCGCGATCGCCGCCTCCCCGGCGCGCGACGCGGTCGACTGGGGCCGGCTGGACCTCTGGTGGGGCGACGAGCGCTTCCTGCCCGCCGCCGACCCGGAGCGCAACGCCGTCCAGGCCCGCGCCGAGCTGCTGGACGCCGTCCCGCTCGACCCGGCGCGGGTGCACGAGATGCCCGCCTCGGACGGGGTGGACGGCTCGGACGTGGAGGCCGCCGCCGCCCGCTACGCCGAGGAGCTGGCGAAGGCGGCCGGGCCGGGCGACCGGCTCGGCGTCCCGGCCTTCGACGTGCTGCTGCTCGGCGTCGGCCCGGACACCCACGTCGCCTCGCTCTTCCCCGAGCACCCGGGCGTCCGGGAGACCGAGCTGACCGTGGTCGGCGTGCGCGGGGCCCCCAAGCCCCCGCCGACCCGGGTCTCGCTCACCCTCCCGGCGATCCGCACCGCCCGCGAGGTCTGGCTGCTGGCCGCCGGCGAGGACAAGGCGGGCGCGGTCGCGCTGGCCCTGTCCGGCCCCGGCGAGCTCCAGGCGCCCGCCTCCGGCGCGTACGGCCGCAGCCGCACCCTGTGGCTGCTGGACCGCGCCGCCGCGGAGCGGATCCCGCCGCAGCTCTACCCGCCGGCCTCGGCCTGACCGGATCCGGCAACGCCGAAGGGCGCCACCGTCACCGACGGGGGCGCCCTTCGCGCTGTTCTGTCCGGACCGCTGCGTTCCGCTCCGGCGCTCCGCTCAGATCTCGCCGCGGAGCTTCGCCAGCGCCTCGGCCAGGATCGCCTCGCCGTCGGCGTCGGTGCGCCGCTCGCGGACGTAGGCGAGGTGGGTCTTGTACGGCTCGTTGCGCGAGGGCGCCGGCGGGTTGTGCTGGTCCTGGCCGGCCGGGAAACCGCAGCGCGGGCAGTCCCAGGTGTCCGGGATCGCCGCTTCGGCCGCGAAGCTGGGACGGGTCTCGTGCTTGTTCGCGCACCAGAAGGAGATCCGGTTGCGCGGGGCGGACTCGCCGCGCTCCGCCTCGCCCATCGGGCCGGCCCCGACCCTGCTGCCACGGATGGCATTGCCACTTGCCACGGTCTGACTCCCTGCGTACTGGTGCGCCGACCCGCCGCGGTGCGCGTCGGTGGCGAAAGTCGTCCTAGTGTAAGCAGGAGTTAAGCCTCCGCCACCACCGCCTCCGCACCCGACCGTCCCAGGATAGGCGCTCGGGCGACGGGGCGTCAGGGTTACGTCAGACCGAGGACTTCATCAGCAGGCCGAGGACGATGATGGAGGCGAACCAGCCCAGGCCGACCACGATGGTGATGCGGTCCAGGTTGCGCTCGGCCACCGCCGAACCGCCGCCGGTGGACATCGAGCCACCGCCGAACATGTCGGACAGGCCGCCGCCCTTCCCCTTGTGCAGCAGCACCAGAAGGATCATCAGCAGACTGAAGATGATCAGGGCAATCGAGAACCCGAGAACCACGACGGGACCAACTCTCTCGTATCTTCGGCGAAGGGGCCGGGCCGCGTACGGCGGTCCGGCCCCAAAGCCTACGTTGCTGCGGCGGCGTTAGCCTACTGCCTGCTCACGGTAGCGCACGATCTTGACGAACTCGTCGGCGTCCAGCGAGGCACCGCCGACCAGGCCGCCGTCGATGTCGGGCTTGGCCATCAGGCCGGCCGCGCTCGACGACTTCACCGAACCGCCGTACAGCACCCGGACCTTGCCGGCCAGCTCGGCGTCGTACAGCTCGGCGATCCGCCCGCGGATGGCGGCGCAGACCTCCTGCGCGTCCTCCGGGGTGGCCACCTCGCCGGTGCCGATCGCCCAGACCGGCTCGTAGGCGACCACGATCGACTCGGCCTGGTGGGCCGGGACGTCGGCCAGGCCGCCGTCCAGCTGGGCCAGGGTGTACTCGACGTGGGTGCCGGCCTTGCGGATCTCCAGCGGCTCGCCGACGCACAGGATCGGGGTGACCCCGGCGCGGTAGGCGGCCTTCACCTTGGCGTTGACGATCTCCTCGTTCTCGCCGTGGTACTGGCGGCGCTCGGAGTGGCCGATCACCGCGTAGGTGCACTGGAGCTTGGCCAGCATCGGGCCGGAGACCTCGCCGGTGTAGGCCCCGCCGTCGTGCTGCGAGATGTCCTGCGAGCCGTACTTGATCTTCAGCTTGTCGCCGAAGACCAGGGTCTGCACCGAGCGCAGGTCGGTGAACGGCACCAGGACGGCGACCTCGACGGCCGCGTAGTCCTTGTCGGCCAGCGCGAAGGCCAGCTTCTGGGTGTGCTGGATGGCCTCAAGGTGGTTGAGGTTCATCTTCCAGTTGCCCGCCATCAGCGGGAGACGGTCGGTCATGTGCTGTCAGTCCTCCAGAGCGGCGAGACCGGGGAGGGTCTTGCCCTCCAGGTACTCGAGGCTGGCGCCGCCGCCGGTCGAAATGTGCCCGAACTTCGTCTCGTCGAAGCCCAGGATGCGGACGGCCGCGGCGGAGTCGCCGCCACCGACCACGGTGAACGCGTCGCTGTCGAGCAGGGCCTGCGCGACAGCCTTGGTGCCGTTCGCGTAGTCCGGGTGCTCGAAGACGCCCATCGGGCCGTTCCAGAACACGGTGCCCGCGTCGGCCAGCTTGGCCGCGTACAGCTCGCGGGTCCCGGGGCCGATGTCCAGGCCCTCCTGGTCGGCCGGGATGGCGTCCGCGGCGACGGTCGAGGGGTTCGCCGGGGCCTTGGTCTTGAGGTCCGGGAACTCGGCGGAGACCAGGACGTCGACCGGCAGCACGAACTCGACGCCGCGCGCCTCGGCCCGGGCCAGGTACTCCAGGACGGTCGGGATCTGGTCCGCCTGGAGCAGCGAGATGCCGACCTCGTGGCCCTTGGCCTTGAGGAAGGTGTACGCCATGCCGCCGCCGATCAGGATCCGGTCGGCCTTCTCCAGCAGGTTGTCGATCACGCCGAGCTTGTCGGAGACCTTGGCGCCGCCGAGCACCACCACGTACGGGCGGGCCACGTCCTCGGTGAGCTTCTTCAGCACGCCGACCTCGGTGGCGATCAGGTCGCCCGCGGCGTGCGGCAGCAGGGCCGGCAGGTCGAAGACCGAGGCGTGCTTGCGGTGCACGGCGCCGAAGCCGTCGCCCACGTACAGGTCGGCCAGCGCGGCCAGCTGCTCGGCGAAGGCCTTGCGCTCGGCGTCGTCCTTGCTGGTCTCGCCCGCGTTGAAGCGCAGGTTCTCCAGCAGCGCGACCTCGCCGTCCGCCAGCGCGGCGACGGTGGCCGCGGCGCTGTCACCGACGGTGTCGGTGGCGAAGGCGACGCCCTTGCCGAGGATCTCGCCGAGGCGCTCGGCCGCCGGGGCGAGCGAGAACTGCGGGTCCGGCGCGCCCTTGGGACGGCCGAGGTGCGAGGCGACGACCACCTTCGCGCCGGCCGCGGCCAGCTTGGCGATGGTCGGCGCGACGGCGCGGATGCGGCCGTCGTCGGTGATCGTGCGGCCGTCCAGCGGCACGTTCAGGTCGGCGCGCACGAAGACGCGCTTGCCTTCGACACCGGCTTCGATGAGCTCTTCGATGGTCTTCACGGGGATTCGGATTCTCCTGGGGAGATGGTTGATGCGCAGTGAGGCGGCACGGCGCAGGGGCCGCCTGAGAAGTCCTTGAGCGCGGAACGAGGGCCCGGTCGGCACCGTACGCCGACCAGGCCCTCGCCCCTACATCACGTCAGCTCCCGCGAGGTCAGAGCTGCCCGCCGACGAGGCCGACCAGGTCGACCACGCGGTTCGAGTAGCCCCACTCGTTGTCGTACCAGCCGAGCACCTTGACCTGGTTGCCCTGGACCATGGTCAGCTGCGAGTCGAAGATGCAGGAGTGCGGGTCGTTCACGATGTCCGAGGAGACGATCGGGTCCTCGGTGTAGGCCAGGATGCCCTTGAGCGGGCCCTCCTGGGCGGCCTTCTGGAAGGCCGCGTTGACCTCGTCCTTGGTGACCTCGCGCTCGAGGGTCACGACCAGGTCGGTGATGGAGCCGGTCGGGACCGGGACGCGCAGCGAGGTGCCGTCCAGCTTGCCCTTCAGCTCCGGCAGGACCAGGGCGGTCGCCTTGGCGGCACCGGTCGAGGTCGGGATGATGTTCTGCGAGGCCGCACGAGCACGGCGCAGGTCCTTGTGCGGGAAGTCCAGGGTCACCTGGTCGTTGGTGAACGCGTGGACGGTGGTCATCAGACCCTTGACGATGCCGAAGCTCTCGTTCAGGACCTTCGCCATCGGCGCCACGCAGTTGGTGGTGCACGAGGCGTTGGAGATGACGTGGTGGTTGGCGGCGTCGTACTTCTCGTCGTTGACACCCAGGACGATGGTGACGTCCTCGTCGGTGGCGGGCGCCGAGATGATGACCTTCTTCGCGCCGGCGGCGAGGTGCTTCTTCGCGGCCTCGGCCTTGGTGAAGATGCCGGTGGACTCGACGACGATGTCGGCGCCCAGGGCGGCCCACGGGAGGTTCGCGGGGTCACGCTCGGCGGTCACCTTGAAGGTGTGGCCGTCGACGGTGATGCTGTCCTCGGTGTGCGAGACCTCGGCCTGGAGGGTGCCCAGGGTGGTGTCGTACTTGAGCAGGTGAGCCAGGGTCTTCGTGTCGGTGAGGTCGTTGACACCGACGATCTCGATGTCCGCGCCCTGAGCCTTGACCGCGCGGAAGAAGTTGCGGCCGATGCGGCCGAAGCCGTTGATGCCTACCCGGATCGTCACGAACCGATCTCCTCGTTAGGTACGCCGGGCGCGAGGCCCGGCGGGGGTGAGATTTGGGAAGTCCCCGACCGCCTACGACCCTACCCCTCCGGGGCCTGGGACGGCACATCGCGCCGCCTGGTGAGACCGGGCGTGGCGTGCCCCAAACCCCATTTCAGGCCGTCCGGCCCTGGCCCGCCGGGCAGTTGGTCCCAGCTCAGTGGTCTCTACCAATTCGGGAGTGTCGCGGCTGTCCGGAAACGACCGCGGCCGGCGCCCGGGGGTCCGGGCGCCGGCCTTCGTGATCACGGGGTGTGACCGTGGGCGTCAGTTCATCGCCATCTCGTCGGTGAGGCTCGCCTCGGTGCTGGGCAGGCCCAGCTCGGAGGCCCGCTTGTCGGCCATCGCCAGCAGGCGGCGGATCCGGCCGGCCACCGCGTCCTTGGTCAGCGGCGGGTCGGCGAGCGCGCCCAGCTCCTCCAGCGAGGCCTGCTTGTGCTGCATCCGCAGCTGGCCGGCCGCGGCCAGGTGCTCGGGCACCTCGTCGCCGAGGATCTCCAGCGCGCGGGCCACCCGGGCGCCGGCCGCCACCGCGGCGCGGGCCGAGCGGCGCAGGTTGGCGTCGTCGAAGTTGGCCAGCCGGTTGGCGGTGGCGCGCACCTCGCGCCGCATCCGGCGCTCCTCCCAGGCGAGCACCGACTCGTGCGCGCCGAGCCGGGTCAGCAGGGCGCCGATCGCGTCGCCGTCGCGGATCACCACCCGGTCCACGCCGCGCACCTCGCGGGCCTTGGCCGGGATGCCGAGCCGGCGGGCGGCGCCGACCAGGGCGAGGGCGGCCTCGGAGCCGGGGCAGGTGATCTCCAGCGAGGAGGAGCGGCCCGGCTCGGTGAGCGAGCCGTGCGCCAGGAAGGCCCCGCGCCAGGCCGCCTCGGCGTCGCAGGTGGCCCCGGAGACGACTGCCGGGGGCAGGCCCCGGATCGGGCGTCCGCGGCCGTCCACGAGCCCGGTCTGGCGCGCGAGCAGCTCGCCGTCCTTGACGACCCTGACCACGAAGCGGCTGCCTCGGCGCAGCCCGCCGGGGGCCATCACCACCAGGTCGGAGGAGTGCCCGAAGATCTCCAGCAGGTCCTTGCGCAGCCGCCGTGCCGCCGCTCCGGTGTCGAGCTCCGCCTCGATCACGATGCGGCCGCTCACGATGTGCAGCCCGCCCGCGAACCGCAGGATCGCCGACACCTCCGCCTTGCGACAGCAGGCCCGGGTGACCGGGAGCCGGCTGATCTCGTCCTTCACCGCTGGAGTCATCGCCATGGCCCGATCCTTCCATGTGTCCGGAAAATCCGGTCGTACGCTGCCGCCAACAGCTCGGGGTCGTGTCGCGGCGTCCCGTCGGTGCGGGCCACCGAGCCGAGCACCAGAGCCGCGCCCATCCGTTCGGCGGCCTTCGCCAGGCCGTCCAGGTCGGCCTGGCCGAAGGCCCCGCCGGTGACGGCGCGCTCGTCCACCAGGATCGCATCCACCGCGAGGTTCGGAGCGTGGTCGGCGATGACCTCCAGGTGGCGCTGCGGGGTGAAGCCCTCGGTCTCCCCGGGCTGGGGGGCCAGGTTCAGGGTGAGCAGGCGGCGGGCGCGGGTCTCGGTGAGCGCCGCGGCCAGCTCGGGCACCAGCAGGTGCGGCAGCACGCTGGTGAACCAGGAGCCGGGGCCGAGCACCACCCAGTCCGCCTCCCGGACGGCGGTGACCGCCTCCGGGACGGCGGGCGGCTCGTCCGGCAGCAGCCGGATCGACTGCACGGTGCCCGGGGTGACCGCGACGTCGGCCTGGCCGCGGACGGCCGTGACCTCGCCGGGGCGCGCCGGGTCGTGGCCGCGGACGGTCGCCTCGATGTCCAGCGGCACCGCCGACATCGGCAGCACCCGGCCCTGCACGTTGAGCAGCCGGCCGACCCAGTCCAGCGCCGCGACCGGGTCGCCCAGCTTCTCCCAGAGCGCGACGATCAGCAGGTTGCCGACGGCGTGGCCGCCGAGCTCGCCGTTGCCGGTGAAGCGCTGCTGGATCACCTCGGACCAGGTGCGGCCCCAGTCGTCGTCCCCGCACAGCGCGGCCAGCGCCTTGCGCAGGTCGCCCGGAGGCAGCACGCCCAGCTCCTCGCGCAGCCGGCCGCTGGAGCCGCCGTCGTCGGCGACGGTGACCACGGCGGTGAGGTCGCTGGTGAGCCGGCGCAGCGCGGACAGCGAGGCCGACAGGCCCTGCCCGCCGCCGAGCGCGGTGATCCTCGGGGCCGGGTTGGCGCGGGCGGGACTGCTGCGCGGACGGCCCGGCGCCGTGGGCCGGGCCGGGCTGCCCGCCCGGTCACCGGTCCTGCTCTGCGGCTGCCGCCCGGGCACGTATCCCGCCACACTCACCTCGCGTTCCTCGGCCCGCCGACCACTCCGCCGGCGGGCCCGGCAGGGCGGCGGCGGTTACTCCCGTCCCATGTCACGGTGGACGAGCACCGTCTCGACTCCGTCGGCGATGAGACGCTTGGTCAGACGCTCGGACATGGCGACGCTTCGGTGCTTGCCACCGGTGCAGCCTACGGCAAGCGTCATGTAGCGCTTCCCCTCGCGGCGGTATCCCTCGGTGATGATGCGCAGCAGCTGGGCGTAGCCGTCCAGGAACTCGTTGGCTCCGGGCTGCTGGAAGACGTAGCCGGCGACGTCCGCGTCGGTGCCGGTACGGGCCCGCAGTTCGGGCACCCAGTGCGGGTTGGGCAGGAAGCGGCAGTCCACCACGAGGTCGGCGTCGACCGGCAGGCCGTACTTGAAGCCGAAGGACATCACGGTGGCGCGCAGCTCGGGCTCGTCGTGGTCGGCGAACTGGGCGTCCAGCTTGGCGCGCAGCTGGTGCACGTTGAGGTTGGAGGTGTCGATCACCAGGTCGGCCTCGCCGCGCAGGTCGCGCAGCAGGTCGCGCTCCAGGGCGATGCCGTCCACGATCCGGCCGTCGGCCTGCAGCGGGTGCGGGCGGCGGACGCTCTCGAAGCGGCGCACCAGCGCCTCGTCGGAGGAGTCCAGGAAGACGACCCGCAGCCGGACGCCGCGCTTCTCCAGCTCGTCCAGCGAGGTGAGCAGGTCGTCGAAGAACTGCCGGCCGCGGACGTCCACGACCACGCCGATCCGGGCGACGTTGCCCTGGGAACGGGCGCCCAGGTCGACCATGGTCGGGATCAGGGCCGGCGGCAGGTTGTCCACCACGAACCAGCCGAGGTCCTCCAGGCACTTGGCGGCGGTGGAGCGGCCGGCTCCGGACATACCGGAGATGATCACCAGCTCCGGCGCGTTCTCGGCCACGTCTGACACGGTCACTTCGGTTCCCCGCTCTCGGTCTTTCTGCTGGGGAGTACGCGTACGGCTCGGCCGCCCTTCCCCGGCCCGGGCAGGCGGGCGGGGCCGGGGCACACCGGCTGACGGGCGGCGTCGGCCGTCATGGCGTCTCCTGGGATGGTGCGGTCTGGGGTGCTGCGGCCACCGGCCCGGCGGCCTGCTCGGCCCCGTCCTCGATGATCTCGCCGGTCGCGGTGTTGACCGCGGGTGCGGCGGGTGTACGGGACGACAACGCCTCCGCAACAGTCTGCGCGGTGCGGCGTCCGATGCCGGGTACCTCGCAGAGCTCGTCCACGGTGGCGGCCCGGAGCTTCTTCAGCGAACCGAAGTGCTTGAGCAGCGCCCGGCGGCGAGTCTCGCCGAGGCCCGGGACGGAGTCCAGTTCCCCGGCGGTGAGTCGCTTGGAACGCTTGTTGCGCTGATAGCTGATCGCGAAGCGGTGCGCCTCGTCGCGGACCCGCTGGAGCAGGTAGAGGCCCTCGCTGGAGCGGGGCAGCACCACCGGGTCGTCCTCGCCGGGCAGCCAGACCTCCTCCAGGCGCTTGGCCAGGCCGCACAGCGCGACGTCGTCGATGCCGAGTTCGTCCAGGGCGCGCCTGGCGGCGGCGACCTGCGGCTGGCCGCCGTCGACGACCAGCAGCTGGGGCGGGTAGGCGAAGCGCTTGGGGCGGCCCTCCTCGTCCCGGGTGCCGCCGGCGCCGGTGTCGGGGTCGTCCTCCTCGGGGACGGCCCACTCGCCGGTCTGCTCGCGCTCCTGGAGGTAGCGGCGGAAGCGGCGGCTGATCACCTCGTGCATCGAGCGGACGTCGTCCTGGCCCTCGAAGCCCCTGATCTGGAAGCGCCGGTACTCGCTCTTGCGGGCCAGGCCGTCCTCGAAGACGACCATCGAGGCGACCACGTCCTCGCCCTGGAGGTGGGAGATGTCGTAGCACTCGATGCGCAGCGGGACGGAGTCCAGCTCCAGCGCGTCGGCGATCTCCTGGAGGGCGCGGCTGCGGGTGGTGAGGTCGGAGGCGCGCTTGGTCTTGTGCAGCGCCAGCGCCTGCTGGGCGTTGCGCTGCACGGTGGCCATCAGGTCCTTCTTGTCCCCGCGCTGGGGCACGCGCAGGTCGACCTGGCTGCCGCGCAGGCCGCCGAGCCACTCGCGGACCGGCTCCGCCGGCTCCGGCAGGGCCGGGACGAGCACCTCGCGCGGGACGGACTCGCCGCCGCCGTAGAGCTGCTGGAGGGCGTGCTCGACCAGGCCCGCGGTGTCGACGTCCTCGACCTTGTCGGTGACCCAGCCGCGCTGGCCGCGCACCCGGCCGCCGCGGACGTGGAAGATCTGCACGGCGGCCTCGAGTTCGTCCTCGGCCAGGGCCAGCAGGTCGGCGTCGGTGGCGTCGGCGAGCACGATGGCGTTCTTCTCCATCGCGCGCTTGAGGGCGCCGATGTCGTCCCGCAGCCGGGCCGCCTTCTCGTACTCCAGCTCGGCCGCGGCCTCCTGCATCTCGTCTTCCAGCCGGCGCAGGTAGTTGCCGGTGCGCCCGGCCATGAAGTCGCAGAAGTCCTCGGCCAGCGCGCGGTGTTCGTCCGCCGAGACCTTGCCGACGCAGGGCGCGGCGCACTTGCCGATGTAGCCGAGCAGGCAGGGCCGGCCGACCTGGCGGGCGCGCTTGAAGACGCCGTTGGAGCAGGTGCGGACGGGGAAGACGCGCAGCAGCAGGTCGACCGTCTCGCGGATCGCCCAGGCGTGCCCGTACGGGCCGAAGTAGCGCACGCCCTTCTTGTGCGCCCCGCGCATCACCTGGACCCGCGGGTACTCCTCGTTCAGGGTGACGGCGAGCTCCGGATAGCTCTTGTCGTCGCGGTACTTGACGTTGAACCGCGGGTCGTACTCCTTGATCCAGGAGTACTCCAGCTGGAGCGCCTCGACCTCGGTGGCGACCACCGTCCACTCCACCGAGGCGGCGGTGGTGACCATGGTCGCGGTGCGCGGGTGCAGGCCGGCCAGGTCCTGGAAGTAGGACGACAGGCGCGGCCGCAGGCTCTTGGCCTTGCCGACGTAGATGACCCGGCCGTGGGCGTCGCGGAACTTGTAGACGCCGGGGGAGGTCGGGATCGCACCGGGCGCCGGGCGGTAGGTGCTCGGGTCAGCCATGGGTCCACCGTACCGAGTGGGGCCGGGGCCGCGGGGCGGAGATCGTCAGGGGGGACCGTGGCGGTCGGGAGGCGCTCAACTCGGTCAGCTCGGGGTCACCTTGAGGTTGCCGGCCTCGACCGTGACGGTGTAGGCGGGCAGCGGGGAGGAGGCCGGTCCGTCCTGCACGGCGCCGTCGGTGATGGCGAACCGGCTCCCGTGGCAGGGGCACTGGATCTGGTTGTTCTTGACCTGGTCCACGAGGCAGCCGGCGTGGGTGCACCGGGCGTTGAACGCCTTGTACTGGCCGGCGGTGGGCTGGGTCACCACGATCTTCTGCTCGCGGAAGACCTTGCCGCCGCCCTCCGGCACGGCCGAGGCCGGGCCGAGGTCGACCGGGCCCTTGGGGGCGCTGCCACCGGAGGACGAGGAGCTGCACCCGGTGACCGCCACGGTGCCGCCGGCCGCCAGGACGGCCGCGGCCCCGCAGAGCACGGTGCGGCGGGAGGCGGTGGGGCTGGTCTCGGGGGCCTCGGACATCGGTGCGCTCCTACGGGTACGGCTGTTGCGGGGACCACGGAAGTCTATGTCGCGCCCACCCCGCCGCTCCCGGGAGTCCCCGGGTGCGGCGGGGTGGGCGGACGGGGCTACTTCTTCGCGGCGGCCGCGCGCTTGCGCGGCGCCTTCTTCGCCGGGGCGGCGGCCGGGGCGTCCGCGAAACCGGCCGGCAGGATGTCCCGCAGGAACTTGCCGGTGTGGCTCTCCGGGACGGCGGCGATCTGCTCCGGGGTGCCCTCGGCGACCACCGTGCCGCCGCCGGAGCCGCCCTCGGGGCCCATGTCGACGATCCAGTCGGCGGTCTTGATCACATCGAGGTTGTGCTCGATGACGATCACCGTGTTGCCCTTCTCCACCAGCCCGCTGAGCACCTTGATCAGCTTGCTGATGTCCTCGAAGTGCAGGCCGGTGGTGGGCTCGTCCAGCACGTAGACCGTCCGCCCGGTGGAGCGCTTCTGGAGCTCCGAGGCGAGCTTGACGCGCTGCGCCTCTCCGCCGGAGAGCGTCGGCGCCGACTGGCCGAGCCGGACGTAGCCGAGGCCGACGTCGTTGAGCGTCCGCAGGTGCCGGGCGATCGCCGGGACGGCCTCGAAGAAGCCCAGCGCCTCCTCGATCGGCATGTCCAGCACCTCGGCGATGGACTTGCCCTTGTAGTGGACCTCCAGCGTCTCCCGGTTGTACCGGGCGCCGTGGCAGACCTCGCACGGCACGTAGACGTCCGGCAGGAAGTTCATCTCGATCTTGATGGTGCCGTCGCCCGAGCAGTTCTCGCAGCGGCCGCCCTTGACGTTGAAGGAGAACCGGCCGGGCAGGTAGCCGCGGACCTTGGCCTCCTGCGTCTCCGCGAAGAGTCGGCGGACGTGGTCGAACACCCCGGTGTAGGTGGCCGGGTTGGAGCGCGGGGTGCGGCCGATCGGCGACTGGTCGACGTGCACCACCTTGTCCACCTGGTCGGTGCCGGTGATCCGGGTGTGCCGGCCGGGCACGCTGCGGGCGCCGTTCAGCTCCCGGGCGAGGTGGGTGTACAGGATGTCGTTGACCAGCGTCGACTTGCCGGAGCCGGAGACACCGGTGATCGCGGTGAAGGTGCCGAGCGGGAAGCCGACCGTGACGTCCTTGAGGTTGTGCTCGCGGGCGCCGTGGACCGTCAGCTGGCGCTTCTTGTCCCGCTCGCGGCGGGTGGCCGGGATCGGGATGGACCGCTTGCCGGAGAGGTACTGGCCGGTCAGCGACTCCTTGTTGGTGAGCAGCTGCTTCAGCGAACCGGAGTGCACCACCTTGCCGCCGTGCTCGCCGGCGCCCGGGCCGATGTCGACCACCCAGTCCGCCGTCTTGATGGTGTCCTCGTCGTGCTCGACGACGATCAGGGTGTTGCCGATGTCGCGCAGCCGCACCAGCGTCTCGATCAGCCGGTGGTTGTCCCGCTGGTGCAGGCCGATGGACGGCTCGTCCAGCACGTACAGCACGCCGACCAGGCCGGAGCCGATCTGGGTGGCCAGCCGGATGCGCTGGGCCTCGCCGCCGGACAGGGTGCCGGCCGCGCGGTCGAGCGAGAGGTAGTCCAGGCCGACGTCGACCAGGAAGCGCAGCCGCTCGTTGACCTCCTTGAGGACCCGCTCGGCGATCTGCTTGTCCCGGGCGTTGAGCCTCATCGCGCCGAGGAACTCGGAGCAGTCGCTGATCGACATCGAGGAGACGTCGGCGATCGACCTGCCCTCGACGGTGACCGCGAGGACGACCGGCTTGAGCCGGGTGCCCTGGCACGTCGGGCAGGGCACCTCGCGCATGTAGCCCTCGAAGCGCTCGCGGCTGCTGTCGCTCTCCGCCTCGGTGTGCCGGCGCTGGATGAACGGGATCGCGCCCTCGAAGCCGGTGCTGTACGAGCGCTCGCGGCCGAAGCGGTTGCGGTAGCGGACCTCCACCTGGTGCTTGTGCCCGTACAGCAGCGCCTTCTTCGCGCGGGCGGGCAGCCCGGCCCAGGGGATGTCGGTGCGGAAGCCGAGCTCCCCGGCCAGCGCGTCGATCAGGCGCTGGAAGTACTCCTTGGCGTGCCCGGCCGACCACGGGTGGATCGCGCCCTCGTCCAGCGAGCGCTCGACGTCGGGCACCACCAGCTCCGGGTCGACCTCCATCCGGTTGCCCAGGCCCGAGCAGTCCGGGCAGGCGCCGAACGGCGAGTTGAAGGAGAACGAGCGCGGCTCCAGCTCCTCGAACGACACGTCGTCGTACGGGCAGTAGAGGTGCTCGGAGTACATCCGCTCGCGCTCCGGGTCGTCCTCGGGGAGGTCGACGAAGTCGAGCACGACCATGCCGCCGGACAGCCGCAGGGCCGTCTCCACCGAGTCGGTGAGCCGCCGCTTGGCGCTGTCCTTCACGGTCAGGCGGTCGATGACCACCTCGATGGTGTGCTTCTCCTGCTTCTTGAGCTTGGGCGGCTCGGCGAGCTGGATCGTCCCGCCGTCGACCCGGGCGCGGGAGTAGCCCTTGGACTGGAGGTCGGCGAAGAGGTCGACGAACTCGCCCTTGCGCTCGCGCACCACCGGGCTGAGCACCTGGAACCGGGTGCCCTCGGCGAGCTCCAGCACCTTGTCCACGATCGCCTGCGGCGACTGCTTGGCGATCGGGCGGCCGCAGTGCGGACAGTGCGGCTTGCCGATCCGGGCGAACAGCAGGCGCAGGTAGTCGTAGACCTCGGTGATGGTGCCGACGGTCGAACGGGGGTTGCGGTTGGTGGACTTCTGGTCGATCGAGACGGCCGGGGAGAGGCCCTCGATGAAGTCCACGTCGGGCTTGTCCATCTGCCCGAGGAACTGACGGGCGTAGGAGGACAGCGACTCGACGTAGCGGCGCTGGCCCTCGGCGAAGATCGTGTCGAAGGCGAGCGAGGACTTGCCGGAGCCGGAGAGGCCCGTGAAGACGATGAGGGAGTCGCGGGGCAGGTCGAGCGAGACGTTCTTGAGGTTGTGCTCGCGAGCACCGCGGACGATGAGGCGGTCGGCCACTGCTTCTGGCGCCTTTCTCCGGGGCGAGAGGGCTTGCGTTGGGATGTGCTGCTTCTTCCAGGATGCGGCAGCCAGCCTATAGCTCAGACGTTCGAATATCGACCTTGTCCAGCCGGGACCACCCGAACGAGTGAGGCCACCCCCCGGGCCGTCCGTACCCGCACGGTGCGCGTACCCGAAAACCCCCTGCTCAGGGCCCGGATTCGGCGGTAGCGTCACCTGGTCAACGAGCGAAGCCCGCTCCGGGCAACGCCCCGTTCCGCACGGAAGGCAGATTCGATGACCGACCCGAGGTCCGCCGCCGACTCCTGGCTCGGCCAGGTCGAGGAGAGCACCGGGCGCCTGCTGCGCACCGTCGCCGGGCTGAAGCCCGACGCCGTCGCCGAGCCCTCCGCCCTCCCCGGCTGGACGAAGGGCCACGTGCTGGCCCACCTCGCCCGCAACGCCGACTCCCTGGTCAACCTGCTGACCGGCGCCCGCACCGGCACCGACGTCCCGCAGTACGCCAGCCACGAGGCCCGCGACCAGGACATCGAGCGCGACGCGCCCCGCCCGCTCGACGCCCACCTCGCCGACCTGCGCGCGTCCCACGAGCGCTTCCTGGCCGCCGCCGCGCAGCTGACCGACGACGCCTGGGCGGCGTCCGTCAAGCACCGCTTCGGCTACGTCTTCCCGGCCCACCAGATCCCGCACAAGCGCCTGCTGGAGCTGGAGTACCACCACGTCGACCTGGCCGCCGGCCACACCCCGGCGGACTGGCCGGAGGACTTCGCCGCCGCCCAGTTCCGCAAGCTCGCCGCCGGCCTGGCCGGGGAGGCCGGCCTGCCCGCCGTCGAGCTGGTCGCCGACGACACCGACGACCGCGCCGTCATCGGCACCGGCGAGCCCGCCCTCACCGTCCGGGGCCCCGTCCGCGCCCTCACCGCCTGGCTCTCCGGCCGCTCCGCCGGCGACGCCCTGCACCGCACCCCCGACACCGCCCTGCCCCCGCTTCCCCCCATGGGCTGACGGCGCGAGGATGATGCCAGGGAGATCCACACGACGAGGAGCAGACGGATGACGTACCACGGAGCGGTCAAGGTCGGCGGACCGCCGGACGTGCGGGAACTGGCCCACCTGATCATCACCAAGGTGGCCGTCGGCCCGTACGACAACAACGCCTACCTGCTGCGCTGCCGGGCCACCGACGAACAGCTCCTGATCGACGCGGCCGCCGACGCGCCGGTGCTGCTGGAGACCGTCGGGGACGACCTCGAGACGGTGGTCACCACCCACCGCCACCACGACCACTGGGGCGCGCTGGCCGAGGTGGTCGCCACCACCGGTGCCCGGACGGCCGCCGGCGAGCACGACGCCGAGGGCATCGACGTCCCCACCGAGCTGCTGCTCGCGGACGGCGACACGCTCCGGGTCGGCGAGGTGGGGCTCACCGTCCGGCACCTGGTCGGCCACACCCCGGGCGCCATCGTGCTCGTCTACGACGACCCGCAGGGCCACCAGCACGTCTTCACCGGCGACTGCCTCTTCCCGGGCGGCGTCGGCAATACCTGGGGCGACCCGGAGGCCTTCCGGACCCTCTACCGGGACGTCACCGAGAAGATCTTCGACGCCCTCCCCGACGAGGCCTGGGTCTACCCCGGCCACGGCTCCGACACCACCGTCGGCGCCGAGCGCCCGCACCTCGACGAGTGGCGCGAGCGCGGCTGGTAGCCCCTCCCCCGCCGCACGGCCGAGGCCCCCGTGACCGTCTCCGGTCGCGGGGGCCTCGGCGGTGCCCGGCGCCGTACGGCGCAGGAACGTCAGGCATCAGGCGTCAGGCGTCAGGCGTCGAGCTTCTCGTGCTCGGCGGACTCGGCCTTCTTCGCGGCCCGCAGGCTGGTGAAGGTGGTGACCGCCAGGACGACCACGATGAAGCCCAGCGAGAACGGGATGCCGATCTCCGGGGCCCAGGTCGCGCCCGCCTCGTGCGCGGCGTGCAGCACCAGCTTCACGCCGATGAAGCCGAGGATCACCGACAGGCCGTACGACAGGTGGACCAGCTTCTTCAGCAGGCCGCCGATCAGGAAGTACAGCTGGCGCAGCCCCATCAGGGCGAAGGCGTTGGCGGTGAAGACGATGTACGGGTCCTGGGTCAGGCCGAAGATCGCCGGGATCGAGTCCAGCGCGAACAGCACGTCGGTGGTGCCGATCGCCAGCATGACGACCAGCATCGGGGTGATCAGCCGGCGGCCGTTCTCCCGGACGAACAGCTTGGTGCCGCGGTAGTCCTCGGTGGCCGGGAAGCGGCGGGTGATCGACTTGAGGACGCGGTTCTCCTCGAACTCCTCGTCGCCCTCGTCCTCGGCGCGGGCTTCCTTGATCAGCTTCCAGGCCGTCCAGATCAGGAAGGCGCCGAAGATGAAGAACACCCAGGAGAACTCGGCGACCAGCGCGGCGCCGCCGGCGATGAACACCGCCCGGAGCACCAGCGCGATGATCACACCGAACATCAGCACGCGCTGCTGGTAGATCCTGGGCACCGCGAACTTGCCCATGATCAGGATGAACACGAAGAGGTTGTCGACACTGAGCGACTTCTCGGTGATGTAGCCGGCGAAGAACTCGCCCGCCGGCTCCCCACCGGAGTGCCACCAGAGGAAGCCGCCGAAGAGCACCGCCAGGGCGACCCAGACGGCCGTCCAGATCCCGGCCTCCTTGATCGAGACCTCGTGCGGCTTGCGCCCTCCGATGAAGAAGTCCGCCACGACCAGTGCGATCAGCACCAGGATCGTGGAAACCCACATGGTTACGGAAACGTCCACTACTGCTCCTCCGGCAGGTAGGCGAGACAGTCATCGTCACTGCCGGAGGTCTCTTCCGCCCGTCGGGCCAGCGCCCCGGGGTGCCACGACGGGCACCCGTGATGACGGGGTCGGCTGTCGAGGAATACTCCCCTCCGCTGCCAACGAGAGTAACAGCAATCCCAAGGGAAGGTAAAGAAGGTAAAGAATCGCGCGGAGCGGGCTACTGGAACGGCTACGCGGCCGGCTACAGGAACGGCTCGATCGCCGGCAGCAGGTCCTGGAAGGTGCGCCCCTTCGCCGGCGCGCCGATCGCCTGCATCTCCCAGCCGCCGTCGCCGTCCCGGACCACCTTGGCCATGATCTGCCCGGTGTGCGGCCCGCCGCCCGCCAGCTCGTAGCGGGCCAGCTCCAGCCCGGTGGCCTCGTCCACCAGCCGGCAGTGCGCCCGCTGCACCTCGGCGAAGGTCTGCCCGGTGTACGAGCTCACCGTGAACACCACCTGGGTGATGTTCACGGGCACGTGCACCAGGTCGACCAGGATCGCCTCGTCGTCCTCGGCCCCGGAGCCGCCCTCCAGGTTGTCGCCGGTGTGCCGCACGGAGCCGTCGTTGCTCTCCAGGTGTGAGAAGAACACCACGTCGGACGGGGTCCGCTCGGCGTACAGCAGCGCCGAGGCGTCCAGGTCGATCTTCCGGGTGCGGCTGCCGAACAGCCCGCGCTTGGGGGCGGCCTGCCAGCCGAGGCCCATCCGGACCACGGTCAGGGCGCCGCCCTGCCCCTTCTGGAGGCTGACCCGCTGCCCCTTGGCCAGGTTCACCGACACGACGTTGTCCTCTCTGCCGGCCGCGCGGTCACAGCCGAGCGGCTCCACGGTGGAACACCCCGTCGCCGTCCCCCGGCTGAGGCCCCCTCTGCGTACGGCCCGCAAACCCCGTCCCGAGGGCACGATGCCGCAGGCCAGCCTAGGGCCTGCGGCACCCCGGGCTCCCCCGGGTCTGCCCGTTTGTGGCAAGGCTGAGACACCCGCGGACTTGACCGGTGTCATTCCGGCCAGGCCCGGCGCCGTACGGGTGCGCCCCGCGGGTGCGCCCCCGCGGGTGCGGCTACGCCACTCCGGCCTCGCGCATCTGCCGCAGTTCCCGCTTCAGCTCCTTGACCTCGTCGCGCAGCCGGGCCGCGACCTCGAACTGGAGGTCGGCGGCGGCCGTGTGCATCCGGTCGGTCATCTCCTGGATCAGGTCCGCCAGTTCGGCGGCCGGCAGGGACTTGGCCGGCTTGCGCTCCGCCCCCAGCGCCGGGACCGGGGCCTTGCCCTTGCCCTGGTTCCGGTAGCCGGTGGAGAGCAGCTCGTCGGTGTCCACGTCCTCGCGGGCGAGGGTGTCCAGGATGTCGCCGATCTTCTTGCGCAGCGGCTGCGGGTCGATCCCGTGCTCCTTGTTGTAGGCCTGCTGCACGGCCCGGCGGCGGTTGGTCTCGTCGATGGCCTTCTCCATCGCGGGGGTGATCTTGTCCGCGTACATGTGGACCTGGCCGGAGACGTTGCGGGCCGCGCGGCCGATCGTCTGGATCAGCGAGGTACCGGAGCGCAGGAAGCCCTCCTTGTCGGCGTCCAGGATCGCCACCAGCGACACCTCGGGCAGGTCCAGGCCCTCGCGCAGCAGGTTGATGCCGACCAGCACGTCGTACCGGCCCGCCCGCAGCTCGCGCAGCAGCTCCACCCGGCGCAGGGTGTCCACGTCGCTGTGCAGGTACCGGACCCGGATGTCCAGGCCGAGCATGTAGTCGGTGAGGTCCTCGGCCATCTTCTTGGTCAGCGTGGTGACCAGGACGCGCTCGTCCCGCTCGACCCGCTTGCGGACCTCGTGCACCAGGTCGTCGATCTGGCCCTCGGTCGGCTTGACGATCACCTCGGGGTCGATCAGGCCGGTCGGGCGGATGATCTGCTCGACCTGGCCGTCCCCGCGCGACAGCTCGTACGGGCCGGGCGTCGCCGACAGGTAGACCGTCTGGTCCGTCCGCTCCAGGAACTCCTCCCACTTCAGCGGGCGGTTGTCCATCGCGGACGGCAGCCGGAAGCCGTGCTCGACCAGGGTGCGCTTGCGCGAGGCGTCGCCCTCGTACATCGCGCCGATCTGCGGGACGGTGACGTGCGACTCGTCGATGACCAGGAGGAAGTCCTCCGGGAAGTAGTCGAGCAGGGTGTTCGGCGGGGAGCCGGGCTCGCGGCCGTCGAAGTGCATCGAGTAGTTCTCGACGCCCGAGCAGGTGCCGATCTGGCGCAGCATCTCGATGTCGTAGGTGGTGCGCATCCGCAGCCGCTGGGCCTCCAGCAGCTTGCCCTGCTTCTCCAGCTTCGCGAGCGTCAGCGCCAGCTCCGCCTCGATGCCGTTGACCGCGCGCTCCATCCGCTCGGGGCCGGCCACGTAGTGCGAGGCGGGGAAGACGTGGACCGAGTCGTCCTGGCTGATGATCTCGCCGGTGAGCGGGTGCAGGGTGTACAGCGCCTCGATCTCGTCGCCGAACATCTCGATCCGGACGGCGAGCTCCTCATAGACCGGGAAGATCTCGATGGTGTCGCCGCGGACCCGGAAGGTGCCGCGGGTGAAGGCCACGTCGTTGCGGGCGTACTGGATGTCGACGAAGCGGCGCAGCAGCTCGTCCCGGTCGATCTCCTCGCCGACCTTGAGCCGCACCATCCGGTCCACGTACTCCTGCGGGGTGCCGAGGCCGTAGATGCAGGAGACCGAGGCCACCACCACCACGTCCCGGCGGGTGAGCAGCGAGTTCGTCGCCGAGTGGCGCAGCCGCTCGACCTCCTCGTTGATCGAGGAGTCCTTCTCGATGTAGGTGTCCGTCTGCGGGACGTACGCCTCGGGCTGGTAGTAGTCGTAGTACGAGACGAAGTACTCGACCGCGTTGTTCGGCAGCAGCTCGCGGAACTCGTTCGCCAGCTGCGCGGCCAGCGTCTTGTTCGGCGCCATCACCAGGGTGGGCCGCTGCAGCTTCTCGATCATCCAGGCCGTGGTGGCCGACTTGCCGGTGCCGGTGGCACCGAGCAGCACGACGTCCTTCTCCCCTCCCCTGATCCGCCGTTCCAGCTCGGCGATCGCCGCCGGCTGGTCACCGTTCGGCTGGAAGGGGCTGACGACCTCGAAAGGCGCCACGGACCGCTCAATACTCGTGATGGGACGCACCACTCAACGGTACGACCCACCACCGACAAGCGAGGCCTACTTGGCGCTGTCCCGGGCGAGGGCGACCAGGCGGGAGATGGCGCGCAGGTACTTCTTGCGGTAGCCGCCGCGCAGCATCTCCTCCGGGAAGACCTGGTCGAAGGGGAGGCCGGAGGCGGTGATCGGCAGCTCGCGGTCGTACATCCGGTCGGCCAGCACGACCAGGCGCAGCGCGGTGGACTGGTCGTCGATCTGGCGGACGCCGCGCAGGCAGACCGCGGCGACGTCGTCCAGCAGCGCGCCGTAGCGGCTGGGGTGGACGGCGGAGAGGTGGGCGAGCAGGGCGTCGAAGTCGTCCAGCGAGGCGCCGGGGGTGCGGGCCGCGGCGGCCGTGACGGCCTCGTCGGTGTACGGCGGCGGGGCGTCCGGCAGGCCGCGGTGGCGGTAGTCCTGGCCGTCGATCCGCATCGGGCGGAAGTGCGCGGACAGGCCCTGGATCTCGCGCAGGAAGTCGGCGGCGGCGAAGCGGCCCTCGCCGAGCTTCTCCGGCAGGGTGTTCGAGGTGGCGCACAGCTTCACGCCGTTGTCGACCAGCCGGCCGAGCAGGGTGGAGACCAGCACGGTGTCGCCCGGGTCGTCGAGCTCGAACTCGTCGATGCAGAGCAGCGTGTGTCCGGAGAGGGTCCGCACGGCCTGCTGGAAGCCGAGCGCGCCGACCAGGTTGGTCAGCTCGACGAAGGTGCCGAAGGCCTTGGGGCCGGGGGCGGCGTGCCAGAGCGAGGCGAGCAGGTGGGTCTTGCCGACGCCGTAGCCGCCGTCGAGGTAGACCCCGGCCGGGCCGGCGGGTGCGGGGGCGGAGCGGCGGAACCAGCTGCGCTTGGGCGCGGAACCGTTTCCTCCGCCGAGGGTCGCCGCGAACTGCTCCAGGACCTGGACGGCCTCGTACTGGCTCGGCTGGGTCGGGTCCGGAATGTACGTCCCGAAGCTCACGTCGGCGAACCGGGGCGGCGGGACCATCTCGGCGACCAGCCGCTCGGCGGGCACGACGGGTCGGCGGTCGGTGAGCGCGATCGGGGAGCCGGAGGCGTGTGCGGCTGCTATCGGCTCGGTCGCGGTTGCGGAGTGGGAGGCTGCGGGCACATCAGTAGAGGGTACGCCTGCCCCGTACGCCGTCCGAACGACCCGCGGCCCCGAGCCGGTCGGCCCGCGGCCCCGAACGGCCCACGGCCCGCGGTGGAAGACTGGGGACATGCAACAGTTGATCAGCCCGCTGGGCGGGCGGCTCGCCGATCCGGCCGCACTGGAATCGCTCGCCGCCGTCTACGCGTACCCCGAACAGGTGAATCAGGGGCGCCCCTGGCTGCGCGCCAACATGGTGTCCGGCCTGGACGGCGGGGCCAAGCTGGACGGGCTGTCCGAGGGTCTCTCCGGCGATGCCGACAAGCGGATCTTCGGGGTGCTGCGGGCACTGTCGGACGTGGTAGTGGTGGGCGCGGAGACGGTCCGCGCCGAGGGCTACCGGCCGGCCCGGGCCCGCAAGGAGTTCGCGGCGGCCCGGGCGGCGGCGGGGCAGGCGCCCGCCCCGGCGATCGCCGTGGTGAGCCGCTCGCTGGAGCTGGACCTGACCGCGCCGCTGTTCACCGAGCCGCTGGTCAGGACGGTGGTCGTCACCACCGAGGACGCCCCCGCGGAGCGCCGCCGGGCGGTCGCCGGGGTGGCCGACCTGGTGCTCGCCGGCACCGGTTCGGTGGACCTGCGGGCGGGCGTGGCGGCCCTGGCCGAACGGGGCTGGACCAGGCTGCTGACCGAGGGCGGCCCGCGCCTGCTGGGGCAGCTGGCGGCGGCCGGCCTGCTGGACGAGCTGTGCCTGTCGCTGGCTCCGCTGCTCACCGGCGGCGACGCGCCGCGCATCCTGCACGATGCCCGAATGCCGGACGTGCAGCGGATGCGGCTGGTCTCATTGATCGAGCAGAAAGGATTCCTCTTCACCCGCTACCTGCGTCACCCCGGTTCGGACAACCCCGTGACCCCCTGATCGTGATCCCGTTATGGGATGCCGGGGCCCGGGGGCCGGCCACTGGAAGGGACTCACGTGTTCAAGACGGTACTGATGATCGAAAAGGCTCTCTCCGACGCGGACGTGGAGCTCGTCACCACGCTCCACGGCGAGGAGAAGGTGTCCTTCGTCGTCCTGATGCAGCCGCGCGGCCGGCAGGACGAACTGCTGCGGGCGCTCGACGACGTCGCCCTCGGCCACCTCGACAAGGTGGTGCACGAGCACGACGAGTCCGAGAGCGGTCCGACCGTGGCCGGCGAGTCGCTGGAGCACAGCCTGCGCCACCTGCGCTCGGCCGGGGCCGAGGCGGTCGGCGAGCTGGTCGGGGAGAAGCCGCTGGAGCGGCTGCGCGCGGTCGTCGGGGAGCAGGGGGCGGACGAGGTCGTGGTGCTCACCTCACCGCACTTCGTGGAGGAGTTCTTCCACCGCGACTGGGCCTCCCAGGCCCGGCACAAGGTGGGCGTCCCCGTGCTCAGGCTCTTCGCCAGCGACTCCTGACCCGACCGGCCCGGCACGCCGGTGGTGCAGAATCGTCCTTGCGGTCCGCCCGCGAGGACGATTCCGTCTTCCCGACCCGTCCGCCCGCCCTGTCTGCCCCCGCCCCTACGGAGCCACGCCTTGAACGACGCCGCGCACGACCTGCACGCCCCGCACTTCATCGGCATCGGCGGCGCCGGGATGTCCGGCCTGGCGAAGATCCTCGCCGTGCGCGGGGCCAGCGTCTCGGGCAGCGACTCCAAGGAGTCCGAGACCGTCCTCGCGCTGCGCGCCCTCGGCGCCACCGTGCACGTCGGCCACGCCGCCGAGCACGTGCCGGACGGCACCAGCAGCGTGGTCGTCTCCAGCGCGATCCGGGCCGACAACCCGGAGCTGGTGGCCGCCCACGAGCGCGGCATCCCGGTGGTGCACCGCTCCGACGCGCTGGCGGCGCTGATGGGCGGGCGCCGGGCGCTGGCGGTGGCCGGCACCCACGGCAAGACCACCACCACCAGCATGCTCGCCGTCGCCCTCGGCGAGCTGGGCCTGGACCCGTCCTACGCGATCGGCGGCGACCTCGACGCGCCCGGCTCCAACGCCCACCACGGCACCGGCGAGATCTTCGTCGCCGAGGCGGACGAGAGCGACCGCAGCTTCCACAAGTACGCGCCCGAGGTGGCGATCGTGCTCAACGTGGAGCTGGACCACCACGCCAACTACGCCTCGATCGAGGAGATCTACGAGTCCTTCGAGACCTTCGTCGGCCGGATCGTCCCCGGCGGCACCCTGGTGGTCTCGGCCGACCACGACGGCGCCCGCGAGCTCACCTCCCGGGTGGCCGGCCGCGAGGGCCTGAACGTGGTGACGGTCGGCTCCGCCGAGGATGCCGACCTGCGGGTGCTCTCGGTGGTCGCCCACGGCATGACCAGCGAGGTCACCGTCCTGCTGGACGGCGCCGAGCTGAGCTTCACCGTCTCGGTGCCCGGCCGCCACTACGCCCACAACGCGGTGTCCGCGCTGGCCGCCGGCGTCGCGCTGGGCGTCCCGGCCGCCGACCTGGCCAAGGCGCTCGGCGCCTACACCGGCGTGCGCCGCCGCCTCCAGCTCAAGGGCGAGGCCGGCGGAGTCCAGGTGATCGACTCCTACGCCCACCACCCCACCGAGATGACCGCCGACCTGGAGGCCATCCGCGAGGGCCTGACCGGCGGGGGCCGGGTGCTGGTGGTCTTCCAGCCGCACCTGTTCAGCCGCACCCAGCAGCTCTCCGAGGAGATGGGCCAGGCGCTGGCGCTGGCCGACGCCTCGGTGGTGCTGGACATCTACCCGGCCCGCGAGGACCCGATCCCCGGCGTGACCAGCGAGCTGATCATCGACGCGGCCCGCCGGGCCGGCGCCGAGGTCACCGCGGAGCACTCCTTCGCCGCCGCCCCCGCCCTGCTGGCCGGCCTCGCCCGCCCGGGCGACCTGCTGCTCACCATGGGCGCCGGTGACGTCACCAACCTCGGCCCGGAAATCCTGCGGCACCTCGCGAACGTTGCTTCCAACGTCTGACGTACGTCCGTCCGACGTCCACCGCGACCGGGAGCCCGTGATGAGCTACGAGATCGAGAAGACCGAGGCCGAGTGGCGCGCCCAGCTCAGCCCCGAGGAGTACCACGTGCTCCGCGAGGCGGGCACCGAACGGCCGTTCACCGGTGAGTACACCGACTCCAAGACCGTCGGCGTCTACGGCTGCCGGGCCTGCGGGGCCGAACTGTTCAGCTCCGAGACCAAGTTCGACAGCCACTGCGGCTGGCCGTCCTACTACGCGCCGCTGGCCGGGGACCGGGTCCAGTACATCGAGGACACCTCGCTCGGCATGCGCCGGGTCGAGGTGCGCTGCGCCCGCTGCGGCGGGCACCTCGGGCACGTCTTCGAGGGCGAGGGCTACGGCACGCCGACGGACCAGCGGTACTGCATCAACAGCGTCTCGCTGACGCTGAAGCCGGCCGAGTAGGGCCGGACCCGCGCGCGGAGGCCCGGACACGTACGGTGTCCGGGCCTCCGCGCCGTCCGGGCCCGTCCGGGCCTACCCCTCGACCGGTGCGAAGCGGACCGGGAGGTGCGTCAGGGCCCGGTGGAACGGGCCCGGGCGCCAGAGCAGGTCCTCGGCGGGGGTGGACAGTTCGAGGTCGCTGAGGCGGCTGCCCAGCTGCTCGATGGCGGTGATCGCGATCAGCAGGGCCGGGTCCCGGGCCGGGCAGGCGTGCGGGCCGGCCGCCCAGGCCAGGTGGGCGCTCTCGCCGCTGCGCAGCCCGCCGCCGTCGGTGGGCGGCGCGGCCTGGGAGTTGGCGGCCGCGTACGAGACCAGCACCAGCGTGCCCGCCTTGATCTCGCGGCCGTGGAAGGTGATGTCGTACCGCGGGTAGTGGGCCGAGAGGTTGGCCATCGGCGGCTCGTGCCAGAGCACCTCGTCGATCGCCTGGTGGGCGGTCATCGCGCCGCCGAACAGCGAGCCGGCGTAGCGGGCGTCGGTGAGCAGGCGCAGCAGGGCGTTGCCGATCAGATTGGTGGTCGGCTCGTGCCCGGCGATCAGGGTCAGGGTGATCTGCCGGATCACCTCGTCGTCGTCCAGCCCGACCGGGTGGGTGACGTACATCGAGGTGAGGTCGTGCCGGGGGCGCTCGCGGCGCTCGGCGACCATCGCGGTGACCACCGCCAGGAGCTTCCCGTACGAGGCGCCGGCCCGGGCGGTGGACTCGATCAGCCCGGTGATCGCGTCCACCACCTCCTCGCGCTGCTCCTGCGGCACGCCGAACCAGGTGGTGAGCGCGAAGGCGGGCAGCCGGCGGGCGTACTCGGCGATCAGGTCGGCGTGCCCGACGGCGGCGAAGCGGTCGATCAGCCGGTGCGCGGTCTCGGCGACCTGGCGCTGGAGCCGGTGCGGTTCGAACAGCGCGAGGGCGTCGGTGATCACCGCCCGGTAGCGCGCGTGGGTCTCGCCGTCGCTGAACAGCGCGGTCGGGCGGTAGCCGAGCACCGGCAGCAGCGGGGAGTCCGGCGGGACGGTCCGCTGCCAGGCCCGGGAGTCCTTGGAGAAGGTGTCGGTGTCGCGCAGCAGGTCCAGCGCGGCCTGGTAGTCGGTGACCAGCAGGGCCTCGACGCCGGGCGCGATCTCCACCGGGGCGACCGCGCCGTGCCGCCGCAGCCGCTCGTAGACCAGCTGGGGGTCGGCGGCGAAGACCGGGCCGTGGATCGGGGTCGGGCGGGACTCGACGGTCACGGCTGCTCCGGGGTGGCGGGGTCCGAGGTGGCGGGGTCCGAGGTGGCTGGGTCCGGGCCGTCGGGGTCCGGGCCGGCGGGGTCCGGGCCGGCGGGGGCGGCGGGCAGGGCCTCCAGGACGTGCTCGGCCAGCGCGATCAGCGCGTCCAGGCTGCTGTCGCGCTCGCGCGCGTCGCAGAGCAGCAGCGGGGTGGCGGCGTGCAGGTCCAGGTGGGTGCGCAGCACCTCGACCGGGTGGTCCGGCGCGTCCGGGAAGCGGTTGACGGCGACGGCGTACGGCAGGCCCTGCTCCTCGACCATGTCCATGATCTCGAAGGAGTCGGCCAGCCGGCGGGTGTCGGCGAGCACCAGGGCGCCCACCGCGCCGCGGGCGATGTCCTGCCAGAGCGGGAAGAAGCGGCGCTGGCCGGGGGTGCCGAACATGTAGAGCACCACGTTGCCGGGCAGGGTGAGCCGGCCGAAGTCGACGGCGACGGTGGTGGTGGACTTCCCGGGTACGCCCGCCAGGTCGTCCACCGGGCGGCCGGTCTCGGTCATCGCCTCCTCGGTGTGCAGGGTGGCGATCTCGGAGAGGGTCCGGATGAGGGTGGTCTTGCCGACCCCGAACGGGCCGGCCACCACCAGTTTCATCAGCGTCTGGTCCTGGTCGGGCAGGTAGCCCACCCGGCTCTGGTCTTCCGGTTCCGGCCGGGCGGCCGGGTCACCGGAGCGCACGGAGTCCAACGAGGAGCCTCTCGACGATGGAGCGGTCGGTCTGCTGGGCGCGCGGGATCGGCGCGCGGGCGTGCAGGCAGCCCGCCTCGACCAGGTCCGCCGCGAGGAAGACGGTGGCGCTGACCGGCAGGCTCAGGTGCGCGGCGGCCTCCACCACGGTCAGCGCACCGGGGCGCAGCAGTTCCCAGAGCCGGCGGTGTTCGGGGTCGAGCGCCTCCGGCGGGTCCGCACGGTCGGCGAACAGCACGGTCAGCCGCTCGAAGCCCTTGGTGCCGGGGCGGCTGCGGCCGCCGGTGGCCAGGTAGGCGGGCACCATCCGCCTGCGGGGGACGGCGGTCATGACCGGACGTCGTCGTCCTGCCGCCGGGTCGGGCTCGCGAGCGCGCGACCGAGGGCGGCGACCTGCAGCTGCATCTGGTAGGCGACGTTGCCGAGTTGGGCGTCCGGCGAGGTGAAGACGGCGAGCGAGGTGTTCTCCCCGGCGGGCACCACGACGGCGTAGCCGAGGTCGGACTCCACCACGGTCTGGGCCAGCCGGGGCCGCTCGACGTCGGTGAACGCGGCGGTGAAGGCCCGGGCGGCGGCGTGCACGGTGGCGGTCATCGCGGCGACCCGCTCGGCCGAGGCGCGCTCCAGGCCGTCCGAGGCGCCCTCGACCAGGCCGTCCCCGGTGGCGATGACGGCGTGCAGCACCCCCGGGAGCTCCAGCAGCGGGGTCAGCACCCACGAGATCTCGTCGGTGGCGGTCGGGCTGGGCGTGCTGCTCACTGCTCGGCTCCTTCTGAGGTCGGACCGGTGCTCGGGTCACCGGGGTCGCGGTCGGCGGTGGTGTCGCCGGGGGTGGTGCCGGTCGTACCGGTGGTGCTGTCGCTGTTTCCGGGGGCGGTCCGGCCGGGGGCGGCCCCGGCGGCCTCCTCGCGCTCGGCCCGGGCCACGGCGGCCCGGCCGGAGTCGGTGCCCTGCTGCAGCGCCTGCCAGTGGGCGGCGGCCTGCTCGGGGGTGCGCGCGGCGGCGCGGGCGGGGGCGGGTTTCGCGGCGGCCGGCCGTACGGCGGCGGGCTGCTCGGCGGCCAGCGGACGGCGGCGGCGCCGGGTCGGCAGGCCGGTGCCGTCGTCGGCCGCGGACGCGTCCGTCGCGGAGGCGTCCGTCACGGGGGCGTCCGGACCGGGCTCGGCCGGGACGGACGCACCCGCCTGGCTCTCCCCCGCCGGGCCGTCCGCGACCGGGCCCTCCGCGACCGGGTCGGGCACCACGCGGATGGCCGGGGCCGGGTGCGGGCCCGGCTGGTTGTGGCGGTCGGCGAGCCGCGGGCCATCCTGCTCGTCCGCGTCGCGCATCGGCGGGACGGCCGCGACGGTGGGCGCCGGGGCCGGGCCGGAGCCGGCCCGCAGCGGCAGCGGGGTGAGCACCGACAGCGGCTGCTCGTCGTCCACGACGGTCACCAGCGCGGCCGGGATGCGCAGGATGGTCCGCATGCCGCCGTACGGCGAGGGCTCGATGTGACAGGAGAAGCCGTACTGGCGGGCCAGCTTGCCGATCACCGCGAAGCCGGTCTTGGGCGGGTTGCCGAGCTCGGTGAGCAGCATGTCGGGCGGGCCGGCCAGCAACCGGCGGGCGCGGCGCAGCTGGTCCTCGTCCATGCCGATGCCGCTGTCGTCGATGATCACCAGCGCGCCGCGGCCGCCCTGCTGGACGGTGACCGGGACGTCGGTCTCCGGGTGGGAGCAGGCGGTGGCGTTGGCGAGCAGTTCGGCGATGGTGACGGCGATCGGCTCGGCGGCCCGGGCGACCACGGCGAGGCGCTGCTCGCGCAGGTGGTTGGCGACCTTGATCCGGGCGTAGCCGGGCACCCGGGAGAGCGCGCCGACGACCACCTCGGCCAGCGGCGAGTCGGTGCGGGCCAGGCCCGGCCAGGCCTCGCAGAGCACCGCGATGGTCTGGATCCGGCGCAGCGCGACCTCGTTGCGGAAGTCGACCTCCAGCAGCCGGGGGTCGTCGTTCTCGTGCTGGAGCTGCTGGACCAGGCTCTGGATCTGGTACAGCAGGGTCTGGATCCGGGAGGTGGCGCCGCGCATGGCGGCACGGGCGGCGGCGTCCACCCGCTCGCGCTCGTCGGCGAGGGCGGCCTGGGCGGCGTCCAGGACGCCCTGCAGCGCCCGGACCGCCTCCGGGCCGACGGCCTGCGGGTCCAGCGGGCCGACCAGCGGGGCGTTGCCGTGGGTGAGCCGTACGGCGGTGGCGGCGACCCGCTCCTGGGCGAGGTGGCCGATCTCGGCGAGCAGCGCGGTGCCGCGCGCCTCGGCCTCGGCGAGCGCGCGCTCGGCCTGCTCGGCCCGGGCGGTCGCGGCGGAGCCCTGCTGCATGGCGTCCCGGACGGTGTCCTGCGCCTGCCGGGCCGCCTCCTGCGCCTCGCGGACGCTGTCCTCGGCGGCCCGGGTGCGCTCCTCAGCCCGCCGGGCCTCCTCGGCGGAGCGCCGGGCGGCCTCCTGCGCGTCGCGCTGCTGCTGCTCCGCGCGGGCGAGCCGGCCCTCGGCGGTCCGGGCGCGCTCCTCGCCCCGGCCGAGCGCGGTCTCGGCGGCCGTCGCCCGGGTGACGGCGACGGCCCGGCCGCGGGCGAGCACGGCCGCGGCCGCGGCGGCGACCAGCGCCAGGACGATCAGCGCGATCTGCGTCATCGAAGTCCTCGGGGGTGCTTGCGGGGTGGACCGGGTGGTGCGGCCGGGACGACCGGGCGACGGGGCCGGACGGGATCAGGATCGGGCGGTGCCGGGCCCTGGCGGGGTCAGGGCCGGGCGGTGCGCGGGCGCTGGGCGCGGGCCTCGTCCTCGGCCAGTTCCCGGGCCACCAGGGCGACCTGGCCCAGGGCCTCCAGGGCGCCGGGGGCCGCCGAGCCGTCCAGGTGCCGGTACTCGGCCGCGACGGTGATCACCAGCCGCTCGGGCAGGCCGAGTTCGGGGTGGCGCTGCTCGGCTATCACCCGCCGGGCGGCGTCCAGCGCGGGTATCCCGGCGGCGTGCAGGGCGTGGGCGCGCTCGCGCACGTAGGCGAGGTAGCCGATGTGCTCGCGGACGCCGTCGCGGTCGAGCACCGGGCCGTGGCCGGGGACGAAGATCTCCGCGCCGGTGGCCAGGGCCTGCTCGCAGGCGCCGATGACGTTCTCCAACGGTCCGGCCCAGTGCGAGGGGTGGTCGCCGGGCTGCTCGGGCGTCGAGGAGAAGATCACGTCGCCGGTGAACACCGCGCGCTGGTGCGGGAGGTGGACCAGCAGGTCGCCGCCGGTGTGGGCGGCGGGCAGGCTGGTGATCCGCACCGGGTAGCGGCCGACGGTCAGTTCCAGCTCGCCGGTGAAGACGGTGTCGGGGCGCACCGGCTCGGTGCCGGACCAGTCGAACTGCCCGAAGTGCTCCTTCAGGTAGCCGCCGAGCGGCGAGTCCGGGTCGCTGTTGGTGACCAGCGCGTGCTGCTGCTGCGGGGTGGGCTCCCAGTGGATGTGCTCCAGCGCCTCGCGGGTGGCGATCACCTCGGCGTCCGGCAGCACCCCGGCGCCCCACAGGTGGTCCCCGTTGGCGTGGGTGACGACCACCCGGTCGACCCCGACCCCGGCCGGCAGCAGCCGCCGGCTCGCGGCGAGGAACTCCCCGGCCATCGAGGGGTCGTACGGCGTGTCGATCCAGAGCGCGGTGGTCTCCGAGGCCAGCAGGCCGCAGTTGGCCAGGCCCCACCCCCGCTTCGGCGGGAGCCACACGTACAGGTCCTCGGCAATCGCGCTCACGTTCGCACGGCTGATCGTCATGTGCGCGATTATGCCCAGGTCGTGACAGGAGTGGAGCAAAACCATTACAGTTCAAGCCACTTCGCGCCCGAAGCAGCCCGGGCTGTCCCGATTCGTCCCACGTGGTCTGGACCACATCTGGCCGAAGTGGCCCGGCCCCCGCCACTGCGAAACCGGGGGCGAAACGGGCACGGCTACAGGTACGGGCGCGGGCCGCGTCCGGGGACGCGGCCCGGCGGCGTCAGGCGTCCTGCTCCGACGGCCGCCCCAGCCGCTTGATACCCTTGCGCTCCGCCGCGCAGCGCTCGTAGCCCAGCCAGGCGTTGATCGCCAACATCGGCCCGTTGGTCGTGTCGTTGCTGGTGTACGCGTGCCGGAGGCCCGCCTCGGCGGCGAGCCGCAGGGACTCCAGCTTGGCCGACTTGGTCAGCCCGCGGCCGCGGAACTCCCGGTGGCAGGCGGTGAACGCGGACCAGTAGCGGTCCACCCCGTCGGTCTGCGCCATGCTGAACGCGGCCGGCCGGCCGTCCACCACGGCGACGACGCTCAGGGCCAGGTCCCGGTCCGGCCGGTTCCAGTCGTCGCGCAGCCAGTCCTCGTACTCCAGGGCGTCCATCGGCACCTCGCTGCCGGGCTCGTCCAGGATGGCGTCCGCCTCGACCAGGAACACCGGATGCGGGTCGGCCGCCCAGTCCGCGGCCGGGCGCAGCTCGACGCCGGGCGGCAGTACGGGCGCCGGCGGCAGCGGCAGCGCCAGGTCCCGTCCGGCGAACTGCATGGTGCGCCCGAGCCGGTACCCCCGGGCGGTGGCGAAGGCCACCGAGGCGGGCTCGTCGTCCATCCAGGTGTGCAGTTCCGTCACCCCGTGCCCGACCAGGTGCCGTTCGGCCGCGGCCAGCAGCGCGGTGGCCGCGCCGCGCCGCCGGAACCCGGGCAGCACACTGCCGTTGGCGTAGCCGACACCCGCGACCGACGTCCCGAGCACCACCCCGCAGCGCACCGCGCCGACCACCCGGCCGTCCAGCTCGGCGACGAAGGTGCGGAAGTGCTCCTCGGGGCTCGGCCGGCCGTTCAGCCAGAGCAGGGTCTCGGCGGAGAGCACCAGGTGCTCGCGCCCGGCCCGGTGGGCCGCGGCCACGGCCTCGGCGTCCTCGGGGCGGAAGTCCCGGATCGTCAGGGGGGAGGAATTCGAAGAAGCCATGGATTCCCACGCTAGTCGCGCCCACCCGCCCGGCGCCTCCGATTTATCCGCCGGAGGGCACCCCCACCTGCGGGGGACGGCCCGGGCTCGGGACCCAAGTCCCTCACGACCGGAACGACATGCTCAAATAATGCTCTGAGAAGACCGGGTGAGGCTTGGCAGCCACCCCACCCGGGGACATCCTCAGCAACACGGCCGCACGGGTCCGGCGACGACGCCGCACCGGTCGACGGCCCTCCCACCCGGCCCTCCGAAGGGGGCGAACCGATGACTTCCCCTGCCCTGGCCACCGCACCCCGGGACACCGCGCCCCAGGACGCCGCACCGCTGGCGACCGCGCCCCGGGACACCGCCTCCCGGGACGCCGCGCCCCGCCTGGGCGTCGGCCTCGGCTGGCGCGGCGAGATCGACACCGTGGTCGAGCGCCAGCCCGGCCTGGACTGGGTCGAGGTGGTCGCCGAGAACATCTGCGCCGACCACCTGCCCGACTCCCTGACCGTCCTGCGCGGACGCGGCGTCACCGTCGTCCCGCACGGCGTCGGCCTCGGCCTCGGCGGCGCCGACCTGCCCGACCCCGCCCGGCTCGCCCGGCTCGCCGAGGCCGCGCTGGCGCTCGGCTCCCCGTTGGTCACCGAGCACCTGGCGTTCGTCCGGGCCGGCGGCCTGGAGGCCGGCCACCTGCTGCCCGCCCCCCGCACCCGGGACTCGCTGCGGGTGATCGCCGAGAACGTCCGGATCGCCCAGGACCAGCTGCCGGTACCGCTCGCCCTGGAGAACATCGCCGCCCAGCTCGCCTGGCCGGACGACGAGTTCACCGAGGGGCAGTTCCTCGCCGAGCTGGTCGAGCGCACCGGCGTCCGGCTGCTGATCGACGTCGCCAACCTGCACACCAACCGGGTCAACCTCGGCATCGACCCGGCCGCCGAGCTCGACCGCCTGCCGCTGGAGGCGCTCGCCTACGTCCACGTCGCGGGCGGCACCCTGGTCGACGGCGTCTGGCACGACACCCACGCCCACCCCGTCACCGAGCCGGTGCTGGAGGTGCTGGCCGAGCTGTGCGCGCGGACCGCCCCGCCCGGGGTCCTGCTGGAGCGGGACGCCAACTTCCCGCCGCCCAGCGAGCTGGCCGGTGAACTGGACGCCATCCGCCGGGTGCTGGAGGGGAGCACCCGGCGATGACCGACCTGACCGGGACCGCGCGGGACACCGCCGACCAGGACCTCGCCGCCGCCCGGCGGCGCCTGGCCCGGCGCCAGGAGGAGCTGCTGGCCGCCCTGGTGGCCGGCGGCCCCGTCCCGCCCGGCTTCGACGAACGCCAGGTCCGCGCCCAGTCCACCGGCCTGGCCGCCAAGCGGCGGGACACCACCGCCAAGGTGGCCCCCGACCTGCCCCGTACGCTCGGGGCGGGGTACGGGCCGCTCTTCCTCGACTACGCCCGCTCCCACCCGCAGACCGGCGGCTACCGGGCCGACGCCCGGGCCTTCGCGCAGTGGGTGCTCACCGACGGCGGCCCGCTCGCCGCCGACCACCGCCGGGCCCTGGAGCGGTGGCTCCACCCGGCCCCCGTACGACCGCCGGGCCCGCTCACCCGCCTGCGCCGGGCCCTGCGCCGGTAACCGGTAGCCGGCTGCCGGCAGCCGTCGACTGTCGGACACCGGGCCGGCCGTCGGCGACCGCGGGGCCACCGGGCCCTGACGAACCATCACCACCTCGGGGGGAACCGCCCATGTGGCACAACAGCTACTTCATCGTCCCGGCCGTCCTGCTGGCGGCCGCCGCGGTCCACGCGGTCCGGACCCGGCAGCGCATCGGCCAGGTCCAGTACGCCAAGGGCCTGCCCGGCCGCGGCCTGCCGCTGCTCGACACCGCGTTCCTGTCCGGCGGGCCGGCGCGGGTGTTCGACACCGCCCTGGTCCGGATGCACATGAGCGAGCAGGCCGTGGTCAGCCGCTCCGGCCTGGTCACGCTCACCGGCGCCAAGCCGTACGACGCCGTCGACAAGGCCGTCCAGGACGCCGTCGGACCGACCGGGAGCCGTCAGCTCGGCCCGCTGCGCCGCACCGTGATGCGCTCCACCGCCGTCCAGGAGATCGGCGACCGGCTCGCCGACCGCGGCCTGATGCGCCGCCCCGAGCGGCTGCGGCGGGCCCGCACTGCCCGCCGGCTGCTCTGGCTCGCGCTGCTCCTGGTGGCGGCCTCCATGGTGGCCGCCCCGCTGCTCGACGACGGCGCCGCCGGCCACGAGCGCCCGAAGCTCTGGATCCCGGTCATCCTGCTGATCGTGGGCGTCGTCTCGCTGCTCGTCACCCCGCTCGTCAAGAGCCGGATCACCCCGGCCGGTCAGCGCCAGCTGTCCCTGATGCAGGGGCCGTGGAAGCCCAATGCCGGGGTGTCGCCGCGGCTGGCCGGCGGCGCGCTGCTGGGCGCGCTCGCGCTCGGCGGCCTGGCCGCCGCCGGGCTGGGGGAGCCGGAGCTGGAGGCCGCGATGCTGGCCGCGTCGACCGACGACGAGGAGTTCTTCCGGCAGGCCACCGCCGCGAACGGCTCCGCGACCTCGTCCTCGTCCTCCTCGTCGTCCTCCTCCTGCTCCTCCGGCTCCGACGGCGGCTCCGCCGCCTGGTGCGGCTCCTCCGACTCCGGTTCCTCCGGCTCCTCCGGGTCCGGCTGCGGCTCGTCCGGCTGCGGGTCCTCCTCGGCGAGCTGCGGCTCCTCTTCCTCCAGCTGCGGCTCCAGCTCGTCGAGTTGCGGCTCCTCGTCGTCCTCCAGCTGCGGGTCGAGCTGCGGCGGTGGCGGCTGCGGCTCCTGACTCCGGCGGCACCCGGCGGATGTCACAGTTCGGTATCGCGAACCGGGAAGGCGTTCCGCGCGCAGTCGGCACAGGCATACAACAAGCCCATGTGGTTGCTGTTCCTCATACCGGCCTGTGTCGCGGCTGTCCTGTCCTGCGTCCGACTGGTCCGGATGACCGCCACCGCCGACGCCCTCGCCGACCAGAACGGCCTGCGGCCCCCCGAAGCCGTGGGCATCGGCCTGTACGAGACCGCCTACCTGGCCGGCGGCCCGGGCCGGGTGGTCGAACTCGCCCTCGTCCTGATGGCCGGCCGCGGACGGCTCCACCTGGCGCACACCGGCTGGACCACCGTGGTCGACCCCAGGGGCCGCAGCCGCCTGGAGCGGGCGGTCATCGCCACCGTCGGCCCCGAGGGCCAGTGCCGCACCGACGAGCTGCGCCAGGCGGTCGCCGAGCACCCCAACGTGCTGGAGATCGGCGCCCGGCTCGCCCTGGCCGGCCTGGCCACCCCGGCCCTGGTGCAGCGCAACACCGTGGTGGTGATCCGGCAGGTCCGGCACGCGCTGCTGCTGTCCCTGCTCCTGCTGGCCGCCTCGCTGGCCCTCGACGGCTTCACCGGCGGTGACACCCTCGCCCCGCTCGCCTGGTTCTCGCTGCCGCTGGTGCTCACCTCCGGCACCCTGCTGATGGCCCGCGTCGACGTCTACCCGTACACCCGCTGGGCCTCCCCGATCGGGCAGGAGGTGCTGCGCGAGGTCCGCCCGGCCCGCCAGCGCGGCCTGGCCGACGACGAGGAACGCGAACTGCTCACCGCCGTCGCCATGAACGGCCCCGCCGCCCTGCCCGACGCCCGGCTCCGCGCCGCCCTGCGCCCGCACCGCGGCTAGGGCGGCGGCCAACAGCCGGGAAAACCGGCTGCGCCGACCCCTCCCACCAGGGCAGACTCCCGCCCATGGACCAGCGCCACCACGCCGTACTCGACCGCGCCCGGGCCGAGGGCCGGCTCGTCCGACTGCACCGGACCCTCCCCGGCGCGGACCCGCTGGAGGGCTTCGTCCTCGGCACCGGCCCCGTCTGGACCCTGCTCGCCACCTGCACGGACCACCGCCTCGACGGCTGGAGCGCCGTCCGCACCGCCGACCTGCGCAAGGTCCGCGACCGGGGCGGCGAGGAGGGCCTGACCGTACGGGCGCTGCGCCGCCGCGGCCTGTGGCCGGTCCGCCCGCCCGACGCCGACCTGCCGCTGGACGACCTGCCCGGGCTGCTCACCGCCGCCTGCGCCGAGTACGGCCTGATCACCCTGCACACCGAACACCTGGATCCGGACGTCTGCCGGGTCGGCACCGTCACCGGGCTGCGCCCCCGCTCACTGCGGCTGCACGAGGTCGACACCGAGGCGCGCTGGTACCCGGAGCCGACCAAGTACCGGCTCCGCGACGTCACCCGGGTCGGCCTCGGCGACCACTACACCTCCGTGCTGCGCGAGTTCGCCGGTCCGCGACCGGACCGCGACGGCACGGAGGCCGGCTCCCCCGTGTGACAGGGGGGAACCGGCCTCCGGGAGCCGTGGGCCGCTCCGGCCGGGCCGCTCAGACCAGGCCGTTCATCAGACCAGGCCGTTCAGCAGCTCGCTCACCGGCTTGCGGCGCCCGGTGAAGAACGGCACCTCCTCGCGGACGTGCAGCCGGGCCCGGGAGGGGCGCAGGTCGCGCATCAGGTCGACGATCCGGTGCAGCTCGTCCGCCTCGAAGGCGAGCAGCCACTCGTAGTCGCCGAGCGCGAACGAGGCCACCGTGTTGGCCCGCACGTCCGGGTAGCCGCGCGCCATCTGGCCGTGCTCGGCGAGCATCGCGCGCCGCTCGGCGTCCGGCAGCAGGTACCACTCGTAGGAGCGGACGAACGGGTACACGCAGACGTAGTCGCGCGGGCGCTCGTCGGCCAGGAAGGCCGGGATGTGCGACTTGTTGAACTCGGCCGGGCGGTGCAGCGCCATGTTCGACCAGACCGGCTCCAGCAGCCGGCCGAGGCCGGTGCGGCGGAAGCGGTTGTACGCCTCCTGGAGGTCGTCCGAGTCTTCGGCGTGCCACCAGACCAGGATGTCGGCGTCCGCACGCAGACCGGAGACGTCGTACGTACCGCGCACGGTCACGTCCTTGGCGTCCAGCTGCGCGAACAGCTCGTCCACCTCGGCGGCCAGGGCGGTGCGGTCCTCGGGCAGGCCGCCCTTGAGCTTGAACACCGACCACATGGTGTAGCGGATGACCTGGTTCAGGTCGCGCGCCTTCTTCTTCTCGGGCCGCTGCTCCGGCTCCCGCTCAACGCTCTCAGTCATGCGCCCATTGTCCTCTCCGTGGAACCTTCCCCGGTCGCCGGGGTCAGCAGTCTGTCGACGGCGGCCGCAGCGGCGGCCGCCGAACCGATGCACGCCGGAATGCCCACCCCGTCGTACGCGGCGCCGCACAGCGCCAGCTTCCCCACCCGCCCCGCCGCCGCCCGCACCCGGGCCACCCGGTCCAGGTGCCCCACCGGGTACTGCGGCAGACCGGCCGAGAACCGCGAGACGAAGGTGTCGTACGGCCGGGCGGTCAGCCCGATCGCCTCCCTGAGGTCCGCCAGCGACCGCGCCACCAACTCCTCGTCCGGCAGCCCCAGCGCCTCCTCCTCGCGGTACCGGCCCAGCGAGGTGCGCAGCAGGAACGCGTCCGGCGCGGAGCGCTCCAGCCAGCCCCACTTGTTCGAGGAGAAGGTCGACGCCTTGATCTGCCGCCCGTCCACCGGCGGCACCAGGAAGCCGCTGCCGCTCGGCGGCTCGGCCAGGTCGGCGCGGCGGAAGGCCAGGGTGACCAGGGCCATGCCCGCGTACTCGACGGCGTCCAGCTCGGTGGCGGCCGCCGGGGCGTCCTCGCGCAGCAGCCGGGCCGCGGCGGGCGCCGGGACGGCCAGCACCACGGCGTCCGCGTGCAGCACCTCGCCGCCGGTCACCACCCGCCAGCCGTCGGGGGTGCGGCGCAGCTCGTCCACCGGGGCGTCGGTGCGCAGGTCCACCCCCGCCCGGACACAGGCCGCGGCGACCGCGCCGGGCAGCGTACCGAGACCGCCGCGCAGGCCCTGGAACACCGGGGTGCCGACCACCTTCGGCCGCGAGGCCAGCTCGTGCACCCCCGCGACCAGCGAGCCGCCGTCACGCGCGATCGACAGCAGCTGCGGCACGGCGGCGCGCAGCGAGATCTCCTCGGCGCGGCCCGCGTAGACGCCGCCGAGCAGCGGCTCGACCAGCCGGTCCACCACCTCCTGGCCCAGCCGGTCGGCGACGTAGCGGCCGATCGCGACGTCGTCGCCGACCTCGGTGCTCCGCTCGTGCCGGGCCCGCTCCAGGCCCTCGTCGGTCAGCACCCCGGAGGCGGCCAGCGCCTCCAGATCACCGGGAACGCCCATCACCTGCCCGCCGGGCAGCGGCCGCAGCGCGCCGCGGGTCCAGATCGCGGCCTTCGCGGTGGTCGGCGGCTCCAGCTCCCCGCCGAGCCCGACCGCCCGCGCCAGCTCCACCGCCTCCGGCCGCCGGGCCAGCACCGACTCGGCCCCGAGGTCCACCCGGACCCCGCCGACCTCCCCGCCCCACAGCTTCCCGCCGACCCGCCCGGACGCCTCCAGCACCGTCACCCGCGCCCGCGCCGGCCCCCCGGCCGCCCCGCTCAGGAAGGCGGCCGCAGCCAGCCCCGCGATCCCACCACCGACGACGACGACCTGTGCATCCGACATGCTCCGCAGTCTCGCAGACCCTTACACCGGACCCTCAATCCGCTGCACACCCGAAAAGAGCAGGCCGGTGACCGTCGCTCCCGGTACGGTCCCGACCGAGAGGAGGGTGCCCTGTGGTGTACCTGTGGGGCGAGGCGGTCCGGTGGGTAGACGACGAGCCGCAGCCCGGGGTGGTGGAGGTCTGTTTCACGGACGCGGACGGCCGACGGTGGTCGATCATCGGGAAGACCGCGATGTTCGGGACGGACCAGGCCCTCGGGCCCGGCGCGTGGATCGAAGCGGACTCGCCGTTCCCGTTCCCGGCCGACATCGACTGCACCGTGCTGGGCCCGGCCGCCGGGCGCGCGGACGAGGTCGTCACGGTGTCCATCTGGCAGCCGCATCATCTCCAAACCGTGTGCGGGCGGCGGGAGTTCACGATGCGAAGGGACCAGCTCTTCGAGGAGTGAGCCGGCCGCCGTAGGCTCCACCGCATGGAACCGATCGTGGTGAGTGCGTGTCTGGCCGGGATTCCCTGTCGGTACGACGGGCGGGCGAAGACCTCCGACGGCGCCGTGCGGCTGGTCGAGGAGGGGCGGGCCGTGGTGGTGTGCCCGGAGGGGGCGGGCGGGCTGCCGACGCCGCGGCCGCCGGCGGAGATCGTGGGCGGGGACGGCGCGGACGTGCTGGACGGGCGGGCCCGGGTGGTGGACGCGACGGGCGCGGACTGCACCGCGGAGTTCCTGGCCGGTGCCCGGGCGGCGCTGTCCGCCGCCGAGGGGGCGGGGGCCCGGCGGGCGGTGCTGATGGCGCGCAGCCCGTCCTGCGGCTGCGGTCAGGTGTACGACGGGACGTTCTCCGGGGAGCTGCGCCCGGGTGACGGGGTGACGGCGGCGCTGCTGCGCCGGGCCGGGATCGAGGTCACGGCCGGGTAGTGGACCCCCGGAGTCCGGGGGCCCACCGCCCTGAGGTCAGCGTGCGCTGGCCTCGTGGACGAAGGCGACGAGGCGGCTGAGCGCGTCCGGGTCCATGGACGGCAGCACGCCGTGGCCGAGGTTGAAGATGTGGCCGCTGGTGCCGAGCGCCTGGGCGGCGTGCAGCACCTCGCGGGCCTTGGTCTCGACGACCTTGGTGGGCGCGTACAGCACCGCCGGGTCGAGGTTGCCCTGGAGGCCCTTGCCCTGGCCGACCCGCTCGGCGGCGACGTTCAGCGGGACCCGCCAGTCGACGCCGACGATGTCGGCGCCGGCCTGGCCCATCAGGCCGAGCAGCTCGCCGGTACCGACGCCGAAGTGGATCCGCGGCACGCCGTACCCGGCGACGGCGTCGAAGACCTTGGTGCTGGACGGCATCACCGAGCGGCGGTAGTCGTCCGGCGCGAGGGCGCCGACCCAGGAGTCGAACAGCTGGACCGCGGAGGCGCCGGCCTCGATCTGCACCTTGAGGAAGGCCGAGGTGATGTCCGCGAGCCGGTCCACCAGGGCGGCCCACAGCTCGGGCTGCCCGTACATCATGGCCTTGGTGTTCTCGTGGTTCTTGGACGGGCCGCCCTCGATCAGGTAGCTGGCCAGCGTGTACGGCGCGCCGGCGAAGCCGATCAGCGGGGTCTCGCCGAGCTCGTCCACCAGCAGGCCGACGGCCTCGGTGATGTAGGGGACGTCGTCGGGCTCCAGCGGGCGCAGCCGCTTCAGGTCCTCGGCGGTGCGGATCGGGTCGGCGATGACCGGGCCGATGCCGGGCTTGATGTCGACGTCGATGCCGACGGCCTTGAGCGGCACCACGATGTCGCTGAAGAAGATCGCGGCGTCCACCTTGTGCCGGCGCACCGGCTGGAGGGTGATCTCCTTGACCAGCTCGGGCCGCATGCAGGACTCCAGCATGGGGATGCCCTCGCGGACCTTCAGGTACTCGGGCAGCGAGCGGCCGGCCTGGCGCATGAACCACACCGGGGTGTGCGGCACGGGCTCGTGCCGGCAGGCGCGCAGGAACGCCGAGTCGTGCGCGGCGCCGCGGCGCCCGGGGGTGGTCGGGCCGTCGTGGGTGGCCGCCGTGCTGTCTGCCGTAGTCTCGCTCACCGTCAAATCTTCGCACGCGTGCCGGGCCCGGTTTCCCGGCCGGTCTCGTCGGTTCCTCCAAGATCTGTCCGGGTTTGCCGTTCCGGCACGCCGCTGGGAGAGAAGTTGCGGCGATAACCCCGTTCTTCGACCTAGTCTTCGGGACATGGCAGCGGTCGGAGGGCACCCCGCACAGGGTGGCGGAGCAGGTGGCGGAGCGGGTCGCGAGGGGGCGCCGAGCGAGTTCCGGGCGGCCGTGGCGGCCCTGGACGGGGCCCGGTTGCGGCCCGAGGTGCAGCTCTCCCCCGCGCCGGCGCCGCGCCGGCTCGCCCCGTACTCGTTCGCGGTGACCGCCTCGGTCGAGGTGGACGGCGAGGAGCTGGCGGACGGCCGGCTGGTGCTGCTGTACGACCCGGCCGGGCAGGAGGCCTGGAACGGCGAGTTCCGGGTGGTCACGATGACCCGGGCCGAGCTGGAGCCGGAGATGGCCGGGGACCCGATGCTCTCCGAGGTGGGCTGGGCCTGGCTGCTGGACTCCCTGCAGGCGCACGCCGCCGGGTTCGCGGAGCCGTCCGGCACGGTGACGCTGGCCTCCTCCCAGTACTTCGGGGGTCTGGCGGACCGCCCGTCCTCGACGGAGATCGAGATCCGGGCCTCCTGGACCCCGGCCGACGGCCGCTTCGAGCGGCACCTGGCGGCCTGGGGGGACCTGCTGTGCGTCAGCGCCGGCCTGCCGCCGGCCGCCCCGGCTCCGCAGGGTCCCGCCGAGGTTCCTTCACTCGGTGGAGTGGTCCCGATGCCGGCCCGGCGACGCCCGCGGTCGCACTGACGGGTGGTGTGCGGCTCCGGCGGCACCCGGGGGCCGGACGCCACCCCCAGGGCTGACGGAGTGTGACTTCGGACCCGCTCTGCGTCAATTCATCGGTCGATACCGACTGATCGGCACCAAATCTGATCGATTTTGTGCGAATACCAGGCATGTCGCATCAATCATTTGCGCGATTTGTCCGTATTGTTACTCACTAGATCGTGATCTTTCGCTAAAGCCGGGCACGGATGCTGCCGAAGCAGTCTGTGACCCTTTCCCAACGCGGAACACTCCGACCGCCCCCATCGGGGTTCCGTCCGCCACTCCCCGCAGGAGGCCTGGTGTCGGTCCTTCTTGAGCACCCCGCAAACGTGGTCGCCTACCGGCCGACCAAGCCCACCGCCATGGTGGTCATCGCCGATCCCCGTGTCCGAAACACCGTCACCCGCCACCTGTGGGCCCTCGGTGTCCGGGACGTGATCGAGGTGTCCTCCATCGCCGAGGCCCGCCCACGGGTCTCCACCCCCCGCGACATCTGCGTCGCCGACGTCCACCTCCCGGACGGATCCGGGCTGACCATCCTCGCCGAGACCCGCGCCGCGGGCTGGCCCAACGGCCTGGCACTGTCCGCCGCCGACGACATCGGCGCGGTCCGCAGCGCGCTGGCCGGCGGCGTCAAGGGATACGTGGTGACCGGCACCCGGACGAACGTCGCGATGCCGGGCCGCCCCGGGATGCCGCTCGGCGCCGCCGGGCTGGCCGGCCGGATGCGCCGCCCCGGGATGCCGGGCATGCCGGGCACGGCCGGAGCGCCGGGCGCCCCCGGAGCCCCTGGTGCGCCCGGCGCGCAGCAGGCCGCCTACCGCGAGCTTTCCGGCCGCGAGGTCGAGGTGCTGCGGCTGGTCGCCGAGGGCCAGTCCAACAAGGCGATCGGCGTGGCGATGGGCCTGTCGGCGCTCACCGTGAAGAGCCACCTCGCCCGGATCGCCCGCAAGCTGGGCACCGGCGACCGCGCCGGCATGGTCGCGGTCGCGCTGCGCACCGGCATCATCCACTGAGCCGGACGCTCCGGACCGCTGCGGCGGCCGAGGAGGAACGTTTCCTCCTCGGCCGCCGCGGCGCTGTTCCGGGGCCCGCCGTCGAACTCCCGACGTCAACCTCCCGCCGCCGAACTCCCGTCACCCCCGGAGGGCCCGCGGCGGGTGAACCGCGCCCCGGAGCGGGGCGGGCCGCCCCCGGGCGATCAACAGTCTGACCAGTCCGACAACACTCCCGGCCGCGAGGACCGTCGTACCCTTGGGGGGTGACCGACGCCGTAGCAGCCATCCCAGAAGAAGCAGCCCCGGTCCCGCTCCTTGAGCCGAGGGAGGGGATCCCGCCCGTCGTGGCGGACGAACAGGCGCTGGGCGCCGTCGTCGCCGCCTTCGCCGCGGGCACCGGACCGGTGGCCGTCGATGCCGAACGGGCCTCCGGCTACCGCTACGGGCAGCGCGCCTACCTCATCCAGCTGCGCCGCGCGGGTTCCGGCTCCGCCCTGATCGACCCGATCGCCTGCCCGGACCTCAGTGCGCTCGGCAAGGCCGTCGAGGACGCCGAGTGGGTCGTCCACGCGGCCAGCCAGGACCTGCCCTGCCTGTCCGACGTCGGCATGAGACCCCAGCGCCTGTTCGACACCGAGCTGGCCGGGCGGATCGCCGGCTTCGCCCGGGTCGGCCTCGGGCCGATGACCGAGAACGTGCTCGGACTGAGCCTGTCCAAGGAGCACTCCGCGGTCGACTGGTCCACCCGCCCGCTGCCCGAGCCGTGGCTGCGCTACGCCGCTCTGGACGTCGAGGTGCTGGTCGAGCTGCGCGACGCACTCGAACAGGAGCTGGACGCCCAGGGCAAGCTCGGCTGGGCGATGGAGGAGTTCGCCTCGATCGCCGCCGCGCCCCGCCCGGGCCCGCGCAACGACCCGTGGCGCCGCACCTCGCAGCTGCACAAGATCCGCCGCCGCCGTCAGCTGGCCGTGGTGCGCGAGCTGTGGCTGGTCCGCGACCGGATGGCGCAGGACCGCGACGTCTCCCCCGGCCGGGTGCTCGCCGACGCGGCGATCGTCAACGCCGCGCTGGCCATGCCGCTGAACATCGCCGCCCTGCAGGCCGTCCAGGGCTTCGGCCCGCGGGTGCACCGGCGCCAGCTGGAGCAGTGGCTGGCGGCCGTGCAGCGCGCCCGGGAGATCCCGGAGAACATGCTGCCGCCGGCCACCGCGCCGCACGACGGACCGCCGCCGCCGCGGGCCTGGGCCGAGAAGGACCCGGTGGCCGCCGCCCGGCTGTCCGGCGCGCGCGCCGCGATCAGCGAGCTGGCCGAGCGGTACCACGTGCCGGCCGAGAACCTGATGACCCCGGACACCGTCCGCCGGGTCTGCTGGCACCCGCCGACCGAGCCGGGCCCCGAGGCCGTGGCCGCCGCCCTGCGCGGGTTCGGCGCCCGGCAGTGGCAGGTGGACCTGGTGGCGCCGGCGGTGGCCGCCGCGTTCGCCGCGGCCGCGGCCGCGGCCGCGGACTGATCACGCTCCAGGACCGATCACGGCAACACGTGGAAGGGGATGTCATCCGTACGGGTGGCATCCCCTTCGTCGTACCCGTCCGTCGTGCCCGCCCGTCGTACCCGTTCGTCGCACCCGGGAACGACGCTCCTGGTCGGACGGGCCGGGGAACGTGTCGGGGGACACATGGTCGGATCCCTCCGAGGGGCCTGGGCAGGTTGGTTACCGGCGGGTAGCATGGCGGTGATGCGGCGCCGCTCGGGTCTTCGACGGCGGCAGCCCGCCCAATCGTCATGTTGGTCCCTGGGAGGAGAGCCCCCGTGCCTCGTACCGCGAGGGACGTCGTCTTCGTCGATGGCGTCCGCACCCCGTTCGGCAAGGCAGGCCCGAAGGGCATCTACCACGAGACGCGCGCCGACGACCTCGTCGTCAAGTGCATCCGGGAGCTCGTGCGCCGTAACCCGAACCTGCCCGTCGAGCGCATCGACGAGGTCGCCGTCGCGGCCACCACGCAGATCGGCGACCAGGGCCTGACCATCGGGCGCACCGCCGCCCTGCTGTCCGGCCTGCCGAAGTCCGTCCCCGGCTACGCGATCGACCGCATGTGCGCCGGTGCGCTGACCGCCGTGACCACCACCGCCGGCGGCATCGCCTTCGGCGCGTACGACGTGGTCGTGGCCGGCGGTGTCGAGCACATGGGCCGCCACCCGATGGGCGAGGGCGTCGACCCGAACCCGCGCTTCGTCTCCGAGAAGCTGGTCGACGAGTCCGCCCTGTTCATGGGCATGACCGCGGAGAACCTGCACGACCGGTTCCCGCACCTGACCAAGGAGCGCTGCGACGCCTACGCCGTGCGCTCCCAGGAGAAGGCCGCCAAGGCGTACGCCAACGGCGACATCCAGCCCGACCTGGTGCCGATCTCGATCCGCAACACCAACCCCGAGGTCGGCGAGACCGGCTGGGGCCTGGCCACCGTGGACGAGCCGCTGCGCCCGGGCACCACGATGGAGTCGCTGGCCGGCCTGAAGACCCCGTTCCGCCCGCACGGCAACATCACCGCGGGCAACTCGGCCGGTCTGAACGACGGCGCCACCGCCTCGCTGCTGGCCGCCGAGGACGTCGCCGAGGAGCTCGGCCTCCCGGTCAAGATGCGCCTGGTCTCCTTCGCCTTCGCGGGCGTCGAGCCCGAGGTCATGGGCATCGGCCCGGTGCCGGCCACCGAGAAGGCGCTGGCCAAGGCCGGCCTGACCATCGACGACATCCAGGCCTTCGAGATCAACGAGGCCTTCGCCGTCCAGGTCCTGTCCTTCCTGGACCACTACGGCATCGCGGACGACGACGAGCGGGTCAACCCGTACGGCGGCGCGATCGCCTTCGGCCACCCGCTGGCCTCCTCCGGCGTGCGCCTGATGAACCAGCTGGCCCGCCGCTTCGAGCAGCGCCCGGACGTCCGCTACGGCCTCACCACGATGTGCATCGGCTTCGGCATGGGCGGCACCATCATCTGGGAGAACCCGCACTGGAGCGGAGCGACCCAGAACACCGAGCTCGAGGGTGGTAAGTGACCATGACGAACACCACCGAGCTGCTGACCCGCGGCGCCGAGCTCTTCCCGGGCGAGGTCGTCACGACCGCGCACGTCCGCCACCTCGACCTGCCGCTGCAGGCCGGCCGGCTGGCCCTGATCACCCTGGACAACGGCTTCGACCACACCAAGCCGACCACCTTCGGCCCGGGCTCGCTGCTCAAGCTGAACGAGGCGCTGGACCAGGTCGCGGCCGAGGCCGCCGAGGGCACGATCGTCGGTGCCGCGATCACCGGCAAGCCGTTCATCTTCGCGGTCGGCGCCGACCTCAAGGGCGTCGAGCTGCTCAAGGAGCACGCGGACGCGCTGGCCATCGGCAAGGGCGGCCACGACGTCTTCCAGCGGATCGCCACGCTGCCCGTCCCCACCTTCGCCTTCTACAACGGCGCGGCGATGGGCGGCGGCGTCGAGGTCGGCCTGCACTGCGACTACCGCACGGTGTCGGCGGGCGTCCCGGCCTTCTCGCTGCCCGAGGTCTTCCTCGGCCTCGTCCCCGGCTGGGGCGGCTGCACCATCCTGCCGAACCTGGTGGGTGCCGGTAAGGCCGTCAAGGTCATCGTCGAGAACTCGATGAACCAGAACAAGCAGCTCAAGGGCAAGGACGTGTTCGAGCTGGGGATCGCCGACGCGATCTTCGAGCCGGCCGACTTCCTGGAGCAGTCGCTGCTCTGGGCCGCCAAGGTCGTCAAGGGCGACGTCGTCGTCGAGCGCGAGGCGATCGACCGCGGCAAGGCCTGGGACGACGCCGTCCTCTGGGGCCGCATGGTCGCCGACGCCAAGGTGCACGGCGCCGCTCCGGCCGCCTACAGGGCGCTGGACATCATCGCCGCCGCCAAGGACTTCGACCTCGCGGACAAGGCCAGCCTGCAGGCCGGCTTCGACGCCGAGGACGCGGCCCTGGCCGACCTCATCATGAGCGGCGAGCTGCGCAGCGGCATCTACGCCTTCAACCTGGTGCAGCGCCGGGCCAAGCGCCCGGTCGGCGCGCCGGACAAGTCGCTGGCCCGCCCGGTCACCAAGGTCGGCGTCGTCGGCGCCGGTCTGATGGCCTCGCAGCTGGCGCTGCTGTTCGCCCGCCGTCTGGAGGTGCCGGTGGTCCTCACCGACATCGACCAGGCGCGCGTGGACAAGGGCGTCGGCTACGTCCACGCCGAGATCGACAAGCTGCTCGGCAAGGGCCGGATCGGCCAGGACAAGGCCAACCGTCTCAAGGGCCTGGTCTCCGGCTCGCTGGACAAGGCCGCCGCCTTCGGCGACGCGGACTTCGTCATCGAGGCCGTGTTCGAGGAGATGGGCGTCAAGCAGGCCGTCTTCGCGGACCTGGAGAACGTGGTCTCGCCGACCTGCGTGCTGGCGACCAACACCTCCTCGCTGTCGGTCACCGAGATGGCCTCGAAGCTGAAGCACCCCGAGCGGGTCGTCGGCTTCCACTTCTTCAACCCGGTCGCGATCCTGCCGCTGCTGGAGATCGTCCGCGGCGACTCGACGGACGACGCCTCGCTGGCCACCGCCTTCGCGGTGTCCAAGAAGCTGAAGAAGACCTCGGTGCTCTGCAAGGACCGCCCCGCGTTCGTGGTGAACCGGATCCTGACCCGCTTCATGGGCGAGATCCAGGGCATCATCGACGAGGGCACCCCGATCGCCGACGTCGAGAAGGCCGTCGAGCCGCTCGGCCTGCCGATGTCCCCGATCGTGCTGCTGGAGCTGGTCGGCCCGGCCATCGCCCTGCACGTCTCGGAGACCCTGCACGGCGCCTTCCCGGAGCGGTTCACCGTCTCCGAGAACCTCGCCAAGGTGGTCAAGGCCGGCAAGCGCGGCTTCTACACCTGGACGGACGGCCAGCAGGTCCTCGACCCCGAGGTGCTGGAGCTGCTGACCTTCGGCGACTCGGTGCTCACCGGGGAGCAGGTCCGCGCCCGCGCCCTGGAGGCCGTGGCGCAGGAGATCGGCCTGATGCTGGAGGAGGGTGTCGTCGCCGAGGCGCAGGACATCGACCTCTGCATGATCACCGGTGCCGGCTGGCCCTTCCACCTGGGCGGGATCACCCCGTACCTGGACCGTGAGGGCGTCTCGGAGCGGGTGAACGGCAAGGCGTTCCTCGCCCCCGGCGTGGCCTCGGTGCCCGCGTAACGCAGCACCCGAACACGGAGCCCCGGTGACCGCCTGGTCACCGGGGCTCCTCCGTGTGTACGGGGCTGCCGCCCGGACGCGGCGTGTACGGCGTTTCCGCCCGAGGTCCTGTGTACGGCGCTGCCGCCGGGAACCCGGCGTGTACGGCGTTGCCGCGAGGAAACCGGGTACGGGCCGCCTCAGTGCTTGAGGCGGTACACCACGGTGTCGGCGAAGACGCCGACCATCTCGTAGTGGGTGTCCAGCAGGTTCTCGATCCGGGGGACCATGACCGGCTGGTACGGGGCGATGCCGGAGTCGTCGACCACGACCTCGGGCAGGCCGTTGGCCAGCTCCTTGTCGAAGGTCTGCCAGGCGTTGGAGACGCTGAACTGCTCGCCGACGTTCTGGTTGCCGTCCTTGCCGCCGCTGTAGTTGGTGAGGAAGCCGGCGGTCAGGTAGCGGGTGGCGGGCTTGCGGTCGGCCAGCCAGTACAGCTCGGGGTGCATGCCCCAGACCAGCACGGTGTCCTTGGGGGTGGTCTGGGCGGCGACGGCGGTGGCGACCTCGGTGGTGCGGTTGAGCCGCTCCCCCGGCCAGGCCAGCGCCAGGCTCCAGAACACCGTGGCGGCGGCCGTGGTGTACAGCAGGACGGGCTTCCAGCGGATCGCCGAGGTGGCGACCGCCCCGGTGCCCAGCAGCACCAGCGGCGGGATCAGCTGGAGGTAGTAGTGGCCGAAGAAGTGGAAGCCCACGCTGACCGCGACGACCGAGGAGAGCAGCCAGACCCACAGGTCCGTGGTCGAGCCGTGCTCCTCACCGGCCACCGGCAGCGGGCGGTGGCGGTGCTTGAGCCAGAGCCGGCGCCCGACCGGGAGCAGGAAGCCCAGGCCGGCCGCGGCCAGGATGGCCGAGTTGCCGAAGGCCCGGCCGAGCATCTGGAGCCAGGCGCCGCCGAAGGAGGCGTAGTCGCCGCTGCCGGTGACCACCCAGAAGAGGAAGCCCTTGGGCTTGGTGAGGATCACCGCGACCAGCGCTATCGGCAGGGTGAAACCGAACCCGATCTTGAACAGCGCGGGCGGCCAGCGCACCCCGCGCCGGCGGGCGTCCTGGAACAGCATCCAGAGCACCGGCAGCAGCACCGCGCCGCCGGTCTGCTTGGTCAGTGAGCAGAGGGCGACCGCGATGCCCGCGGCCAGCCAGCGGCGCCGTTCGGCGTACCGGAAGGCGGCCACCATGGCGGGCAGCATGAAGACCTCGAAGGTCGCCGCCTGGGTGTCCTCCGGGGAGAGCCCGATGGAGACCAGCAGGTAGAGCAGTCCGGCCCCGGCCCCGGCCCGGTTGCCCCAGCGGCCGCGGGCGATCGAGGCCAGCAGGATCGCGGTGACCAGGTGGGCCACCACCGCCAGGGTGCGCAGCGGCCAGAGCGAGGCGGAGCCGAAGACCGCGAAGCAGGCCTGGTAGAGCCAGGGCAGCAGCGGTGGTTTGCGGTCCACCACGGTGTCGTACAGCACCCCGCCGTCCGCCAGCATCCGGGCCTGGGTGGCCAGGAAGCCCTCGTCCGGGCTCCAGACGGGCCGGGCGAAGGAGGGGATGTGGGTGAGCAGCGCGACCAGCGCGAGCACCGGCACCAGCCTGGTCCAGTACCCGGTGAGAACACGGGTACGGACGCGCTCGGGCAGGCGCTCGGCCAGTCCGGTGAGGCGGAGGCGGGTGGGGGTCGGCACGGGTGACAACCTACCGGGCGGGATCGGCGCCGGTGGCGCCGGTCCCGCCTTTCAGTGCGATTGTCAGCTTGTTCCGTGACGAACTGTTACGGAGTTACGACAAACGGTCGTCTGCGGAACGGGTGACCGCTCCCCCCGGACGGCCTCCGGTCAGGCCTTGACCGGCGCCGCGTCCAGCTTGGCGACCAGAGCCGTCACCTTTCGGGCGATGTCCGGGGCGTTCAGGCCGATCTCGGCCAGGATCTCGGCCCGGCTGGCGTGGTCCAGGAACTCCTGCGGGATGCCGAAGTCGCGCACCGGCAGGTCCACGTCCGCGTCCCGCAGCGCCTGCGCCACGGCGGCGCCGACGCCGCCCACCCGGCCGTTGTCCTCGATCGTGACGACCACCCGGTGCTCGGCCGCCAGGCCCGGCAGGGCCGCGTCCACCGGCTTGACCCAGCGCGGGTCCACCACGGTGGCGGTGACGCCCTGGGCGGCCAGCAGGTCGGCGACCTCCAGGCTGGTGGGGGCCATCGCGCCGACCGAGACGATCAGCACGTCGGCGCGGTGGGCGCCGGAGGGCTCATCGGCGGCGCGCAGCACGTCCATGCCGCCGATCCGGCCGACCGCGGGGACGGCCGGGCCGACCGTGCCCTTGGAGTAGCGGACCACGGTCGGGGCGTCCTTGACCTCGACGGCCTCGCGCAGCTGCGCGCGGACCTGGTCGGCGTCGCGCGGGGCGGCCAGCCGCAGGGTCGGGATGATCTGCAGCATCGACATGTCCCACATGCCGTTGTGCGAGGCGCCGTCGTCGCCGGTGACGCCGGCCCGGTCCAGGACGAAGGTGACGCCCAGCTTGTGCAGGGCGACGTCCATCAGGACCTGGTCGAAGGCCCGGTTGAGGAAGGTCGCGTAGACCGCGAACACCGGGTGCAGGCCGTTGGTGGCCAGGCCGGCCGCGCTGGTGACGGCGTGCTGCTCGGCGATGCCGACGTCGAAGATCCGGTCCGGGAAGGCCTCGGCGAACGGGGCCAGGCCCACCGGGTGGAGCATCGCGGCGGTGATGCCGACGATGTCCTCGCGCTCGTGGCCGAGCGCGACCATCTCCTCGGCGAAGACCGAGGTCCAGCTCCGGCCGCCGCCGCTCGTGATCGGCAGGCCGGTCTCCGGGTGGATCTTGCCGACCGCGTGGAAGCGGTCCTCGTCGTTGTTCTCGGCGGCGTGGTAGCCGCGGCCCTTCTCGGTGAGGCAGTGCACGATCACCGGGCCGCCGAAGCCGCGCGCCTTGGTCAGCGCGGACTCCAGGGCGGCCATGTCGTGGCCGTCGATCGGGCCGATGTACTTGAGGCCGAGGTCCTCGAACATGCCCTGCGGGGCGATGAAGTCCTTGAGGCCCTTCTTGGCGCCGTGCAGCGTCTCGAACAGCTGCTGGCCGACCACCGGGGTGCGCTGGAGCGCGTCCTTGCCCCAGGACAGGAAGCGCTCGTAGCCCTGGGTGGTGCGCAGGGTGGCGAGGTGGTTGGCCAGGCCGCCGATGGTCGGGGAGTACGAGCGCTCGTTGTCGTTCACGACGATGACGAGCGGACGGTCCTTGGCGTCGGCGATGTTGTTGAGCGCCTCCCAGGCCATGCCGCCGGTGAGCGCGCCGTCGCCGATCACCGCGACGACCGGGTCGTTCTTGCCCAGGATCTGGTTGGCCTTGGCCAGGCCGTCGGCGTACGAGAGGACCGTGGAGGCGTGCGAGTTCTCGATCACGTCGTGCTCGGACTCGGCCCGGGACGGGTAGCCGGACAGGCCGCCCTTCATCCGCAGCCGGGAGAAGTCCTGGCGGCCGGTGAGCAGCTTGTGGACGTAGCTCTGGTGGCCGGTGTCGAAGAGGATGCGGTCGCGCGGGGAGTCGAAGACCCGGTGCAGCGCGATGGTGAGCTCCACCACGCCGAGGTTGGGCCCGAGGTGGCCACCCGTCTTGGAGACCTCGGTCACCAGGAAGGTCCGGATCTCCTGGGCCAGTGCGGCCAGCTGTCCGGGCGTGAGCCGGTCGAGATCGCGCGGTCCCCGAATGCGGGTCAGCAGGGCCACCCGTTCCTCCTCGTTCAGTGTTCGCGGACCACGGACGGTCCGACGGGCGTCGCTGCCCGGCCCGGCGGCAGTCCGACGGTCCGGCCGGTGGCGACCGGTCGAGTCTAATGTCCGCCTGCCGGACACCAAGCGGCGCGCCCGGTGCCACCGTTCGGTTACCGCCATTCCGGGAGGTCGGGCCGGGAAGCCGGGTCACCTCAGGTTGACGTACAGGCGTTTGAATACGCGGGCGGCCGGACGGCGGCGTCAGGCGCGGCCCAGCGCGCCGGACTCCCCCATCTCGCTCATCACCAGGGCCAGCGCGCCGAGCACCTCGGCCCGGCCGCCGAGGGTGCCGGGGACGACCGAGAGCTGACGGGCGGCGCTCGGGATCGCGTAGCGGGCCACCGAGTCCCGGATCGGGGCGAGCACCAGCTCACCGGCCTCGGCGAGGTCCCCGCCGAGGATCACCCGGCGGGGGTTCAGCAGGTTGCACAGGGTGGCGACGCCGGTGCCGATCTGCCGGCCCGCGTCGGCGATCACCCGGCGGCAGCCGAGGTCGCCCTGCTGGGCCAGCTCGACCACCCGGGGCAGGCTGAGGTCCTGGCCGAGGGTGGGGGCGAGCAGCGAGAGCAGGTAGCGGGAGCCGACGAACGTCTCCAGGCAGCCGCGGTTGCCGCAGCGGCAGACCGGCCCCGCCTCGTCCAGGGTGATGTGCCCGATCTCACCCGCGGTACCGCCCGGGCCGCGGTAGATCTGGCCGTTCACCACCAGCCCGGCGCCGACCCCGCTGGCGACCTTGATGTAGGCGAGGTCGCTCAGCCCGCGGCCGGCACCCCAGACCAGCTCGCCGAGCGCACCCAGGTTGGCGTCGTTGTCCACGTGCACCGGCATGCCGAGCCGCTCGGCCAGCTCCCGGCCCGGGGCGATGCCCGTCCAGCCGGGCAGGATCGCGGTGGAGCCGAGCGCGCCGGTCTCCACGTCGATCGGGCCGGGCACGCCGAGGCCGACGCCGATCACCTTGTCGGAACGGAAGCCCGCCTGCGTCAGCAGCCGCTCGACCATCGCCTCGGCGCGGTCGAAGCCCTGCTGGGCGGAGACGTCGACGTCGATCGGGGCGCTCTCCTCGGCCAGCACCCGGTGGGCCAGGTTGCCGACCGCGACGCGCAGGTGGGTGTGGCCGAAGTCGATGCCGACCACGATGCCGGCGTCCCCGCTGAGCGAGACGCTGCGGGCGCGGCGGCCGCCGGAGGAGGTGTCGGCGACCACGACGGTGCCGCTCTCCTTCAACTCCCGCACGATGTTGGACACGGTGGCCGCGGACAGTCCGGTGCCGCGGGCGATCTCGGCCTGGGTCAGCGAGCCGGCCATCCGCACCGCGCGGAGCACCCGTTCCAGGTTCGCCCGGTGCAGCGACGACTGCGAGCCCGGTGTGTCCGTCGACATGATCCACCCTCCCAGGGCGGGGATCCCTCCGCCGGGCGTCCCCTTCAACTCCTGAAGGGTACGGCCCGGGGGCCCGGGCGGGGATCCCGGCTGCGGCGGGCGGGCGCGCAGGGGGGCGCGGACGGCAGCCGCCCGGCGCGGGCCGGCGAGCGGGGGCGCGGGCGTGGGGGCGGGGTGATCGGGGGGTGAAGGTGTTGCGCGGCCCGGGCCTGCGGGGACGGGGAACCGCTGTCCTGGCGACGGCCGAAAACCACGCACCACTAACATGGTGCCACTTCTCACCCGTCCCATCGGGGCCGTGGACGGCACCGCCAGGGGGACGCATCCAGACATGACGGGGAATCAGATGGCAGGGGATCACCCTACGCCGGGTGCAGGCGAAACGCCCGGCAGCGGTCCGCAGGACAACCGGGGCGTCTCGTTCGGGCGCCCGCCGGGCGGCGGTGTCGATCCGGCCGCCGTCGCGGACCAGATGACGCAGCTCGACGGCGCCGCCGTCCCGGGGCAGGTCACCCCGGGCCCGGTCGCGCCCGCGGGCCCGCCGCCCGTCCAGCCGCCGGCACCGCCCGTGCAGCCGCCCGCGCAGCCGTCGGTCGGCAGCCCGGAGTACGCGGCGTACGCGCCGACCGCGCCCGGGTTCCCCAGCCAGGCCCCGCCGCCGCCCGGTGCCGCGCCGGTCGGCCCGTACGACCCGGTCCCCGGTGCCCCGTACGGTGCCCCGGACGCCGGGCAGGCCTACAACCCGGGCGGCTACAACTACCCGCAGCAGCCCGGGTACGGCTACCCCGTCGCGCCGGTCGCGCCCAAGCAGCGCAACCCGGTGATGCTGTGGGGAGGGATCATCGGCGGCGTGCTGGCGATCTCGATCGTGGTCGCCCTGGTCGTCCTGCTCAAGGACCCCAAGCCCGCCCCCGACCCGGGCCCGGACCCGGTCAGCACCGGCACCACCGACAACGGCGGGACCAGCAACGGCCCCACCCCCGGCCCCGCTCCCAAGGGCGCCACCTTCAACGTCGCCTGGAGCGCCCCCAAGCCGGCCAACGCGGACAGCTCGAACCAGATGCTCGGCGTCTGGGGCACCGACAAGCTCGCGGTGCGCGTCGACAGCTCCGGGATCAGGGCCTTCAACCTGACCGACGGCAAGGAGGCGTGGACCATCGCCGCCCCGGCCGGCAGCAAGGAGCTGTGCACCGCCTCGTACGCCGCCAACTCCAAGGGCGTCGCCGCCGTCTCCTTCAACACCGGTGACAGCGACTGCTCCACCGTCGGCGCCATCGACCTGACTCAGGGCAAGCTGCTCTGGAGCGTCAAGGTCTCGGCCGACCGGATGTCCTCGCCGACCCTCAGCGTCACCGAGAACGTCGTCGCCGTCGGCGGCAACGCCGTCGCCGCCCTGAACATCGCCAACGGCCAGCCCGCCTGGCAGTACCAGCCGCGCGACAAGGACTGCGTCCTGCGCGGCAAGGCGGCCGGCGCCCAGATCGCGGTCAGCGACCGCTGCTACGGCACCAGCGGCCCGAAGTCGCAGCTGGTCATCGTCAACGCCGAGACCGGCAAGCCGGCCAGCACCCCGATCACCCTCACCGGCAACATCGAGGAGGTCGACTCGGTCGTCCAGGACAAGCCGCTGGTGCTGCTGATGGGCAACGGCCCGCAGGGCGACTACGTCCTGCCGTTCGACAAGGACAACAAGCCGGGCACCCAGATGTCCGTCAAGGAGCCCGGCGCGGACAGCCTGCGCCTCTCCGGCCAGAACGAGGCCCTCACCCGCAACGTGGTCAGCGGCACCACGCTGTACGTCCAGGTCAGCGGCGGCAAGCCGGGCATCAACGCCTACGACCTGAACACCGGCAAGCGGCTGTGGTCGGCCAACTCCGGTTCGACGAGCAACGACATGCGCCTGGTGGCCGGGACCGACAAGGACGGCAAGGTCCGCGCGATCGTCGACCAGGGCTACAACAAGCCGGCCCGGCTGGTGACGCTCTCGCCGACCGACGGCTCGATGTCCGACCTCGGCACCATGACGATGCCGAGCAGCATGGGCATCGGCAGCAGCACCTCCGAGTACCTGGTCTCGGACGACGGCGCCGCCGTCTACGCGTTCCGCCGCTACAGCGCCAGCGACGGGCCGCTGACCAAGTGGAAGAAGTGACGCCGGGGCGCCTCCGGGGCTGATCCCGGGGGCGTGACCCCTCGTCGCGGGCCGCGCGGCGACCGACACAGGCGGGGCGGGCACGGGCTGATCGCCCGTGCCCGCCCCGCCTGTGATTTTTCGGCCGCCCCGTCCGTTGGACGTGCGAGGATTCGGACCATCAGTCTGACAAAGGAGTGCAGCGAGTGCCCGGCACAAACCTGACCCGTGAGGAGGCCCGCACCCGGGCCGACCTCCTCCACGTGGACGCGTACGACATCGAGCTCGACCTCGGTTCGGCCCGCGAGGGCGGTACCTTCCGGTCCACCACCGTGGTCCGGTTCACCGCCACCACCCCGGGGGCGGAGACCTTCATCGACCTGGTCGCCCCGAGCGTCGAGGAGATCACCCTCAACGGCGTGCGGCTCGACCCGGCGACCTTCGCCGACAGCCGCATCCCGCTGCCGGGCCTCGCCGCCGAGAACGAGCTGCGGGTCGTCGCGAACTGCGAGTACACCAACACCGGTGAGGGCCTGCACCGGTTCGTCGACCCGGTCGACGGCGAGACCTACCTGTACACCCAGTTCGAGGTGCCGGACGCCCGCCGGGTCTTCGCCAACTTCGAGCAGCCCGACCTGAAGGCCGCGTTCGCGTTCACCGTGACCGCGCCGGAGGGCTGGGTCGTGGTCTCCAACTCGCCGACCCCGGAGCCGGTCGGCGAGGGCGACACCCGGGTCTGGACGTTCGAGCCCACCGGCCGGATCTCCACCTACATCACCGCGCTCGTCGCCGGCCCGTACGTCGGGGTCTTCGACACCTACGAGAACGGCGAGCAGAAGGTGCCGCTGGGCGTCTACTGCCGGCCCTCGCTGCGCGAGTTCCTGGACCCGGAGGCCGTCTTCGAGGTCACCAAGCAGGGCTTCGACTACTTCCAGGAGAAGTTCGACTTCCCGTACCCGTTCGCCAAGTACGACCAGCTCTTCGTCCCGGAGTTCAACGCCGGCGCGATGGAGAACGCGGGCGCCGTCACCCTGCGCGACCAGTACGTGTTCCGCTCCAAGGTCACCGACGCCGCGTACGAGGCCCGGGCCGCGACGATCCTGCACGAGCTCGCCCACATGTGGTTCGGCGACCTCGTCACCATGGAGTGGTGGAACGACCTCTGGCTCAACGAGTCCTTCGCGACCTACGCCGAGGCGGTCTGCCAGGCCGAGGCCCCCGGCTCCAAGTGGCCGCACTCCTGGACCACCTTCGCCAACCAGATGAAGACCTGGGCGTACCGGCAGGACCAGCTGCCGTCCACCCACCCGATCATGGCGGACATCAACGACCTGGAGGACGTCCAGGTCAACTTCGACGGCATCACCTACGCCAAGGGCGCCTCGGTGCTCAAGCAGCTGGTGGCGTACGTCGGCCAGGACGCCTTCTTCCAGGGCGTGCAGGCGTACTTCAAGCGCCACGCCTGGGGCAACACCCGGCTCAGCGACCTGCTCGGCGCCCTGGAGGAGGCCAGCGGCCGCGACCTCAAGGCCTGGTCCAAGGCCTGGCTGGAGACCGCCGGCATCAACGTGCTGCGGCCGTCGATCGTACTCAACACCGACGGCGAGATCGAGTCCTTCGCGGTGCTCCAGGAGGCCCCCGCGCTGCCCGCCGGCGCCAAGGGCGAGGCCGTGCTGCGGCCGCACCGCATCGCGATCGGCCTGTACGAGCTGAACGGCGACGCGCTGGTGCGCACCGACCGGATCGAGCTGGACGTCGACGGCCCGCGCACCGAGGTGCCCGAGCTGGTCGGCCGGCACCGCCCGGCCGTCGTGCTGCTGAACGACGACGACCTCTCGTACGCCAAGATCCGGCTGGACGAGGACTCGCTGGCCGTCGTCACCGAGCACCTCGGCGGCTTCACCGAGTCGCTGCCGCGCGCGCTGTGCTGGGCCTCCGCCTGGGACATGACCCGCGACGGCGAGCTGGCCGCCCGCGACTACCTGGCGCTGGCGCTGTCCGGCATCGGGCGCGAGAGCGACATCGGCGTGGTGCAGTCCGTGCACCGCCAGGTCAAGCTCGCCCTCGACGCCTACACCGACCCGCAGTGGCGCGAGCAGGGCCTCGACCGCTGGGCCGCCGCCGCGGAGGAGCACCTGCGCGCCGCCGAGCCCGGCAGCGACCACCAGCTGGCCTGGGCCCGCGCCCTCGCCTCGGTCGCCCGTACCGACGGTCAGCTGGGCCTGCTCGCCGGGCTGCTGGACGGCTCGGTCGAGATCAAGGGCCTCGCGGTGGACACCGAGCTGCGCTGGACCCTGCTGGTGCGCCTCGCCGCCACCGGCCGGGCCGACGAGGCCGCCATCGCCGCCGAGCTGGAGCGGGACAACACCGCGGCCGGCCAGGAGCACGCGGCCACCTGCCGCGCCGCCCGGCCGACCGCCGGGGCCAAGGCGGAGGCCTGGGCGTCGGTGGTGGAGTCCGACAAGCTGACGAACTATGTGCAGGAGGCCGTCATCGCCGGCTTCCAGCAGTCCGACCAGCGCGAGCTGCTCGCGCCGTACGCGGCGAAGTACTTCGCGGCGGTCAAGGGCATCTGGGAGACCCGCAGCCACGAGATCTCGCAGCAGATCATCGTCGGGCTGTACCCGGCCCTCCAGGTGACGGCCGCGACCCTGGAGGCCACCGACGCGTGGCTGGCCTCGGCCGAGCCGGCCCCGGCGCTGCGGCGCCAGGTCGTCGAGGCCCGGGCGGGCGTCGAGCGCGCGCTCAAGGCCCAGGCGGCCGACCGTGCGGCGGGCGGCCGCTGACGGTCTCCTCGCAACCGCGAAGGGGCGCCGGACGGGATCGTCCGGCGCCCCTTCGGGGTCTTGCGGGCCTTGCGGGTGGTGCGGGCTCTGCAGGTCGTACGGGACCTGCGAGCCCTGCGGGTCGTGCGAGTCCTGGGGACGTCTGCGCGGGTGTTACTTCTTCTTGCCCTTGCCGTAGGGCAGGCCCGCCAGACCGGCGATCACCGCGAAGGCGACCAGCGGGAGAAACACGTACAGGCCGAGGGTCTGGCCCACACTCAGGCCGGAACCGGGGTCATCACCGTCGTCCCTGGTGAAGGCCATGGCGGGCGACGACAGCAGCATCATCAGCGTGACCGTTGCGGAGACCGCGCCGGCTCGCAAAGCGTTCCTCTTGTCCACGTTTCCAACTTACCCGCCGCTTACGGGGGCGCGCTCGTCGGGGTCGGTCGGGCGGGACGGGAGGACGTGCCTCGGGGCCGACCCGGCGGAACCGCGCGGGGCCAGGAGCCGGGCGAGCAGGCCTGCGGCGGGGGCGGTGGCCAGCCGTTCGAGGGTGACCGGGTCGCCGGAGCCGTCCGCGACCGGCAGGCGCCAGTTCGGGTACTGGTCCCAGGTGCCGGGCAGGTTCTGCGGGCGCGGGTCCCCGACCAGGTCCGGCAGCCAGACCCCGACCAGCTCCGCCGGGGTGGCCCGCAGGAAGCGGTACAGCACCGGCATCGTCAGCAGCTCGCCCTCGGCCAGCAGCCCGAGCCGGCCCAGCTCGGCCCGCCAGTCCGCCAGCTCCGCCGCCGCCTGCCCCTGCTCCTCCCCCAGCGGCCGGGCCAGCAGGCCCAGCCGGTGCCGCAGCTCGACGTGCTCACCGGAGAGCCGGGCCGCGGTGCTGGGCAGGTCGTGGGTGGTGAGGGTGGCCAGGCAGCCGGACCGCCAGCGGTCCGGGCCGAGGATCGCGCCGTCGCCCCGCCAGTCCCGCTCGAACCAGAGCACGGACGTGCCGAGCACCCCGCGCGCCGCCAGCTCTTCCCGCACCCCCGGCTCCACCGTGCCGAGGTCCTCGCCGATCACCGCCGTCCCGGCCCGGTGCGCCTCCAGCGCCAGCACGCCGAGCATCGCCTCGGCGTCGTAGCGCACGTACGCGCCCTCGGTCGGCGGGTGCCCCTGCGGCACCCACCAGAGCCGGAACAGGCCCATCACGTGGTCGATCCGCAGGGCCCCCGCGTGCCGGGCGGTGGCCCGCAGCAGCTCCGCGTACGGGGCGTAGCCGGCCTCGGCGAGCGCGTCCGGGCGCCAGGGCGGCAGGCCCCAGTCCTGGCCGTGGGCGTTGAAGGCGTCCGGCGGGGCGCCGACCGAGATGCCGCCGGCCAGCACGTCCCGCAGCGCCCAGGCGTCCGCGCCGTCCGGGTGGACGCCGACGGCCAGGTCGTGGATCAGGCCGACCGGCATGCCCGCCTCGCGGGCCGCCCGCTGGGCGTGGGCGAGCTGCTGGTCGACCTGCCAGGCGAGCCAGCGGTGGAACTCGACCCGCTCCTCCAGTTCCTTGGCGGCGTGCTCGACCTGTGGGCCGTCCGGGTGACGCAGCCCCTTCGGCCAGTGGTGCCAGTCGGTGCCGTGCTCCTCGGCCAGGGCGTTCCACAGCGCGTGCCGGTACAGCCACTCGCCCTCGCGGAGCCGGTACGCGTCGTACTCGGCCTGCCGCCCGGGGCCGCGCGGCACCTCGTGCAGCAGCTCCAGGGCCTCGCGCTTGAGCAGCCAGACGGCGTCCCGGTCGATCAGGGCGTCGTGGACCAGCACCTCGTCGCGCAGCCGGGCGGCCCGCCGGGTCAGCTCCTCGGCCTGCTCGCGCCCGGCGCCGGTCAGGTAGGCGTACTCGGGGACGGCCTCGATCCGCAGGTGCACCGGGTCGGCGAAGCGGCGCGAGGACGGGCGGTACGGGGACGGGTCGGAGGGGGCGCCGGGCAGGGCCTGGTGCAACGGGTTGATCTGCACGAAGCCCGCGCCGAGGCCGGCCCCCGCCCACCGGGCCAGCTCGACGAGGTCCCCGAGGTCGCCCATGCCCCACGAGCGTTCGGAGAGCACGGAGTACAGCTGGGCGAGGAACCCCCAGCTGCGGCCGGGGAGTTGCGGCAGCCGCTCGGGGGCGACCACCAGCGCGGCCCGCGCGGTCCTCGTGCCGGTTTCCGCCGTGAGCACGTGGCGCCCCAGCGGCAGGTCCCCCGGCACCCAGTGCGAGTGCCCCCGGGGCAGCTCCCAACTCCCGCCGTCCTCCAGCTCCACCCGCAACCGGGCGTCCGCCGGCACGTCCAGCGCCGTCCGCCGCCCCTGCCGGACCACCACGCACGGCGGCAGCAACCGGGCCCGCTGCTCGGCCCGGTGACGCTCCAGCGCCTCCCCCACCTCCTGCGGCGACCCGGCCGCCACCCCCATCGCCCCCAGCACCGCCACCAGCGTCCGCGCCCCCACCGCCTGCCCGCCCGGCCCCGGATACCGGACGTCCACCCCGTACGCCCGCGCCAGCGCCACCAGTTCGGCGGGCGGCGGCGGGGCATCCTGCGCCGGTACCTGCTCGGCTCCGTCACTGTCGTGGTAAGCGGCCACTCGCGGCTCCTGCGATGTCTCGGCAACGCCCGTTCAGGACAGCCACAGTCCTACCCGCGTGACACCACGATCACCCAGCGCGACACGACGCCGGCGGGCGGACCCTCGGGGGTGGGGGCGGGTCGGCAGGACTTCAGGGCGTCGGTGTGGAAAAGGTGTCGGCGTTCGTCGTGGTCGTGTCGCCGCCCTCCTTGTCCATAGGTGAGGACCTCGCCGCCCTTCAGCTGCTCCGGGTCTGGAGCAGGGCCGCGGTGGCAGGCGACGGGGGGTCAGCGCGGGGGCCGACCGTACAGGCTGGGGACGGCCGCCGCCCGGGATGTGCCGTGAAGCCCGGCGCCCGCGGGTGTTTCCGGGCTGGTCCGACATGCAATGAAACGGCGCAAAACGGTCATAGCAGTCGGCGGCGTTGACACCGGATCGGCCAGCTGGTGGGGTTGCGGACGATGTGGTCGTGGCCTGGCGAGGAGGCTCCTGTGCAAGCCCGAGTGTCCGTAGCGGCCGGGCGGCGGCTCAGGTCGCAACTGGAGCAGAGTCCGGCGTTGCGGGAGGTGCTGCAGCACCCCGCGGCGGAGGCGGCGCGGCGGGCCACGGCGCGGACGTGCCGTCAGTTGGCGCCGCGGACGGCGGACCGGCTGATCGCCGATCTCAAGGGCACCGAGCCGCTGTTGGCGTCGGTGCGCGAGGAGCGCGCGGACCGGGCGGACCGGGCCGGGCGGCCGGGGCGGCGGGCGATGCAGATCGCGGCCGGGGTCGCGGCCGCGGCGGTGGTCGGCGGGCTGCTGGCCGGTTCGCTGCCGTCGGCGGCGTACGCGGCGGCCACGGCCGCCTCGACGGCCTCGGACGTGGTGAGCACCGCGCCGCAGACGCCGCTGGGCAGCGTGACCGACCCGAAGGTGTTCCCGAAGCCGCAGCAGCAGACCGTGGCGGGCAAGCCCGTCGCGGTGCCGTCCGCCGTGACGCTGGTGAGCGCGCCCAAGGCGGACATCGGCGCGGTGCGGGCCGTCCAGGAGGTGCTGGAGGTTGCCGGGGCGGGCGAGGTGACGCCGCGTCCGGACGGCGGGACGCCGGCCGCCGGGTCGCTGGTGGTGTACGTCGGCGGGCCCGCCGAGGGCGCCGGCGGCGAGGTGGACCGGGTGCTGCGGCAGCTGTCCGCCGCCGCGGGCGGCAAGGACGGCGCCGGGCCGACGACCGCGGGGATGCCGGCCGGCGGGTACGTGCTGTCGGCCGGTCAGCTGCCCGCCCAGGGCGGCGGGACGTACGGCGCCGTGGTGCTGGCCGGCGTGGACGCCACCGGCACCTTCTACGCCGCGCAGAGCCTGCGTCAGCTGCTCGCCGCCGTACCGGCCGGGCAGGGGCAGGCGCCGGGTGCGGCCGGGCTCGGCCTGCCCGGGATCACGCTGCGGGACTGGCCGACCGGCGCTCCGGTGCGCGGCGTCACGGAGGGCTTCTACGGCACCCCGTGGACCGCGCAGCAGCGGCTGGAGCAGGTCGACTTCCTGGGCCGCTCCAAGCAGAACTTCTACCTCTACGCGCCCGGTGACGACCCGTACCGGCTCTCCCGCTGGCGCACCGCCTACCCCGCGGCCCAGGCCGAGGAGCTGCGCGAACTGGGCTTCCGGGCACGGCAGAACCACGTCACGCTCGGCTACGCGATCGACCCGGGGCAGTCCCTCTGCTTCAGCTCCGGCAAGGACGTGGACGCCCTGGTGAACAAGCTGGACGGGCTGCGCAAGCTCGGCTTCACCGCCTTCCAGCTGCAGTTCCTGGACGTCAGCTACGACGAGTGGCACTGCGGCGACGACCGCGACGAGTACGGCACCGGGCCCGCCGCGGCCGCCAAGGCCCAGGCCGAGCTGGTGAAGAAGGTGCAGGACCGGCTGATCGCGAGGAACCCGGGCCTGGCGCCGCTGTCCGTCGTCCCCACCGAGTACCACCAGCAGGGCTCCACCCCGTACCGCAAGGCGCTGGCGGCGGCCCTGCCGGAGGGCGTGCAGGTGGCCTGGAGCGGGGTCGGGGTGATCCCGGAGAAGATCACCGGCGCCCAGGCCTCGGACACCGCCGGGTTGTACGGGCACCCGCTGCTCACCATGGACAACTACCCGGTCAACGACGCCACCCCGGACCGGCTCTTCCTCGGCGCCTACACCGGGCGCGACCCGGAGGTGGCCACCCGCTCGGCGGCGCTGCTGACCGGCGCGATGCAGCAGCCGGTGGCCTCCCGGATCGCCGTGTCGACGGCCGGCGACTTCGCCTGGAACCCGGCCGGCTACAAGCCGGACGAGTCCTGGCAGGCCGCCGTGCGCTCGCTGGCCGGGCCGACCGGCGCCGCCCCGACGCCCGTCGGGACGGCGCTGTCCGCCGTCACCGCGCTGGCCGGGAACAGCACCTCCTCGCCGCTGTCCAAGCAGGAGTCCGGCTACCTGGCACCGCTGCTGGACCGGTTCTGGGCGGCCGCCGAGCCGACCTCCGGCGCCGCCCCCGACCTCGCCCGGCTGATCGAGGCCGCCGCCCCGCTGCGGGACGCCTTCGCCACCATGGCCACCGCCCAGCAGACCCTGGCCGGCACCCCGGCCACCACCCAGCTGGCCGGCGAGGCCGCGCCCTGGCTGGGCCCGCTGCGCGACTACGGGCTGGCCGGGCAGTCCGCCCTCGACATGCTGCTGGCGCAGCACGGCGGCGACGGCGCGGCGGCCTGGAAGGCCCGGGTCGAGCTCAACCGGCTGCGCGAGCAGCTGGACCGGGCCCCGGCCACCGTCGGCGCCGGGGTGCTCGGCCCGTTCCTGGACCGCGCCGTGCGCGCCGCCGACAACTGGTCGGGCGTGGGCGGCGGCGCCGCCACCCCGACCACCACCCTGGGCACCGCCCAGGACCACCTGCCCGCGCTGATGACCGACGGCGTGGCCGACACCTTCTACTGGAGCTCCGCTCCCCCGCAGCCCGGCGACGCCGTCGGCCTGGACCTCGGCGCGGGCCGCCCGGTCAGCGGCGTGACCGTGCTGATGGGCGGCTGGGGCAACGGCCCGGACGCCCGGACCGCCGCCGACGACTACATCCGCGACGGCGTGCTGGAGTACTCCACCGGCGAGGGCGGCTGGAAGCAGCTCGCCACCGTCAAGAACCAGAAGACGGTCAGCGCCCAGCTCCCGCCGGGCACCGTGGTCCGGGCGGTGCGGCTGCGGGCCACCGCCGCGCAGAAGACCGCCGTCGCGGTGCGCGAGTTCACCGTCACCGCGCCGGACGATTCCCCGGCCAGCGTCAGCGGCGGCCCCGACGCGGTGCCCGGCTCCTCCGCCGCCGCCGTGCTGGACGGCAACCCGGACACCGCGTACCGGGCCGCCAAGGCGCCGACCGCGATGGACGAGCCGCTCACCGTCGAGCTCGGCGCGGCCCGCCCGCTGGACCGGCTCACCGTGCTGACCGACCCGTCCGTGCGCGCCACCGCCACCCTCGCGGTGCGCCGGGCCGACGGCACCTGGGCCGACATCGGCACCGTGCAGCCCGGCTACAACGAGCTGTCGGCCGGCGGCCAGCCCGCCGACGCGTTCCGGCTGACCTGGAAGCCCGGCGGCGACCCTCCGGTGGTCAACCAGGTGATCCCCTGGTACGCGGACGCCCCGGCGGCCCGGCTCAGCCTCTCCGACCCGGCCCTGGACGTGGTCACCGGCGCCTCCGCGCCCGTGACCACCCGGGCCACCGTGGAGGCCGGCCGCCCCGAGGGCACCACCGGCGAGCTGCGCACCGAGGTGCCGGCCGCCGCCAAGGGCCTGACCGTTGCCCCGGCCGGCCCGGTGACCGTGCCGCGCGGCGGCCGGGTGGGCGTGCCGCTGCTGGTCAGCGCCACCGCGGAGACGCCGTCCGGGACGTACCGGGTGCCGGTGCAGTTCGTGGCCGACGGCACCACCGTCCGGCAGGTGCTCCAGGTGCACGTGGTGCCGCCCACCGGCGGCCCGGACCTGGCGCTCGGCGCCAAGGCCACCTCCTCGGGCGACGAGACGGCGAACTTCCCGGCCTCGGCGGTCACCGACGGCGACCCGAAGACCCGCTGGTCCTCCCCGGCCAAGGACGACGCCTGGGTGCGGCTGGAGCTGCCGCAGGCGACCAGGCTGGGCTCGGCGGTGCTGCACTGGCAGGCCGCGTACGCCGCCTCGTACAAGATCCAGGTCTCGGCGGACGGGAACACCTGGACCGACGCCGCGACGGTGGACAACGGCAAGGGCGGCGACGAGACGGTGCGCTTCGACGCGCCCAACGTCCGGTACCTCCGGGTGCAGGGCGTGGCGCGGGCGACCAAGTACGGCTACTCGCTGTGGGGCGTCGAGCTGTACGCGGTGACCCCGCCGGCCGCACCGCAGCCCCCGGCCGGCCAGGGCGGCGGCCAGACCGGCCAGCCCGGCGGCGCGCCCGGGACGCCCGCGACACCTCCGGCGGCGGCGGGCGGGACCGCGCCCAAGCCGTAGCCGTGGCCGTAGCCGTGGTGGCCGTCGCCGGGCCCGGTCACGGGTGGGCGGAAACGCGGCGGGCCGCCGGCTCCCCGGTGCGGGGGCTCGGCGGCCCATGAGGCGCGTACCGACGGTGTGACGGGCGGGCCCTTGTGGAGCTGTGGTCAGGCGGAGAGCGGTTCGGGCTGCTCACCGCGGCGGACGGGGGCGGGGTGGCCCGAGTGGGCCCGGCCGAGCGGGACCGGGTGGACCGGCTGCTCGGTGCGGTCGTGGTGCTCGTACTCGCCCCACTGCGGGGCGCGCAGCTGGTCCGCGCCGCCGTAGGGCTCCAGGTAGGGCCGCCACCGCGGGTCCTTGATCCCGGTGCCGATGATGCGCCAGGCCAGACCGCTGGGCGGCGCGGGTGGTCGTTTCATCCGCCAGCCGAGCTCGGTGAGGTGGCGGTCGGCCTTGGTGTGGTTGCAGCGGCGGCAGGCCGCCACCACGTTGTCCCACCGGTGCTGGCCACCGCGGCTGCGCGGGATGACGTGGTCGACGCTGGTGGCGGCGGCCCCGCAGTAGACGCAGCGGCCGTGGTCGCGGGCGAACAGGGCCCGGCGGGTGAGCGGGACGGGCCCGCAGAACGGGACCCGGACGAAGCGGGTCAGACGGACGACGGACGGCGCCGGAAGGGCGCTGGTGGCGCTGTGCAGAGTGACTTCCGAGTCCTCCAGGCTGACCGCCTTGTGGTTGAGGACCAGGATGAGTGCGCGGCGCATCGATACGACGCCGAGTGGCTCGTAGGACGCGTTGAGGACCAGGACATGCGGCACGGATGCCTCCTTGGACGCCTGCGGCGCGTGGCTCGCGCCGGGACGAGCGGTTGGATCGCGCCACTCGTGCGCGATCTCCCCCAGTGTCGCCTTACGCCTTTGTACGGCGCCACCACTCCTGTGTAACGGACCTGACGCGAACTCCGGGTGTGGTCTCTGTCATAGCCGGTATGCCCGGGGGAAGGTCGGGTTGCACCCGGGTGGCGGTGCGACGGGTCCCGGTGACTCCGGCGGGTCGCCCGCCGGGGGCACGGTTCGGCCGTCCGGAGCAGCGCCCCTCCTGCCCCGGACGGCCCCGGAGCCCCGGTTCGGGGGGAGCGTACGGGGGCGTTGACGGGGCGTTCGACACGCTCCGTACGCCCTTGGGTACGCCCGTGCGGGGTTCCGGCGTGTCCGGGCGGGCCCGCGGTGGCGGATAGGCTGACGCCCACGGTCCGCGGGCCGCTTGCCGGCGGTGCGGGCCCACCACGCACCCCAGCCAGGAAGGTCCGCACGTGTTCAGCTCCGGTGCCACCGGTCCGTCCGACGCGTCCTCGACGCTCGCCAACCCGACCCCGGCCCCCAGCCCCACCGCGCAGCTGCCCGAGCTCGACCTGCGGATCCCGACCAGCGCGCAGGAGGTCTCGGACACCACCCGGCAGGCCGCCAGCTGGTTCGACACCCACTGGCAGGGCTGGGTGGCCTCCGGGCTGCGGATCGTCTTCATCATCGTGCTCGCGCTGGTGCTCCGGGCCGTCGTGCGCAAGCTCATCACCCAGCTGATAGGGCGGATGGCGCGCACCTCCGAGCACCAGGAGGAGAGCCGCCTGGGCGGGCTGCTGGCCAACACCGGGGTGGTGAACACCGAACGGCGCCAGCAGCGATCGGAGGCGATCGGCTCGGTGCTGCGCAGCGTCGCCTCCTTCAGCATCCTGGGCACGGCGGCGCTGATGGTGCTCTCCGCGCTGGGCGTGAACCTGGCGCCGCTGCTGGCGAGCGCCGGTGTGGCCGGTGTGGCGATCGGTTTCGGCGCCCGGAACCTGGTCACCGACTTCCTCTCCGGGGTCTTCATGATCATGGAGGACCAGTACGGCGTCGGCGACGAGATCGACACCGGGGTCGCCACCGGCACGGTGCTGGAGGTCGGCCTGCGGGTCACCAAGCTGCGCGGCGGGAACGGCGAGATCTGGTACATCCGCAACGGCGAGGTGAAGCGGATCGCCAACATGAGCCAGGGCTGGGCGACCGCCTCGGTGGACGTCCAGGTCGGGTACAAGGAGGACCTGATCCGGGTCGAGGACCTGATCCTGGCGACGGCCGAGGAGATGGCCAAGGAGGCCCCGTACGACGAGCTGATCTGGGCTCCGGTGTCGATCCTGGGCGTGGAGTCGGTCGCCTCGGACTCGGTGGTGCTGCGGGTCGAGGCCAGGACCGCCCCGGGCAAGGCGGCCTCCGTCTCCCGGGCGCTGCGCCAGCGGCTGAAGGCGGCCTTCGACGGGGCCGGGATCAAGGTCAAGGAGGAGGTCGCCGCGGTGGCCGCCGGGGCGACCGGCGTGGTGATCGCCCCCTCCCCGGTCCCGGCCGCCGAACAGGCCGCACCCGCCGACCGGGTGGCCGAGCCCGTTCCGGCCCAGGCCCCGGTCCCGGCGGCGGCCCGGGCGGCGGACGACGCGTCGAAGCCGTAGCGGTTCGGCCGCACGGACACGGACGAAGCCCCGCTCCCACCACGGTGGGGGCGGGGCTTCGTGGTGTCCGGCCAGAGCCCTCCTCGCACTCTCGACACCGGACCGGAGCCGCTGGACTCCGACCGCCGACGCCCTCGGTCTGCCGTACCCGCGATCGGGCAGCCGCGGGTACGTCTGGCTCTGATCGGACGTCAGATCGAGTGGGCGGACGGCTCCGTCGGCGCTGGTATGTTCCAGGCGTGAACCGCGACACCAGCGATCTCGTCTCCCGCCTTGGCCGGCCTCTTCGACTGATCGTCACCGGCGGTGGAACGGGCGGCCACACCTATCCGGCCCTCACCGCGATCCGCGCCCTGCGCTCGCGTCTCGCCGGGGTCGACGGCGCCCTGGACGTGCTGTGGATCGGCACCGCCACCGGCCTTGAGGCCAAGGTCACCGCCGCCGAGGACATCCCGTTCAGGACCGTCGCCACCGGGAAGATCCGGCGCTCCGCCAACCCGCTCAAGCTGGTGTCGCCCGCCAACGTCAAGGACATGGGCCGCGTCCCCCTGGGCGTCGCGCAGGCCCGTTCCGCGATCGCCGGGTTCGGCCCGGACGTGGTGCTCGGCACGGGCGGCTACGTCGCCGTGCCGGTCGGGATGGCCGCCCGGATGTGCCACCGGCCGCTGGTGGTCCACGAGCAGACCGTCCGACTCGGCCTGGGCAACCGGGCCCTGGCCCGGATGGCGACCCGGGTCGCGGTCTCCTCCGAGTCGACGCTCCGGTACCTGCCCGAATCCGCCCGTGCCACCGCCGTGGTGACCGGCAACCCGGTCCGCCCGGAGGTGCTGACCGGGCAGGGTGAGAAGGCGATCCAGGCGCTCGGACTGTGGGGCTTCGACCGCTCCCTGCCGACCGTGTACGTCACCGGCGGCGCGCAGGGCTCCCAGCAGATCAACGAGTTGGTGAGCGAGATCCTGCCGTGGCTGCTCGGCCACGCCAACGTGGTCCACCAGTGCGGGCCCAGCCACGAGGCGGGGCTTCGGGAGCGGGCTGCGGCGCTGCCGGAACACCTGCGCGCCCGGTACGTGGTGACCGGCTTCGTCGGCCCGGAACTGCCGGACGTGCTCGCCCTCGCGGACGTGGTCGTCTCCCGCAGCGGCGCGGGAACACTGGCCGAACTGACCGCGCTGGGGCGGGCCGCGGTGTTCATCCCGCTGGCGACGTCGGCCGGGAACGAGCAGGAGCACAACGCCCGCCACCTGGCCGATGCCGGCGCGGCGGTGGCCCTCCTCGGCCGGGCCGCCCCGGACACCCTCCAGCCGGCGATCGCCCCGCTGCTGACGGACCCGGCCCGCCGCGCGGACATCGCGCGACGGGCCGCCGAGCACGGCCGGCCGGACGCCGCCGACCGCCTCGTGGACGTACTGCTGTCGGTCGTGGGCCGCTAGTTCTCCAGGTCCGGCAGGTGCCGGACGGCGCCGGCCTGGATGGTGTCCACGCACACCTGGTAGGCGGCGTAGTCGCTCTCCCAGGGGTCGGGCACGTCCTCGCCGCTGACGTAGAGGTCGAGCTTGCCTGCGGCCGGGGTTCCGTCCGCCATGGTCCTGAGTTCGGCGAGGACGGCGTGGTCCATGGCCAGCACGGCGTCCGCCCAGTCGAGCATGCGGTGGCTGACCTTGACCGCGCGGTGGTCACGGATGTCGTACCCGGCGTCCTCGGCGGCGCGGATCGCGTTGCTGTGCGCCGGACCGCCGACGTGGCGCTCGCGCAGCCCGGCCGAGCGGACCTCGACCTTCTCCCCGCCGGTGTGGGCGAGGACCGCGGCGGCGAGCGGCGAGCGGTTGTGGTTGCCCAGGCAGACCACCAGGATGCGGTGGCGCTTCGGGTGGCGGAACATCTCACTCATCTTCGGCTCCTTGGTGTCGGTCACGCGGCGGCCTTGATCGCGTCGGCGAGCGCGGCGACCGTGTAGCGGACGCTGTCGTGGGTCATGGCGGGGTGGAACGGCAGGCCGAGGATCCGGCCGGCGACCTGTTCGGTGACCGGCAGGTCCCGGTGCCAGGCCGAGAACGCGGCTTGGGTGTGGTTGGGCGGGTAGTGCACGGCGACGCCGATGCCGTGCTCCCGCAGGTGGCGGAAGACCTCGTCGCGGTGGTGGTCGAGGACCACCACGCAGTTGAACGGCACGGTGTTCACCACGTCCACGTCGACCAGGCGGGCGCCGTCCAGGCCGGCCAGTTCGGCCTGGTACGTGCGCCACAGGTGCTGGCGGTGTGCGGCGGTCTGCGGGAAGTGCTTCAGCTGGGCGACGCCGATGGCGGCATTCAGCTGGGACATGTCGAAGCGCATCCCGGGGCCCTGGACCTCGTAGGAGGTCATGGCGGCTCGGGCGTCATTGGACTGGACGATTCCGAACAGGCGCAGGCTGCGGAGGGTGTCGGCTTCCTCACGGGTGCGGGGAATGATCGTGCCGCCCTGGCCGGTGGTGAGGTTCTTGATCGGGTCGTGGGAGAAGCAGGTCAGCACGGCGGGGTCGGCGCCGACCATGGTTCCGTCCGGGCGGCGGGAGCCGAAGGCGTGGGCGGCGTCCTCGATGATCTGGATGCCCCGGTCGGCCAGGTGGTCGCGGATCGGGGTGAGGTCCACGGCCCGGCCGCCGTACAGCACGGGCATGACGGCGCGGGTGTTCGGAGTGAGGGCTTCGAGCACGGTGTCCGGGGTGACGGCCAGCATGCGGGGGTCGATCTCGGCGAAGCGGGGTGCGGCGCCGCTCCAGGTGATGGCCTGGACGCTGGCACAGAAGGTGAGGGAGGGCAGGACGACGTCGTCACCGGGGCCGATGCCGATCGAGCGCAGAGCGAGGTGGAGTGCCGTGGTGCCGGAGTTCACGGCGACGGTGTGGGTGACGCCGATCAGGTCGGCGACTCCGGCTTCGAACTGGTCGGTGGCCGGGCCGTGGCCCCACTGGCCGCCGGGGAGGACGGCGGCCAGTGCGGCGGCTTCGGTGCCGTGCAGCAGCGGCGCGGCGTTGCGCTCGACGCCCGGGGGCCGCGTGGTGGTCGAGGCCAAGGCGGGTACTCCTTCGTCAGAGCGTGCCGGAGACGGCACGGGACTCGGTGGACATCACGGCGACGTACTTGGTGAGGAAGACGCCGCCGCGGTAGGTGAGCCGCCGATGGTCGACGGGCTGCCGGAAGAGGCCGTTCAGGGTCTGGCGGACCAGGTCGGCTCCGGCTTCCTCGGCGAGCAGGAATCCGGCGGCGAACCGGGCGTTGATCTCGGTGATGACCACGCGCGGGTCGGCGCCGTCGGTGATGAAGCCCTGGACGTCCACCGGGCCGACGGCGCCGATCGCCCGGATCGCCTCGGCGACCCGCTTGGTGGCCTCCGGGTCGTCGATCGTGACAGCGACCATCGACATGCCGGCCTGGACCATCAAGCGCCGTCGCAGGATCGCGGAGGTGCGACCGTTGCGGTCCGTCAGGCAGTCGGCGGAGAACTCCACGCCCCGGACGCGCTGCTGGACGATCGGGGCGGGCACGAGCTCGCACAGCACGCGGGCCTGTTCGCGGGTCCGACAGAAGTGCACGTCCTTGGAGCCCTGGCCGCGGCGCCGCTTGACGACCAGCTCGGTGCCGTCGGGGGTCTGGCCGATCCGGTCGGGCAGCCAGGTCTGCGGGGTGGGCACCCTCGCGGCGCGCATCGCCTGGTGGAACTCCCACTTGTCGCCCGCGGTGGTGACGCTGGCCGCGGGCGGCAGCCAGGTTCGTACTCCGGCACGTTCCAGATGGCCGCGCAGGTGGACCAGCTGCGGAAGCTCGTTCTCGACGCAGCAGATCAGGGCGTCCGGCTTGAGGTCGTGCACCAGCTCCATCAGGTCCGCGGCGAACAGCGGGCTGTCGGCGCGGGCGATGGTGCGGGTGGTGATGCCGGGGGCGAGCAGGCCCGGCGCGAGGGGGTTGGAGTCGGTGCCGATGACCTCGTGGCCGAGCTTGAGGAGGGTGAGCGCGAGGTCGAGGCCAGGGGCCCCGCCGATGCCGGTCACCAGGATGCGGCGGAGCTCCGCCGGGTCAGGGGTGTTCACCTCGCGGCCTTTCACGCGGCGGCCCGCGCGGTGGCGGTCTGCCACCAGTCGGGGTTGCTGCGGTACCAGTCGACGGTCTCGGCGATGCCGGCCGCCAGGTCCTGCCGGGGCTGGTAGCCGAGCTGGGCGAGCTTGCCCCAGTCCATGGAGTACCGGATGTCGTTGGCGGCCCGGTCGGGCACGTAGGTGACCTGGTTCCAGGTGGCGCCGGTGGCACGCAGGAGCATGCCGGTCAGCTCGATGGTGGTCAGGTCGGTTCCGCCGCCGATGTTGTACGCCTGCCCGGGGATGCCCTTGTGGAGGACCAGCTCCACTCCGGCGCAGTTGTCGGTGACGTGCAGCCAGTTGCGGACGTGCTCGCCGTTGCCGTGGACGGTGGCCTTCTCCCCGGCCAGCAACCTGGTGACGAACAGCGGGATCAGCTTCTCCGGGTACTGGCGGGGCCCGTAGTTGTTGGAGGAGCGGGTCACGCACACCGGCACGCCGTAGCTGGAGTGGTAGGCCAGGGCGATCATGTCGGAGGCGGCCTTGGACGCCGAGTACGGCACGGTGGGGTTCAGCGGATCGGATTCGAAGGCGGTTCCGGTGGGCAAGGAGCCGTACACCTCGTCGGTCGAGATGTGGACGAACTTGCGCGTGCCGATGCGGCGGGCGGAGTCGAGGAGCGTCTGCGTGCCGAGCACGTTGGTGGAGACGAAGTTCCCGGCGTCGGTGAGGGAGCGGTCGACGTGGGACTCGGCGGCGAAGTGGACCACGGCGTCGTGGGTCTCCATCAGGGCGTCGACCAGGGTGCGGTCGAGGATGTTGCCCTGGACGAAGGTGAACTTCTTGGAGTCGGTGATGCCGTCGAGGTTGCCGAGGTTTCCCGCGTAGGTGAGGGCGTCCAGGACGGTCACCTTGGCGATGTCGTCGGCGTCGACGAGGCGGCGGGCGAAGACCTCGCGCGCACGGCGGCCGGCATCACCGGGCTGGTCGCGATCATCCAACACGACCGCGGCGACCAGCGCGACGCGCACGGCTGGTTCGCCACCGCCGAGCAGGCCGCCCGTGAATCCGGTGACAAGCAGATGCTCGCCTGGGTGCTCGCCCGCCACGCCATGGTCCCCCTGAACTACGGCGCTTCGAACGCCGCAGCCAACCTCGCCGCCCGCGCGCGGGCCGTAAGCGGCGACGCACCGACCGCCTCGGCGGCCCTGGCCGCCGCCGTCACCGCCCGCGCCCTCGCCTCCGCCGGTGATCACCAGGGCGCCCTGCGAGCCGTCGCAGACGCCCGTACCATCGCCGAGCGTCTGGACGGAACCCAGGCTGCCGACACCTGGTTCGGCTACCCGATGCAGAAGCACCACGTGCACCTGAGCCAAGCCTTCACCCTCATGGGCCACACCCGCGACGCCTACGCCGAGCAGGAAGCCGCACTCGCACTCACCCATTCCCCGTCGATCATGGTCCGGGCGCTCCTGGAGATGGACGCCGCCACGTGCCTGTGCTCCGACGGCGACCCCACCAGTGCCGTGGACAAGGCCGTCGACGTCTGGGAGAAGCTGCCTCCCGCGTACCGCGGCGGACTGATCCGCACCCGCGCCGAAGCCCTGCGGCAAGTCCTGCCCGGGGCGGCACATGACCACCTCGAGGAGGCCCTGGCCACTCCGTAGTTTCCGCCGTGCCGCGCCGACCGGCTCGTCGGCACTTGGAACGGTCAGCCGCTGCGGTCTCGCACCGGGACCAGGACGCCCCATTCCTCATCTGTTCCCTGTTCACCCCGCATTGGTTCCGTTCCGCCGCGATCGTGATCGCGGCGGAACGGCACAAGAAACTGCGGTCTTCTCACGCTTTCTTGCCTTCTGCACAGGAAGTCGATCGGGCCGACTTCCTGTGCAGAAGGCAAGAAATACCGCCACCCCGGCCCTGTTGTGCCACCCCTATCCAGCACTTTCTCCGGGTTCCGCTCCTCGACATGTCGAGGAGCGGAACCCGGATTCTCATCTTCATTCCTCAAGGAATCCGCAGGCCACACCTCATCGAGGCAAGCCACCGCACCTGTTCTCAATAGCCGGCATGCCTTTTGTGTTGCCCGCCTCGCCGCCCAAGCGAGGCGGGCAACACAAAAATCCTTCTCTTCCCCGATCTTGTTGAAGCATTTCCCTTCTGGTATGGCCCCTCGACTCATCGAGGGGCCACACCAGAATCCCCACTGCTTTCAATCCTGATTCATTGGCGCGTCACCCTCCTCTTCCGGGGAGGGTGACGCGCTTGTTCTTCTTCCTCATACGGATTTCCGTGTGGGGCCGGGTGGGCGTCGGCGCCGCTCCCACCACGGTGGGGGCGGGGCTTCGTGGTGTCGGGTAACGCTTCGGCATCCTCCGCTCCGCCCACCATTGACACCCCTACGACAGGGCGCTTACGGTCCTTCCCTAGCGACTGGAAAGTTTCCTAACAGTTCGTCCGAAACCCGCCCGCTCCCCACGCCGGGGACACCCGCGGGACGTCGACGACCAGCCGGAAGAGGAGGATGCCGGGCATGACCAAGAGCACCGCCAAGGCCCCCCTCGCCGGCACCCCCAGTCTGCTGCGCGCCATCAACGACCGCGCCGCCCTCGAACTGCTGCTGGAGAACGGGCCGCTCTCCCGTACCCAGATCGGCACCCTCACCGGGCTGTCCAAGCCCACCGCCTCCCAGCTGCTGGCCCGGCTGGAGGCGGCCGGGCTGGTCCTGCCGGTCGGCACCACGGCGGGCGGGCCCGGTCCCAACGCCCGGCTGTACCAGGTGAATCCGGCCGCCGGATACGTCGCCGGACTGGACGTCACCAACAGCGGTATCGAGGTCGCCGTCGCCGACATCACCGGCACCACGCTGGCCGGGCACACCGTGCCGACCAAGGGCGTCCCGGCGGCCGCGACCGTGCCCACCGTCGCCGCCGCGGTGGCCGAGGCGGTCCGGGCCGCCGGTCTGCCCGAGGGCGCCCTGCGCACCGTCGCGATCGGGGTCGGCGGCGCCCCCGACCCGGTCACCGGCAAGCTGCGCTACGCCTCCCACCTGCCGGGCTGGCACTCGCCGCGACTGGTCGAGGAGCTGACCGAGGCGATCGGCGCGCCGGTGTCGATCGAGAACGACGTGAACCTGGCCGCCGTCGCCGAGCGCTCCTCGGGCGCCGCGGCCGGCTTCGAGGACTTCGTCCTGCTCTGGGCCGGGGCCGGGGTCGGCGCGGCGATCGTGATCGCCGGGCGGCTGCACCGCGGCTTCACCGGCGGCGCCGGGGAGGTCGGCTACATGCCGCTGCCCGACTCCCCGGTCGAGTGGGACGCCCGCCGCCGCAAGTTCGGCGGGTTCCAGGCGCTGGTCGGCGCGCCCGCCGTCCGGTCGCTGGCCCGTGAGCACGGGCTCGGCGCGGCCACCGCGCAGGAGTCCATCGCCAGGGCGCTGGCCACCCCCGGCGCCGGCGACGCCTTCCTCGCCGAGCTGGCCGGGCGGCTCGCCGTCGGGCTGGCGGTGATCGTCGCCGTCGTCGACCCCCAGCTGGTGGTCCTCTCCGGTGTGGTGCCGAGCGCGGGCGGCGAACGGCTGCGCGCGCTGGTCGAGGACGAACTGGCGCGGATCTCCATCGCCCGGCCGGAGGTCCGCAGCACCGCCCTGTCCGGCTCGCCGGTCCTGCTCGGCGCCCTGCAACGTGCCCTGTCCGACGCCCGCGAGGCGGTCTTCTCCACCCACTGACGTCCGCCCCCGATCGACTCGACGCCCCCACTGACGCTCCCCCTGTCACCTCGCCACCTGCACCCACCTCTCCCCAACCCCCGAACGCGGGACCCGAGGCAACGAGGCCTGCCCGCGCACCCCCAGGAGGATCCCGAAGTGCACGCCACCACCTCCCGCAGAGGCCGCCGCACGATCGCCGCCGTCGCCGGCAGCGCCGTCCTGGCCCTGCTCGCCTCCGCCTGCACCGGTTCCAGCGACTCGGGCGGCTCCGACGACTCGGCCAGCGGCAAGGACGTCACCATCACCTTCTGGCACGGCTGGAGCCAGGAGAACGAGAAGAAGGCGATCAACGACAACATCGCCGCCTTCGAGAAGGCCCACCCCAACATCCACGTCAAGGCCGTGGACAGCCTGGAGGACGACAAGGTCAACCAGGCCCTGCGGGCGGGCGGCTCGGACGCGCCGGACGTGGTCTCCTCGTTCACCACCAACAACGTCGGCATGTTCTGCTCGACCAAGGCCTTCGTCGACCTCAAGCCGATGCTCCAGAAGAGCGGCATCGACCCGGCCAAGACCTTCCCGGCCACGATGCTCAACTACACGCAGTTCCAGGGCAACCAGTGCTCGCTGCCGCTGCTCGGCGACGCGTACGGCCTGTACTACAACAAGAAGGCCTTCGCCGACGCCGGCATCGCCAACCCGCCGAAGACCTTCAGCGAGTTCGCCGAGGACGCCGCCAAGCTGACCGTCGCCGACGGCGACTCGTACAAGCAGCTCGGCTACATGCCGCTGTACCACGGCTACGAGTCCACCACCGAGCACTTCCTCGGCCAGTACGGCGCGACCTACTTCGGCGCCGACGGCAAGTCGAACATCGCCACCGACCCGAAGGTCGCCGCGATGTTCAAGTGGCAGAAGGGCCTGGTCGACCAGCTCGGCGGCTACGACAAGCTGGAGAAGTACCGCGCGACCTTCGGCGAGGAGTTCAGCGCCAAGAACCCCTTCCACACCGGCCAGGTCGCGATGGCCCTCGACGGCGAGTGGCGCACCGCCTCGCTCGCCAAGGACAAGCCCGACTTCGAGTGGGCCACCGCCGCCTTCCCCGTCCCGGACGACCAGGCCGACACCTACGGCCGCGGCTACCAGACCGGCACCATCATCGGCATCGCCAGCACCAGCAAGAAGCAGGCCGCCGCCTGGGAGTTCGTCAAGTACCTGACCACGGACACCGACGCGGTGGTGAACTTCTCCAACGCGATCCACAACGTGCCGAGCACCTTCGAGGCGCTGGACTCGCCGAAGCTGGTGAGCGACCGGAACTTCAAGACCTTCCTGGACGTCGCCAAGAACGCCCACTCCGGCACCACCCCGCCGGCCGTCAACGGCGGCAGCTACATCATCACCCTGCAGAACCTCGGCTACGACTACGAGTCCGGCAAGCAGGGCGACCTCCAGGCGGGTCTGGCCGCCACGGCCAAGCAGATCGACACCGACATCGCCCAGGCCAAGTAGGCCGGGGAACGGTCCACGGAGCTCCCATGTCACTCGCGTTCGGCACCCGCAAGGGAAGCGACGAGGCCGACGCGGGACCGACCGGCCCGGCGGCGCCCTCCACGCAGCACCTGCTGCGCCGGAAGCGCCGCCGGGAGGCGGCCCGCACCCTCGCCTTCCTCTCCCCCTGGCTGATCGGGTTCGGCGTCTTCTTCGCCTACCCGCTCGTCTCCACCGCCTACTTCTCCTTCACCTCGTACAACGGCTTCGGCGCCCCGACCTTCAGCGGCCTGAAGAACTGGGACTACGTCTTCAACCACCTGCCGACCTTCTGGCAGGGCCTGCGCAACACCCTGTGGCTGGTCGTCGTGATGGTGACCCTGCGGGTCGTCTTCGGCCTGGGCATCGGGATGCTCATCACCAAGGTGAAGACCGGCGCCGGCTTCTTCCGCACCGCCTTCTACCTGCCCTACCTGGCCCCGCCGGTGGCCGCCACCGTCGCCTTCGCCTTCCTGTTCAACCCCGGCACCGGGCCGGTCAACCACCTGCTGGGCGAGCTCGGCCTGCCGCAGCCCGGCTGGTTCGCCTCCGCGGACTGGTCCAAGCCCGCGCTCACCCTGCTCGCCATGTGGGGCGTCGGCGACCTGATGGTCATCTTCATGGCCTCGCTGCTGGACGTCCCCCGGGAGCAGTACGAGGCGGCCTCGCTGGACGGCGCCGGCCCGTTCCAGCGGTTCCGGTACGTCACCCTGCCGAACATCTCGCCGATCATCATGTTCGCGGTGGTCACCGGGGTGATCCAGACCATGCAGTACTACACCCAGGCGATCGTCGCCGGGAAGGTCGCCAGCGGCATCGCGGGCGGCTCCGGCCAGCCCTTCGAGCCCGGCTTCCCGAACGGCTCCACCTGGACCCTGCCGCAGATGGTCTACAAGCTCGGCTTCCAGAGCTTCAACTACGGCGCGGCCTGCGTCGTCGCCCTGGTGCTGTTCGCCATCTCGATGGCCGTCACCTCGATCCTGCTCCGCCGCCGGTCCGGCTTCATGGCGAGCGACGACTAGCGGCCCGTGAGGACCTGATCATGACTCTTGGCTCCACGCTCACGAGGGCCCCGGCCGCGGCCGGCCCCTCCCGCCCCGGCGGACCCGCCGCCCGGGCCGCCCGCCGCCGCGCGGCCCTCAACTGGGTCGCCGTGCACGCGCTGGCCATCGCCGCCGCGCTGTTCTTCCTGCTGCCCTTCGTGTTCGTCTTCCTCACCTCGGTGATGTCGGACCGGCAGGCGCTCACCACCGACTACTGGCCGACCAGCTGGAACTGGGGCAACTACGGCAAGGTCTGGGACACCCCCGGCTTCCTCACCTGGTGGCGCAACACCCTGCTGTACGCCGTGGCCGGCACCGTGCTGACCGTGGTCTCCAGCCTGCCGGTGGCCTACGCACTCGCCAAGTTCCGCTTCCGCGGCCGCAACCTGGCGCTGATGGCGGTCATCGCGATGATGATGCTGCCGCCGCAGGTCACCGTCATCCCGATGTACCTGTTCTGGTCCAAGCAGATGGGCCTGAGCAGCTCGCTCTGGCCGCTGATCATCCCGATGGCCTTCGGCGACGCGTTCACCATCTTCCTGCTGCGCCAGTTCCTGATGACCATCCCCAGGGAGTACATCGAGGCCGCCCGGATCGACGGCTGCGGCGACCTGCGCACCCTGCTGCGGGTGGTCCTGCCGATGGCCAAGCCGGCCATCGCCGCGGTCGCGCTGTTCCAGTTCTTCTACTGCTGGAACGACTACTTCGGCCCGCAGATCTACGCCAGCAACAACCACGACTCCTGGACGCTCAGTTACGGGCTGGAGTCCTTCAAGGCCGCCCACCACACCAACTGGAACCTCACCATGGCCGCCACCATGATGGTGATGGCCCCGGTGATCGTCCTCTTCTTCTTCGCTCAGAAGGCCTTCATCGAAGGCGTGACACTGACAGGGGTCAAGGGCTGATGTCCGCACTGAAGTTGGCAATCGTCGGCGGGGGTTCGACGTACACTCCGGAGCTGATCGACGGCTTCGCCCGGCTGCGCGACACCCTGCCGGTCGGCGAGCTGGTGCTGATCGACCCGGCCGCCGAGCGGCTGGAGCTGATCGGCGGCCTGGCCCGGCGGATCTTCGCCCGGCAGGGCCACCCCGCGGTCGTCACGGTGACCACCGACCTGGCGGCGGGCGTCGCGGACGCCGACGCCGTGCTGCTCCAGCTGCGCGTCGGCGGGCAGACGGCCCGCAACCAGGACGAGACCTGGCCGCTGGAGTGCGGCTGCGTCGGGCAGGAGACCACCGGCGCCGGCGGGCTCGCCAAGGCGCTGCGCACCGTCCCGGTGGTGCTGGACATCGCCGAGCAGGTGCGCCGGACCAACCCGGACGCCTGGATCGTGGACTTCACCAACCCGGTCGGCATCGTCACCCGGGCGCTGCAGACCGCCGGCCACAAGGCCGTCGGGCTGTGCAACGTCGCGATCGGCTTCCAGCGCAAGTTCGCCGGGCACCTGGGCGTGGACCCGGAGCTGGTCCGGCTGGACCACGTCGGGCTCAACCACCTGACCTGGGAGCGCGGGGTGACCCTGCTGGACGCCCCGGGCGCCACGACCGGGCGCGAGGTGCTCCCCGAGCTGCTCTCCTCGCACGGCAAGGAGATCGCCGAGGACCTGCACCTGCCGCAGGCCGTCATCGAGCGGCTCGGCGTCGTGCCGTCCTACTACCTGCGGTACTTCTACCAGCACGACGCCGTGGTGGCGGAGCTGAGGGAGCAGGGCTCGCGGGCCGCGCAGGTCGCCGAGATCGAGCGGCAGCTGCTGGAGCTGTACGCCGACCCGGCCCTGGACACCAAGCCCGAGCTGCTCGGCAAGCGCGGCGGCGCCTTCTACTCGGAGGCGGCCGTCCAGCTGATCGCCGCGCTGCTCGGCACCGGCGGCGGCACGTCCGTCCAGGTGGTGAACACCCGCAACGACGGCGTGCTGCCGTTCCTGCCGGACGACGCCGTCATCGAGGTGCCGGCCGAGGTGGACGCGCGGGGCGTGCGCCCGCTGCCGCAGCGGCCCGTCGAGCCGCTGTACGCCGGACTGGTCGCCGCCGTCACCTCGTACGAGCACCTCGCCCTCGACGCCGCCCTGCGCGGCGGCCGCGACCGGGTCTTCGACGCCCTGCTCGCCCACCCGCTGGTCGGCCAGATCGAGCTCGCCGACCAGCTCACGGACCGCCTGCTCGCCCACAACCGCGAGCACCTCGCCTGGGCCTGACCCGGCCCGCTCCGCGCCGTCCGGCGACCGCCCCCGGTCGCCGGACGGGCACCGCGAGGAGACCGTCCACCCCCGGCCGGGGACCTTTCGGCCGGGCCACCCGGCCGGGACCACCGCCGGGCACCCGGCCGACGACCAACGGCCCGGGCCACGTACGAGCCGCGGGGACCTGATGACCCACCAGCCCGAACCACTCCTGCCCGGCGTCCTCGCCATCGACGCGGGGAACTCCAAGACCGACGTCGCCCTGATCGGCACCGACGGCAGCATCCTCGGCACCGCCCGCGGCGGCGGCTTCGAACCGCAGAAGATCGGCGGCGCGGCGGCCGTCGCCGGCCTCGCCCCGCTGGTCGAGCAGGCCGCCGCCGAGGCCGGCTACCCGTCCTGGAGCGGCGTGCTCACCGGCCACGTCAGCGCCTGCCTGGCCAACGCCGACCTGCCGGTCGAGGAGGAGGCGCTGCGGGTGGCGCTGGAGTCCCACCCCTGGGGCGCCGGCAACACCGTCGTCAACGACACCTTCGGCCTGCTGCGGGCCGGCACCGACGGCCCGCGCGGGGTCGCGGTGGTCTGCGGCGCCGGGATCAACTGCGTCGGCCTGCTCCCGGACGGCCGCACCGCCCGCTTCCCCGCCCTCGGCGAGCTCACCGGCGACTGGGGCGGCGGGTCCGGACTCGCCGTCGCCAGCATGTGGCACGCCGTCCGCGCGGAGGACGGGCGCGGCGGGCCGACCGGGCTCGCCCGCGCCATCGCCGAGCACTTCGGCCTGCCCGGCGCCGGCGCCGTCGCCGAGGCCGTCCACCTCGGGCACCTGCCGAACGCGCGGCTGCACGAGATCGTCCGGGTGCTGTTCGCCGTCGCGGACGAGGGCGACGAGGTGGCGCGGGGGCTGATCGACCGCCAGGCCGACGAGATCGTCCGGCTCGCGGTGGTGGCGCTCCGCCGCCTGGACCTGCTGGACACCCCGACCCCGGTGGTGCTGGGCGGCGGCGTGCTCGCCTCCCGGCATCCGCTGCTGCTGGACAACGTGACCGCCCGGCTCGCCGAGGCCGCGCCGCTGGCCGAGCCGCGCGTCGTCGTCGCCCCGCCGGTGCTGGGCGCGGCGCTGCTCGGCCTCGACCACCTGGCGGCGGGCGCGCGGGCGCAGGCCCGGGTGCGCGAGGCGTACGAGGCGGGCCGACCGGTGGCCGCCTGACGGCCGCCACCTGCTCCCCTGCCGCCGCCTGACGGCCGCTCATCGGCTCCTCTCCCCCGCCGGATCCGCACATCCGGCGGGGGAGGGGCCCTGGCGGGAACCACGGGCCGGGCTCCGGTCGTGTTAAGCGGGTACCGCCAACCGCCGCCGCCCGGGGAGACTTGTGTCATGGCCACCCCCCGCATGCTCCTCGCCGCCGCCCTGCTGGCCTGCGGCGCCGCCGCCGCCCTCACCGGCTGCACGCCCGCCGACTCCGGCCCCACCGTGGCCGCCGCCTCCGCCGCCGCGCTGGCCGACGAGGGCGCGGACGACCTGCTGGACGAGGACGACGGCCTCTTCTACGAGGAGGAGGAGTACTACTCCGGCTCGACCGAGCCGTCCGCCGCCTTCTCCTCCGCCTCGCCCGACTCGTCCGCTTCGCCCGACGTGCCCGCCCCGGTGGACTCGCCGGACGCGCCCGCGTCTCCCGACGAGCCCTCCGCCGAGCCCTCCACGGGGTCTTCCACCGGACCCGGGTGCGCCGTTCCCACCGGCCGCCCCGGCCACGAGTTCCTCGTTGTGGTCTCCGCCGGACCGGCCGAACTCACCGCCCGGTCCGCCCGCTTCAGCTGCGGCTCCGCCCGCTACGAGCCCGTCGGCAGCCCCGTCCACTACGGCTTCGCGGGGGCGGGCGTGGCGGCGACCCTGGTCGACGTCACCCACGACGAACCGGCCAGGACCGTCCGCCTCGACGAGCTGATCGCCCACATCGACGACTGCCTGGCCGAGCGCGAACCGGCCGACCCGTACGGCTGCCACGGCAACGCCTACGACGTGGTGCTGGACTCGCACGGCCGGATCATGCGGATCGGCGAGGTCGAGGGCCCCTGAGTCGGCCTTCGGCGACGACCTGACGGCGCATACGGTGTAGAAGCGCCTCTCAACTGTTGGCATTCGGCTGCGCTACGCGCATCAACCCACGTCCAGCTGCGGGCTTTTGACGTTCGCTACGTCCGCCCGGGCGTTCCTTGGGGCGGGTCTTACCCTTTGCGTGCTTGAAGCGGTTTCGGCGGCGGTGCTTTGCTTCCGGCGGTCGACGGTGAACCGGTCCCCCATCCCACCCCGCTGGTCGTCCCTGACGGGCCGCCGGCAGGTCCGGCTCGCCGTCGTCGCGCTCCTCCCCCTTCGTCCCCCACCGTGCCGCCGCGCCGTACCCGGTCGCGGCCGGCACCAGAGAGGAACCCTCACGATGGGCATCTCCCCCACCTCCCGCCGGATGCGACTGCGGGCCCTGACCGGGCTCAGCGCCCTGGCGCTGGCCGCCGCCGGCTTCGCGGCCGCCCCGGCCGCCCAGGCGGCCCAGGACAACCGGCCGGCCGGCGAGTTCGCCGGACAGCCGCACCCCTACCGGCACGGCGCGCACCCGACCAAGGAGGCCGGCAACTCCGCGAAGGCCGCGGGCAACAACCTCAGCTACGGCGGCGGCGTCGACGGCATCGGCGTCACCACCGGCGCGCCGAAGGTCTACCTGGTCTTCTGGGGCTCCCAGTGGGGCACCCAGGGCACCAACTCCAGCGGCTACACCACCCTGACCGGCGACCCGAAGGGCGAGGCCGTCCGGGCGCAGCAGCTGTTCAAGGGCCTCGGCACCAACAGCGAGACCTGGTCCGGCGTCATGACCCAGTACTGCGAGGGCGTCGCCGCGGGCGCGACCAGCTGCCCGACCGGTTCGACGCACGTCGGCTACCCGACCGGCGGCGCGCTGGCCGGCGTCTGGGTCGACGGGTCCGCCGCCGCGCCGGGCCAGGCCAGCGGCAACCAGCTGGCCGCCGAGGCCGTGAAGGCGGCCGGGCACTTCGGCAACACCACCGCCGCGTCCAACCGCAACGTGCAGTACGTGGTGCTGTCGCCGACCGGCACCCACCCGGACGGCTTCAACACCCCGAACGGGGGCTTCTGCGCCTGGCACGACTGGAACGGCGACACCACCCTGAGCGGCGGCGCGGCCTCCTCCCCGTACGGCGACGTGGCGTTCACCAACGACCCGTACGTGACCGACATGGGCAGCTCCTGCGGCCAGAACTACGTCAACAGCGGCAGCGCGGGCACCCTGGACGGCGTGACCATCGTGTACGGCCACGAGTACTCGGAGACCATCACCGACCAGAACCCGGCGGGCGGCTGGACCGACTCGACCGGGTACGAGAACGCCGACAAGTGCTCCTGGAACGGGGTCGGCGGGACGGGCGGCGCGCAGAACGTGGCGTTCGCGACGGGCTCGTTCGCCATGCAGGGCACCTGGTCGAACGGCGTGAGCGGCTGCCAGATCTCGCACGCGGTCGTCCACTGACGACCGGGTGAGGCGAGCGCCGGAGTGGGCCGTGCGGGCCCGCTCCGGCGCTCTCGCGTGACGCGCTCCACATGCTTTTCGCGCCTTACGCGCCTTACGCGCCTTGCGAGCTTTACACGCTTTTACGCGCTGACCAGCCCGAACTCGTAGGCCTGGATGACCAGGTGGACCCGGTCGCGGGCGTCGAGCTTGGTGAACAGCCGGGCGACGTGGGCCTTGGCGGTGGCCACGCTGATGGTGAGCTCCGCGGCGATCTCGGCGTTGGACAGGCCCCGGCCGACCAGGGTGAGCACCTCCCGCTCGCGCTCGGTGACGGCCTCGGCGACCGGCCTGCGGGGCCTGGCCGCGGCGTCGGCCTCCGGGCGGGCGGCGAACTCGCCGATCAGCCGGCGGGTGATGCCCGGGGCCAGCAGGGCGTCCCCGGCGGCGACCACCCGGACGCCGTCCAGGATGGTCTCCAGGGCGAGGTCCTTGACCAGGAACCCGCTCGCCCCGGCCCGCAGCGCGCCGTAGACGTAGTCGTCGTCGTCGAAGGTGGTGAGGACGAGGACGTGGGTGGGCAGGTCCGGGTCGGCGGTGATCCGGCGGGTGGCCTCGATGCCGTCCATGCCGGGCATCCGGATGTCCATCACGGCGACGTCGGGGCGCAGCCGGGCGACCAGTTCGACGGCCTCGGCGCCGTTGCCGGCCTCGCCGACCACCTCCAGGTCGGGGGCGTCGGCGATCAGCACGCGCAGGCCGGTGCGGATGAGCGGCTGGTCGTCGACCAGGACGACACGGATCACGGTCCCACCTCCACGGGGGTCTCGACGGCGGTCCCGACGGCGGTTCCGACACCGGGCTCGCCGGGGGTCTGCACGGCCGGGGTCCGCACGGCCGGGGCCTCGGGGAGCGGCAGCCGCGCGGCGACCCGGAAGCCGCCCTCGGGGCGCGGGCCGGCCGCGAACTCGCCGTCCAGCAGGGCGACCCGCTCGCGCATGCCGGCCAGCCCGTAGCCGGTGCCGGGGGTGCCGGTCGCCGCGCCCGCGCCCAGGTCGACGACGGTGACGTCGAGCTCCCGCGGCCCGTACCCGACGGTGACGTGGCAGTCCCGGGTGCCGGAGTGCTTGACCACGTTGGTGACCGCCTCCTGGACGATCCGGTAGGCGGCGAGGTCCACCTCGGACGGCAGCGGACGGGCTTCGCCGCGGCGGGTGAGCGCCACCCGCACCCCGGCGCCCGCCGCCTTCTCCACCAGCCGGTCCAACTCGCCCAGTCCGGGCATCACTTCGAGCGGCGCCGGCTCCCCCTCGCCCTGCCGCAGCGCGCCGAGCATCCGGCGCAGCCCGGCCAGGGTCTCCCGGCTGGTGGCCTCGATCGCCTCCAGGGCGGCCCGGGTCTCGGCGGGCTGGGTGTCCATGACCCGGCTGCCCATGCCGGCCTGGATCGCGATGATGCCGATGTTGTGGGCCACCATGTCGTGCAACTCGCGGGCGATGCGCAGCCGTTCGGCGGTGATGGCCTGCTCGGAGGCCCGGCCGCGCAGCGCCTCGGTGTGGGCCCGGCCCTGGTGCACGGTGTTGCCGATCAGCCAGGCGATCAGCACGGTGGCCGCGAAACCCCCGTAGGCGAGCGGATTGACGGGGTAGTCGTTGACGGCGCCCCAGAGCAGCAGCCCGGCGAGGGTGGCGAGCGGCAGCGCCAGGGCGGTGAGCGAGACCCGGCGGGAGCGGGTGGCCGCGCAGTAGCCGACCACCGCGTCGGCGATCAGGAACTGGAGCGGCGCCGCCTCCGGGACGCCCCACATCCCGAGCGCGAACATCCCGCCCCCGAGAGCCACCACGACGGCGAGCAGCGGCAGCCGGACCAGCAGCGTCGCGACCAGGGTGGTGACCACCGCGGTGACCACCATCGGCATGTCCTCGGGATTGCCGTGGTAGTTCAGCAGGTGGTGCAGCTCGTTCTCGCGCGTGAAGAAGCGGAACACGACCAGGGCCGTCCACAGCGCCCCCACCCACACGCCCGCGGGCAGGCGCCTGAGCAGCGGCGGACGGGGTTCGGTGATCATGACGCGATGGTAGCGGCGGCCCGGACGGCGGCACATTGGCCCGGGGGCGTAATCCCCGGGGCCAGTGCGGCCGCCCGCGGTTGTGGCCCGCGGCCCGATGCCCGGGCGGGGGCCCGACCGGCAGCGTTGTCCCCGTGATCGAGATCGAGCGACTGACCAAGCGGTACGGCGCCACCACGGCCGTCGACCAGTTGACCTTCACCGTCCGGCCCGGCACCGTGACCGGCTTCCTCGGCCCCAACGGGGCGGGCAAGTCCACCACGCTGCGGATGATCCTGGGCCTCGACACCCCCACCGGGGGGAGTGCCACCGTGGCCGGGGTGCCCTTCGCGAACCGGCCGCGCGGCCTGCGGCACGTCGGCGCCCTGCTGGACGCGGGCGACGTGCACGGCGGGCGCAGCGCCCGGGCCCACCTGTCGGCCCTGGCCCGGAGCAACCGCATCCCGCTCCGGCGGGTGGACGAGGTGCTGGCCGAGGTCGGGCTCGGCAAGGCCGCCGGGCGCCGGATCGGCGGCTACTCGCTGGGCATGAAGCAGCGGCTCGGCATCGCGGGCGCGCTGCTCGGCGACCCGCCGGTGCTGCTCTTCGACGAGCCGCTCAACGGACTGGACCCGGAGGGCGTGCTCTGGGTGCGCGGGCTGTTCCGCCGGCTCGCCGCCGAGGGGCGGACGGTCTTCGTCTCCAGCCACATGATGGCCGAGATGGAGCACACCGCCGACCGGCTGGTGGTGATCGGGCGCGGCCGGCTGATCGCGGACGAGAGCCTCGCCGAGTTCTCGGCCCGCAACGCGGTCTCCTCGGTGGCCGTCCGGGGGCCCGAACTCGCCTCGCTGGCCGGGGTCCTGCGCGCGGAGGGGGCCGAAGTACGGCTGACGGAGCCGGGGTTCGGGACCGTCACCGGGATGCCGGCCGAACGGATCGGCGAACTCGCGCTGCGGCACGGCGTGGTGCTGCACGAACTGGCCGCCCGGACGTCGTCGCTGGAGTCGGCGTTCATGTCCCTGACCGCCGACAGCGTCGAGTACCTGGCAGGAGAAGCCCGATGAGCAGCATGGCCCTTGGTTCCACCGGTTCCACCGGTTCCACCGGTTCCACCGGTTCCGGCGGTTCCGGCGGTTCCGTCGCCGAGCCGGCCCCCCGGTTCCTCGACCTGCTCGCCGCCGAGTGGATCAAACTGCGCTCGCTGCGCTCCACCTACTGGGTGCTGGCGCTGGCCTCGCTGGTGGCGATCGCGGTCAACGTGAACGCCGTCCACACCGACCTGACGTACATCGACCACCCGCCCGCGCCGATGCCCGGGCGCTCCCCGTACACCTACGACCCGCTGTTCCACGGCCTCGGCAGCATCGCGAGCGACCTGATGGCGGTCGCGGCCGGCAGCCTCGGGGCGATCACCGTCTTCGGCGAGTACACCACCGGCCTGATCCGCACCACCTTCGCCGCCGTCCCGGACCGGCGCGGCGTGATCGCGGCCAAGGTGCTGCTGATCGGCGGGATCACCGCGCTCGCCGGGCTCGCCGTCTCGGCGGTCTCCTTCCTCACCATCAACGCGATGCTGGACTCCCGGCACGTCGGGCTCTCCATCACCGACGAGGGCTGCCTGCGGGCCGTGCTCGCCTACGCGGCGATCGTGCCGGTCTGCGCGCTGATCGGGATGGCGCTGGGCGCGCTGCTGCGGCACGCCACCGCCTCGATCGTGTCGCTGGTGATGCTGATGTTCATCCTGCCGATGATGTTCGGCGGGGACCGCTACCGGTGGCTGAAGGAGATCGGCACCCATCTGCCGCTGGCCACCGTGCAGCGGCTCACCATCACACCGAACTCCAGGACCACGATGGGGAAGTACGCGCCGAGCGTGCTGGACTCGTGGATCACCATGGGGGTGTGGGGCGCGGTGGCGGTGGCGGTGACGGTGGTCGTGGTGCGGCGGCGGGACGTGTGAGGCCCCGGGTCGCCCCGGGCCTCGGGGCATCCCAGGCGGCGGGTCGCCCCGGGGCCTCGGGTCACCCCAGGCCGAGGCGCCGCGCCGTCGCGGCGGGCAGCGGGTACGGGCGCTCGGGCGGCAGCAGCCGCTGCGCCTTCGCCGCCTGCCCGCCGCGGACCAGCGCGGCGATCCGCTGCACCTGCGGGGTGAGGTCGGTGAGCCCGACGACCCACTCCTCGGCGTAGCGGCGGACCAGCGACCGGCCGACGCCCACCTGGATGCTGTAGTGGTTCAGCGCCGCCCCGCGCAGCGACCGCTCCGGGTCCCACTGCACGTGGACCTCGGCGCGGGCCACCTCGTCCGGGTGCGCGGTGGTCAGGACGGCGCGGGCGAGCGCCTCCTCCCAGCCCTCCCGGGTGATCCGGACCGCCAGCACCCTGGTCTGGCCGGGCTTCTGCGCCCAGTTGCTGCGGTGCATCAGCCAGCGGAACGAGGGCTTGATCCACGTCATCCGGTGGAAGCCGAACGGCGCCGTGAACCGGCCCGCCGCCAGCGCCGCGTCGGCGATCGCCGGCGGGTAGGCCTGGTAGAGCACGATCGTCCGCCCGTCGTGGTCGGCCCGGATCTCGCGCAGAGCGGTCATCCCGCGCCACCCCCTTCCGCCCCGGCACGCTGCCCGCCCGGCCACGCTGCCAGCACCGACGGCACGGTGCAACGGGATTAGGGCACGCCTACGGGCGCGGCGCCAGGGGCGCACCGCTATGGGACGAACTGCGCGCCGATCAGCCCGTGACCGGCCTCGGCTGCGGCCCGCCAGACCGGGAGGGCGGCGTCAAAGAGGCCGGAGAGGTCGTCCGTCCGCAGGGCGTCGAGGGCCCGCCGCTCGGCCGCCCGCCGCTCGGCCCCGTCCAGGTCGAACACCGCCTCGACGGCCGGGAGGGCGGCCCGCACCTCCTCCGGCCCGACAACCACGTCCCCGAACCAGCCGGGCAGCCCGGCCGTCCGCTCCGGGCCGAGGCCGTGCGCCAGCCCCAGCACCGGGTAGCGGTTGCGGGCCTGGACGGCGGCGCACGGGCCGGCCGTCCCGCAGTCCTCCCAGACCGCGTACAGGCCGTCCGGGTCCTCCCCGAGCGGACCGACGGCCAGCTCCTCCAACTCCTCCGGCGCCAGCCCCTCCCGCTCCCAACGACGGCGCAGCGCCCGGTTGCCCGGGTCCGCGGCATGCGCGTCGAGCAGCGCCCGCAGCCGCGGCCCGTGCCGCTCGACGACGTCGGCGGGCGCGGGGATCAGGAACCACATCGCCTGGTAGCTCATCGCCCGCCAGCGTAGGCGCGGGCTCCGACAGGTCGGGCTCAGGCGGCGGCGCCCGCCTTGGTGCGGAAGGCGCCGAGGGTGGCCGACGGGACGCCGCAGGAGGGGAGGAAGGAGGCGGCGCCGCCGTGGTGGGTGCGGACGCGGTCGAGGAAGACGGACATGGCCTCGGCCGGGGCCTCCAGGAGGGGCGCGGGGATGGTCAGGTTGCGGCCCCGGGAGTCCGTGACGCGGGAGGTGGTGCGGTCGTTGAGGGCGGTGCGGTGGCGCTCGGCGAGGCCCGCGAAGATCTGCGGGAGGGCGTCGGCGGTGCGGGTGTAGTCGGCGACGATGTGCTCGGCGGGGACGCCGAGGAGGTCCAGCAGGAGGGCGGTCAGCAGGCCGGTGCGGTCCTTGCCGGCGGCGCAGTGCAGCAGGACGGCGCCGGGGCGGACGGTGGCGTCGACGGCGGCGGCCACCGCGTCGGGCGCGGACTCGGCCAGCAGGACGTAGAAGTCGCCCAGGTCGGCGGCGGTGGCCATGGTGCCCATCCGCGCGGTGAGGGCGTCGGTGGCGGGGTTCACCGGGGCGGCGACGACGGATATCCCGGCGGCCTCGGCGGCGGCCCAGTCGGCGGGGTCGGTCTCGCGCGGGTCGCGCAGGTCCACGATGGTGCGGATGTCGCAGCCGCGCAGCTGGGCGACGGTGGCCTCGTCGGCGGCCGGGAACGGCTGGGCGGAGCGGTACAGCACACCGGGGCGGACCCGCCGGCCCTCGGGGTCGCCGAGGGCGGCGGCGTCGCGGAAGTTGACCAGGGACATGCGGGAGGCCTTTCGGTGGGGCCGCACCCGGGAGGAGACGGGGAGATCCGGAGGCGGAGACATCTAGACGTCTAGATGTGTAACCCCTCGGGGGGCCGCCGGGCAAGCCTCGGTGGCGCGGGTCTCGCCGACGCGGGCCTCGATCGGTACATCCTTCTATCCCACGCCCATCGCCCGCCCACGGCGACCCGGGGGCCGCGATGTCCCGTACGGCACGGCGCCCGGGCGGCACGGGCGGTGACGAGGGGCACAGGCGACACAGGCGGCCCGAGCGGCGCAGGCGGCCCGGGCGGCCCGAGCGGCGCAGGCGGCCCGGGCGGCCCGAGCGGCGCAGGCGGCCCGGGCGGGCTCCGTAGGATCGGGCCCGTGGCGACGAACCCCCCGGACACCCCGAGCTCCCCGAACACCCCGGTGTACCGCCGCCTGGCCCGCCGGCTCCAGGAGCGCGTCGACACCGGCGCCTACCCGCCCGGCACCCGGCTGCCCAGCGAGCCCGAGCTGAGCGCCGAGTTCGGCGTGAACCGGCTGACCGTACGGCAGGCGGTGGCGGAGCTGGAGCGGGCCGCCGTGGTGGAGATCCGCCGGGGCGTGGGCACCTTCGTCCGCCCGCCCGCCGTCCGGGTGTCGATCGCCGTGGACCCGCGCAGCCAGCGCTTCGACCTCGGCAGCGTGCCCACCGCGCTGCCGAACGACGAGTCCACGGACGGGGAGTTCGTGGTGGCCGCCCCGCCCGTCACCGGCTCGGCGCAGGATGCGGAGGCGGCCCGCCAGCTGGGCCGCACTCCCGCGGAGCTGTCCCGGGTGGACTCGGTGATCCGGCTGGGCGGGCGGGCCCGGGCGGCGTGCAGCTACTGGGTGCCGTTCGGCCCGCTGCCCGCCGAGCTGGTCCGGCCGGGCCGCCCCGGGAACCTGGTGCCGGACCTGGCGCGGGCCGCCGGGGTGGAGCTGGAGTACGACTGGCGGGCCTTCGGCGCCGTCGGCGCGGACCTCGCGGACGCCGAGCTGCTGGGCGTCCCGCCGGGCACCGCGCTGCTGGTGCGCGAGGGGGTCAGCTGCACCCCGGACGGCGCTCCGGCGCTGTACGTGCGGCGGCGGATCGACGGCAGCAGCGCCCGCTTCGTCCTGCACTTCCGGGACCGGTAGCGGGGGCCGCCGCGGCAGGCGGCAGCGGCCGGTGGCCGGGGCCTCCCCGGCCGGTGGCGGGGCCGCCGCGCCCGTTCCCGGCCGGAGCGCCCCTGATAAATTCAGCGCCGAAATACCGGGCCGCACGGGGGTTGGCAGGACAGGGTGACCGAGGAGATCGACTACGACATACCGACCGAGCTGGCCGAGGTCTACCTCGTGCTGCTCGCCGACGTCTCCCGCACCGGCCGGCTGCTGCGCCGCGAGGAGCTGGAACGCCTGCGAAGGCTCGGCGAGCACTGCGCCGAGGCCGGGCACGGGCTGCGCGAGGTGGTCGCGCACTGCCTGGCCGCGGCCCGGCGGGCCTGGCAGACCCTGCCCGGGACGACCTCCGCGAGCAGCGTCACCGAACTGCGCCGGACCGGCGACGCGGTGCTGGCCGCCACCGACGCCGCGCTGGCCGCGCTGGGCGAGGGCCACGAGCGGGCCCAGCGCCTGGCCGTCCGCCAGGAGGAGGCCGCCCGGCGGGAGTTCATCGACGACCTGCTGTTCGGTCGCAGCGACCTCGGGCTGCTCGCCGAGCGCGCGGAGCGGTTCGGGCTGCGGCTGGCGGGCGCGTACACGGTGGCGGTCGCGGTGGGCGACGAGCCGTTCGCGGACGTCCATCCGATGGTGCACCGGGTGGAGCGGGAGCTGGCCGGGCGGTTCGGCGAGCGGGACGTGCTGCTGGCCAGCAAGGACGGCCGGCTGGTGTGCATCGCCCCGGACTCCGAGCGGGCCGTGCTGGAGGCCTTCGCCGAGCTGACGCTGCGCCCTGGGAGCGGCCGCGGCTACCAACCGGTCCGGCGGGTGGCCACCGGCCGCCGGCACTCGGGGCCGAGCGGGGTGCTGCGCAGCTACGAGGAGGCGCTGGACGCCCTGGACTACGCGCAGCGGCTGGGCCTGCCGGCCCGGCAGCTGCGGGCCGAGGAGCTGCTGGTCTTCCCGGTGCTGATGCGCGACCGGTCGGCCATGGCCGACCTGGTGCGCACCGTGCTCGGCCCGCTGACCGAGGCGCGCGGCGGCGCCCGTCCGCTGCTGGACACCATCGCGGTGCAGGCGGAGGCCGCGTACGTGAACGCGGAGGCGGCGCGCCGACTGGGCCTGAGCGTGCGCACCCTGGGCTACCGGCTGGAGCGGATCAAGGCGCTCACCGGGTACGACCCGGCGGACGCGCTCCAGCGTTTCACCCTGGAGACGGCGGCCATGGGGGCGCGGCTGCTGAACTGGCCGGAACAACCGCTGTAGTGCGTGGGACTACCGCTGTAGTGCTCGGAACAACCGTTGTAGTGCGCGGAACTACCGCTGCGGTGCGCGGCGTTACCGCCGTGGTGCGCTGGACTACCGCCGTAGTGCGCGGCACGACGGCCGTAGTCCCCGCCGCCCAGGGAAGGGCCGCCGCGGTCCCGCCGCGCGAAACCCGCGCGGCGCCGCTGCGACCGTCCGGCGGCCGTCCTGTTGCCTGGTTGTTGCAGTGTCACGCGGGCCGCGTGTACCAGGGTGTCAAGAGGGCGTAAAGATTGCCGGATCCTGGCAATGTGCGACGGGCCCCGGCGCTGTCATGATCTCCCCGGTGCCGAAGCGCGGCGCCGGTGGAGAGGCGGGGGAGGGTGGCCGGGATGGGGGGATTCTTCGCGGCCGCGCTGGCCTTTCCGACGGCGCTGTTCAGCTTCGCGCTGGTGGTGGTGGTCGGGTACTGGTTGCTGATGCTATTCGGCGGCCTCGTTCCCGGCGCCGTGCACGGGGGGCACGACGCCGGGCACCACATGGACGTCGGGCACGCGGGGCACCACCTCGGTGCCGAGCACGGGGGGCACGTCGGACACGGGGGGCACGGTGCCGACGGGGGACCCGACCGGCCCGCCGAGGGCCACCACACGGGCGTGCTGGACGCGCTGGGACTGGGCGGGGTTCCCGTGACGGTGGCGGTGTCGCTGCTGGTCGCGCTCGCCTGGTTCGTCAGCCTGGCCGGCACCGTCCTCACCTCGGGGGCGCCGGCGCGCGGCGGCGTGTTCGTCGTCGCGCTGGCCGCCTCCTGGGCGGGCACCCGGGTGCTCGTCCGGCCGCTGTCGCGGCTGTTCCCGCAGGACCGGCCGGCCACCCGGGGGGACTTCGTCGGCCGGGTGTGCGTGATCCGGACCGGCCGGGTGACGGCCGACTTCGGGCAGGCCGAGGTCACCGCGGAGGACGGCTCCACCGCGACCGTCCAGGTCCGCACGGCGGAGCCCGAACCGGGCCTGACGGCCGGGCGGACCGCCCTGATCTTCGACTACGACGCCGTGGGCGAGCACTTCCTGGTGGCGCCCTTCGAGCCGCCGTCCACCGGCGTCTGATCCCCGGCCTCCCGTTCCCCGGCCGGCCCTCCGCCACCGCACGTCCCTTTCGCACCACCTCTTCCCATCGACTCCTCGCACCACCTCTTCGCTCCAACTCGCCATCTCGTCAAAGGACTCCGTGATGGACACCATCGCCGTGGGTTTCGGCGTGCTCGTCGCCGTCGTGCTGCTCATCCTGCTCGCCATGCTGCTGTTCGTGGGCCGCCTGTTCCAGAAGGTCGAGCAGGGCAAGGCACTGATCGTCTCCCGGACGAAGAAGGTGGACGTGACCTTCACCGGCGCGATCGTCCTCCCGGTGCTCCACAAGGCGGAGTTGATGGACATCACCGCCAAGACGGTGGAGATCCACCGGGCCGGCCGGGACGGTCTGATCTGCCGGGACAACATCCGCGCGGACATCCGGATCTCGTTCTTCGTCCGGGTCAACAAGACCGTCGAGGACGTCATCAAGGTCGCGCAGTCGATCGGCACCGCCCGGGCCAGCGATCCGCAGGCGATCCAGGAGTTCTTCGCCGTCAAGTTCGCCGAGGCGCTCAAGACCGTCGGCAAGCAGCTGGACTTCACCGACCTGTACACCCACCGGCACGAGTTCCGGGACCAGATCATCGCGGTCATCGGCACCGACCTCAACGGCTACACCCTTGAGGACGCGGCGATCGACCACCTGGAACAGACCCCGATGAACCAGCTGGACGCCGACAACATCCTGGACGCCCAGGGCATCCGCAAGATCACCGAGCTGACCGCGATCGAGCACGTGCGCACCAACGAGTACCAGCGCACCGAGGAGAAGGAGATCACCCGGCAGAACGTGGACGCCCGGGAGGCCGTCCTGGAGCTGGAGCGCCGGCAGGCCGACGCCGAGATCCGCCAGCGCCGCGAGATCGAGACCCTGCGGGCCAAGGAGGACGCGGTGATCGCCCGGGTGCAGGAGGAGGAGCGGCTCAACGCCCAGACCGCCTTCCTGCGCACCGAGGAGCTACTCGGGGTGCAACGGGAGAACCAGGCCCGCGAGGTCGCGGTGGCGCAGAAGAACCGCGAGCGGGTGATCGCGGTGGAGAACGAGCGGATCGAGAAGGACCGCCTGCTGGAGGTCGTCGGCCGCGAGCGGGAGACCCAGCTCGCCACGATCGCCAAGGAGAAGGAGCTCGAGTCCGCCAAGCGCGAGGTCGCCGACGTGGTCCGCGAGCGGGTCGCGGTGGACCGCACCGTCGCCGAGCAGGAGGAGGCCGTCAAGACCCTGCGCGCCACCGAGGAAGCCGAGCGCGTCCGCAAGGCCGTCGTGATCCAGGCCGAGGCCGAGGCGCAGGAGAAGCTCGTCAAGGACATCAAGGCCGCGGAGGCCGCCGAGCAGGCCGCCACCCACAAGGCCCGCGAGGCGCTGGTGCTGGCCGAGGCCCGGCAGCAGGCCGCCGAGCTGGACGCGGCCGCCAAGATCCGGATGGCCGAGGGCGTCCGGGCGGAGGCCGCGGCCGAGGGCCTGGCCCGGGTCCAGGTCCGCGAGCAGGAGGCCGCGGCGGTGGAGAAGGTCGGCCGTGCCGAGGCCGTCGTCCAGGCGGAGAAGGCCAAGGCCGCCGCGCTGGAGATCGGCGGCCGGCTGAAGGCCGAGGCCGAGGGCCTGACCGAGAAGGCCGCGGCGATGGCCAAGCTGGACGAGGCCTCGCGCGGGCACGAGGAGTACCGGCTGCGGCTGGCCGCCGAGAAGGACGTCCGGCTGGCCGGGCTGGACACCCAGCGGCAGATCGCCGAGGCCCAGGCGGCGCTGGTCGCGGCCGGGCTGGAGAAGGCGAAGATCGACATCGTCGGCGGGGACTCGGTGTTCTTCGACCGGCTGGTGCAGTCGGTGTCGGCCGGCAAGAGCGTGGACGCCTTCGTCGCCCACTCGCAGACCGCGCAGACCCTGGCCGGGCCCTGGCTGGACGGGCGGGCGAGCTTCACGGAGGACATCACCCGGGTGCTCTCCTCGGTCTCCACGGCCGACGTGCAGAACCTGACGGTGTCCGCCCTGCTGATGAAGCTGATCGGCTCGGGGGCCGGCGACCAGGCCGGTCAGCTGCGCCAACTGCTGGAGTCGGCACGGAAGCTGGGCGTCGCGGAGACCCCGATCGGGGCGCTGGCCGGCGGGCTCGCCTCGGCCAACGGCTCCAAGTGATCCGCTGAGCGGGCACGCCGACCGCGCTGACCGCGGCTACCGATCCAACCGCATCGATCGCGGCAACCGATTCGACCGAGTCAACTGAGGAACGTGACCGTGACCGTGGACGCCCTCGACGCCCGGCTCGACGCCGGCACCTACGAGGTCCTGCGCGACCGGCTCGCCCGAGCCGCCGCCGAACTCGCCGACCGGGCCCAGGCGTTGAACGCCCGCCGGGTCGCCGAGTTCGGCGGCGGGGAGCTGCGGCTGGCCGGCACCGGACGGCTCACCACCGACCGGGCCTGCCTGCCGCAGGACCTCACCGCCGCCGGCGGGCTGCTGCTGCTCGCCACCCGTCCGACCGAATCCGCCGACGGCGCCGGGGACTTCACCGACGTCCTCGGCCTGCACCACCCCGACCTCTCCCCCGCGCCCGCCGAGGGCACCCTGCTGGACGACCCGCGGCTGCGCCAGGACCTCGCCGACCTGCGGCGCTACTTCCGCGACGCCCGGCTGGAGCGGCTGCGCGCGGTGGACGGCCGGCTGCTCGCCGTCTTCCGCACCGGCCCGACCGCCGCCGACGTCCGGGTGCTGCGCTGGCGCCTGGACGACGGCCTCGCCGACGACGCCCAGCCGTCCTACCTGGACGGGCGCGGCGAACGCGACCACACCCCCGCCGACGGGCAGCAGCTGCCCTGGACCGCCCTCACCCGGGACGACCAGCTGCCCGCCGGCCCCGGCCGCCCGCCCCGCGCCGACCTGGCCGGCGAACTGCTCGTCGGCGTCGACGGCGGCCGGCTGACCATCACCGCCCCGGACGGCCGGGAGCTGCACCACGAGCCGCTGGCCGAGGCCCTGCAGACGCTCGCCGACGCCCGGATCGCCCACACCCGGCTCGGCACCCTGCTGCTGGTGCGCGTGCGCCCGTACCAGGAGGAGACCGAGCGGCACCTGGTGGTGCACCTGCCCACCGGCACCGTCACCCGGATCGACGCGCTCGGCCAGGCCTGCCTGCGGCTGCCCGCCGACCAGGGCGTGGCCTTCCCCGGCGGCTGCCACCTGGTGGACGGCACCGTGCGTACCTTCGACCAGCCGGTCGACGGCCTGCGCTACGAGCGCACCCTCCTCTCGCCCAACGGCGAGGACGTGCTGTACGAGTTCCGCTCCCCCGCTGACGGCCGCGCCCTGCTCCAGCCGTACAACAGCGTCCGCCAGGAGGCCGCCGCCCCGCTGCCCTGCCAGGGCTACGCGCTGCTCGCCGACGGCACCCTGATCGCGCTGCGCCCGGCCGAGGACGGACCGACCCGGCTGCACCCCGTCCAGCTCTGGCAGACCCCGTTCACCAGCGAGCGCTTCGCCGCCGAACAGCCTTCCGGCAGCGGGCCGTTGGCCCGGATCGGCAACGCCGACCTGGTCCGCGGCCTGGCCGACTGCCTGGCCCTGGCCCGGCTGGCCGCGGCCGGCGCCGACACCCCGGCCGGCCACCAGGCCGTCCTCGCCGCCTGCACCCGCACCGCCGACCGGCACCACTGGCTCGGCCAGGACGGCCTCGGCGACCTCGCCGCGCCGCTCGCCGAGATCCGCGACACCGCCCGGCAGGTCGTCGCCGAGTACGAGGCCGTCGCCCAGCTCACCGCGCACGCCGCCCGGCAGACCGACGAGGCCGCCGAGCACGTCGAGGGCCTGCTGCGCACCGCCCGCGGCGAGACCCTGGCCGACGCCGCCGAGTGGGTCGACCGGCTGGCCGGACTGCGCCGCGCCCAGGGCCGCGTCGAGGCGCTGCGCGACCTGCCGCGCGCCGACCCGGAGCGGATCGACGGGCTCGCCGCGCACCTCGCCGAGGGCCTGGCCGAGGCCGCCGACCGCGCCGTCGGCCAGCTCGCCGAGCCGACCGCCTTCGAGCCCCACCGGCAGCGGGCCGGCGAGCTGGCCGAGCGCTGCGCCGCCATCGCCACCGCCGCCGAGGCCGAGCCGCTGGGCCTCGAACTGGGCGGCCAGAGCGAGGCCCTGCAGACCGTCTCGGAGCTGGTCGGCACCCTCGACCTGGCCGACGCCACCACCCGCACCGCGATCCTCGACCGGCTCGCCGACGTGCTCGGGCTGCTCAACCGGGCCCGGTCCGCGCTGACCGTGCGCCGCCGGGAGCTGCGCACCCGCGAGGCCGCCGCCGAGTTCGCCGCCGAGACCGCCCTGCTCGGCCAGGCCACCACCGCCGCGCTCGCCGCCGCCGACACCCCCGAGGCCTGCGACGAGCAGCTCGGCCGGCTGCTGCTGCGGATCGAGCAGCTGGAGACCCGCTTCGCCGACGCCGACCCGGCGCTCGGCGAGCAGCTCACCGCCCGCCGCACCGAGGTCCACGACGCGCTCACCGCCCGCCGCCAGCACCTGCTGGAGGAGCGGGCCCGGCGCGCCGACCGGCTGGCCGCCTCCGCCGGGCGCGTCCTCGACACCCTGCACCGCCGGCTGGCCGGTCTTGACACCGCCGCCGAGATCGACGCCGCCCTCGCCGCCGACCCGACCGCCGTCAAACTCCGCGACCTGGCCGGGCAGTTGACCGCGCTCGGCGACCGGGTCCGGGCCGAGGAGCTGACCGGACGGCTGCGCGCCGCCCGCGGCCGCGCCCACCGGGCCCTGCGCGACCGCGCCGAGCTCGCCGGGGACGGGCCCGGCACCCTGCGGCTGGGCCGGCACCTGTTCGCCGTCACCACCCAGCGCCCCGAACTCGCCCTGGCACCCTGGCGCGGACGCCCCGCCTTCACCCTCACCGGCACCGACTACCGCTCCCCCGTCACCGACCCGGCCTTCGCCGCCACCGAGCGGTACTGGGACCGCCCGCTGCCCTCGGAGACCGCGCGGCTGTACCGCGCCGAGTACCTCGCGGCGAGCCTGCTGCCGGCCGTCGAGGCGGCGGCGCCGCTCACCGACGCCGAGCTGCTGGAGTACGTCCGGCGGGCCGCCGAGCAGCGCCCGGACGAGGGCTACCAGCGCGGCGTGCACGACCACGACGCCGCGCTGCTGCTCCGCGCCCTGCTCCGACTCGACGCCGAGGCCGGGCTGTTGCGCCACCCGGCGGGCGCCCGGGCGGCCGCGCAGCTGTACTGGGCGCACGGCGCCGACGAGCGGCAGCGGCTGCTCTGGCACACCCGGGCCCGCTCGCTGGGCCTCGCCCGGGACGCCTTCGGGGGCGCCCCGGCGCAGGCCGCGCTGGACGCCCTCGCCCGCGAACTCTCCTCCGCCGTCGCCGACTTCGTGCCGGGAGCGGAGCCCGCCGGGCCCTACCTGGTGGCCGAACTGGCCGCCGCCGCACCCAGCTTCGCCCACTCGACGGGCGCCGCCGCACTGCTCGACAAGTTCCGCGCCGCCCCCGAGTCGGCCGGTCTCACCGAGGCGCTGGCCGCACTGCCCGAGGAGCCCGAGCTGCTGCCGGTACGGCGCCAACTCGCCGCCGCCTGGCTGGAGTCGGGCGCCGTCGACGCCGATCCGGCGGACCTCGCCGAGGCCGCCGCCGCGCTGCTCTGCCCGTCCCTGCCGCGCCGCCCCGCCGAGGGGGCCGTGGGCGCCAGGATCACCGGGCTGCTCGGCGACCACCCGCGGCTCGCGGGCGGCGCGCTCGACCTCCGGCTGGACGAACTGCTCGCCCGGGTGGCGGAGTTCGAGCAGGTCGAGGTGCCCGGTTACCGGGCCTACCAGCGGCTGCGCGGCGAACTGCTGGCCGCCGAGCACGCCCGGCTGCGGCTCGACCAGTACCGGCCCGCCCCGCTCAACGGCTTCGTCCGCAACCGGCTGATCGACCAGGTGTACCTGCCGCTGGTCGGCGACAACCTCGCCAAGCAGCTCGGCACCGCCGGGCCCGGCGGACCGGTCGACCGCAGCGGCCTGCTGCTGCTGGTCTCCCCGCCCGGCTACGGCAAGACCACCCTGGTCGAGTACCTCGCCGAGCGGCTCGGCCTGCTGCTGGTCTCCGTCAGCGGCCCCGCGCTCGGCCACCGGGTCACCTCGCTGGACCCGGCCGAGGCCCCCGACGCGACCTCCCGGCGCGAGGTCGAGAAGCTCAACTTCGCCCTGCACGCGGGCGACAACGTGCTGCTCTACCTGGACGACGTCCAGCACACCTCGCCCGAGTTCCTCCAGCGCTTCATCCCGCTGTGCGACGCCCAGCGCCGGATCGACGGCGTCTGGGACGGCGAGGCCCGTGAGTGGGACCTGCGCGGCAAGCGCTTCGCCGTCGTCATGGCCGCCAACCCGTACACCGAGTCCGGCCGCCTCTTCCGGCTGCCCGACATGCTCGCCAACCGCGCCGACGTGTGGAACCTCGGCGACGCCGTCGCCGGGCGCGAGGACCTGTTCGCGCTCAGCTTCGTCGAGAACGCCCTGCCCGCCAGCCCCCACCTGGCCCCGCTCGCCACCGCCGAGCGCGCCGACCTGGACACCCTGCTCGCCCGCGCCGGCGGCCTGCCCGGCGGCACCCTGGCCGGCGCCTGGCCCGCCGCCGAGACCGAGCGGATGACCGCCGTCCTCGCCGGCCTGCTCCACCTGCGCTCCACCGTCCTGGCCGTCAACCGCGCCTACCTGGCCTCCGCCGCACAGGACGACCGCACCCGCACCGAGCCCCCCTTCCTGCTCCAGGGCTCCTACCGCAACATGGCCAAGCTCGCCCAGCGCCTCGACCCCGCCCTCACCCGCCCCGAACTCGACGCCCTGCTCACCGACCACTACCGCGCCGAGGCCCAACCCCTGGGCGCCGACGCCGAGGCCCAGCTCCTCAAACTCGCCGAACTCCGTGGCACCCTGACGGAGGATCAGTCAGCCCGCTGGGCGGAGCTGAAGCGCTCCTGGTCGGAGCGCGGACGGCCCGGCGAGCGTCCTTGACCTGAAGGGCGCTTGAGCTCCTACCGTCGTCCGCATGACCTTCACCGCGCGCGAACGCGCCTACCTCACCGGCCAACCGCTGGCCCGCCTGGCCACCACCGGCCCGGACGGCTCCCCGCAGGTCCGGCCGGTGGGGTTCCGGCTCAACGAGGACGGCACCATCGACATCGGCGGACCGGACAACGCCCGCAGCCGCAAGTACCGCAACGCCCGGGACCGCCCCGAGGTGTCCGTCCTGGTCGACGACATGGCGCCCGCCGACGATCCGGTCGCGCCCGGCTGGGGCCGCGGCGTGGAGATCCGCGGCCGGGCGGAGGTGCTCGCCGTCGACGTCCCGCCGGTGGCGCCAGACCGGTTCAGCCGGGACGTCATCCGGGTGCACCCCCGGCGGATCGTCACCTGGAACCTGGAGGCCCTGGGCTCCACCGCCCGGGACGTCGACTGACACCTCGGCGGGCCCGACTCCCCCGCTGCCCGCCCTCCCCCGCCCCACCGATGGAACGATGACCGCACGATTCACTCCATCGGGGTATCCGCGGGCGGCGGGGGTAGGCGGCGCCGCGAGCCGGGTAACCCGCTGGCATGAGCGCTCAGGGACTCGATCTGGCCGGGCTGCGCAGGGTGTACGGGCGGGCGGGGAGCCGGTGGTTCTACACCCGGGTGGCGCGCAACGCGCGGCACTGGGGGTGGACGGAGCCGGGGCAGTCGAAGTGGCGGTTGTGGCGGGCGCAGCGGCAGTTGGAGGACGTGCTGGGGCGCAAGCTGGCGCTGCCGGCGGGGGCGCGGGTGCTGGACGCCGGGTGCGGGGCCGGGGTGGTGGCCCGGGCGATGGCCCTGCGCTTCGGGCTGGCGGTGACGGGGGTCGACGTCCTGGACTTCCACCTCGCCGAGGCGGCCCGGCTCAGCGCCCGGGCCCGGGTGGGCGACCGGACGGTGTTCCGCTTCGGGGACTTCCACCGGCTCCCCTTCGACGACGGGGAGTTCGACGGCGCGTACTCGATGGAGACGCTGGTCCACTCCTACGACCCGCCCCGGGCGCTGGCCGAGCTCCACCGGGTGCTGCGCCCGGGCGGCCGGCTGGTGCTGCTCGGCCCGATGAGCACCGGACCGCTGGACGAAATGGAGCCGGGCGCACGGGCGTTGATCGAACCGTACCTGGACGCGATGACGATGACCGGCTCCAAGGTCTACCACGCCGGCAACCTGTCGCGGCTGCTCGCCGAGGCCGGCTTCGAGGTCGAGGAGGCGCTGGACGCGACGCCGTACTACCTGCCGACCTCGGAGGCCGTGTACGCGTACTTCCGGCTGCCGTGGGAGATACTGCGGCGCTTCGGCGATCCGGCCAAGTGGCTCAATCTCCGGTCCACGGTGGAGATGTACGGCGTTCGGGAGCACGTCGCCTGGTACGTTCACACGGCTGTCAAGCCATCGAGGTGAACTCCGCGTGGACGAGCGCTCCGCCCCCCTGCCGTACCCCAGTGGCTGGTTCTGCGTCGGCCGGTCCCGGGACCTGCCGCCCGGGCGGGTGCGCACGGTCCGGCTGATGGGCGAGGACGTGGTGCTGTACCGGACCCGCCGGGGCGCGGTGCGCGCGGTCGGCCCGCACTGCCCGCACCTGGGCGCGCACTTCGGGGCGGGCGGGAAGGTCCGGGGCGAGGAGCTGGTCTGCCCGTTCCACGGCTTCGCCTTCGGCCCGGACGGCTCGTGCACCGGTTCGCCGGACGGCATCCGGTTCCGGGGCGCCCTGGCCGGGCGCCGGCTGTGCGAGCGGGACGGCGCGCTGTTCGTCTGGTGCGGCCCCGGCGGCGGCCCGGGCAACGGTTCGGGCGGCGGTCCGGACGGCTGCGCACCGGCCTGGGAGCTGCCGCCGGCTCTCGGGGTACGGCCGCTGGCGTGGTGGAGCGGGGACGTGCTCTCCCACCCGCAGGAGGTGATGGAGAACAGCGTCGACTTCCGGCACACCCGGGTGCTGCACGGCCTGGACACCCGGGAGACCGCCCCGCCCGAGGTGGCCGGGCCGCTGTTCACCGTCCACCAGCGCACCACGACCCGGTTCCCCGGGCTGGGCACGGTGAGTCTGGAGCAGCCGGTGACGCTGTTCGGCCTCGGGCTGATGCGCATGGAGGTCGAACTGCCGCAGGTGGGCGGCACCTTGCGGGTGTGGGTGCTGCCGACGCCGGTCGCGCCGTGGCGGACCAGGGTGCGCTTCGCGGTGACCGCCACGGTGCCGGTGCCGGGGGTCGGCGCGGCGCGGGCCGTCGACCGGGCGGCCTCCTGGGCGGCGCTCCAGGCCTCGGTGCGGATCATCAAGCAGGACCGCCCGGTCCTGGACCACAAGCGGTACCTGGCGCAGCCCCGGCTCGTCCCCGGGGAGCGCTCGATCGGGCTGTTCCGCCGGTGGGCGCGGCAGTTCTACCCCGGGTTCCACCCCGAGCCGGCCCCCGGGTTCCACCCCGACGCCCGCGCCGGGCTCCAGCCGGAGCCGGACGCCTCCTGAGCCCCGGTCGGCGCGGCCGGCGGCTCCCCGTCCGGGCCGGGCAGCCCGGGGACGGCCCGCCCCTCGGCCTGCCAGCGCCGGGCCAGTTCGGCGTAGATGGGCGTCTCCGGACCGGGTTCCGCCACGGGCGCCGCCCACGGCTGCTCCGGCGGCCGCTCCGGCGGTCTGTCCGGAGCGCCGTGCAGGATCGTTTCCTCAGCCAGCGGCCGCTCCGGTTCCGGCAGCCTCCCAAAACCACTCACACCCGGCCAACGCGCCCCGCCCGTACCGGGACACGGCCACGTCAACCCGGCTCCCCGCAGGTCAACCCCCTGCGGGGAGCCGCTGGTGCGCAGGAAGTCGGCCCACCCGACTTCCTGCGCACGTCCTGTGCGAGGGCCGGGGCCCTACCGCCGCAGCCCCGCCGCCAGCAGCTCCGCGACGGTGGCGAGCTTCACCCGGGGCCGCCCCTCGGCCTCGCCCCGCTCGCGTTCCGCGCGGTCCACCGCCCGCAGCTCCCGCAGCCCGACCGCGTCCGGCCGCCGCTTGCGCACCAGCCGTTCGAAGTCGCCGCGCCCCGCCTCCGGGACGGGCAGCGCGCGGGCGGTCGCGTCGTCCAGCAGCGCGCCCACCGTCTCCCGGGCGCAGGCCCGGTTGGCGCCGATCCCGCCGGACGGCCCGCGCTTGGCCCAGCCCACCACGTACGTCCCCGGCAGCGGCCGTCCGGTCGCCGGGTCGACGACCCGCCCCGCCCGGTGCGCGACCGTCCCGGTCCGCTCGTCGAACGGCAGCCCGGGCAGCGGGACGCCCCGGTGCCCGATGGAGCGCACCACCAGCCCGGCCCGCAGCACGTCCCGCACGCCGGTGCCCTCGACCCGGCCGTCCGCCCCCGGGGCGGTCCGCTCGACGGTCAGCGCCTCGACCCGCCCCTCCCCGGACAGCTCGACCGGCGCCGACAGGAACCGCAGCACGATCCGCCGCCCCGGCCCGGGCGCCGCGTCACCGTCGTGCGGCACCAGCGGCAGCCCGGCGAGCAGCGCCGCCCCCGACGCCGTACCCGACCCCGCTTCCGCCCCCCGTTCCGCCCCCGCCTCCGCCGCCGCCTCGATGGCCGCCCGGACCTCCGGGTGGTCGGCCACCACCACCTCGACGCCCGGCAGCCGCCGCAGCGCCAGGAACTCCGCCCTGCTCCACGCCGCCTGCCCGGGGCCGCGCCGGGCGAGCAGCACGACCTCCCGGACCCGGCTGCGGCGCAGCGCGGCCAGGGCGTGGTCGGCGATGTCGGTGGCGGCGAGCCGGTCGGGGTCGGTGAGCAGGATGCGGGCGACGTCCACCGCGACGTTGCCGTTGCCGACCACCACCACGCGCTCCGCCGACAGCTCCACCGCGTCGGCGGGCACGGTCGGTTCGGCGTTGTACCAGCCGACGAAGGCGGTGGCGGGCAGGCTGCCCGGCAGGTCCTCGCCGGGTATGCCGAGCCGGCGGTCGGCGGCCGCGCCGACCGCGTACACCACCGCGTGGTGGTGGGCGGCGAGCTCCTGGTGGGTGAGGTCCGTGCCGATCTCCACGTTGAGGTGCATCCGCAGCCGCGGGTCGTGGAAGACGCTCGCGAAGCTCTCCGCGATCCGCTTGGTGGACTGGTGGTCGGGCGCGACGCCGTGGCGCAGCAGGCCGCCGGTGACCGGCAGCCGGTCGATCATGGTGATCTCGGCGCTGGTGCCGCGCAGCAGTTCCTGCGCGGTGTACCCGGCGGACGGGCCGGTGCCGACGACGGCGATCCGCAGCGCGCCGACCTCGGCCGGCAGGCTGCGCGGGAAGCTGGGCGCGCCCCAGGCGTGGTCGTTGGGGTGGTCGCGGAACCAGTCGCGGTTGAGGTCGCCGAACACGGTGTCGGGTCCGCGCAGCCGGTCGACCGGGAACACCGCGTCCACCGGGCAGGCGTCCGCGCAGGCGCCGCAGTCGATGCACGCCCGCGGGTCGATGTAGAGCGTGTCGGTGGTGCCGAACTCCGGTTCGTCCGGGGTCGGGTGGATGCAGTTGACCGGGCAGACGGACACGCACGAGGCGTCGTTGCAGCAGGTCTGGGTGATCGCGTAGGCCATGGCCGGGGTGGGTCCTCGCTGCGCGTGGGGGATGGGGCGACTCGGTGGTGACGGACCGTCAGAGCATGTGCACCCGGCGGTAGACGGCCGCCGAGCGACTGGTGAGCAGGCCGGTCTCGGCGAGGAAGGCCATCAGGTGCCGGGAGCTGGTGCGCATCATCGCCTTGCGGTGCTCGCTGGCCCGCACCTCGGCGAGCGCCCGCTGCACGTCGAGCCCGGCGGCCTTGTACACGCCCGGGTGCACCATGCTGGTGACGATGACGTACGCGCCCACGGCGATGCCGGTGGCCGAGGCGCGCCGGCGGGCCGGACTCGCGTGGCGCATCCGCTCGCGGATCTCCTGCCGGGCGAACTTCATGTGCCGGGACTCCTCGACCACGTGGATCCGGGAGGTGCCGCGGACGATCTCCAGCACCTTCTCGCCGCGCATCCAGTCGCGCTGCATGACGTCGAGCACCTCTTCGGCCACCAGGATGCCGCCGTAGGCGAGTTCGCCCTTGGCGAGCGCCTTGAAGGCGCGCCCGGCCTGGGCGATCACCTTGTTCGGGCGGTAGGCGGGGACGCCCATCTTGGCGCAGGCGCGGGCGAACATGATCGAGTGGCGGCACTCGTCGGCGATCTCGGTGAGCGCGAACTGGAACTCGGCGGTGGCGGGGTTCTTGAGGTACTGGTCGCGCAGCACCATCTGCTGGAGGATCATCTCGAACCAGATGCCGGTGTTCATGATCGAGCAGACCTCGTGCCGGGTGAGCGTGACCCGCTGGCGCTCGGTCATCTCGTCCCACAGCCGGGTGCCGTAGAGGGTGCTCCACTCCGGGTTGAGGCCGTAGTGGTCGTCCGGGAGGGGGGCGTCCCAGTCGATCTCGGTCGAGGGGTCGTAGGAGAGGGTGGCGGCCGACTCCAGCAGCCGCTTCGAGACGTCGTCGTCGGCCGTGGTGTGGCCGTGCCCCGTCTGCCAGGTGAGAGCCATGGCTGCCTCCAGGTGCCTGTTCCGCGGGTTCCCGCTCACCCGCTTATTAGACGGACAGTACAATAAGAGCCGGTCGCCGAGAACCCCCTGCGCGACAGCGATCCGGCGCGTGACCGTACGGCTCACGCCCCCCTTCCGCCTCCGGGCACGCCCCCTTCCGTCTCACGATCACGCCCCTCTTCCGCCTCCGGCCCCGTCCCCCTTCCGCCTCCGGCCCCGCCCCGCCTTCCGCCTCACGGCACGGCGAAGGGCGGGACCCGCCCGCCGCGGGGTCCCGCCCTTCGCCGCAAGCCCTCCGGCACGCTGCCGCTACCCGCCGATCGCCTGCCGCAGCGCCTCCGCCGCCTCGGCCGTCGCCTCCCGGAAGCGGTGGCCGACGCCGATGTAGCTGGCGTACCCGTGGATGAGGTCCGACTGCCGGCTCAGCCGCACCGCGACCCCGGCCTCCTCCAGCGCCCGCGCGTACGCCTCGCCCTCGTCGCGCAGCGGGTCGAAGCCCGCGGTGCCGATGTACGCGGGCGGCAGGCCGGTCAGGTCCTCGGCGAGCAGCGGCGACAGCCGCGGGTCGGTGCGGTCGGCGGGCGCGGGCGCGTACCGGTCGGCGAACCAGTCCATGTCGGCGCTGGTCAGGAAGAACCCGTCGGCGAACAGTGCGCGCGAGGGGCGCCGGGTCGAGGCGTCGGTCGCCGGGTACAGCAGCAGCTGGAACACCGGCGCGGGGCCGCCCCGCCGGACCGCCTGCTGGGCGGCGACGGCGGCCAGGTTGCCGCCCGCGCTGTCCCCGCCGACCGCGATCCGCTCCGGGTCCGCGCCCAGGTCGGCGGCCTTGGCGTAGGCGTAGTCGAACGCGGCCAGCGCGTCATCGGCCGCCGCCGGGAACGCGTGCTCGGGCGCCAGCCGGTACTCCACCGACAGCACCCGCACCCGCGCCCGCTGGGCGAGGAAGCGGGCGACGTGGTCGTGGCTGGCCCGGCTGCCGACCACCCAGCCCCCGCCGTGCAGGAGGACCAGCAGGCCGGAGCCGGCCGCCAGCCCCTCCGGGGTGTACAGCGTCGCGGCCAGTTCGCCGTGCTCCTGCGGGATGCCGACGCTCCGCGCGGCCACCGTACGGTTGCGCGGCCCGCCCACCAGGTGCCGCGCGTGCTCCATCGCGGCGCGCGACGGCCCGACCCCGCCCGACATCACCAGGGACGCCCCGGACAGCCGTTGGAGCTTGAGTATCAACTGCGCGTCCAGCGCGAGCGTCTGCCCGTCGAGGACCACCGGCTTGCCCGCGACGGCCCGCCGCAGGCCCTCGGGCAGCGCGTACGCGGCGCGGACGACGGCGGCCTGGATCCGAACGGGCGGTGGGATCGTCATCTCTTCTGCCTCCTGACGGCGGCCCTGGAACGGTGTCGGGGCGGTTCTGCCGGGGCCGGGAGCCCATGATGGGCCCCTCCCACCGGACGCGGAAGCCCCCTGGACGCCGTCTGAACCCGCCCTCGACCCTGCCGCCCGCCCGCTCACCCCGTACTCGAGGCCCCCTCCAACCGCCGTGCCCGGGAGGCCAGATGGCGCCGCTCCGGGGCGCTCGCCGTCCGGGCCGCCGCCTCCCGGTAGGCGCGGGCGGCGGCCGCCGGGTCGGTGCCGAGCCGGTCGAGCAGGTGCGCCCGGACGGCGAGCAGCCGGTGGTGCCGGGCCAGGCGCCGGTCCCCGGCCAGCTCCGCCACCAGTGCCAGCCCGGCCTCCGGCCCGTGCACCATCGCGACCGCGACCACCCGGTTGAGCGCGACCACCGGGTTCGGGTCGAGGCGCAGCAGCAGGTCGTACAGCGCCAGGACCTGCGGCCAGTCGGTCTCCCGCGCCGTCGCCGCCTCCCCGTGCACCGCGGCGATCGCGGCCTGCACCTGGTACGGCCCGGCGTGCCCGCGCGGCAGCACCGAGGCGATCAACTCCAGCCCCTCGTCCAGCAGTTCACGGTCCCACCGGCCGCGGTCCTGCTCGTCCAGCGGCACCACCGCGCCGTGCGCCCCGGTACGGGCCGGCCGGCGGGCGTCGGTCAGCAGCATCAGCGCGAGCAGCCCCGCCGTCTCGGCGTCCCCGGGGGTGAGCCGCCGCAGCAGCCGGGTCAGCCGGATCGCCTCCTCGGACAGCCGCGGCGCGGTCAGCTCCTCGCCGCCGCTCGCCGTGTAGCCCTCGTTGAAGACCAGGTACAGCACGTGCCGGACCTCGCCCAGCCGCCCCGCCCCGCCCTCCGGGAGGGACTCTCCCCCGCCGAGGGACAGTCCCCCGCCCACGCTCCTCAGCGTCTGCTTCGCCCGGCTGATCCGCTGCGCCATCGTCGCCTCGGGCACCAGGAACGCGGCCGCGATCTGCGCGGTGGTCAGGCCGCCGACCGCGCGCAGGGTCAGCGCGATCCGGCTCGGCACGGACAGCGCCGGGTGGCAGCAGAGGAACAGCAGCGCGAGCGAGTCGTCCGCCGCCGGGTCGGGCGCGTCGGCCGCGGGGGCGAGCAGCGCCGACTGCGGCGTGGCCAGCGCCAGCGCCTCCTCCCGGCGGCGGCGCGCCGAATCGCTGCGCACCCGGTCCACCAGACGCCGCTCCGCGACCGTCACCAGCCAGCCCCTCGGGTTGGCCGGCACCCCACCCTCCGGCCACTGCGTCGCGGCGGCCAGCAGCGCTTCCTGCACCGCGTCCTCGCACGCGTCGAACGCCCCGCCGTGCCGCCGCACCAGCACGCCGAGGACCTGCGGCGCCAGTTCGCGCAGCAGGCCCTCGACGGCACCGGTCGTTCCGCTCACTCGCACACGGGGAGGTCGCCCGCCACGGACTCGTGCAGGACCGGCCACAGCTCCACCGGCTCCACGTCCGCGAACGGCATGTCCGCCGCGATCTGCTGGGCCCGCTCCAGGCTCTCGCAGTCCAGCAGGTAGAAGCTGGCCACGTACTCCTTGGTCTCCAGGTACGGCCCGTCGGTGACCACCGGCACCCCCTCCGCCCGCCGCACCAGCTGCGCCGCCGCCGCGTCCGCCAGCCCGTACGCGCCGACCAGCTCCCCGCTCTCCCGGTACCGCGCGTTGAACGCCTCCTGCCTGGCGATCGCCTCCGGCCACGCCTCGGCCGGGAAGGAGTCCCACTTGGCCTGGTTGCCGTAGATCATCGCGACGTACTTCATTCCGGGTGTCCCCTCCGTCTCACGCGCCCCGTCGGCGCGCCGTCACCTCTCAGTCGGAGCGGCGGAACCCGGCCTCTACATCGGCCGACGACTTTTCCGAGGAATCTTTCTCGCGCCCATGACCCCACAGACGATCAAGGTACGGCAGCCGCCGGCCACCCGGCGCTCAGGAGTTGCGCCGGTCCTCCGCGTCGAAGGACGTGAGGGCCCGGGCCCCCGGTTCGAGGGCCTGGCGCAGGGCGGCTAGGACGGTCGGGTCCAACCCTCCCACGGCGTCGGCGAGTTCCTCGGCCACGTCCGCCGCGATCTCCGCGGCCACGGCCTGCGCGGGCGTGCGGGGGCCGAGCTTGCTGACGGCGGCGGCGGCGCGGGTGGGGGTGAGCAGGGCCGAGGCCTGGACGAGGAGCCAGGCGGGGACGCCGGCCGCGCCCTCCGGCGGGGGGAGGTACGGGCGGGCGCCGTCGTAGCGGTCGTCCTCGGCGAAGGCCTGCTGCTTCACCTTCACAAGCGGACGGGCGGTGGCGGACTCGTGCCATTCGCCGGCCGGTTTGAGGACGTACCCCTCGGCGAGGTTGTCCGGCAGCTCGGGCAGGCCGAGCAGGGCGGGCACCCGGCTGGGGTAGCGGACCGGCAGGTCGTGCAGGGTGTTCAGCGGGCCGTGGCCGAGCAGGGGGACGCAGGTGAGTCCGGCGGCCCGCGCGGCCGTACGCAGGGTCCGGTCGGCGACCCACCAGCGGCCCTCAGGTGTCTCGACGGTGGCGTCGAAGGGCAGCCAGCGCAGGCCGGGGGCGTACCAGACGCCGGTCTGGACCGGGTCGACGCCGGGGACGGCGGGCACCCCGGGGTGCGGGTAGCGGCCGCCGGCCAGTTCGCCGTAGACCGTCACCACGGCGGCGGCGCCCCACGGTTCGCGCACCGCGGCGGCGAACCGGGCGGCCGCGACAGACAGTTCGGGCCAGATCCGGCTCACCCCGAAGAAGCCGTCCAGCCCCTCGTCGTCCAGCAGTTCACGCCGTTTCGCGGCCCGTACGGAGCCGCCTTCGCAGACCACGGCGAAGTGCGCCCCGTGCACCTTCTCGGCCGCGGTCCACTCGCGGCTGCCGGGCCCGCCGGAGCGGCCCCGGGCGGGGATCTTGGGGTAGGGCCGCAGCCCGGGCCCGTCGGACACCGTCTCGAACACCGTCTCGGACACGAACGGAATCCTCGCCGCCGGGGCCGCCGCCTGGCAACCGGGATTTCCCGGCCCGGACGACGACCCGGGTCGGACCGACGACCCGGGTCGGAGCGGCGCGGGTCAGACCCCCCACTCCGCGCGCAGCGCCGCGAAGGCCTCGTGGAACCCCGGGAAGGTCTTCCGCACGCAGCCCGGGTCGTCGAAGGTGATGCCGGGGGTGCGCAGCGAGGTGACGGCGAAGGACATGACGATCCGGTGGTCGGAGTGGGTGGTGACCTCGGCCGGGCGGGGCGTGCCGGGCCGGATCTCGATCCAGTCGTCCCCGGTGGCCACGGTGACGCCCATCGCGCGCAGGTTGTCGGCGCAGGCCTCCAGGCGATCGCACTCCTTGACCCGGGTGTTGTGGACGTCCTCGATCCGCACCGGCCCGGTGGCGAACGGGGCGATGGCCGCGAGGGTGGGCATGGTGTCGGAGATGTCCCGCATGTTGACGGTGATCCCGCCGAGCGGGCCCTCGCCGGCCACCGTGGTGCGGTCGGCGCCGACGTCCACCCGGGCGCCCATCCGCCGCAGCACGTCGACGAAGCGCAGGTCGCCCTGGAGCGCGTCCCGGCCGAGGCCGGGGACGGTGACCTCCCGGCCGGCCAGGGCCGCGGCGGCGAAGAAGTAGCTGGCCGTGGAGGCGTCCGGCTCGATCGGGTAGTCGGCGGCCCGGTAGCCGCCGGGGGGCACCTCGAACAGCTCGCCCGCGGGCGTCCGTTCCCGCTTCACCTCGACCCCGAAGTCGCGCATCATCGCCAGGGTGATGCCGATGTACGGCGCGGAGACCAGCCGGGTGACGGTGATCCGCAGGCCGTCCCGGGTGAGCGGGCCGAGCAGCAGCAGCGCGGTCAGGTACTGCGAGGACTGCCCGGCGTCCAGGGTGAGTTCACCGCCGCGGACGCCGTCGGCGAGGACCGTCAGCGGGTGGTGCCCCTCGGCCTCCTCGTGCCGCAGGTCCACGCCCAGGTCGCGCAGCGCCCGGGTGAGCGGGGCGACCGGGCGGCGGCGCATCTGGGCGGAGGCGTCGAAGCGGTACGTGCCGTGGCCGGCGGCGGCGAGGGTGGGCAGGAAGCGCGCGGTGGTGGCGCCGTCGCGGCAGTACACCTCGGCCTCCGGGACGGCGGGACCGGCCGGGCGGCCCTCCACCCGCCATGCCGCGGCCGTCCGCTCGATCCGGTACCCGAGGGTGTCCAGCCCCTGCGCGAAGCCCTCGGTGTCGTCCGAGGACAGCGGCCGGCGCAGGGTGGTCACGCCCTCGGCAGCGGCGGCCAGGAACAGCGCCCGGGCGGTGATGGACTTGGACCCGGGGATCTCCACAGCAGTCACGGCAGGCTCTCCCAACACGAGTGTCCGACAGGTGTCTCCGGTGACGTCGGGCCCGATCCTGCCCGACCCGGCCACCGCCGTGGCCGACCATCCACGGACTGGACGGTGACGGGGGCGACAACAGTGGGCGAAGGCTTCAGCCGCGTGCCGAGGGGCCGTTTCAGCAGCGCGCCCAGAGCCCGGCCAGGTGCGCGTGCAGGACCTCCTCCGCCTCCGCCACCGTCCGGTGCCCGACCAGTACGTGCGCGGTGAGCCCGTCGGCGAGGGCGAGCAGCGTACGGGCCTCGGTCCGCGCGTCCACCGCCCCGGCGGTGTCCGCCCCGCCCAGCGCCGATCCCCCGGCCGCCGGCCCGCCCGGCGTCGCCCCGCCCAGCGCCGATCCCCCGGCCGCAGGCCCACCCGCCGCCGCCCCGCCCAGCGCCGATCCCCCGCCCGCCGCCTCCGCGACCAGCCGCACCACCAGCTCCTCAAGCGCCGCGTAACTGCTCCGCAGGGTGGCCGCCAGCGCCGGGTTGACGGCGGCCCCGGCGACGAAGGCGAGCCAGATCCGCGCCTCGGCCCGGTGTTCCTCGCGCAGCAGCGCCACTTCGCCCGCCACCAGCCCGAGTTCGGTGGCCGCCGACTGCGCCGGGCCGGCCGTGAGCCGGTTCCGCACCCGCGCGGTGACCCGCTCGCCGACGTGCGCGAGCGCGGCCAGCAGCATCTCCTCCTTGGTGCGGAAGCAGCGCTGGACGGCCCCCATCGAGACCTCCGCCCGGGTGGCGACGTCCCGCAGGGTGACGCCCTCCAGCCCGTGCTCGTCCACCAGCAGGCAGACGGCCTCGGCGATCCGCCGGCGCCGGCCCTCGTGGTCCACCTGTTTCGGCATGCCCGTGCTCCTCGTCCGCCGTGCTCTCCGAACTTCGATATTCCGATGCAAGCGTATCGGTTCCGGGCTAGGGTTCGTTCCGTTCCGATGCGACCGCATCGGAACGAGCCCGACGACCCGCCGAGGAGCGCCCCCATGTCCCTGTGGAGCAAGCCCGCCACCGAACTCGCCGCCGCCGTGCGCGGCGGCGAGGTGTCGGCCCTGGAGGTGATGGACAGCCACCTGGCCCGGATCGACGAGGTCAACACCCGTCTGAACGCCGTCACCCAGCTCCTCGCCGACCGGGCCCGCGCGGCCGCGCGGGACACCGACCGCCGCCGGGCCGCCGGCGAGCCCCTCGGGCCGCTCGCGGGCGTGCCGTTCACCGTGAAGGAGTGCACCCCGATCGCCGGCGTGGCCACCACCTTCGGCACCCCGCGCTTCCGCGACCACGTCGCCACCGACGACGCCGTCCCGGTGGCCCGGCTGCGCGCGGCCGGGGCGATCCCGATCGGCCACAGCAACCTGCCGACCCTGATCCTCGCCGGGATGCACACCCGCAGCGAGCTGTACGGCGACACCTACAACCCCTGGGACCGGCGCCGCACCCCGGGCGGCACCAGCGGCGGGGACGGCGTGGCCGTCGCCGCCGGGATGGCCCCGCTCGGGCTCGGCAACGACTCCGGCGGCTCGGTCCGCATCCCCGCCTCCTTCTGCGGGGTCGCCGCCCTCGATCCGACCACCGGCCGCTTCCCCGCCGACCAGCGCCTGATCGGCCCGGACGACCCCGGCCCGGCCTCCCAGGTCCTGGTCACCGACGGCCCGTTGGCCCGTACGGTCGCCGACCTGCGGCTCGCCTACGAGACGCTGGCGGGCACCGACCCGCGCGACCCGCGCGCCGTGCCCGTCCCGCTGTACGGCGAGCCGCTCGCCGCCCCCGTCCGGGTCGCCGTCGTCGCCGACCCGGGCGGCCACGGCGTCCACCCCACCGTCCGCCGCGCCGTCGAGACCGCCGCCGACGCGCTGCGCGACGCCGGGTACGACGTCCAGGAGGTCCCCGACGTCCCGCGGCTGGACGAGGCGCTCGACACCTACCACCGCCTGACCGGCACCGAGTTCGCGCCGAACTGGCCCGCCGTCCGGCAGCTGCTGGGCGAGGGCGGCGACCGCTTCATCGAGCTGACGATGCGCAGCTCCCCGCCCGTGGACGGCCCCGGCCTGATCCGGCTGCTGGGCACCTGGATGAACATCCGCCGCTCCTGGGCGGAGTTCCTGCACGCGTACCCGCTGCTGCTGGGCCCGGTGTTCACCGAGCCGCCGGTCGAACCGGGCCTGGAGTCGCGGGACCAGGCGGGCCGGGACCGGGTCGCCTCGGCCATGCGGCTCTGCTCGGTGACCAGCTTCGTCGGCGTCCCGTCCGTCGCCGTCCCGACCGGTCTCGCCGCGGACGGCCTCCCCACCGGTGTGCAGCTCGTCGGCCGGGCCTTCCGGGAGGACCTCTGCCTGGCCGCCGCCCAGGCCGTCGAGGACCGCCTCGGCACCCTCGCCCCGATCGACCCGAGGCCGTAAGCCGCAGGCCGTAAGCCACAGGCCGCACGCCCACACACCGCAGGCCGCAGGCCGCACCGACCGCCGGGGCTGCTCCCGCCGTGGCCACATCACCGTGGCCGCACCGCCGCTCAGGCGCCGGGCAGCCCCGGCACCACCAGCCCGCTCTCGTACGCGATCACCACCGCGTGGGTCCGGTTCTGCGCGCCGAGCTTGCCCAGCACGTTCCCGACGTGCGTCTTCACCGTCTCCTGGCTCACCGCGAGGGCCTGCGCGATCTCCGGGTTGGAGAGCCCGGTCGCCATCAGCCGCAGCACCCCCTCCTCCCGGCCGGTCAGCGCCGCCCTGGGCAGCGCCTCGGCCGACTCCAGCGGCCGGGCCGCGACCATCCGGCGCAGCGCGGCGGGGAACAGCACCGCCTCCCCGGCGGCCACCACCCGCACCGCCTCGGCGATCTGCGGGACGGGCCGCCGCTTCAGCACGAAGCCGCTGGCGCCGGCGCTCAGCGCGGCGGTGACGTAGCCGTCGTTCTCGAAGGTGGTGATCACCACGACCTTGGGCGGGTCGGCGTCCTTCAGCAGTTCGCGGGTCGCCTCGATCCCGTTGCGACGCGGCATCCGCACGTCCATCAGCACCACGTCCGGGCGCAACATCCGGACCTGCTGGACCACTTCGACGCCGTCGGCGGCCCGCCCGACCACCGTGATGCCCTGCTGGGCACCCAGCAGGGTGCTCAGGCCGCTGCGGGTGACGGGGTCGTCGTCGGCGATCAGGAGGGTGACGTCGGGCGCCGCCCCAGCGGCGGGGTCGGCCGCCCTGTCCTCACCGCTCCCGCTCACGCCGACCACCGCATCGGCAGCCGGACCGCCAGCCGCCACTGCCCCTCGCCGTACGGGCCGGCCTCGAACTCGCCGTGCAGCAGCCGCACCCGCTCGGCCAGCCCGGGCAGGCCGTGCCCGGAGGTCGGGAAGCCGCCCGCCCCGGCCCCGTCCGCCACCCCGTTGACCACGCTCAGCTCCAGCTCGTCCGCCCCCGCCGCCACCCGCAGCTCGATCGTCCCGCCCGAGCCGTGCCGCAGCGCGTTGGTCAGCCCCTCCTGGACGATCCGGTACGCGGCCCGGGAGAGCGTGCCCTGCACCTGCGCCAGGTCCCCGGTGGTGCGCGGCGCCACGACGGCGCCCGCGTGCCGGAGCCGGTCGATCAGTTCGGGCAGGTCGGTGAGGGTGCGGGTCGGCGCGGTGCCGGACTGCTCCTCGCGCAGCGCGCCGAGCACGTAGTCGAGGTCCTCCAGCGCGGCCCGGGTCGACTCCTCGATGCTGCGCATGGCGGCCCGCGCCGCGACCGGGTCGTCGGCCAGCACCTCGCCCGCGACGGCGGCCTGGATGGTGGCGGCGGTCAGGGTGTGCCCGATGGAGTCGTGCAGTTCGTGGGCCAGCCGGTTGCGTTCGGCCAGCAGCCGCTCCCGCTCGGCGGCCATCGCGAGCCGCTCGGCCGGCGAGGGCCCGAGCAGCCGGGGCGCCAGCCACCGCAGCGCGCCCGACACGGCCACGAACAGTGCCACCGCGAGCACCAGGGCGAGCACTCCCACGATCCAGGCCCAGACGCCCGTCACGTCCGTGGCCCAGCCGAGGAGGCTGACCCGCGCCGTGCCCTCCGCCCAGCGCCCGGGCAGCGCCACGGCCGTCACCAGCAGCGTGCTGCCGCCGATCAGCACCGTCCAGCCCAGCGCCACGTGCGCCACCACGAACGCCGGCGTCCGCCACCACTCCGCCGCGGCGGCCCCCTTCACCGGGGCGGGCACCGCGACGCCCAGCGTCCTGCGCGCCCCCGCCGCCAGCACCCGGCGCACCAGCCGGGGCAGCCCGCACAGCCCGAGCAGCACCGCCCACAGGGGCAGCGCCACCCAGACCGAGTCCGGGCGGCCGGACAGCCCCAGCGTCACCCCGAGCGCCACCATCGCCACCGGCAGCGCGGCCACTGCCCCGACCACCGCGAACAGCACACCCGTATACGTCGACCCGCGCAGCAGCGGCTTCAGTCCCTTGATCATGTCCGCCAGTATCACCGGCCTTCGCACCCTCGCCCTCCCCCGATCGAGGGAGGATCTCCGCAGGTCCGCGCCGTGCCCCCGCGCCGTCCGCCACCCGCCGGCTCCGCCGACTCCGCCGAGCGCGACGCGGCTCCCCGCGGCGGGGCCCCGGGCGCGGTCCCGCGCCGCCCGTCCGAGGGCCGCCCGTCCGAGGGCCGCCGACCTTCACCGACGAGGGCCCCGTCGAACTCGGCCGGAACGCGACCACTCGTTCGCGTGATTCGGGGTCGAAGCCACCGCCGGGGCCGCCGGAGATCAGACCATCGCAAGGATGACGATCAATCAAAAGCTCTTCCGGCAAGGCCTGTTGGCGACCGCCTCCACTGCCACGGCGCTGGCCGTCACGACCGGCACCACGACGACCGCCCCGGCCGCACCCGCCCAGCGGGACGGCGGCCCGCAGGCCTACCGGGTGTCCGTCCGGGCCGGTGGGGCCTGGGAACTGCCCCCCGGCCTGACCTCCTTCACGGTGTACGTCCGGGGTTCCGGCGGCGGCTCCGGTGGCGGCTCCGGTGGCGGCTCCGGTGGCGGCTCCGGCGGCGGCGGCTCCGGAAGCGGCTGGAGCGGCAGCCGGGACGCCGCCGAGGGCACCACCGAGGGCACCACCGGCAGCGGCGGCCCGGCGATCGCACCCGGCTGACGCAGCCGGGCGGAGGCGGAACGACGCCCGCCCCGGCACCCCCACCGCCCCGCACGGCCGAACCACGGGAAACCGGCCGCCGCCCCGGATCCGCACCCCTCCCGACCTGCCCGATGCGGATCCGGGGGTGCGGATTCCGGCCGTTTCGGTGATCGGCCTGCCAACGAACGGACGGTGGCCGAGACTTGGCCACCGGACCGGGCACCCGACCAGCCTGACTCCGACGGAACGTCAATTCGCTTGATCCACAAGGTCATTGAAGAGACAGGAGTTTCCGGATGGCTGGTTCATCCACCCCGCGCACGGCCGCCCTCGCCGCCGCCGCGACGGCCGTCGCCCTGCTCCTCGGCCCGGTACCCGCCGCAACGGCCGACCCAGGCGCACCGCTCCCGACCCCCTATCTCCTACCGCTGCCCGCCAACGCCGGCCCGCTCAGCACCGCGTACAGCCTGAACAACGCGGGCGACGTCCTCGGCGAGTGCTACCTGGACATCCCCGGCCGGTTCGCCCCGCGCGCCCTCCGCTGGAACACCGGCAACCTCGGCCTCACCACCCTGGAACCACTGCCCGGCGAGACCGGTACCCGCCCGGGCGCCATGAACGAGGCCGGCACCGCGGTCGGGGTCTCCTTCGCGTCGCTGACCGACAACCACCCGGTCCGCTGGGCCCTCGACGGCACCCCGACCGCCCTGGAACTGCCGGCCGGAGCCCGGGGCGGCGGCGCGTCCGGGATCAACAACGCCGGTGTCGCGATCGGCAGTTCGTACGACGCGGTGTTCCGCCCCGTGCCCGTGAAGTGGCGGGCCGACGGCACCCGGGTCGCCCTGCCCCTGCTGGACGGCGACGACACCGGCTCGACCACGGCCGTCAACGACGCGGGCTTCGTCATCGGCTGGTCCGAACGGCGCCTCAGCGGCGAACCCCGGACGCGTACGGTGGTCTGGAGCCCGTCGGGCACCGTGACCGAACTGCCGCCCCCACCGGGGATCGACGTGGTCGGGGCCCGCCGGATCACCAACTCCGGCGTGATCCTCGGCAGCGGACGGCGCGAGGGGGGCACCGAGCTCGACCGGCTGGTGGTCTGGGCGGCGGACGGCACCGTCCGGGACATCGGCGAGGGCCGGCCGAGCTCGATCACCGACACCGGCACCGTCGTCGGGGTGGCCTTCGGCGCCGCCCGCCCCCTGCAGGCCGCGTACTGGCGGCCGGACGGCACCCGGACCCTGCTCGACGGCCCGGCGGGCTGGCAGACCACGGCGAACGCGATCAACAGCGCGGGCACCGCCGTCGGCACCGCGACGAGTTCGGACTGGTACCACGGCACGGCACTGCTGTGGAAGCGCGACGGGACGGCCGTCACGCTCCCGCCGTCCTCGCTCAGCCCGTACGCCTCGGCCTCCGTCATCAACGAGTCCGGGGTGATCGTCGGGCACGCCACCCTGCCGGACGCGCAGTCGCTGCCGCGCGCGATGGTCTGGAAGCCCTGATGGCCACGACCCAAAGTCGCCCCGACGAGACAGGAGTTCTCCGCATGACCGGTTCACGCACCCCTCGTACGGCCGCCCTCGCCGCCGCCGCGACGGCCGCCGCCCTGCTCCTCGGCCCGATACCCGCGGCGGCTGCCACCCCCGCCCGGTACCTGGCCTCCCCGCAGTTCCTGCCGACCCCGCCGGACACCGCCTACAGCACGGTGTGGGGCCTGAGCCGCGACGGCGCCGTCGTCGGCGAGTACTTCGCGAAGACCCCCGGCCAGTCCGGTCCGCGCGCGATCCGCTGGAGCCCCGACCACCTCGGCTACACCGTCCTGGCGCCGCTGCCCGGCGACCTGTCCAGCCGGCCGGCCGGGCACAACGACACGGGCACCGTGGTCGGTCTCTCCTTCGTGTCGCTGAGTGACAACCACCCGGTCCGCTGGACCCCGGACGGCACCCCGACCGCGCTGGAGCTGCCGGCCGGAGTCCGCGGCGGCGGCGCGGGAGCGGTCAACGACGCCGGTGTCGTGGTGGGCGGCTCGTACGACGAGGTCTACCAGCCCAAGCCCTTGAAGTGGCGGGCCGACGGCACCCGGGTCGACCTGCCGCTGCTGCCCGGCGACACCATGGGCTCGACCACCTCCGTCACCAACGCGGGCATCGTCGCCGGCATCTCCAAGCGGCGCCTCGGCAACGGCGACTACCAGGAGACCCCGGTGCTCTGGAGCCCGACGGACACGGTGACCGCGCTCCCGCTCCCGCCGGGCGTCGACGGCGCCCGGGTGGACCGGATGACCGACGACGGCGTGGTGCTCGGCCACGGGCGGCGGGCCGGCGGCACGGAGTTCGACCGGGTGCTGGTCTGGACGGCCGACGGCACCGTCCGCGACGCCGGCTACGGCCGGACACGGGCCGTCAACAGCGCGGGCACCGTCGTCGGGGCCACGTTCGACGCGGCGCACTCCACGTTCGCCGCCCGCTGGAACCCGGACGGCAGCCAGACCCTGCTCGGCGGCCCGGCGGGCCGGCAGAGCGAGGCCATGGCGGTCAACAGCGCGGGTACCGCCGTCGGCAGCGCCCAGGGCCCGGACTGGACCCGCAGCACCGCCCTGCTGTGGCAGCCCGACGGAACGACCGTCACGCTCCCGCCGTCCCCGCTCAGCCCGTACGCCCAGGCCAGGTACATCAACGACGCCGGACTGGTCGCCGGTCACGCCGTCGAGCTGAACGCGGCCGGCCAGCCGGTCGCGTCCCACCCCGTGGTCTGGAAGCCCTGACGCGGAACGGCCGGTCGGCCCTTGGAACGGCCGGTCCCCTCTCGGACCGGCCGTTCTCAGCCCCGCTCCGGCGCGGGCCCGAGGGCGTCGCGCAGCATGGTGCGGGAGGTGATGCCGAGCCGCTCGTAGATCTGGTACCGGTGCGCGCCGACGGTCCGGTGCGAGAGGAACAGCCGTTCGGCGATCTGCTTGTTGGTGAGTCCGGAGGCGGCGAGGCGGGCGATCTCCAGCTTCTGGACGCTCAGGCCGTGGGTGTTCGAGGCGTCGGCCCCCGGCCTGCTCGCGCCCGTCGCCCGCAGTTCGTTCCGCGCCCGCTCGGCCCACGGCCGGGCGTCCGGCTCCTCGAACACCTCCAGGGCGGCGGCGAGTTGGGCCCGGGCCCGGACCGTCGCCCGGGCCCGGCGGAGCCGTTCGCCGTGGGCGAGCCGGACCCGGGCATGGTCGAAGCGCCACCGGTCGGCTCCGGGGGTGTCCAGCGCGAGGGCGAAGCGGCGCAGGGCGTCCCGGTCGTCCTCGGCGCAGAGGGCGGCCGACGCCTCCAGCAGCATGGCGTGCCGGGAGGACACCGCGCCGAGGCGGTCGAGGTAGAGGGCCCCGGTGCCGACCCGGGTGACCAGGACGGGGTCGGGCTCGTCCGCCAACGAGGCCAACCGCAATCCACGGCCCCGTGCGCCCGGCGGCCGGTCGGTCCTCGGATCGGCCGGCCGCCGCAGCTGTCTCCTGACGCACCGCCTGCTCCGCCCGGACGACCTCGGCGATCGACCGCCCGACCGGCCGTTTCCGCAGGTCGGCGCGGCGCGCCTGACGCACCGTGGGCACCGCTCGGCTGGCGACCCCGCTTGCGCGGGGAGGCGGCACGTGTCCCGCTGGTTCCGGCGGGCCGATCGGCACCGCAGGCATCGCCTCGGCCCAGGAGGGCCTGGACGCGAACTTCGGCAAAGGTCAGTTCGTCGTCAACCAGAACGGCGCCGGCGTCGCGGATACGAACTCCACCGTCAACTCCGACGGCCTCCAGCACACCGACTTCTGGATCTGGTCCGACGACACCGGCGTCTCCGGCGCGTTCACCGGCTCGGGTGCCACCTGGAACCAAGGCTGACGAACCCCGCACCACCGGACGTACGGACCCCCGGAGCGGGGACACCGCTGAACCGGATCCCGGAATGAGGGAACGGCCGGTCGACCACGAAGGTCGACCGGCCGTTCCCATGAGCCTGCCCGGAGAGGAACCCCATGCCGCGGGCCCGCAGGGCTGCTCCGCCCGAACGACGTCGGCGGATGATCGCCCGATCGGCCATTTCCGCAGGTCGGCGCGGCGCGTCTGACGAACCGTTAGGCCTGTTCGGATGGCGGCCTCGCTTGCGGGGGCTGGCGGTGCGTGTCTGGCTGGTTCCGGCGGGCCGATCGGCGCCGCCGCTCATGATCTCGAACCCCACGGAGGAAACCACCATGCGTGCTCTCAAGCGTGTCCTGGCCGTCAGCGCCCTCACCGTCCCGCTCGTGATCGGCACCGCCGGCCTGGCCTCGGCCCACGGAGGCATCGACGCGGCCTGGGGCCAGGGCTTCTTCACCGCCGGCCCGGACGGCGCCGGTGTCGCGGGCTCCGAGTCCTCGGTCAGCCCCGAGGGCGTCTCGCACGCCGACTTCGGGATCTGGTCCGACGACGAGGGCGTCACCGGTGGGTTCACCGGCTCGGGCGCCACCCTGGTGAACGGCTGACGGACCCCGCACCACCGGACGTACGGGGCCCCGGGACAGGGCCCCCGCTGAACCGGATCCCGGAATGACGAAACGGCCGGTCGACCACGAGGTCGACCGGCCGTTCCCGTGGCCCCACCCGGAAAGGAACCCCATGACCCGGGCCCCCAGGCCCTCGGAACTGGCGCGGCGGGCATGGGCGGCGAACCGGCCGCTGGCCGGGACGGCCGCCCTGATGGCCCTGATGCTGGCCGTCGCCCTGGTCGGCCTGCTCGCCGATCCCCGGTCGATCACCGGGCAGCCCGCCTGGGCGAAACCGGCCCGCTTCGCGGTCTCGATCGGCCTCTACACCCTCACCCTGCTCTGGCTGCTCACCTTCGTCCGCGGCCACGACCGCCTCGTCCGGGTCGTCTCCCGGGTGACGGCCGTGTCGCTGGTCGTCGAGATGGCCCTGATCGCCGCCGCGGCGGCGGCCGGCACGACCAGCCACTTCAACTTCGCCACCCCGGCGGCGACGGCGGTGTGGATGACGATGGCCGCCTTCATCGTCGCCACCTGGGCGATGGCCCTGGTGGTCGTCGTGCTGCTGCTGCGCCAGCGGGTGCGGCCGCCGGTGTTCGCGTGGGGGCTGCGGCTGGGCATGGCCGTGAGCGCCCTCGGCATGGCCGTCGCGTTCCTGATGACGCTGCCCACCTCCCCGCAGCGCGCGGCCGCCAGGCAGGGCCACGGCCTGCCCGTCGTCGGCGCGCACACCGTCGGGCTCGCCGACGGCGGCCCGGGAATGCCCGTCACCGACTGGAGCACCCTCGGGGGCGACCTGCGGATCCCCCACTTCCTCGGCCTCCACGCGCTCCAGGTGCTGCCGCTGCTCGGCTTCCTCCTCGCCACCCGGCCGCGCGGGTTGCCCGAGCGCCACCGGGTCGCACTGATGGGGATCGCCGGGTCCGCCTACCTGGGCCTGGTGCTCGTCCTGCTCTGGCAGGCGCTGCGCGGCCAGCCGGTCACCGCCCCCGACGCGGCGACCGTGGCCGCACTGCTCGCGCTCGCGGCCGTCGCGGGCGCGGCGGTCTTTGAGGTCCTCCGCCACGCCCGCCGCGTGGAGGGCCGGTAGCCGGAACGGCCGGTACGGGACGGCCGCCATTCGAACCAAATCCCGGTCACACGGTCTGCCCCGGGGCCTCCGATTGGTACGCAGGCAGACCGGGATCGGAGGGCGGTCCCGCGAACAAGGGAGAAGCGAGGACATGAAGAACCTCCGGGTCGCGGCGGCTTCCGTCTGTGTACTGGCCGGTGCTTTCGCGGGCACGGCGTCGGCAGCCCCGGCGCCCGCGGACACCGGCCCGAGGCCCGTCGCGGCCCACGTCCCGCCCGCCCCCTCGGGCGACCGGGGCGTCGTCCCCGGCGACCCCGAACTGCGCCCGCTGACCTGCGAGAACGGCCACATCTTCTACGGCTGGGACGGCGCCCCCCGCACCTCGTCCGACTTCGTCGGCCTCTACACCACGAAGCCCGACCCGGCCGACACGAGCAGGAACCGCCTCGCCTACGCCTTCGTCTCCTCCGCCGGCGCCGTCCGGCACTCGTTCGACTCCGAGTACCAGAGCGGCACCGGCCTGTGGGCCGCGTACTGGACCCGCGACGCGGACTCGGAGACGTACGTGATCGTCAGCGAGGAAGGCCCGACCAGCAAGTTCTGCAGCTGAGCCCTCTCGGCACCGGCCGGTCGACCGTCGGGTCGACCGGCCGTCACCCGTGGCGGGCCGGGAGGACCGGCCGGCCACGGCATTCGACCACCACAGGAAGGAAGGCGAGGCAATGAGGAACCCCTGGGTCGTGGCAGCCGGCGTGTGCGCGCTTGCGGGAACCTGCGCGAGCACCGCGTCGGCGGCCCCCTCGGACCGGACGGCCCATGTCCGCAGCGGCCCCGAGGTGCGCCCGCTGAGGTGCGAGAACGGCCGGATCCACTTCGGCTGGGACGGCGCCACCTACGACTGGACCGACTTCGTCACCCTCACCCGCGGCAGGCCCGACCCGGACTCCACCGTGAACCGCGTCGCCTTCCGCTACGTCACCTCCGAGGACGGCACGGCCGTCCGGCACTCCTTCGACTCCGAGCTCCAGAGCGGCATCGGCCTGTGGACCGCGTACTGGACCTACGACGTGGACCTGAACAGGAACGTGATCGTCAGCGAGGCCGGCCCGGAGGACAAGCTCTGCACCTGACCCGCATGGCCGCGTCATCCGCCGAGGCCGCCCTCCCCCACCGGCCGCGCGGACTGCACCGGGTACGGGAAGCTGGCGGCCCCACGGCCCGGTTCGAGGGTGACGGCGAGGCCGCCGTACGCGGGCGACTCGTAGAAGCACCAGGCGACGTGGCTGGTGTTGACCACGCTCTCGACGGGCGGCTCGATCAGCAGCCGCGGCTGCCGGATGTGCACCAGCAGGCCGTGGAAGTCGAGTTCGGTGAACGCGCACACCGTACGGCCCCGGGGCCGGGCGAGCTGCCGGGGCACGGACGGCGCGCCCGCCGCCGGGATCACGGCCGCGCTCGCGATGGCGGCGGCGGTCAGCGAGACGGCCGCCCGTCTCGGCACGGACCACTCCAACGCCAACTCCCTTCCGATGCACCGGTGATCGGCGGTATCGCCGTTCGGGAGGGGGATCCCACCCCGGAGGGGAGGGGTAAACGGCGCCGGGGAAAGTCGTAAGTACACACACCGGGCGGCGTGGTGGCGAATCCGTCATCCGACCATGGGGAAGGGCTCGGCGGCCTGGCCGCCGAGCCCCTCGTCAGTCACTCACCGGGCCGGGTGCACCCGGCCCGCCGCGGCCCGCGTCAGCCCGGGAGCTGGCCGCTGCAGTTGACCAGCCAGGCGCCGAGCTCCGGGGAGTGGTCGCCGCCGTGGTTCGAGGCGTTGTAGGCCCGGCTGACCGCGTTCTTGATGGAGCCGCCGGTGGCCGGGCCGACGACGCCGTCCGGGCTCAGGCTGTGGCCGCTCTGGTAGTGCACGACGGCGTTGTAGGTGAGGCCGCCGAAGTCGTTGTCGACCTGGAGACCGGCGCTGTCCACGTAGTCGAGGCCCTGCTGGAGGCAGCCGACGGCCGAGCCGGAGCTGCCCTTCGCGAGGGTGCTCGCGGCGCTGGCGGAACCGGCGGTCAGGGCGACGACGGCGGTCGCGCCCACGGCCAGGGCGGCGGCGCGGCGGGTCCAGGTGTTGATGCGCATGATCAGTGCCTCTCCTTGAGTTCCGGCTGGCGCCGGCCCCTCGCGGACGTCGTCCGTCGCGGGGCCGGCGTGGCTTCGCTGGAGACGACGATGCTCCGATCGGCGCGCCGGAGCCAGGAATTCGCCCCTGGTCGAAACCCTTGCCCCCGGCCCGCCGGTCTGCCCTGCGGGGACGGTCTCTGCCCGTCTTCCCTCCGGAAAGGGCTGTTGGTGGGAACGTCACCGTTCGCCGCACGGGCGCGCTCGCGGCCCGGGTACACAGTGCGCGAACCAAGCTGGTTCGCCTCCCAACCGAAATGGAGCCGCTCATGATGGCGCCGAGCGAGACCGACCGGCGGCTGCGCAGCCGCACAGCAGACCGGGTGGAGGTCACCCAAGTCCTCAGCCAGGACGTGGTCCTGGGCGGGCCGGTGATTGTGGACACCGCCCGCCGCAAGCCGGTCCTCGCGTTCCACAACCCCGGAGAGAAGGCGGGTTCGGACTCGGACGGGCACCAGGCCCTGGTGTTCTCCCCTCGATCGGGCCCGGTCCCCGACATCAAGCACGTGGCCCGTGCCCTGGGCACCCCCACCGGCTGGCGCGTCACCAGCCCGTTCGAGGACTGGCTCCAGGAGCAGGCCGAGCAGCCCGGCTGGGTGTTCAGGGACCTCACGGTGACCGTGACGCCCGGAAACGGCTCTCGGAGGGTGGTCGCGGAATTCCTCTTCGGGTCCACCAACCCTCAAGACCTCGTCAGCCAGGTCTTCACCGTGGAGCTGTCCCAGGACGGCACCCAGTGGGCGGAACCCGTTCCGCTCGACACCACCGGTCTGCCTCAGCGGAACTACGAAACTGTCGACACGACGTACACGACACAGGGGGATCCTGTGACGTACGCCGTACCGAAGGGGGCATCGGGACTCTGGATCAGATCCAAGGATCAGGGGGACGCCTACCTCCCCACAAGCACGCCCGGCCCGAACGGCGTCCCCGTGGCCGCTGCGCTTTCGGGCACCGAGGTCGTGCTGGCGAGCGTGGACTCGGGCACGGTGATCGCCTCGGGGGCAACTCTCGGTACGGGGTACTCCATCCAGACCGACACGCTCCCCTTCCAGGCCAAGCAGGTCGTCACCGGCTTCGCGACGGGCGAGGGTGTGACCTTCCTGGTGACCGACTCGGCCGACGGCCTGTGGACGGTGCTCGGTGACCGCGACGCGCTGAAGGTCGGCCAGAAGCTCCACGACAACGGCACCGTCCGGGTGGACTCCCATCCCACGGCTGACGGTGGCCGTGCCGTCTACGTCGTCGACACCGACCACGTCTGCTGGATCCACCGCCTGCCCGCCCAGGGAGCGGCACTGCCGGGAATCCCGCTCCAGAAGGACGTGGTCGCCGTCGCCACGCCGCCCTCGCCGCTGGAGACCTCGACCGTCTTCCTCGTCGAGGCGGGCACCGAGCCCGGCGACGAGACGAAGAACGAGCTCCGGCTCGACGTCCAGGACAGCGCCACCGGCCTGTGGCGGCGGGTGCACGTCCACGACCCCGCGGCGGGCGTCAAGGAGGTCAAGCGCTACCGGCTGGAGGCCACCCTCCTCGACCAGCTCGGTGCGCCCATGCCGGGGCAGCATGTGACCCTCGCCCGCGCCCCGGGCAACACCTCGGGCGAGGTCGCCTTCGACGGCCAGGTCACCGATATCACCGACCAGCCGACCCCCCTGAAAACCGACCTGTTCGGCAGGATCACCCTGACCTTCACCCCGACCGGCTTGTCCGCTCCCGACCTCATCCTCAAGGTCCCGGGAATCGACGACATCGCCCTGCGGCCCTCGCGGGACACCGAGGACTACCTGCGCGGCACCAAGAACAAGAAGCTCAACCTCACCAACCCCGCCGGCCCCCTGCCCGACTTCGGCAGCGGTGCCCTGGCCGGCGCGAAGGTCCCCGGCCAGGCAGGGCACCCGACCCACGACTCCCTGGCGCCCTGGGCTGCGAAGTCCAAGCTGGTCGCCGTGCCGGCAGCCAAGGCGATCACGGCCATGGCCGGCTACAAGGCCAGTCCGATGTCGCAGGACGCGCCCAGCTTCCGGCTGTCGGTGCGGCAAGGCACCGGCGCCCCGGAGCTCGTGTACGAGGAGCTCAAAGCGCCGGAGGCTCCCGACGACTCCTGGGAGGACTCCCCGATCGCCTTCGGGGACCTCCACGCGGGCCTGCACAGCGGGGTCGTCACACCCGTGAGCATCACCTTCGACACGAAGAACGGCATCCTCGCCGTGATCGCCCGGATCGGGAAGGAGCTCAAGACGTTCTGGACCTCGGCGAAGAAGGCGATCGAGGCGGTCTGGGGCTTCATCGGCAGCGTCTTCAACGTGATCGGCTCGAAACTCCTCAACGTCGTCGACTGGTTGGCCGCGTGGTTCGACTTCCCCGCGATCTGGCGCACCAAGAAGGTCTTCGAGGGCTCCGTCCTCAGCATGCTCGACAAGGCCGAGGCCGCCGTGGCCGAGGTCGGCAAGCTCGCCGACGACTTCATCAAGAAAGAGAGGGACAGCGTCCAGAGGACCTTCGACGGCGCCCGCGCCAAGCTCGGGGACACGACGGTCGGCAGCTTCGACACCTGGTCCGGGAAGGGCAAGCAGGACGTGCCCGTCATCGGGGACGCGAAACTCGCCGACCTCGGCGGGGGCAACGCCCACCTCAACTGGTTCCAGGACAAGGCGGCCGGGATGTCGGTCGCGTCGCAGGCCGGCGACAAGGAGATCGTCGACGACGACGCCTGGAACGCCTGCGCCCCCACGTTGAAGCAGGCCGGCGGGGAGTTCGTCAACGGCGTAAGTGACCTACTGGAAGGCTTCACGAAACTCGCCGCCAACCCCCAGGACCTCAAGGCCTCCACCCTCGCCAAGCTCCTCGAATCGTTCGAGCAACTGGCCCTGGCGGCCCTCGACTTCGGGGACGTCCTGGTCCACGCGATGGTCGACCTGGTCTCCAAGGCCGTCGGCAAGCTGAAGACGGCGCTGACCGCCGAACGCGACGCCGGAATCCTCGGGAAGCTCTGGAAGTGGATCGCCAAGCAGGCCGGCGATCCGGACGCGCCACTGACCGTCAACGGCGCGGTCTGCCTCCTCGGCGCGCTCCCGGTGACACTGGTCTACCGGCTGATCAAGGGCAAGGGCGCCGAGCCCTTCCCCGAGAAGTCCACCCCGCTGAAGGCCCTGAGGCACGGGTCCGCCCCCAGGGACACGCTCACCCCCACGGACAAGACGTGGCTGCTGGTCGCGGCGATCCTGCAGACCATGCAGTTCGCCTTCTACGCGGCGGGCGACCTCCTCGCCTACGAGAGCGCGCAGGGCCTCGACTGGCCCTACCTCGGCCCGCTCGTCCAGGTCGCCAACCTGCTGTTCACCCTCGTGGTCTTCGACATCGCGACCACCGTGCTGAAAACGACCACGACGCCGGGCTGGGCCATCGCCCTCGTCGCCACCCTGTTCGCCCTGGCGTTCGCGGTCCTGGCCGTGGTCTACCGGACCGCGTTCAAGGGGTGGCTCTCGAAACTGGCGGACGCCGGGGACCCGATCCCCGTCCTCCTGATGCTCAAGGGCTGCTTCTGGAACCTGCGCGGGGCCGTGGCCCGGATCGTCGACGGCACGACGGAGGACGCCGACGAGGGCGCGGCACAGGTCCTGCTCGCGATCTCCCCCGCGACGGCCCTGCTGAACAACCGGATCATGCTCAAGGAACCGGACTCCGGCTTCGTGATCGCGACGGTCAAGGCCGGCCTCGACACCTTCTTCACCGTCCTCGGCGGCGTCCTGCTCTGCCGCCATTACGACAAGCACTGAACCCCGCGCGCCCGGACAACAAAGAACGGCCGGTTGATCCGAAGATCAACCGGCCGTTCATCTGTGCGCGAGGGGGGAGTTGAACCCCCACGCCCTTTCGGGCACTGGAACCTGAATCCAGCGCGTCTGCCTATTCCGCCACCCGCGCATCTGGGTGATGAGGAAAACTATAGACCATCCGGAGGGGTACCTCCGACCACCTCCGGGCAGACGGCCGGGGGCTACTCCGCTCCCAGGATTCGGAGGCCGTGCTCCTCCTGGAAGTACGCGTAGTCCTTCAGGTTCAGCGTCGCCAGCGGAAGGTCGTAGGTGAGACAGCAGGCCGCGATCCACATGTCGTTGACGGGACGCGGAAGACCGGCCTTCAGGCCGGCCGCCGAGAGCCTGCCCCCGCCAACCTGCGCTTGTGCGTCAGGGACGTGACGTCGGTGTCAAGAATGACAGGCTGCACCTTGCTCCCTCAGGCCACGTTCCGCTGGCGTTCGGCGCGGACGAACGCCAGGAACTCGTCGAGCTCTTCGTCCGACTCGAAAGTGTCGGCCTGGAGCTCATCGAGGGACCGTATGGGCTGCGTGTTCTTGGCTGCCAGCAGTTCCTCGACCGTGACTCGGGGGCGCGCGGGCGGGTAGATCGGGCGTTCAACTTCCGAGGCGCTCATGAGTGGCCTCCCGCAAGTGATCGGCTAGGGCTTACGAAAGCCATGATAGAGCCCGATCACACCGGGTGATGCCTTCGCTACCCGTCCGCCGCCGCTGGGCTCCGCAGGCGGGGAGCGGCCATGGCGGTGTCTCCTTCCGCGGCCGCTCAGGCCTGGAACTCGTCGATGACGACGGCACCGGTCGGGCCGTACGTCTCCAGGGACTCCAGCACGTCGCCCGCCTCGTGGAGGCTGACGATGCGGGTATAGACCATCCGGAGGGGCACTTCCGACCACCTCCGGGCAGACGGCGGGAGACCGGGTCTACGCCGGGGGCCGGGGGTGCTGGGGCGCGGGGGTACGGAAGTGGCGGGTGAGGTAGCCGAGCCAGGCCTGCTCGAAGCTCTCGGCGAGCTGTGACTCGGGGGCGAACAGGTCGAAGGCGTGGTACGCGCCGGGGTAGAGGTGGAGTTCGACGGGGACGCCGTGGGCGCGCAGGCGCATGGCGTAGTCGAGGTCCTCGTCGCGGAAGGAGTCGAGTTCGCCGACGGCGACGAAGGTGGGCGGCAGGCCGCCGAGGTCCTCCGCGCGGGCGGGGGCGGCGTACGGGCTGACCTGGTCGGTTCCGGCGCGGTCGCCCAGGATCGCCCGCCAGGCGAGGAGGTTGGTGGCGCGGTCCCAGATGCCGAGGTCGGTGATCTCGTGGCTGGACGCGGTCCGGTTCCGGTCGTCGAGCATGGGGTACATCAGCGCCTGGAACAGCGGCGTGGGGCCGCCGTGGTCGCGGACCAGCAGGGCGGTGGCCGCCGCGACTCCCCCGCCGCCGCTCTGGCCGGCGATGCCGATCCGGGCGCCGTCCAGGCCGAGTGCCCGCGCCTCGTGGAGGAGCCACCGGTGGGCGGTGTGCCCGTCCTCGGCGGCGCCGGGGGCGGGGGTCTCCGGGGCGAGCCGGTAGTCGACGGCGGCGACGGCGCAGCCGAGCCGTGTGCTGAGCCGCTTGAGCCAGGGGTCGTCCTGAGCGGCGAAGCCGAGTACCTGCCCGCCGCCGTGGAACCAGAGCAGGACCGGCAGCGGGCCGGGCCCGGCGGTGGTGGGCCGCAGCAGGCGGATCGGTACGTCCGGGCCGTCGGGCCGGGTCGCGCGGTGTTCGGTCACGGTGACCGACGGGTCGTCGGGGGTGGAGTCGGCGACGGCCGCGGCGAAGGCGCGGAGGGTCTCGCGGGTGGCGGGGATGTCGGTCAGGTCGAACGCGCCGTTGGGGGTCATCGGGACGGCGTCGAGGGCCCGGCGCAGTTCCGGGTCGACCAGCAGGCGGGGAACGGGCATGGTCGTGCTTCCTTCCACCGGTGCTCAGGCCCGGAACTCGTCGATGACGACGACGCCGGTCGGCCCGTACGTCTCCAGGGACTCCAGCACGCCACTCGCCTCGTGGAGGCCGACGGTGCGGGTGACGATCCGGCCGGGGTTGAGGCGGCCGGCCTCGATCATGTTGAGCATGGTGCCGAAGCGCTGGCCCTGCATGCCGAAGGCGCCCAGGAACTCCAGTTCCTTGACCATCATCACGTCGATCGGTAGCCCGACGTCGCCCTTCTCCGCACCGGTGGTGTGCCCGAGTTGGAGGTGGCGGCCGCGCGTGCGCAGGGAGAGGACGGAGTTGCGGCAGGCCTCGGCGATGCCGACGGCGTCGACGGACACGTGGGCGCCGCCCCGGGTGAGGGTCCTGACCGCCTCGGCCGGGTCGTCGGTGGCGGCGTTGACGGTGTGGACGGCGCCCAGGGCGCGGGCGGCCTCCAGCTTCTCCTCGGAGATGTCGACGGCGATGACGTTGGCGCCGGTGGCGGCCGCGATCTCCACCGTGGACAGGCCCATGCCGCCGCCGGCCCCGTACACGGCGACCCACTCCCCGCCGCGCACGCGGGCCTGGTCGACGACGCCGTGGAAGGCGGTCATGTAGCGGCAGGCGAGGGCCGCGACATCGACGAATCCGACGGTCTCCGGCACCCGGACGAGGTTGACGTCGGCGAAGCGGACCATGACGTACTCGGCGAAGGCACCCCAGTAGGAGACGCCGGGGACGAGCGAGTCCACGTGCTCGCACACGTGCTGGTTGCCGCTGCGGCACATCTCGCAGGAGCCCTCGCCGGGGTTCATCGGGAAGATGACCCGGTCGCCGTCCCGCCAGTCCCGAACGTCCCGGCCGACCTCCACGACGGTGCCGGCGAACTCGTGGCCGAGGACGAACGGGGGCTTGACCTGCGGCCCTCCCGTCCAGAAGTCCCCGGCCCACAGGGCCCAGTCGGTGCGGCAGATCCCGTTGGCGCCGACGCGCACGATGGCGCCGTCGGGCGGGCAGACGGGGTCGGGCACGTCACGGATGACGAGGGGCTGGTGGAGTTCTTCGATGACTGCGGCGCGCATGGACGCGACCTCCTCGGGGAAAGTCCACCGGTTCAAGTGGTGGACCTTGAAGCTATGCGCCCGCTTCGCCGCGTGTCAACCGCTTAGAGTGGTGGACATGAGTGACGAAGACGGCCGACGAGAAGGGCGCCAGCGCGCCAAGACCGACTTCCGGTTCGACGACGCACGGCTGTGCTTCGCCTTCGCCGGCACGCTCGCCGATCGCGGCAAGGAGCTGCACGTCGAGCGGCTGGCGCTGCCGGAGGACCTGAGCCGGTGGAGCGTGGAGAGCGGCTGCACGACGGTGGCGCCGAGGTGCGACGAGGCAGAGCTGGAGGGAGCGAGGCGGCTGCGCGAGGCGATCCAGCGGACGGGCGTCGCGCTGGCGGAGGGGGCGCCGCCCGCGCCCGAGGACGTCGCGGTGGTCAACAGGGCGGCAGCAGAAGCGACTTCGGTGCCCGTGCTCTCGGCGGACGGGGCGTCCGTGCGGTGGGACGGGGACGGGATCGCGGCCGTGCTGTCGATGGTCGCGCGGGACCTGATCGCGCTCTGCGCGTCCGAGGAGCAGCGGACGCGCGTGCGCATCTGCGGAAACCCCGACTGCGGAACGCCGTTCGTGGACACGTCGAGGGCGGGCGCGCGGCGCTGGTGCTCGATGAAGACCTGCGGCGCACTCGCGAAGAAGCGCGCCTACCGGGCGAAGGCGAAGTAGTCAGGGGCGGGGAACGCCTCGGGGCGGGGCGCCAGTTGGCGCCCCGCCCCGAGGGAGGGATGTGGAGGGGTGACTCAGCCCTCGATCGGCAACTCGCCGGCCCGGACCGCCGCGACGAAGGCGTTCCAGGAGGAGTCGGGGAAGAGGAGGGAGGGGCCGCCGGGGTCCTTGGAGTCACGCACCGGGACGGCGCCGGGGAGGAAGCCAAGGGCCACCTCGATGCACTCGCCCGCGTCGCCCGTGCTGTAGCTGCTCTTGCTCCAAGCAGCCTTTCTCAGATCGACGTTCTGCAAAACGGTACTCCTCCATCGCATCGGCGATCAGGGCCCTGGTTTCTCCTGGCGAGAGTACACCGCCGCGCATCATGTCGAAGTCCCGCCTGGACTGCTCGACAACCGACGGGGCGTCGCTGAAGTGCCCGCGATACAGGCTCTCCGAGTACACCCACTCCCTGCCGTCCGGCATCAGCATCAGCACCAGCGAGGCAGATGGCGCAACTGGCATCGCACTGCCGAACGGCATCACCTCGACCACGATGTTCGACTGTTCCGTCACCGCGAGCAGATGCTCCATCTGCCGCCTCATCACACCCGGCCCTCCGAAGACCGTACGAATGGCAGCCTCATCCAGCACCACCATGAGGGTCGGCCCATCAGCGACCAGGAAGCGGTGCTGCCGCATCAGCCGGGTCTCAATCCGCTCGGCTAGCAACTTCGGATTGTTGCGCGCGTTTCCAGTCGCGAACATCGCGCGGACGTACTCCTCGCACTGCAACAAGCCATTGATCCGAGAGTACTGAAGCACCCGAATCGCCAGCGCTTCGTCCTCCAGTTCCATGAACTTCTCGAACCAGTCCGCGCTTTCGATATCCGCCTGCCAGTCCACCCGCTCCCACAGCCGGACCAGCAAGCCCCCCATGGCCAGGATTTCGTCAGCCCTCTCGACGGTCTCCCGGTCCATCGATCTCCTCCCACCCTCGAACCGGGTGATCACCGTGCGGGAGAAGCTCAGGAGCTTCCCCAACTGCTCCTGGGTGTAGCCGGCTCGCTCACGCGCGAAGCGGAGCGCTTCGCCGAACATCTCCGCCGGGTTCGCCGTCGGCTCGAGCCCAAGGCGCCGATGTGCCACGTGTTTCCCCCTTAGGTGCTACGGATCTCCGTACTCCGTTTTGGTCGCAACCGTAACTCCGACACCCTCATCATTGATGCCGGAATGCAATCTTTTGCATGCATAGCGTTACATCGCGCGCCCCCTTCACACCCCCTCCGCCCCCGTGAGGTGCTCCCCCATGCTCTCGCCCCGTCGGCCCCGCGCGTTCGTCGCGCACCTCGACTCCCGCGCCGAGTCCACGCCCCTGGCGCGCTACCTGCTCCGCGCCTACCTCTCCGGACTGCCCTCCGGCGACCGCTACGCGGACACCGCCGAACTTCTCCTCGGCGAGCTGTTCGCCAACGCCGTCCAGCACTCCGACGCGCCGGACGACCGCCACATCGAGATCCGCATCGCCCTGATCAACTCCCGCCTGCGGCTGGAGGTCCACGACGCCGGCAGCGGCCTGCCGTCCCTCCACAACCCCACCGCCTGCGACGAGCACGGGCGCGGCCTGTTCCTCGTCAACAAGCTCGCCGAGCGCTGGGGCTGCACCTCCCGTCCCGACGGCATCGGCAAGTTCGTCTGGGTCCTCGTCGCCCCCGCGCCCGCCCCCGCCCTCGCCTGAAAGCCCGAACCCCCATGCACCTCACGACCCTGGCCCGGCACGCCCTCTCCCGGGGTGCCACCCCGGCCGCGGCCTTCGCCCTGATCGCCCGCCTGGGCCACCCGTCCCTGCCCGTCGCGCGCGCCGTCTGCCTCGCCCTCGACATCCCCCTCGCCGAGACCACCCGCCGCCTGGCCGAGTGCTACGACGCCCTGCTCTCGAACCCCCGCCCGGACTCCGAGAACGACACCGGTGAACTCCTCGAAGCCCTCGGCGTCTTCGACGTCCCCAAGTCGCTCACCGACACCGAACTCGCCGTCGTCGAACACTTCCTGGCCGCCATCGACGCCCACGGCAGCCTCCGCCCCGGCCACCGTCACGGCCTCCAGCGCTGGTTCACCACCGGCAACCTCACCACGGCCTACCTCTCCCTGGCCGCCGCCCATCCCATGCCCCGCACCGGCGACCCCGCCCTGTACTGGGCCACGCTCGTCACCGCCGGCGAACTCCTCACCACTGCCCCCGGCCCCGACAGCCGCATCAAGTACGCCCTCGCCCACTGCCGCGACCGCGCAGCCCGCACCTGAACGCCCTGCGTGGGAAGTCGGCGGGGCCGACTTCCCACGAGCCGGTCACCGGCACACCGGATCGACGATCCGGTGATCAGGGCGAGGTGCCCGGACGCGGGCGCCCGGACCGCACGACTACGGAATCGTCAGCACCTGACCGACGTTCACCAGGTCCGGGTCGTCGATGCCGTTGGCCTGCGCGATCTCCAGGTAGCGGCTGCCGTCACCGTAGAAGCGCTCGGCCACGGCCCACAGGGAGTCCCCGGGCTCGACGGTGTAGGTCTGCACCGCGACGGGCTCCGGGGTCGGGACCGGCTCCGGCTCCGCGACCGGAGCCGGGGCCGAGACCGGGGCCTCGGCGGCGAGGGGGAAATCGGTGTTGGTGTCCGTCGCCCACCGCGCCCCGCCGTCCCGGGCGTACAGCACCACGTTGCGGTCGGCCTGCACGACCAGGCGGTCGACGTCCTGGCCGTCGGTCCCGGTGGACCACGCCGCACCGTCGCCCTTGTAGAGCACGAAGTTGCCGTCCTCCTGGAGCACGGCCCGCTCGACGCCCTGGTTCTGGGTCTCGGTCGCCCACACGACGGCGCCCGGCTCGGAGAGCACCAGGTTTCCGTCCCCCTGAAGGGTCAGCGTGTAGGCACCGCCGGTCAGGGACTGGCCGAGACCGAGTTCATTGCCAGCGTACAGAGTGTCACTCATGGATATTCCTTTCGGATAAGGGACTTGGCGTCGTCGAGCCGGGCTAGCGGCACGTCAGAGACAGGCAGCCTCACCCGCCGCCGGCGCACGAACACCAGTCCTTGGACTCTAGGTGCCATCGGGGTTTGCACACAATTCACCGCATCGGGTGACATCCCCGGCACGACGGCCGCGCCCTGGCGGCCGCCCGCAGCTGCCCCCCGGCAATCCCGCCCCGCACGAGAAGTCGACCCCGCCGACTTCCTGTGCAGAGCAGTCTCCCCCGGCCCGGCCGCCGGCGGTCCACCCCGTACGCGACTGCCGGGCCTTCACTCGTGGTCGCGCAGGAAGGCCGGAATCCCCTCGCGGGTCGGGGAGTTCGGCAGGGGCGCCGACTGGTCCTGGAGGAACGCGCCGATCACGGCCGCGGCCCGGTCGTTGTTGCCGTCGAGGCCGTTCCACATGTGGTGCCCGACCCCCGGCATGAACTGGGTGCGCTGGATCGCGGGGTCGGCGGCGAGGACGGCGGTCGCCCATTGGCGGACCTGCGAGGAGCACTCGGCGATCATCAGCATCGCGGGGGTCCGGGACCGCCCCAACTGCGGTGCGATGGACGCCGAGTCCCTGACCGTCCGCTGGACGCGGAGGCTGGCGGCGGGGCTGAAGGAGAAGTTCCGCGCGCTGTCCTCGACGGGGATGCGGTGCGCGTCGCGCGCGCAGTAGGCGGATGCCGTGTCGCCGCCCAGGTCGGCGGCGGTGAAGGCGTTGTCGCCCTCGGCCTGGCCGATCAACCCGGTGCCGGGGCTGAGGAGTCCGAGCCGCAGCAGGCCGAACGCCACCGCGTAGCGGGGGACGTGCGTCGATCGCGGCCCGGTCGGGTCCGGGGCGAGGCCGCGCGCGGATTCGCGGCCCTGGTGCCCGGCGGTGCGTGCGGTGGGGCCGTCCATCGGGCCGGGTTCGGCGATGACCGCCCGGTGCACGCGCGCGGCGGTTCCGGGATCGGCCAGGGCCCGGGTGAGCACGACCGCGCCCGACGAGAACCCGAGGACGTCGACCGCGCCCGCACCCAGGCGGTCGAGGAAGGCGCCGAGGTCGCGGACCGACCGGTCGGCCGTGTACTGGTCCATGGGGAGCAGACCGCTGCGTCCGCCGCCGGGCTGCTCGTAGGCGTAGACGTCGTAGCCCTGCCCCGCCAGAAGCCGCAGGAACCGGTGGTCGAGCAGCGAAATGCCGCGCACCGGACCGCCGTTGAGGTACACGAGCGGGACGGGGTGCCGGGGGCCGGGCCCGGCGGGCGGGTAGTGGTACACCGCGACGCTGCTGCCGGTGTCCAGGCTCCAGTGCTCCGTGGCCACGAACGGCAGGTCCGGCGGGTACTGCCGGGCCGTGGGCACGGTCGGGACGCAGACCGGCGCCGTCAGCGCCGCCGCGACGACCACCGGCAGGAACGGCACGAGCCGGGCCGCCCGGGTGCGGCTCCGGCTCCGGTCCCGGCTCCGGCTCCGGCTCCGCCACAGTGCGAGGGCGGTCCCGGCCGCGAGGACCGGCAGCCAGGCGGCGAGCCCCGAGCCCGCGCCGTCCGTGAGGACGACCAGGGCGAGGAAGGCGAGGACCGACGCCAGGACGGCGGCCAGGGCCGACAGCGAGCGGGCGGCGCGGCGTAAGACCGTCGCGGGCAGGGCGAACGTGGACAAGGTGGAGCCCTCCTTGTTTCGTAACGCTGTTTCAAAACGACGTTATCAAAGGCGGTAGGCTCCCCGTCATGGGAAGGCCGAAGACGAACGACGAGACCGTCGGAGAGCGCCTCGTGGCGTGCGCGACCGAATGGCTCGCCACCCGCCCGCAGGAGACCGTCACGGTCCGGGCCGTCGCCGCGGCCGCCGGGACCTCGACGACGGCGGTGTACTCCCTCTTCGGCAGCAAGGACGGACTGATCTCGGCCGTCCGCGACCAGGCCGTCGCCGGCCTGTTCCGCGCCGTCGCGGACGTACCCACCTCCGCGGACCCCCTCGCCGACATCTACGCCCTCGCCACGGCCTACCGGCACTGGGGGCTCGAACACCGCCACCTGTACACGGTGCTGTTCGGCGGGGTGCAGTCCTTCGAACCGTCGGACACGGTCGGCACCAGCGACCCCGTCCGACCGCTCACCGCCGCGATCGACCGGGCCGTCGCGGAGTCCGTCCTCGACGGCCCGGCACCCTCGATCGCCCTCTCGCTCTGGGTGACCCTGCACGGGCTCGTCACCCTCGAACTCGCCGGGGCCCTCGACGCCCCCACCGCACGGGCCGCGTTCAAGTCGACGATCCACGCCGCACTGCGCGGCTGGACGACCCCCGCGGTGTTCCGCGGACTCCGCGAAGCCGAACCCACCCCCTGACGGGCCAGCCCCTTGCGCGAGAAGTCGGACCGGCCGACTTCTCGCGCAAGGGCGGTGGGCGCCGAGGGCTTCCCCGTACGGTCCGGCCCCGGTCCACCCCTGGACGGGGCGAGCCCAGGACCGCTGTCAGTGGCGGTTCGTACGCTCCCCGCGTGACCATCGACGACCTCTCCTGGCAAGCGCACAACCTCGGCGGCGTCCACCCGCGCATGGCGCAGACCCTCCTCGACCTGGGCCAGGTGGAGCTGCTCGCCCGGGCGGCGCAGGAGCGCGGGGACTGGAACTGCGCGAGGGCGGCGGCACTGGAGCTGGGCGCGGCCGGGGAGTTCGAGCGGGCGCTGGCACTCCTGGACCCGTTCACGGACATCGGCTGGCGGGCCGCCGAGTGGGTCACCGCCGAGATCATGATCCGGCAGGGCGAGGCCGACGAGGCCCTCGCGATGGTGCGCCCGGACGCGGCCGAACTGGACGACGCCCACGTGTGCGTGCGCTACGCCGAGTTGTCGGCGAAGGCCGGGCGGATCGACGAGGCCATCGAGGTGCTCACGCCCCACCTCGGGGCGTCCTGGCCGCTGTCGTGCCTGGTCGAGGCGACCGAGGGCCAGGGGGCGGACGACCAGGTCCTCGACGTGCTCGCCCAGGCCGCGGAGCGCGCGGGGACCGAGCCGACGGGCTCGCTGGAGCGGTGGCAGGTGCTGCTCCTGACCGCCCGCGTCCTGGAACGCGCCGGGCGTACCGACGCGGCCGTCCAGACCCTGCGCACCGAAGCGGCCGCCGGCCGGCACCACCCCGTCAACTTCCCCGAGTACCAAGCGGAACTCCTCGCCCGGCAGGGCCTGATCGAGGAGCTGGCATCCCTCGCCGCCGACCAGCCCTACGCCGCCTTCGACGCGTACGCGAAGGCACTGGAGGACGCGGGGCGCGCACCCGAGGCCGAGACCCTGCTGCGCGAACGCATCGAGGCCCACGACCTCTCGAACGACCGCGCGGCGCTGATGGACCTCCTCGTCCGCCAGGGCAGGATCGACGAAGCCGTCGAGACCGGCCGGCCCACGTTCGACTACCACGACTGCGGGAACCTCCTCCACCGGACACTGGACCTGCTCGTCGACGACGGCCGCCCCGACCGCGCGCTCGAACTCGTGGAAGGGCTCACCGGCCCGTACGCCGAAGGGCACCCGGACGACGTCCTCCAGCTGCGGCTCCGGCTGCTCGGCGAGGCCGGCCGCTGCCCGCAGGGCATCGCGGAGGCCACCGCCCTCAACGAACGGCAGCCCGGCGCGTGGGACACCTCGCTGGCACGGCTGCTGGAGCTGGACGGCCGACTGGAGGAGGCCGTCGCACTCCTCCGCGCGTCCACCCACGACCGGGCCACCCTCGACCTGGCCGACATGCTGCTCCGGAACGGCCGCCCGGCCGAGGCCCTCGCCGCCATCCCCACCATCGCCGAGGAACGCGCGGCCGCCGAACGCAGGGGGTGCGACGACAGAACCCTTCCGGCGAAAGTCGGGTGACCCCGCCGACGGCAACGGCGACACTGACGCCATGACTGGTTCCGCACCGCCTCGACTGCTTCGACCGCGTGCCCTGGCGCCCGGAGACCTCGTCGTCATCGCCGCGCTGTCCGGTCCGCTGCCGCCCGCGTACGAGCCCAACGTCGAGCGGACGGTGGCCGTGCTGGAGCGGATGGGATTCCGGGTGCGCCGGGCTCCGCTCCTCGAAGCGGGCCGCCGCCACTGGTGGAGCGCGGCCACCCCGGCGGAGATCGCCGGGGTGCTCAACGCCCTCCTGCGCGATCCCGAGGTGCGCGCGATCGTCGCCAGTGACGGCGGCCAGACGGCGCTCGGCTACCTCGACCTGATCGACGTCGAGGCGATCAGGGCCGACCCCAAGCCGATCCTCGGCTACAGCGACATCTCCCTGCTGCACCTGGTGCTCCACGCGCGCACGGGCCTGGTCGGGTTCCACGCCGACATGGCCGTCCCCGGCTTCGGCGGACACTGGCGGTCCGCGCCCGCGGCGCGCCAGGCTGAACTCGAGGCGCTCTACGCCAGGTTGCTGACCGGCACCGAGGCGATCGGCGCACTGCCCGCGAGCCCGTCGTGGGAGTGCTGGCGTCCCGGCCGTGTCGAAGGGCCGCTGATCGGCGGGTTGATCAACCGGATCGTGCTGGCGCAGGCGACGCCCTTCGCGCTGCCGCTCGAACGGTTCGACGGTGCGGTGCTGTTCTGGGAGGAGATGGGCGGCCTGGCCTCGTACGTGTGGAGCTACCTGCACGTGATGCGGCACAGCGGCATCCTCGACCGGATCGCCGGCATGGTCGTGGGCGTCCCGCGCGAGATCGACGGCCTCGGACCCGGCGCGTCCCCGACCCTGCGCGAGATCGTCCTCGACGTCCTCGGGGACCGTGACATCCCGGTCCTGGGCAACGTCGACTTCGGGCACGCCGGCCCGAACCTGCCGATGCCGGTCGGCATCCGCGTCGGCCTCGACGCGCGGCAGCGGACGCTCGCCCTGCTCGAACCGGCGGTGGAGCCCCACGAGCCGACCAAGGGAGCCCCGCGCCGCACGACGTAGCCCCGGCGTATGACCCGGTACCCCGTGGGGGCTACGAACGACAACAGGACGGTTACCTCGACGGGTTGATCCGACACGGAGCCGCAGGACCATAGCGTCTGTCCCATGAAACGCAATCGCCGTATCAGCGCAGTCGCGGTGCTGACGCTCGCCGCCCTCGCCACCGGAACCGGCGCCGGGTTCGCCGCCACGGCCGGACCGTCGGCCGCACCGGTGGCCGCACCGGTGGCCACGCACGCGTTCGACACCGCACCGGCCGCGGCCGCCGCACCCGCGCGGACCTTCCAGGGCGCGCTCCCCGCGCCGACCGGCCCCTACGCCGCCGGCGAGGACGTCATCCACCTCACCGACACGAGCCGCCTCGACCCGTGGGTGCCGTCATCCGGCCCCCGCCAACTGGCCGTCACCATGGTCTACCCGGCCGTCCCCGGGACGGGGACCCCGGCCCCCTACATGTCCCTCGGCGAGGCAACCGGAATCGTCCAGCGGCAGAACCTGCCGGCGAGCTCCGGCATCACCCCACAGACCATCGCCGGCGTCACCACGCACGCCTTCGACGGCGCGCGGCCGCAGCCCGGCAAGTACCCGCTGGTGGTCCTCTCACCCGCGTACGAGGACCCGCGCGTCACGCTCACCGCGCTCGCGACCGACCTGGCCAGTCACGGCTACGTCGTCGCGCTCGTCGGCGACACCTATGAGGACAGCGGCGAGACGCTGGCGGACGGCCAGACGACGCCGTGCGCGATCTGCGGCGACCCGTCGCGGATCGACTCCATCCCCACCAACCGCGCGCTGGACGTGTCCTTCCTGATCGACCAGTTGACGCACGGCAACACCGCGTGGCGCCTGGCACACCTCATCGACAAGCACGAGATCGGCATGGCCGGACACTCCATCGGCGGAGCGGCGGCCTCCGCCGCGATGGTCGCCGACCCGCGCGTACGGGCCGGCGTGAACATGGACGGCGCCTTCAAGCCGGTCCCGACGCCCGGCCAGATCAACCGGCCGTTCCTCATGCTGGGTTCGCCCGACAACCACCCGGCCGGTGGCGGCGACACCACGTGGGGGCAGGCCTGGGACGCCCTCGGCGGCTACAAGAAGTGGCTGACGGTCGCCGGCGCCGACCACTTCAGCTTCAGCGACCTGGACCTGCTGCACGAGCAGGCCGGGTTCCCGGCGCCGCCCCTCTCCCCGGCACGCGGGGTGGAGATCACCCGCGAGTACGTGACGGCGTTCTTCGACCGGACGCTGAAGGGGATCGACGGTCCGCTGCTGGACGGACCCTCGCCGGACAATCCGGAAGTGGTCTTCCAGCGCTAGCGCGGTAGGGCCTGTCTCCTAGCCCCGCTGGGCGACCAGCCAGGCGAGCAGGCCGGTCACGGTGGCACCGCCCGCCGCCGTGGCCATGCCCCGGACGAAGTACAGGGCGACGGTGCGCCGGACGACCCGCCACCGACGGCGCCGTCCGGCCACCTCGCCACTCCGTCCCACCCCACCGGGCCGACCGTGCTCGAACATCGCGCTCCTCCTCATCCCTCGGGACAGCCGCTTCTCACGGCCTGGATCAACCCTGGCGGCGGACGGAGGCAGCACCGCGCCCGGTCGATGAGACCGGATGAAACCGGAGGCCTGCCGCCAGGAACCCGCGTTCAACTGACAGAACCGCCCCGCCACTTCATGATGGACCGACAGTTACGGACGAAATCTGACAGTCCATCGAGGGGTAGCGCGGCCTTGGCGGGAATCGTCGTTCCGACCAGTGAGAAGCTCCCGCCCGGGCCACGCAGGGACCTGGTCGAAGCGCTGCACGGGCTGTACCGGGGCGCGGGCAAACCCAGCCTCCGCGAGATCTCCCTCGGCATCAAGCAGCGCGACGAGCTGCCGACGACGGTGAGCCACGACACCGCGAGCCAACTGCTGCACGGCGTGGCCGTACCCGCCTGGGCGCGGGTGGAGTCCATGGTCCGGTACCTGGCCGGCACCGCCGTCGGGCGGCAGAAGCCGGACCCGGAGGACGAGGTCGAACGCTTCCACCGGCTCTGGCTGGCCGCCGACGACGCGGAACGGGACGCTCCGGCGCCGCCCCCCAGGGCGGATACGACGGATGCGGCGCTACGGGAGGAGCTCCGGTCCACCGACCCGGAGCGCCGCATCGCCGCCCTCTACCGCCTGGAACGGCTCGCCTGGCGCACCCCGCCGCAGGACCAGGAGGCCACCGAGCCGTCCTGGCCGTCGATGCTGGGCAACTTCCTCCGGGAGGCCCGCCCACTCGGGGGTTCCACCAGCCCGGAGCCGGATCCGGCCGAGGACGTCCAGGTGGCGGTGCTGATCCTGGGCCGTCTGCCCGAGCGGTATTCCGGCGGCCACTTCAACCTTTCGCGGCTCGATCTCCGGAACCTGGTCTGGGACGGGGCCCGGTTGTGGCGGGCCAACCTGAGTTCGAGCCTGTTGTCGGGCAGTTCCCTGGAGTACGCGCAGCTGGGAGACGCCCGACTCGTGGAGGCGACCCTCACCGGTGTCGACCTGGACTCCGCCGATCTCACCTCGGCCGACCTCACCCGGTGCGATCTCTCCGGCACGACCATGGTGGACACCAGGATCCCGGACGCGAACCTGTCCGGCGCCGTCCTCACGGGAACGGAGCTGGTGGGCGCCTCGGCCCCCCAGGCCAGGCTGCGGGGATGCAAGGCCTCGGGCGCCGACTTCCGCCACGCCGACCTGAGCGAGACCAGCTTCAAGTGGGCCGTCCTGACGAACTGCCACTTCGACCACGCCAAGCTCGCCAGCGCGGACCTCACCGGCGCGGTGCTGAGCGGCTGTTCCTTCGCCGGCGCCGACCTCTCCCGCGCGCGCTTCACCAAGCGCGGCCTCACCGAGGCCCAACTGACGCCGGCCCAGCTGCAGTCCATCAAGGTCGTACAGAACCCCGACTGACCGAACGCCCCCGACTGACGGCGTTCACGCGCCGCCGACCTTCCGCGCGGTGCGGGCCCGCTACAGCGCCGCCAGGTAGGCCTCCAGCCGCTCGGCCAGTTCTTCCGGGTGGCCGAGCATCGGGAGGTGGTCGCCCGGCATCTCGTCCGGCCGGAGGCCGAGCCGGTCCTGGACGAGTCGGCGCAGGAAGGCGGGCGGGAAGAAGCGGTCGCCGGTGGCCAGCAGGAACCTGGTCGGCACCTGCGGCCAGGCCTCCAGGGGCCACGGTGTCCCGAACGGCGTGGCCGACTGGCGTCGCCCGTGCTCGGTGAGGAGTTCCTCGGCCAGGGCGGGCGGGGTGTCGTGCAGGAAGAGGGCGCGCTCGTCCTCCTCCGCGCCCTCTGCCACGCCCCTGGCGCGGTCGGATTCGCGGCGGGCCTCCGGGTAGCCGGTGTTCTCCCACCACGCGCCCGGCGTCTCCCCTGGCGCCGGCACCTGGGCCTGGAGCATGACCAGCAGGTCCACCGGCAGCCGGGCGCACACCAGCGGGCCGGTGAAGCCGCCGAAGGAGTGCGCGACGACCACGCGCGGGCCCGTCCGGTCGCCGGCCGGCCGTTCAGAAGCCGCCGCCGCCACCACCGCCGACACCGCCGCGTCCGCGTACTCGGCCAGCCCGGCCGTGTCGTCCTCGCACGGCAGGTCCGGCGCGACCACCTCGTGGCCCCGCCCCCGCAGCTCGGCCGCCAGCGGCTCCCAGCACCAGGAATCGGCAGCCGCGCCGTGGATCAGCACGAACGTCGCCATGGAACAGTCCCCCTCGCACGCCGGTCAACTCCGGTATCCCGGAACTCCCTTGCCGCGCGCGAGTGTACGACCCGCCTCCGACAGTCACCGGTGCACCCGCCCGCCTCCGCCCGGCCGCGCGCGGGAAGTCGGACCCGCCGACTTCCCGCGCACAACAGCTCCGGCTCACAGGGTGCGGAACGCGCCCTCCACGGCCTCGCAGGTCTCGTCCAGGTCGTCCTCCGTCACGGCGGCCGAGACGAACCAGCAGGCCATCCCGTACGCGTTGACGTGGATCCCCCGGCGGAGCAGCTCGTGGCGGAACGCGTGGTGGCGGGCCTGGTCGCTGCGGAGCAGGTCCCGGTAGTGCCGGGTCGGCTCGCCGTCGGCGGTGAACACCACCTGGAACATCGCCCCCACTCCCTGGACCGCGCAGGGGACGCCCCGGTCCCGGGCGGCCCGCCGGACGGCCTCCATGATCCGTCGGCCGCTCTCCTCGATGTGCTTCACGGTGTCCGGCCGGTTCAGCCTGCGCAGCGTCACCAGGGAGGCCGTCGCGGACAGCGGCGAGGCGTTGTACGTGCCGCCGTGCTTCACCCGTCCCTCGGCCACCGGCTCCATCACTTCGCGCCGCCCCGCGAAGGCCGCGATCGGCAGGCCCCCGCCGAGCGCCTTGGCGTAGACGGCGAGGTCCGGCACGACCCCGAACAGCGCCTGGGCGCCGCCGGGGCCGGTGCGGAAGCCGGTGCAGACCTCGTCGAAGACCAGCACGATGCCGCGTGCCGTGCACTCCTCCCGCAGCAGCGCCAGGTATCCCGGCGCGGGCATGGTGCAGGCGTTGTTGGCGACGATCGGTTCGCAGACGACGGCGGCGAGTTCGCCCCGGTGGGCGTCCAGGACCGCGCGCAGCGCCCCCGGGTCGTTCCACGGGCAGACCACGACGTCGCCGACGACACCGGCCGGGATGCCAGCCGAGTGGGGCACGGAGCGCGGCGCGCCGTACGGCCCGGCCTCGACGGGGTCTGGCCGGTTGGAGACGGCCAGGGTGTCCGACCAACCGTGGTAGTGACCCTCGAACTTGAGCACCTTGGACCGCCCGGTGTACCCGCGGGCGGCCCGCACCGCCCCCTGCACCGCCTCGCTGCCCGAGTTGGCGAACCGGACCAGTTCCGCGCAGGGCACCATCTCCCGGATCAGCTCGGCGAGTTCGACCTCCACCGTGTTGCAGGTGCCGAACATCGTGCCGGCGCCCAGGACGGCGCCGAGCGCCTCGGCGAGCTGCCGGTCGGCGTGGCCCAGCACCGCGCTCCCGTAGCCGGCGAGGTAGTCCACGTACGTGTTGCCGTCGACGTCCCGGACCCGCGCGCCCGAACCGCCCACCAGGTAGAGCGGGTAGGGGTCGGGGCCGGTCGAGGTCAGCCGGGCGGAGGAGCTGACGCCGCCCGCCAGTGACTCCTTGGCCCGCTCGAACCACTGCCGGCTGCCGTCGGTCCGGCCCGGTACCGGGTCGGGGACATCCACGTGCGCCGGGCTGCGGCCGTTCGACTGCGCCGCCGGGTTACGGCCATTCATGTGCGACTCCTGTTTGGTCGAGGGTTGTCCGGGCACGCTCGGGGTGCCCTTCGTCGGGACGGGTTCCTGCCGGACGGCATCGCGAGCAGAGCAGGGCAGAGCAGAGGGGACGTGGGGCATGGCGGAGCGGACGGCGGTCGTCACCGGGGCGGGGCGCGGCATCGGGCGGGCGAGCGCGCTGGGCCTGCTGGCGGACGGCTGGACGGTGGTCCTGGTCGGCCGCCGCAAGGAGCCGCTCGCGGAGACGGCCGGGCTCGCCGCCCCCGCCGACCGGGACCGCGCCGTCCCCTTCCCCGCCGACATCACCGACCCGGTGGCCGTGGACGGCCTGTTCGAGTTCGTCGAGGAACGGTTCGGACGGCTGGACCTCCTGTTCAACAACGCCGCCGACGTCATGCCGTACACCCCGACCGAGGACGTGGCCGTCGAGGACTGGCACCGCGTGATGGACTCCATCGCCACCGGCACCTTCCTCTGCTCGCGCGCGGCCTTCCGGATCATGAAGCGTCAGACCCCGCGCGGCGGACGGATCATCAACAACGGCGCGCCTTCCGCACAGACGCCCCGCCCGGACTCCGCCGCCTTCACCGCCGCCAAGCACGCGGTGGCCGGGCTGACCCGCTCGCTGTCCCTGGACGGCCGCCGCCACGACATCTCCTGCGGCCAGATCGACATCGGGAACGTGACCCCGCCCGACCACCCCCAGCCGGCCGTCCTCCAGGCCGACGGCTCACGTCGGGTCGAACCGACCATGGACGTGCGGCACGTGGTCGACATGGTGCGGACCATGGCCGGGCTGCCGCTCGGGGTGAACATCCAGTCCGTCCTGGTCATGCCCAGCGCCATGCCGTACGTGGGCCGCGGCTAGGGCTGCTCCTCCGGGACCGACCGGGCGCCGCGCCGCCCCCGCACGGAACGTCGCGGCACCGCCCTGACCCATGTCCCGTCCCCCGTCCGGTTGCCGCTGCCGTTCGACCGGCGTCGACCGCGGTTCACCGGGTTGTTGCCCGGATGTCCCCGCGACGCCGCCGAAGCCGACGCCCCGAAGCTTCTGTCCCACCCCGGCCCGAAGCAATCCGCCGACGCGGCGAACGGCCGAAAAGTCGTCTCCCCCTCCCGCGGTGCCCCTCGCGGCGCGATCATCGTGCCGACGCCCGGTCACCACCAGCCCGTTGGGGGAGCCCTTGTTCCGCGACACCCGCCCGCACGGCATCCGCATACCGACGCACCGCGAGACCGCCGAGGAGTGGGGCGAGCAGATCGCCGTGCTCCGCGACGCCCCGCGCGGGTGGCGCTTCCTGCTGGGGCGGCTGTCCTCCGACGGCTACCTCTGCCACCTCGACCTCAACTACCACCTGGACGGCGAACTCGTCGCCGTCGTCCAGACCTCGCGCCCCGTCCCGTCCGGCCACCGGGTGGGCTCCCTCACCACCCCGCGGTCCCAACTCTCCACCTTCCTGGCGAATTCGGACCGCCTCGACCCCCGCATCCACCTCGCCCCGCCGGACGGCCCGCCCACCCCCGGCGAGGTCCGGCTCCACGGCGTCCCCGTCCCCGTCGAGGTCCACCGCAGCCACGGCTGCCGCAGCGCCCTGATCTCCCGGCTCCCCTCTCAGCCCGGCTACGCGATCGTCACCGCCGCGACCGAGCACTGGGCCGCCGCCACCGACCTCGCCCTCCGGCCCCCGGCGGCGTTCTGACCGCGCGGGCCCCGCAACGGGCGTGCGCCGGAACGGGTGTGCGCCCCGAAACAGGCGCGCGCCCACGATCATTCCCCTGTCCGGGTGACGGACGATCACATTCGGCCCTCCTCGGCAGTTCCCGGACCAGGGGCGGAGGTTGGGGTTAGCCTGTGGACATGGTTGCAAACTACAAGGAAGAAGTAGCCATGCCCGACGCGGAGTTCGTCAGCGGTCCCGCTCTGATCCTCCAGACCCTCGCCGCCGATCCCGACCGGCAGGCCGTCGTCACCGCCGACGGCGCCGAGATCACCGCCGGCGAATTCGCCGCCGCCGGCTACCGCCTCGCCCACGAGCTGATCGCCCGGGGCGCCGCCCGCGGCACCACCGTGACCCTGCTGACCGGCAACACCCCCGAGGCCCTGAGCGCCCGGTACGCGGCGGGCCTCGCCGGCGCCCGGGTGGTGAACCTGTACGACGGCATGAGCACCCCGGTCCTGGCCGAGATCACGGCGAGCGTCGACACCACCGTGCTGCTCGTGGACGCCGAACGGTACGCCGAAGCCGCCGAGTTGCTCCCACTGATCGACGTTCCGACCGTCCTCACCCTCGGCCCCGGGCCCGGCGGCGACCCCGCCGCCCTCGGCGAGGACGTCATCGCCGCCTCCGCCCACCGCCCCGCCGAACCCCCGGCCGTCCGGGTCGGGCCGGAGGACGACCTCAGCATCCGCCACACCGGCGGCACCACCGGCATCCCCAAGGGCATCCTCAGCCTGCACGGACCGTACCGCCGCATCTTCGACGCCCCGATCGGCAGCGACCCCGCCGCCGGCGCGCCCCGCCTCCTCGCCGCCACCCCGCTCGCCCACCTGGCCGGCATCTTCGCCGACCTGACCCTCCAGCACGGCGGCACGGTGGTCCTCCAGCGCTCCTTCGAGCCCGGCGCGGTCCTGGCCGCCATCGAGCGCGAGCACATCACCGACCTCTGGGTGCTGCCGCCGCTGCTCCACCAGCTGCTCGACCACCCGGCGATCGGCCGCACCGACCTGTCCAGCCTGCGGTACCTCTCCTACGGGGGCAGCGCCGCCTCACCGACCCGGATCCGCGAGGCGCTCAAGGTCTTCGGGCCGGTCCTGGTCGGCCTCTACGGGATGTCGGAGGCCCAGCTGATCTCCTTCCTCACCCCGCAGGAGCACGACCGGATCGGCCCCGGCGGCCAGGTGCCGGTCGGCCGGCCCGTCCCGGGCGTCGAGGTGGCGATCCGCTCCGACGACGGCACCGACCTGCCGACCGGCGAACAGGGCGGGATCCACCTGCGCTCCGACGCCGTCATGGCCGGGTACTGGAAGCGGCCCGACCTCACCGCCGCGGTGCTCCGGGACGGCTGGCTGAACACCGGGGACGTCGGCTACTTCGACGAGGACGGCTACCTCTACCTCTCCGACCGGGTCAAGGACCTGATCATCGTGGTCGGCGGCCACGTCTACCCCTCCGAGGTGGAGGACCTCCTGCTCACCCACCCGGCGGTCGCCCGCTGCGCCGTCTTCGGCGTCCGCGACGACCAGGAGGCGGAGCACGTCCACGTCGCCGTCGTCCCCGCCCCGGGGCAGCGGCCCGACCTGGACACCCTCCGCGCGTTCGTCACCGAGCGCAAGGGGCGGATCTTCGCCCCCGAGGTGCTGCACCTCGTCGACGAGATCCCGCTGACGCCCGTCGGCAAGCCGGACAAGAAGCGGCTGCGCGCGGCCGCCACGGCCTGAAGGCCCGCACCCGCCGGACCGCACCCGCCGGACCGCAGCGGGCGCGGCCGGGGCGGCGGCCGGAGTGGCGGCCGCACACCGAACCGGCACCGGTCCCCACGGGAATCCCCACCCGGCTTCACCCCAAGGTGGGGTTTGGCTCAACACGCCACGGGCCCCGTGCCGAGAAGCCAACGGGGTGGCGGCGCTGAGGGCCGCCACCCCGTCGGCTTCCCCCCCGCTCCCCCGCTACGGCTGCCGCGACCGCGCCAGCGCGTCGAGCGCCGCCGCGGCGGCCGGGTCCGGGCCGGGGGTGTAGACCTCCAACCGGTGGTCCGGCCGGTCGGGTTGGAGCCACACCTGGTACGTCACCTCCAGCGGCCCGACCGCCGGATGGTCCAGCGTCCTGCTGCCGAAGGTGCACTCCCGCACGTTCCCGCCCGCCCACCAGGCGGCGAACTCCGGGCTCTTCATGCTGAGTTCGCCGATCAGCCGGGCCAGCTCGCGGTCCTCCCCGTACCGCCCGGCGACCAGCCGCAGGTAGCCGACGTGGGTCCGGGCGTAGTGCTCCCAGTCCCGTTCGAGCGCGCGGGTGCGCGGGTCCAGGAACAGCAGCCGGCTCATCGACGGCCGGGTGGCCGGATCGTCCGGCGCCCCGTACGGGAGGTGTCCGGCGAGCAGCGCGTGGCCGAGGCGGTTCCAGGCGAGCACGTCGTTGCGGCGGCCGAGCAGCAGGGCGGGCACGTGGTCCAGCGAGGCGAGGAGGTGCACCGAGCGCGGGTCCGGCTGCTCGGCCGGAGGGCGGCTCCGTACGGCCCGGGGCGGGCGGCGGGCGAGGTCGCCCAGGTGGGTGCGCTGGGTCGCGTCCAGGCGCAGGACGCGGGCGATCGCGTCGAGCACCTGGTCCGAGGCGTTGGTGCTGCGCCCCTGCTCCAGCCGGGTGTAGTAGGCGACGCTGATGCCCGCCAGCCCGGCCAGCTCCTCCCGGCGCAGCCCGGCCACCCTCCGGTGCTCGGCCGGCACGCGCAGGTCCAGCTCGGCCGGGGTGACGGCGGCGCGGCACAGGCGCAGGAACTCGCCCAGCTCGCTGTTGGCTCCCATGCCCACCGAGGCTACGGCGGAAGGTTTCCGCAGGCCAGCGCCGTGGGTGACCCTCCGAGGAGTAGGAACGGCAGGTGGCTGGCCGGGGGCGCGCGGGGCGCCGGAGCATGGCCCCGTCCGGCCGCGCCCCGGCCCCGCCCCAGCCAAGGACCCTCCACCGCCATGCCCCCCGCCCTGCTCGCGCTCGCCGTCAGCGCCTTCGCCGTCGGCACCACCGAGTTCGTCACGAACGGCCTGCTGACCGCCCTCGCCACCGACTTCGACGTCACCGTCGCCCGCGCCGGGCTGGTCACCACCGCCTACGCCGTCGGCCAGGCCTGCGGTCCGGCGCTCGCCCTGCTCACCCTGCGGATGCCCCGCCGGCGCCTGCTCGTCCTGCTGATGCTGCTGTTCACGGCGGGCAACCTCGCCTCGGCCCTCGCGCCGACCTTCGGCCTGCTCCTGGCCACCCGCTTCCTCACCGCGTGCACCCACACCGCCTTCTTCGGCGTCGCCTCCGTCGTGGCCTCCCGGCTCGTCCCGACGGCTCGGCGGGGAGCCGCGATCGCCCTGGTGTTCACCGGGCTGAGCCTGGCCAACGTGCTCGGCCTGCCGATCGGCACCCTGGCCGGGCAGGCCTGGGGCTGGCGCGGGGCGTTCGTGCTGGTCGCCGTGTTCGGCGCGGCGGGACTGCTCGGCCTGCTGCGGCTCCTCCCCCGTACGGACACCGCCCCCACCGACGCCCCCGCCTCCGCCGCGCCCTCGCTCCGCGCCGAACTGGCCGTCTTCGCAGGCCTCCGCCTCTGGCTGGCCCTCGCCGCGACGGCCGTCGGCTTCGGCGGGCTGTTCGCCTCCTTCACCTTCGTCCAGCCGATGCTGACCGCCGTCACCGGCTTCGGAACGGGCGACGTCGTCTGGCTGCTGGCCGTCTACGGCGCCGGGCTGGTCGCGGGCAACTGGCTGGCCGGCCGGGCCGCCGACCGCGCCCTCGTCCCGACGACGGCGGCCCTGTTCGCGGCCCTCGCCCTCACCCTCGCCCTCTTCACCGCCACCGTCCACCACAAGGGCGCCGCCGTGGCCACCCTCTTCCTGCTCGGCTTCTGCGGCTTCGGCCTGCTCACCCCGACCCAGGCCTACGTCCTGCGGGTCGCGGGCCGCGACTCCGCCCTGGTCGGCACCGCCAACACCGCCGCCTTCGGCGTGGGCATCACCCTCGGCTCCCTGCTCGGCGCCGCCGTCATCGAACACGGCGGCCCCCACCCCGACACCGCCCTCCCCCTCACCAACCTCGCCGGCGCCGCCATGACGGCCCTCGGCCTGCTGGTCTTCGCCCTCTCCGCCGCGACCGGCCCCCGCCGCCCCGCCACCGCCGCTCCATCAACTCCCGGATGAAGTCCACCGGTTCAGCCGGTCCGAACCGCTCAGCCGTCCTCGCGGCCGCGGAAGGCCCGACGGTACTCGCGGGGGGCGACGCCGACCCGGTCCACGAAGACCGGCCGCAGGGAGACCGCGGAGGCGAAGCCGCAGTGGGTGGCGACGGTGTCGACGGGCAGGTCGGTCTCCTCCAGGAGGCGCTGGGCGGTGAGGACGCGCTGGTCGAGGAGCCAGCGCATCGGGGTGGTGCCGGTGGTGGCGGTGAAACGACGGGCGAAGGTGCGTTCGGACATCAGGGCGGCGGCGGCCATCCGGCGCACCGTCCAGGGGGTGTCGAGGGAGGCCAGGACCTCGGCGCGGAGGCGGGCCAGCGGGTCGTCGCCGACGGCGGCGTCCGGGACCGGGGAGGGCAGGAACTGGTTCTGGCCGCCCGCCCGGAAGGGCGCGGTGACCATGGCGCGGGCGATGGTGGCGGCGGCCCGCTGGCCGTGGGCGGTGCGGACGAGGTGCAGGCAGAGGTCGATGCCCGCCGCGACGCCGGCCGAGGTCCACAGGCCGTCGCCGCCGGTGAAGAGCACCTCGGGCCGGACCGTCACCGCCGGGAAGCGGCGGGCGAGTTCGGGGGCGAGCGCCCAGTGGGTGGTGGCCTCGCGGCCGTCCAGCAGGCCGGCCTCGGCGAGGACGAAGGCGCCCGCGCAGAGCGAGGCGATCGGGACGCCCGCCGCGGCGACGGCCCGCAGGGCGCCCAGGACCTCCGGGGTGTGCCGGGCCCCCGGGTCCTCGACGCCCGGCACCACCACCAGGTCGCAGTCGGTGAGCGCGCCCAGGGCGTGGTCGGGGAGCCGCTCCAGCCCGCCGCCCAGCCGCACCCGGGCGCCCTCCGGCCCGCAGACCCGCAGGTCGAAGAGGGGCTGGCCGGGCCGGATGGCCCGGTTCGCCCACACCTCGCCGATCACGGCGTAGTCGAAGGCCCGGACACCGTCGAAGATCAGGCAACCCACCGTACGCATGGCAGGAATCTATCGATGGTCGGCATCTCCGCCCATCACGCCTCCCCGGCCCCGCCGACCACCATGGACGGCATGACGAACCTCGACGCCTTCGACGCCCCCCTCGCCCTCGACCCCGACGCCGTCCTGCTGCTCATCGACGTCCAGAAGGGCTTCGAGGCCCCCGCCTTCGGCCCCCGCGACAACCCGCAGGCCGAGCAGCGGATGGCCGAGCTGATCACCGCCTGGCAGGACACCGACCGCCCGATCGTCACCGTGCAGCACGACGGCCCGGGCACGCCGCTGGCCGGGGGCACCCCGGGGCACGACCTGAAGGACTTCGTCGCCGGGCTCACCCCGGCGCTGCACGTCACCAAGACCGTCAACAGCGCCTTCTACGGCACCCCCGACCTGCACGCCTGGCTGCAGGAGCGCGGCGCCCGGCAGGTGGTGGTCACCGGGATCATCACCAACGTGTGCTGCGAGACCACCGCCCGGATGGCCGGCAACCTCGGCTACGACGCGATCTTCCCCACCGACGCCATGCACTCCTTCGACATGGCCGGCCCGGACGGCACCACCATCCCGGCCGCCGACCTCGCCCGCGCCACGGCCGCCACCCTGCACGCGATGCGCTTCGCCAAGGTGGTGACCACCGAGGACGTCACCGGAGCCGCCCGGGCCTGAACAGCGGCTCGTAGGCGTTGCCCTCCTCGGCATTGAGCAGCACGTACGACGCCCCGGGGCCCAGCGCGAGCTCCCGCAGCCGCGCCAGGGCCCCGAAGGCCGGGGGACGTCGGGCCCGAGCACGGCGGCCGGGGGGCCGCTGAGCCCAAGCGCGGCGGCGGAGTCGGCGCGGACGGCGTCGAGGAGGGGCACGGCGGCCACCCCACGGACCACGACGGGCAGCCGTCAGGCCGCCAGCCGCTCCGCCAGGTACTCCTCCCAGGTCCGCCGCCCGTGGTCGGCGCCCGCCGGGGCCAGGTTCTCCCCCGCCCGGTACGCCCGCCCGACCTTGCCCGGCACCCGGAGCGGCAGCCGCCGGCGGCTGCGGCCGCGCGCCGCGAGGTAGCCGCGGGTCAGCTCCTCCATCGCGTACACCGTCGGACCGGCCAGGTCGGGCACCGCCCCGGCCGGCTCGCCCAGCGCCAACTCCACCAGCCGGGCGGCGACTTCCCGTACGTCCACGGGCTGCCAACGGACCCCGCCGGGGGCCGGGACGAGCGGCAGCCGGGCCGTCTTCTCCGCCACCGTGAACGCCAGGTCGTGGAACTGCGCGGCCCGCAGGACCGTGTACGGCAGGCCCGAGTCGGCCACCGCCCGCTCGGCGGCGTGCTTGGCCCGGAAGTAGCCGAGCGGCAGCCGGTCCGCGCCGATCACCGAGATGTACACCAGGTGCCGCACCCCGGCCCGCCGGGCGGCGGCGACCAGCAGCCGGGTGGCGACGTCGTCGCCCTTGGGGCCGCCCGCCAGGTGCAGCACGGTGTCCACGCCCGCCAGCGCCCCGTCCAGCCGGGCGGCCGCCGTCGCCGGGTCGCCGAGCAGGTCGCCGCGCACGTACGCGACGCCGTCGGCGTCCGGGCGCTCCCGCCGGCTGAGCACCCGCACCGGCAGCCCGGCCGCGCGCAGCAGCGGGACCACCTGCCGGCCCAGGGTCCCGGTACCTCCGGTGACCAGCACCGTGTTCTTCGTCATGACCGTCTCCGATTCGTCCCGGGAGGGGAGTTGATCTCCCCGCCGCGGCCGTTGTTGGGTGACTCCTGCTGCCCTGACCCCCGGCGACGAAGGAATGTGACACGTGGACGAGAAGGTGGACGGGGAATCCGCCCGGACCGCGCTCTTCGAGGAGCACCGCCCGCACCTGCGCGCGGTCGCGTACCGGATGCTCGGCTCGATCAGCGAGGCCGAGGACGCCCTCCAGGAGGCCTGGCTCCGCTACGACCGCACCGACACCGCCGGGGTGGACAACCTCGGCGGCTGGCTGACCACGGTGGTCTCCCGGGTCTGCCTGAACCTGCTGCGCACCCGCGCCCAGCGCCGCGAGGAGCCGCTGGAGCCCGCCGGGCCGGGCGGCGAGCCGGGCCCGCCGCGCATCCCGGACCCTCTGCTGCGGCGCGAGGGCGTGGTGGACCCGGAGCAGGAGGTGATGCTCGCGGACTCGGTCGGGCTGGCGCTGATGGTGGTGATGGAGTCGCTGTCACCGGCCGAGCGGGTCGCCTTCGTGCTGCACGACCTGTTCGCGGTGCCGTTCGAGGAGATCGCCCCGCTGATCGAGAAGACCGCCGCCGCCACCCGCCAGCTGGCCAGCCGGGCCCGCCGCAAGGTGCAGGGGCAGGCGCCCGCGCCCGACCCGGACCTCGGCCGGCAGCGGGCGGCCGTGGACGCGTTCTTCGCCGCCGCCCGCAACGGCGACCTGGACGCGCTGCTCGCCGTGCTCGACCCGGACGTGGTGCTGCGCTCGGACGGCGGCGCGCTGCTGGCCCGGCACACCGTGGTGCTCTCGGGCGCCGGCACGGTGGCCGGCCAGGCCGTCCTGTGGGGCACGCTGTCGCCGTTCGCCCGCCCGGCGCTGGTCAACGGCACCGCGGGCGCGGTGGTCATCGGCGACAACGGCCGGCCGCTGTCGGTCATGGCGTTCACCGTGGTGGACGGCGCGATCGTCGCGATCGACGTGCTCACCGACCCGGAGCGGCTGGCGGGCCTGGACCTCACCGACTTCCGGAACGGCTGACCCGGGAGGCGGGGCGGGGAGGGCGGCCGCGCCCTCCCCGGTCAAGCCCGGTCGGCCCTGCGTTCCCCCCGGTCACCGCGCCACCCTGACCAGCCCCTGAGAGGACGTCACCAGCCCTGCGCGACCACCCAGTCGGCCAGCTTCCGGGCGCAGTCGTCCACCGCCTCCTTCCAGCTGTGCTCCGCACCGTCCCCGGCCTGGTCGCTGACGTGCTTGACCAGCCGCACCGGCAGCCCGGCGCGGTGGGCGACGGTGGCGACGGCGTAGCCCTCCATGTCCACCAGGTCGGCGTGCTCGGCGAGCCGGTCGCGGGCGTCCGTGTCGGAGACGAAGAGGTCGCCGGTGGCCAGCACCGGGCCGTCGCCCTTGCCGATCACCAGCGGGGCCCCGTACTCACGCCCGGTGAGCGCGTGCAGGGCGGCGGTGTCGAGGTCGTGCTGGATCACCTGGACCACGTGGTGGGTGCCCTCCCAGCCGGGGCGCAGCGCGCCGGCCGTACCGAGGTTGATCACCTCGGACGGCTTCTCGCCCTGCGCGAGGACGGTGGCCAGCGCGACGGCGGCGTTGACCTTCCCTATCCCGGTGAGCAGCACGGGCAGGCGGTCGTCCAGGTGGGCGGCCTCCTCGCGCACGGCGACGACGAGCAGCGGACGGTCGGGCGAGATCGTTCCAAGCAGGCGCATACCTCCATCGTACGGAGCGAGGGGTCGCCGCACCCGGGAAAGCCCGCCCGCAACCGGACCCCCGCGCTCCGCCCGGCCGGGGGAACCGCGTAGGGTGCGGCCCGCGTCGGACGGTTCGCCACCTCTCGGGACGACCGGCAGGAGACGACCGGCGGGAGCGGCACGAACCGTACGGGCCATACGGGACCGTACGGGCCGCACCGGCGGCGCCGACGGCACCGGCCGCGCCGGTGCCACGGGCCGTCCGGGGGACGTGCACGACATGCTCAAGATCGGCGCAAGTCAGGTGTGGTCGGGGGGAGTCACGGCCATACTGCTGCCATCGGTCGGGCCCCGGGGACGGGCCCGGCCCCAGGGGAGGATGAGGCGGGTGGCAACACCAGTAGGCAACGGCGCGTCCGGCGCCGCGTTCCCGGCACGGCCGAACCAGCTGCCGGGGGCGCCGGGCGCCGCGGTGGCGACGGCCGTGCCGGTGGCGGCGGCCGCACCGGGGGCACCGGCCGTCCCCGGATCGGCACCGCTCGCGAAGTCCGGCGGGGCGCCCCCGGCGGCCAGACCCGGTGGGGCGCCCGAGAAGCGCCCTCCGGCGGCCGTCGCCACCGGCGTGCGCGCCCGGCTCGCACAGGCCACCCGCACGCCCCCAGGGCGGCTGCGACTGGCCGGCGTGGTGCTCGCGGTGCTCACCGTCGCCTTCGGCGGGCTCACCGCCTGGCAGCTGGAGACCAGGGCGCAGGCCGCCGACCGGGTGGTCTCGTACAGCCAGCCGCTCAGCCGGGACGCCGCCGAGATCCACCGCAGCCTGGCCGACGCCGCCACCACCGCGGCGAGCGGCTTCCTGCTGGCCGGCGCCGAGCCCGACGCGGTCCGCACCCGCTACGAGCAGGACATCGCCACCGCCGCCAAGCTGATCGCCCAGGCTGCCGCCCGGACCACCGCGACCTCGCCCGCCCAGGGCTCGCTCTCCCGGCTGAACCAGCAACTCCCCGCCTACGCCGGCCTGGTGGAGACCGCGCGGGCCGACAACCGGCAGGGCATCCCGCTCGGCGGCGCCTACCTGCGGTACGCCTCCGAGCAGATGCAGACCGTGCTGCTGCCGGCCGCCGCCGAACTGGCCGCGGCCGAGAACCAGGAGCTGGCCGACGACTACGCCGAGGCCAAGGCGGTGCCGTGGGGGGCGTACGGCCTGGCGCTGGTCACCCTGGCCGCGCTGGCCTGGGTGCAGCTCACGCTGTTCCGCCGCACCAACCGGGTGTTCAACATCGGGCTGCTGGGCGCCACCGCCGCCGTCCTGGCCGGCGGGCTGTGGCTGGCCGTCACCGGTCTGACCACCAGCGCGGCGCTCAAGCGGAGCGTCCACGAAGGCGCGGCCCCGCTGAAGGCGCTCAACACCGCCCGGGCGGACGTACTGACCGCCCGGCTGGCGGAGAACCTCCACTTCGTCGCCCGCGGCTCGACCACCAAGTACGCCGACCAGTGGACGAAGGCCGTCGGAGACCTCGCCGGAACCACCGACGTCCCGGCGGACCGGTCCGCCGGCTCGCTGCCGGAGGCCCTCCGCCTGGCCCCCTCGGCCGCCCAGCCGGGCGTCCGGGAGGCCGCCAAGCAGTTCGACGAGTGGCGCAAACGGCACGATGAGGCCCGGAAGCGGGAGGTGTTCGAGGCCGACTACCAGGGCGCGCTGGAGGCCACCGTGACGGCCAAGGGCGACGCGGCCACCGCCGACGCCTCCTTCAACGCCACCGACAAGGCGCTCGCCCAGGCCGCCGACATCGAGCAGGACCGCTTCAAGCAGGCCGCCGAGGGCACCGGCGGGGACCTGCGCACCGCCGCCGTCGCCGCCGCGCTGCTCGGCCTGGTGGCCGCGGCCGCCGCGCTGCGCGGCCTGGGCCGGCGACTGGCCGAGTACCGGTAACGGGCAAGGGGGAGAGCGACCGATGCGCACCAGGGGTTTCAGGAGCTTCAGAGGTTCCAGTGGTTCCGGCCGTTCCGGCGGTTCCGGGAGGAGGACCAGGCCCGCCGTCGCGGTGGCCCTGCTGGCGGCCGGCGCGGCCGTGCTCGCCGGGGGCGGCCCGGTCGGCGCCGCGCCGGCGGCCCTGCACCGGACGAAGCAGGACCAGCAGGAGCAGCAGGAGCAGGCCGACGGCTGCGACGTCACGAAGAGCGTGCCGCCGAGCACCGACGACGGCCCGGCCGTGAAGGCCATCAAGGCCAGGCGCAGCCTGGTGATCGGCGTGGACCAGAACAGCTACCGCTGGGGCGCCCGCAACCCGAACACCGGCCAGATCGAGGGCTTCGACATCGACCTCGCCCGGGCGATCGGCGCGGCCGTCATGGGCGACCCGGAGAAGGTGGTGCTCAAGCCGGTGGCCACGGCCGACCGGATCGACGCCATCAAGAAGGGCCGGGTCGACCTGATCGTCCGCACCATGACGATCAACTGCAAGCGGATGGAGGACGTCGCCTTCTCCAAGCCGTACTTCAACATCACCCAGCGCGTCCTGGTGCCGACGGCCTCGCCGGCGAAGAACATCGACGACGCCGTCAAGGACCAGCGGGTCTGCGCCGCCGCCGGCTCCACCGCGCTGACCGTGGTCACGGAGAAGAAGACCGCCCGGCAGGTCGTCACGGTGGAGAACCAGCTGGACTGCCTGGTCCTGATGCAGCTCGGCAAGGTCGACGCGACCATGACCGACAACGGCCTGGCGGCCGGTCAGGCCGCGCAGGACCAGACCGTGCGGATCGTGGACGGCGAGGCCCAGCCGGAGGTGGTCGGCGTCGCCATGCTGAAGGACAGCACCGACCTGACCGCCCGCGTCAACCAGGTCCTGGCCGACTACTACGCGCGCGGCGACTGGGCCCGTTCGTACGAGCACTGGCTCAAGCCGTACATGCTCAACGAGGCCGACCGCTACTGGCCGGGCACCCGCTGAGCCGGAGTCGGGGCCGCCCCGGGGTCCGCCCCGGGCCGGTCCGGGGGCGACGCGGGGGACGGCGCGGGGGAGGTAGCGCGCGGGCCGTCAGCGGGGCGTTGACGGTGCCTTGACGCCCCGCGCCCGCTCCGCCCGAACGGCCACCGGCTAGGGTTCGGGACGATCACCACGGGGAGACCGGTGGTGGACACGGGGGTTGTCGTGGGACCGCACGTCCGGTACGTCCAGCACGTCAGGTACGTCAGGAACGTCAGGCACGTCGGGATCGCACGCGAGGAAGGAAGGACACCGCGGTGGCGGCATCGGCTGGCCCGGTACTGAACCGGGAGGAGGTCGACCGCGCGCTCGCCCGCCTCGGCGCGGAGCGGGACGCGGTCGAGTCGGCGCTGCTCGCCCTCCAGGACCACTCGGGCCTGCGGCTGCTGGACGGCGCCGAGCTGTCCGGACGCACCCTGGAGCGCTGGTCCGTCGCCGGCAAGGGCCTGCCCCTGCTCTGGGCGCTGTTCGACCGCTACTCCGAGGCGCTGGCCTCGGCGCGCGCCGTCCGGGCCCGCAAGGCCAAGCCCGGCGCACCCGAACTGGCCGAGCTGAGCGAACTGCTGACCGGCGACGCGGTGACCGTCCCCGGCGGGGTGGTGCCGGACGGCCCGCAGGTGCTCGGCGCGCCGGCCAGGCTGGTCGAGCGGATCAGCCTGGACGCGCTGATGGTCCGGATGAACTCCTGGTACGCCACCGTGCTGGAGGTGGTCAGCGCCGCCGACGCCGTCTGGTCGGCGCTGCCCGCCCGGATCGACCTGCTGCTGGCCGAGCTCCAGCGGGTGCGCACCCTCGCCGCCTCGCTCGGCGTGCGCACCGGGAGCCACCCGCTGGGCGACGACCTGGCCGGGATCGAGCAGGACCTCACCGGGCTGCGCGCCGAGGTCCACGGGGACCCGCTGGCGCTGTGGCGCCCGGCCCGGGTGCCCGCCCAGCGCGGCACCGTCCCGGAGGGCTCGGCCTTCGCCGGCCCGGCCGGGGTGGTCGACACCGAGCGGTTCGACCGGGCCGGGCGGGCGCTGGACGGCGTCCGGCTGGAGCTGGAGGACCTGCTGCGGCTGCGCGACGAGGCCGAGGAGCGCCTCCAGGGCGTCGGCGACCTCCTCCAGCGGGCCGACGCCACCCTGGCCGAGGCCCGCCGGGCGCGCGGCGAGGTGCTGGCGAAGATAGCGTCCAGCGACGTCCCGGCGGTGCCCGGACCGGCCTCGGCGCTGCGCGAACGGATCGTCGCGGCCCTGGACCTGCGCCAGGCCGGGCAGTGGGGCCGGCTGGCGCCGCTGCTGGACACGCTGGAGGACGCCGCCGCCAAGGAGCTGGGCCGGGCCCGGCAGTCGCTCACCGAGGTGACCCAGCCGCTGGCTGTCCGGGCCGAGCTGCGCGGCCGGCTGGACGCCTACAAGGCGATGGCGGCCCGGCTGCGGGTCTCCGAGGACCCGGAAGTGATCGAACGGTACGAGAAGGCGCGCTGGCTGCTGTGGAGCGCGCCCTGCGACCTGCGGGCGGCGGCCGCCGCGGTGGCCCGGTTCCAGCAGTCGCTGCGCCCGGCCCAGACCGAGGCCGGGCAGGCACAGGAGGCGGCCGGCCAGGAGCCGGCCGACGGACAGGTCCAGGGGGGCTGAGGGTGATGGGCGGGACGTGCGAACGGCCGGAGTGCTCCGGCAGCGGCAGGATCGACGCCGACGGCTACTGCGACGAGTGCGGGCTCGCCCCGGCGGGCGGGACCACCGCGACGACCGGAGCGGCGGGGGCACCGGGCGCGGGGGCGACGGGGACACCGGCGGCTGGGGCACCGGCGGCCGCCGGCCCCGGCGCGCCCTGCCCGCGCGACTGCTCCGGCACCATCGACCCGGACGGCTACTGCGACGAGTGCGGCCTGACCCCGCCCGGCGGCGACACCGGCGCCACCCAGCCCCACGTCCCCTCCGCCCGGGTCTCCCCCGGCCGCGGCCACGACGGCTCCGCCCGCTCGCTGTCGGTCCGCACCGGCTCGGCCCGCTCAATGTCCGGCCGCTCCCGCTCGCACCGCTCGACCCGCACCGGCAGCAGCCGCTCCCTCTCGGTCCGCTCCACCCGGGGCGGCTCCACCGCCGGCACCCGCAACCGGCTGGGCGCCGGCCTGGTCACCGTGCCGACCGTCGAGGCGGCCGACCCGTCCCAGGCGGTGCTGGCCGACCCCGAGGTGCCCGAGCGCAAGCGGTTCTGCTCCAAGTGCGAGACCCCGGTGGGCCGGGAGAAGAACGGCCGCCCCGGCCGCCCGGACGGCTTCTGCACCAAGTGCGGCACGCCGTACTCGTTCACGCCCAAGCTGCGCCGCGGCGACCTGGTCGGCGGGCAGTACGAGGTGGTGGGCTGCCTGGCGCACGGCGGGCTCGGCTGGATCTACCTGGCGGTGGACCGGCGGGTCCACGACAAGTGGGTGGTGCTCAAGGGCCTGCTGGACACCGGGGACGAGGACGCGCTCGCGGCGGCCGTCGCCGAGCGGCGCTTCCTGGCCGAGGTGGACCACCCGAACATCGTCCGGATCATCAACTTCGCCGAGCACCCGGACCTGCGCACCGGCTCCACCGACGGCTACATCGTGATGGAGTACGTCGGCGGGAAGTCGCTCAAGGACATCGCCAACGAGCGCCGCACCGCGGACGGCCGGCGCGAACCGCTGCCCGTCGAGCAGGGGATCGCCTACGCGCTGGAGGCGCTGCCGGCCCTGGGCTACCTGCACGGCCGGGGCCTGGTGTACTGCGACTTCAAGATCGACAACGTGATCCAGAGCGGCGACACGCTCAAGGTCATAGACATGGGCGCGGTCCGCCGCTTCGACGACGACGGCCCGATCTACGGCACCATCGGCTACCAGGCCCCGGAGATCGCCACCGACGGCCCCTCCGTCGCCTCCGACCTGTACACCGTGGCCCGCACCCTCGCGGTGCTCACCTTCGACTTCCAGGGCTACAGCGGCACCTACCGCGACTCGCTGCCCGGCCCGGAACAGGTCGAGGTCTTCGCCAGGTACGAGTCGTACTACCGCTTCCTGGTCCGCGCCACCGACCCGGACCCGGCCCGCCGCTTCGCCTCCGCCGAGGAGATGGCCGACCAGCTCACCGGCGTGCTGCGGGAGGTCCTGGCCCTCCAGGACGACCGGCCCCGGCCCGCGCCATCCACCCTGTTCGGCCCCGAACTGCGCGTCGTGGACACCGAGTTGGTCCTGCCCACCGAACAGGCCGGGCAGCTCCGGGTGGCCCCCCTGGACCCGGCCGCCGCCGCCCTCGCACTGCCCGTCCCCCGGGTCGACCCCGGCGACCCGAACGCGGGCTTCCTCGCTGTCCTGGTCACCCCCGACCCCGAGGAGACGCTCGCCGCACTGGCCGCCGCGCCCGCCGTCTCGGTCGAGAGCCGGCTGCGCGAACTGCGCGCCCTGCTCGAACTCGGCCGCCACGACGACGCGGTGAACCGCCTCACCGAGCTGGAGCGGGACCAGCCGGACGACTGGCGGGTGGTCTGGTACCGCGGGCTGACCGCCCTCGTCGACGGCTCCTCCACCGCCCTGCGGGCTGCTGCGGAGGCCTTCGACGCCGTCTACGACGCCTTCCCCGGCGAGGCCGCCCCCAAGCTGGCCCTCGCCATCTGCGCCGAGCTGCTCGGCGACGGCGGCGACGCGGCCGAGTTCTACCGGCTGGTGTGGGCCACCGACCACGCCTACCTGAGCGCCGCCTTCGGGCTGGCCCGGGTCCGGCTGGCCGAGGAGGACCGGACCGCCGCGGTCCGCGTCCTGGAGACCGTCCCGGCCACCTCCAGCCACTACACCGCCGCCCGGATCGCCGCCGTCCGGGCCCGGCTGCGCGAGCGCCGGACCACCGACGACCTGGCCGCCGACCTCGGCGCGAGCTCCGCCCAGCTGACCGCGCTGCGGCTGGACGCCCGCCGCCGCGAGGAGCTCGCCGTCGAGGTGCTCGACACGGCCCTCGGCTGGGTCGGCGCCGAGGAGGCGGCCGGCCGGCGCACCACCGACCTGGTGGTACTGGGACGTCCCGCACAGGAGCGGGAACTGCGCTTCGCCCTGGAACAGTCCTACCGGGTACTCGCCCGGTTGGCCGACCGGGCGGAGACCAGGATCGAGATGGTGGAACGGGCCAACCGTGCCCGTCCCAGGACGTGGGTGTAGCAGATGCCGCAGCAGACCGAGTGCCCGAGCTGTTCGGAGCCGATGGACCAGGAGGACGCCTACTGCGGCTCCTGCGGGACCGGCCGGGACGGCCGGGCGGCCCCCGGCTCGATGCCCACGAGCTGGGCCGCCGCCCGCGGCGAGGCCGTACCGTCGCCGCGCGGGCAGGTCTGCGTGCACTGCGGGCAGCCGCAGGTCGCCCCGGACGGCTACTGCGAGGGCTGCGGCAGCGCCCAGCCGCGCCCGCGCGACCACATGGAGAAGGCGCTCGGGGGCGTCGCCGGGGTCAGCGACCGCGGCGTGCGCCACCACCGCAACGAGGACTCCTTCACCGTCGCCGCGACCTCGCTGCCCGGCGGCGAGCCGGTCGTGGTCGCCGTGGTGTGCGACGGCGTCTCCTCCTCCGACCGCCCGGACGAGGCCTCGGAGACCGCCGTGGACGCCGCCTCCGAGTCGCTGCTGACCGCCCTGGAAGCCGGCCGGGACCCGAACTCGGCGATGCGCCAGGCCGTCGCCGACGCCGCCGACGCGGTCGCCGGCCTCGCCACCGACGGCGCCGGCCCCACCCGGCCCGACCTCAACGCGCCCGCCTGCACCTTCGTCAGCGCGATAGCCGCGGGCGGCCGGGTCACCATCGGGTGGGTCGGCGACACCCGGGCGTACTGGATCCCGGACGACCGCGCCGCCGCCGAGCCGTTCCGGCTCACCCAGGACGACTCCTGGGCGGCCCGGATGGTCGAGGCCGGGCTGATGAGCGAGGCCGAGGCCTACGCCGACCCCCGCGCGCACGCGATCACCGGCTGGCTCGGCGCCGACGCCGAGGAGGTCGTGCCGCACACCCTCGACTTCACCCCGCACGTCCCCGGGGTGGTGCTGATCTGCACCGACGGGCTGTGGAACTACGCCGAGGCGGCCACCGACCTGGCGTACTACGTGCGCCCGGACGCCCGCACCGAACCGCTCGCCACGGCGCAGACCCTGGTGAAGTTCGCGGTCGCGGCCGGCGGCCACGACAACATCACCGTCGCCGTGCTGCCGATCGACCCGCCGGCCGCCGCCCTCGAGGCGGCCGAGGAGACCCCCACCGCGTTCGACCTGCCGGTGATCGCTCCGCGCGCGGCCGCCCGGCCGGCCCCGGAGGAGGACGAGGACTACGAGCCGACCCTGCCGGACCTCCCGGTGATCGGCTCCGCCGCCGCCCCGCTGCCCCCGGCCCCGCCCGTACCCCCGGTCCCCCCGGCGCCGTCCGTCCCGCCGACCGCGCCCGCCGTTCCGCCCGTCCCGCCGCAGCCGCCGCACCCGCCGACGGCCTGACCCGACCACCCGCCGGACGCTCCGGCGGCACGGCCCGCCGGCCCCGCCCGGCGGGCCGCCCCACCGTCCTGAGCACGTCCACCCCTCACCCGACGGGAGCCGACCGCCCCATGGCAACACTGGCGAAGCCGAACCTGCCCAGGTTCAACGTGGAGATCTTCCAGAACGAGTACCTGGCCGACGGCGCCCGCGAGGTCAACGCCATCGTCACCGTCACGGCGACCGGCGGCGGCACCTCGGGCGGCCGGCCCCTCGGCTTCGCCGACGCCACCGCGGCGGGCGCCGGCACCGCGGCGGCCGTGGTCGTCCTGGTGGACTGCTCGGGCTCGATGGACTACCCCAAGACCAAGATCAACGGCGCCCGCGAGGCCACCGCCGCCGCCATCGACGCGCTGCGCGACGGCACCGCCTTCGCGGTCGTCGCCGGCACCCACGAGGCCCGCGACATCTACCCCGGCGACGGCACCCTCGCCACCGCCTCCGCCACCACCCGCGCGCAGGCCAAGGAGTCGCTGCGCCGGCTCACCGCGGCCGGCGGCACCGCGATGGGCACCTGGCTGGCCAAGGCCGACCAGCTCTTCCTCACCCGCCGCGACATCGCCATCCGGCACGCCGTCCTGCTCACCGACGGCAACAACGAGCACGAGTCGGCCGAGGACCTGGCCCGCACCGTCGAACGGGTGACCGGCCACTTCACCGCCGACTGCCGCGGCGTGGGCACCGACTGGCGGATCGACGAGCTGCGCCGCATCTCCTCGGCGCTGCTCGGCACCACCGACATCGTCGCCGAGCCCTCCGGCCTGGCCGAGGACTTCCGCTCGATGATGGCCGGCGCGATGGGCAAGCAGGTCGCCGACGTCGCGCTGCGGATCTGGACCCCGGCCAACGCCAGGGTCCGGTTCGTCAAGCAGGTCGCCCCCGCGGTCGAGGACCTGAGCTCCCGCCGCACCGAGGCCGGCCCCCGGGCCGGCGACTACCCCACCGGCTCCTGGGGCGACGAGAGCCGCGACTACCACGTCTGCGTCGAGGTGCCGGCCGCCTCGGTCGGCAACGAGATGCTGGCCGCCCGGATCAGCCTGGTGCTGCCCGAGCAGGTCGCCGGCGGCACCCCCGAGGTGCTCACCCAGGGCCTGGTCAAGGCGGTCTGGACCGACGACCTGGCCTCCTCCACCCGGATCAGCCCGCAGGTCGCCCACTACACCGGGCAGGCCGAGCTCGCCTCCTCCATCCAGGAGGGCCTGGAGGCCCACCGGGCCGGGGACGTCGACCGGGCGACCGCCAAGCTGGGCGCCGCCGTCCGGATCGCCCACGCGACCGGGAACGAGGGCACCTACAAGCTGCTCCAGAAGGTGGTGGACGTGGTGGACCCGAAGGAGGGTACGGTTCGGTTCCGTAAGAACGTGAGCGAGGCCGACTCGATGACCCTTGAGACCCGGTCGACCAAGACGGTACGTGTGAAGAAGTGACCGCTGAAGACGTGACCGGGCCGGCACCCCGGCGCGACGCCGCACGGAGCCGGCCCGAAACGAGGGGGACCTGATGCCGATCTGCCCGAGGGGCCACGAGTCGCAGGCCGAGGACTGGTGCGACTTCTGCGGCTTCCCGATGACTCCGCCGGCCCCTGCGCCGGGGGCGCACGGAGGCTACCCGGGGGCGCACGGGGGCGACTCCGCGCCCGGCGCGCACTCCGGACACCCGGGGTACGGCGGCGCCTCCTTCGGCGCTCCGCCGCCTCCGCCGCCGATGCCGCCGGGGGCCGTCCCGCCGCACGGGGCACCCCTGCCGCCGCCCGGCCTGGTGCCCCCGGGCCGGCACGGGGCCGTACCCCCGCACGGGGCCGTCCCGCCGCAGGCCGGACCGCAGGGCCTCACCGCGGGCCTGGCCGTCTGCCCGATCTGCCGCAGCCCGCAGACCGGACGGTTCTGCGAGGAGTGCGGCTACGACTACGAGCTCTCCACGCCCTCGCGCCGCCAGGTGCCCGGCGCGGCACAGCAGCAGCAACAGCCGCCGCAGCAGCCGCCGCTGAACATCCCGGCCTCCTACGGCGGCCCGCCGCAGCAGGCCCAACACGGCCACGCCCCGGCCGGTCAGCCGCCGCACGGCCACGCCCCGGCGGGACAACCGCCGCACGGCCAGCCGCCGTTCGGCCAGCAGCCGCTCGGGCAGTCCCCGCTCGGCCAGCCGCCGGCGGCCCAGCAGGCCGTCGCCCCGCCCGTCCCCCAGCAGCCCCAGGCCCCGGCGCACCAGCACACCTACGGCTACCCGCCGCCGGAGGGCGCGTTCCCCGACACCTCGGTGCGCGAGGACTCCGGCCCGGTGTACGCCCAGCCGACCGGCCCCGGCCCGAACAGCCGCGGCGGCGACTTCGGCACCTCGTTCAACCTGGCCCCGCCCGTCCCCCAGCAGCCCCAGGAGACCGCCCCGGCCGAGCCGGTGCGGACCAACTGGATCGCCGTGGTCTCGGCCGACCGGGACTACTTCACCGACATGATGGCCCGCAGCGGCCCCGAGGCGGCCGGCCTGTTCTTCCCGCCGTACTGCCCCGAGCGCCGGATCCCGCTGACCGGCCGCGGCCAGCTGCGGATCGGGCGGCGCAGCCAGCACCGCGGCACGGTGCCGGAGATCGACCTGTCCGTCCCGCCGGAGGACCCGGGCGCCTCGCACCAGCACGCGCTGCTCGCCGAACAGGCGGACGGCAGCTGGGTCCTGGTGGACCAGGACTCGACCAACGGCACCACCATGAACGGCGGCGCGGAGCCCGTCCCGCCGCACACCGCCGTGCCGCTGAACGACGGCGACCGGATCCACATCGGCGCCTGGACCACCATCACCGTGCACCGCGGTTGACCGGCCGTCGGTCGGAGGGGATTCTCCGACTGAAAACCCGTCAAATCGTTACCTGACCACACGTCGGTGACAACTCCGGCCGGGCCGGGCGGAATTCGACATCCGCCCGGCCCGGATTTGTTTGGGCCATCCTCAAAATATCCGCAAATTCGCCGCCGCGGGCGTGCGCCGGAGCCTTCCCTGCCCCTAGGCTCAGGCCACATGACTGCTGCTATATCCGCTGACGGCATCCGCCAGCGGTACGGGGATGTGCAGGCCGTCGACGGGGTGTCGTTCACCGTCGAGGCCGGCGAGTTCTACGGGATCCTGGGCCCGAACGGCGCCGGGAAGACCACCACGATGGAGATCCTGGAGGGCGTCCGGAAACCGGACGAGGGCCGGGTCGAGCTGCTGGGCATGGCGCCCTGGCCGCGAAATCCGAAACTGCTGCCGCGAATCGGCGTGCAGTTCCAGGCCTCCGCTTTCTTCCGGAAACTGACGGCCCGGGAGACCATCCGCACCTTCGCGTCGTTCTACGGGGTCGGCCCCAAGCGGGCCGACGCGATGCTGGAGCGGGTCGGCCTCTCGGACAAGGCCGAGACCCTGACCGACCAGATGTCCGGCGGCCAGGCCCAGCGCCTGTCGATCGCCTGCGCGCTGGCCCACGACCCGGAGCTCGTCTTCCTGGACGAGCCCACCACCGGGCTGGACCCGCAGGCCCGGCGCAACCTCTGGGACCTCCTGCGGGACATCAACGCCGAGGGCCGAACGGTCGTGCTGACCACGCACTACCTCGACGAGGCCGAGGTGCTCTGCGACCGGGTCTCGATCATGGACCACGGCAAGATCCTGCACACCGGCGCCCCGGCGGCGCTGATCCGCGAGATCGACGACACCGTCCGGATCAGCGTGGCCTCCGGCCAGCTCCCGCTCGAGCGCGCCCGGGAGCTGCTGACCGCGGCCGGCGCGGAGATCGCCACCCTGGAGGACGACAGCGTCTCGCTCTCCGTCTCCACCCGCCTCCCGGCTCCGGTGCTCAGCGTCCTCGCCGAGCAGAACGCGCTGCGCGGCCTGGAAGTGCGCGGCGCCACCCTGGAGGACGTCTTCCTCCAGCTGACCGGACGGGAGTTCCGCGCATGACCGCCACCACCCCCACCGAGCCGCAGGCCCCCGCCCGGCGCGGCGGCCCGGCCGCCGGCGAGCGGGAGCGGGTCAGCGCGTTCTGGAGCCTGTCCCGCGCCATGCTGCTCGGGATGAAGCGCGACCGCACCGCGGCCTTCTTCATCCTGCTGTTCCCGCTGGTGTTCCTGGTCTTCTTCGGCTCCGTGACCAAGGGCTCCGGCAGCCCGCACGCCAAGGTGGCGCAGGTCGGCGCGGTGAAGCTGTTCGACTCGATCCAGGGCGAGGACCGGGCCGGGCTGGACAAGGTCCTCACCATCACGAAGACCGACGACGAGGCCGGCACGCTGGAGAAGGTCCGCAAGGGCGACTACGACGCGCTGATCAAGCAGGGCCCGAACGGCACGGTCGAGCTGCGCTACACCGCCGCCGACCAGGTCCGGGCCGGCGCGCTCCAGGGCATCCTCAACTCGGTGGTCCAGAGCGCCAACCAGGCCGCCACCGGGCAGAAGCCGGCCTTCGTGCTGGACTCCCAGCAGGTCGAGGACAAGTCGCTCAAGCCGATCCAGTTCCTCACCCCCGGCCTGCTCGGCTGGGCCGTCGCCACCGGCGCGGTGTTCGGCGCCGCGCTGACCCTGGTCAACTGGCGCAAGACCAAGGTGCTGCGCCGGCTGCGGCTGGCCCCGCTCAGCGCCGGAACCGTGATCAGCTCCCGGATCCTGGTCTCGCTGCTGACCGCGTTCCTGCAGACCGCCGTCTTCCTGGTGGTCGCGACCGGCTTCTTCGGGCTCAAACTCACCGGCAACTGGTGGCTGGTCATCCCGCTGGTGGCCTGCGCGACGCTCGCCTTCATGTCGATCGGCCTGCTGGCCGGCTCGGTCGCCAAGACCGAGGAGGCGGCCAACGGCATCTCGCAGATCATCGTGCTGCCGATGTCCTTCCTGTCCGGCTCGTTCTTCCCGCTGGACGGCGCCCCGGAGTGGCTGAAGGCCGTCTCCAAGGTCATGCCGCTGCACTACCTGGTCGAATCCGCCCAGTCGGTGCTCACCCGCGGCGGCGGCGTCATGGACGCCGTGCCGACCATGGGCGGCCTGCTGCTCTTCGCGGCCGTGCTGACCGGCATCTCCTGGAAGCTGTTCCGCTGGGAGGACTGACCGTCCGGCGCTGATCTGCTACGCCGACGTCCGCCGGTCCCCTCCCGACGGGGTCGTACGCCTTTGGTCCCGGTGTACGACCCCGTCGGCGTCTGCGACCATGGTCGGGTGAGAGAGATCCGGCGAGGCACGTTGAGCGAGGAGACCTTCTACGACCAGGTCGGCGGTGAGCCGACCTTCCGGCGGCTGGCCCACCGGTTCTACGAAGGCATCGCCGAGGACGAGTTGCTGCGGCCGATGTACCCCGAGGAGGACCTCGGGCCCGCCGAGGAGCGGATGGCCCTCTTCCTGATGCAGTACTGGGGCGGCCCGCGCACCTACAGCGAGCGGCGCGGCCACCCGCGGCTGCGGATGCGGCACGCGCCGTTCAAGGTCGACAAGGCCGCGCACGACGCCTGGCTCACCCACATGCGGGCGGCCGTCGCGGACCTGGAGCTGCCGGCCGAGCACGAGCAGCAGCTGCTCGAGTACCTGGTCTACGCCGCCGCCTCGATGATCAACACCCCGGGCTGAGCCCGGACCGCTCCTCGGCGGGGCGGGCCGGGCCCCGGACCTCCGTTACCGGAGCGGGCTGAGGCCCAGCCCCGCGCCCGGCGCGGCCGCGGTCCGCACCACCACCGAGCCCACCGGGGAGCTCAACCGCAGCCAGCCGCCCGCCCGGTGCACCGAGAGCGGCGCCTCGGGGCTCAGGAAGCCGATCCGGTAGGAGGCGTGGACGGCGCGCAGCGGCAGCTCCGGCAGCACCGAGACCGGGCGGGACCACACCTCGTCCGCCAGCCGGTCCAGCACCGCGCGGGTGCGGTGGTGCTCCGGGACGGCCTCGCTGCGCTCGCGGAACTCCCCGACCGCCGCCATCAGTTCGCGGCACACCTCGGCCGCCGGCGGGGTGCCGACCGGGCGCCAGCCGGTGCGCGGCGGCAGCAGCCCGGCCCAGGCCGGACCGGTCACCGGCGCGGGCAGCGCGACGGCGCCCGACCCGGCGTCCACGCCGTCCAGCAGCTGGCCCGCGGAGACGGTCAGGTCCACCGGCTCGTCCAGACCGTCCAGCCGGGCCGTGCGGATCGCCAGCACGCCCGAGTCGCCCAGCGGCAGCCGTCCGAAGACCGCCAGCACGCCGTCTCCCTCGCCCGGGCCCACCGCCTGGATCCGGACGGCCGCCGCCCGGTCGAAGCGCAGCAGGCGCAGCAGGAAGGCGGAGAGGTCGGCGGCCTCCCCGGTGTCGGTCAGGGCGAGACGGGCGGTGATGGTCACAGTGGTTCAGCTCGAATCGTCGGGTGCGGTCAGACGGCGGCGACTACCGGCTCTTCGTCCATGAAGCGGCCGAGGAACTCCCGCTCCACCGGCGAGATCCGGCGCGGCCGGCCCTCGGCCAGGTCGTAGGGGACGACCACGGTGGACGCCCGGACGTACACGATGTCGCTGCCGTCCTCGGCGACGTCCTTGATCTCGTACGAGACGGTCAGCGAGGCGCCGCCGATCTTCGTCACCCAGGTCTCGATGGTGACCGGCTCGGGCCGGTGCACCAGCGGACGCTTGTAGTCGATCTCGTGGCGGGCCACCACCGAGCCGCCCGCGAACTCCCCGGCACCGGCCGCGGCGGCCTGGGTGAACATGAAGTCGATCCGGGCCTCCTCCAGGTAGCGCAGGAAGACCACGTTGTTGACGTGCCCGAAGGCGTCCATGTCGGACCAGCGCAGCGGGCAGGCGTAGATGTGGCGAGCCACGGGAGTTCTCCTCGGTGTCCGGTCGCCCGCCGCCGTCCACCGCCGGGGCGGCGGGCGGTCGGCGACGGGCCGCGGCCCGGCAGGCCGCCCCGGAGGGCAGTCTGCCGGGCCGTTGTGACGGCTGGGTGTCAGCCTCGGGTCAGCTTCTTGTACGTGGCCCGGTGCGGACGGGCGGCGTCGGCGCCGAGCCGCTCGATCTTGTTCTTCTCGTACGACTCGAAGTTGCCCTCGAACCAGAACCACTTGCTCTCGCCCTCGTAGGCGAGGATGTGGGTGGCCACCCGGTCCAGGAACCAGCGGTCGTGGGAGATGACCACGGCGCAGCCGGGGAACTCCAGCAGGGCGTTCTCCAGCGAGGAGAGCGTCTCGACGTCGAGGTCGTTGGTGGGCTCGTCGAGGAGCAGCAGGTTGCCGCCCTGCTTGAGGGTCAGCGCCAGGTTCAGGCGGTTGCGCTCACCACCGGAGAGCACGCCGGCCGGCTTCTGCTGGTCCGGGCCCTTGAAGCCGAAGGCCGACACGTAGGCGCGGGACGGCATCTCGACCTGGCCGACGTTGATCCAGTCCAGACCGTCGGAGACGACCTCCCAGAGGGTCTTCTTCGGGTCGATGTTGGCGCGGGTCTGGTCGACGTAGCTGATCTTGACCGTCTCGCCGACCTTGACCGTGCCGCTGTCCGGGGTCTCCAGGTCCTGGAGCATCTTGAACAGGGTGGTCTTGCCGGCGCCGTTCGGGCCGATGATGCCGACGATGCCGTTGCGCGGCAGGGTGAAGCTCAGGTCGTCGATCAGGACCTTCTCACCGAAGGCCTTGTTGAGGTTCTCGACCTCGATGACGATGCTGCCCAGGCGCGGGCCCGGCGGGATCTGGATCTCCTCGAAGTCCAGCTTCCGCATCTTGTCCGCCTCGGCCGCCATCTCCTCGTAGCGGGCCAGACGGGCCTTGGACTTCGCCTGGCGGCCCTTGGCGTTGGAGCGGACCCACTCCAGCTCCTCCTTGAGGCGCTTGGCGCGCTTGGCGTCCTTCTGCCCCTCGACCTTCAGGCGGGACTGCTTGGACTCCAGGTAGGTGGAGTAGTTGCCCTCGTAGCCGATCGCGCGGCCGCGGTCGAGCTCCAGGATCCAGCCGGCCACGTTGTCCAGGAAGTACCGGTCGTGGGTGACGGCGACGACGGTGCCGGGGTACTTGGCCAGGTGCTGCTCCAGCCAGTTCACCGACTCGGCGTCCAGGTGGTTGGTGGGCTCGTCGAGCAGCAGCAGGTCGGGGGACTCCAGCAGCAGCTTGCAGAGCGCCACGCGGCGCTTCTCGCCACCGGAGAGCTTGGTGACCGGCCAGTCGCCGGGCGGGCAGCCCAGGGCGTCCATGGCCTGCTCCAGCTGGGCCTCCAGGTCCCACGCGTTGGCGTGGTCCAGCTCCTCCTGGAGCTTGCCCATCTCGTCCAGCAGGGCGTCCGAGTAGTCGGTCGCCATCAGCTCGGCGATCTCGTTGAAGCGGTCGAGCTTCCCCTTGATCTCCTTGACGCCGTCCTCGACGTTCTCCAGGACGGTCTTGGTCTCGTCCAGCGGCGGCTCCTGGAGCAGCATGCCGACGGTGAAACCGGGCGAGAGGAAGGCGTCGCCGTTGGAGGGGTGCTCCAGGCCGGCCATCATCTTCAGCACGGTGGACTTACCGGCGCCGTTGGGGCCCACGACGCCGATCTTCGCTCCGGGGAGGAAGCTGAGCGTCACGTCGTCAAGGATGACCTTGTCTCCGTGAGCCTTGCGCACCTTGCGCATCGTGTAGATGTATTCCGCCACGTGAGATCGCTCCGGCGTCGTCGGGAGTATTCGGCTTGCAGCCTTCCATTGTGCCGCACCCGGCCCTGAGGCCCGAATCGCCTGGATGACCCCACCGGGGTATCCGGAGGCGCTCCCGCCCGCCCCGGCCACGCCGCCCGGACCGCGGCCGCCCGGTGCCCCCGCTCCCGCCCTCCCGGCCGCCTCTCCCCGGCCGGCACCCCGCCCACCCCGGGCCCCGCCGCCCCGTGGCCGACGCCCCCGGAGGCCCGCCCGGGAAACGCGACGGCCCGGCTCCCCGCAGCGGGTGCGGGGAGCCGGGCCGGTGCCGCTCTCAGGGCCTCGGGAGGTCGGTGACCCCCGGCCCGCTCGGGCGGTTCCGTCGCTTCGGGCGCTTCGGGCGCCTCAGGCGGTTCGGACGGTTCAGGCGGTGGTGCGACCGTGGCGGCCGCGGCGGCGCAGGACGAAGACGGCGGCGCCACCGGCCACGACCAGGCCACCGGCGACGGCGGCGAGGATCGGGGTGGAGTCATTGGCACCGGTCTGGGCCAGGCCACCGGTGCCCGGGGCGGCGCTGGTGGTCGCCGGGGTCGGCTGGCCGGCGCCGGTGCTCGGGGTGCCCGACGGGGCCGCGCTCGGGGTGCCGGACGGCGTGCCGGTCGCGGCGGGGGTGGTCGGGGCCGGGGTCGGCGTCACGCCGACCTTGCAGTCCAGGACGCCGGTGAACTGCTTGGTGTAGCCGTTCGGGCCGGTCACGGTGAAGTCGTAGTGCGCCTTCTCCTCGACCTTGACGAGCACGCTCTCGGTCTTGCCCGGCTGGACGGCGACCTGCTGCTTGCCGACCGTGACGGTGGCGGCCTCGTCACCGCTGTTGGTGACGGACACCCGCACGCCGCCGGTGGCGCACTCCTCCTTGGCGGTGCTGTCGATCAGCGCGCCCTTGCCCTGCTTCCAGGTGGCCTTGGCGCCGCCGGCGACGTTCACCTTGGTGGAGCCGGCCAGGATCATGGTCTGGCTGTGGCGGCCGCGGGAGTCCACGCCGCTCATGAAGACCCGGCCGCTGAGCACGGTGGCCTCGGCGGTGGCGTTGATGGCGGCCTTGCCGTCCGGGGTGCCGGCCGGCACGTCCAGGAACAGCGGGGTGTCCTTGCCGATCGGACCGGCCAGGCTGCCGTTGACCGGCTTGCTGTCCTTGTCCAGCAGCTTGATCTTGTCCGCGGCGTCGCCGGTGACGGTCAGCTTGACCTCGTTCGCGCTGGAGTTCAGCAGGAACGGGCCGAGCTTGCCGCCCGACTTCCCGGAGACCGAGTCCGGGGAGAGGGTCAGCGAGGGCTTCGGCTCGGCCGCGACGCCCTTGTTGGCGTCGCCGACGAGGTAGTCGCGCAGCTTCTTGGCCTTGTCGTTGCGCGGGACGGCGTTCTTGTTGTCCGAGAACTTCCAGATCGCGGCCTGGGTGCCGGCGGCGGCGTCCGCGTCGGTCAGGCTGTCGACGCCGGCGGCCGTCGCGAGGGACGTCAGGCTGGCCTGCGGGTACGAGTTGTCCAGGATCCAGCGGATCTTGGGGGCGTTCGCGTTGCTGTTGAGCGAGCTCGACGCCCAGTCCGCCTCGTGGTACTTGGCGCCGCTGTCCAGGTAGACCGGGTTGTCGAAGTCGATGCAGTACGTCCGGAGCTTCTCCCCGGCAGCCGTCTTGAGGGTGAACAGACCGCCGTCGACGGTGCCCTTGCCCTCGACGTCGATCTTCTCGCCGAGCATCTCGTTCTGGACTTCCGCCGTCACGCCCGAGGTCGGGGCGCCGGCCGCGACCGCCGCACCGGCCGCGAACAGGCCTCCGCCAAGCGCCAAGCTGGTCGTGAGCATGACAGTGGTTATCCGGGACAGACTCCGCCCCTGCCTCTGGAACATCTGGGATCCCTCCGGGCCGGGCCGCACCGAGTGGGCGGCCCGCCGACTTGCCGTTCCGCGCGTGCCCCCTGTGGCACTGCTACGGGTATGAACCAGACGAATCCTATTGAGCCCCAGAGGCCCGGAAACCCCCATGCGAAATCAGGACGATTCCGTATCTGGATCGTTATCAATCCCCTCAGGTCCCACACAAGCTGACGGTCGGCCAGAAAGTCCCGGGCCGCTTTCTGTTATCCGGTCGGATTGCGCGTGCGGGCACAACGACGTTCTCGATCAACATATTTGTCGACAGGGAAGGTCACCGACCGATCAGGTCAGGGCATCCTCGGCGCCACCTCCCCGCTCCGCCCCGGACACCTCGCCCGACTCCCCCGCGGCCGGCCGCCCGCCCGGCGGCAGCGCCCGGACGACGGGTGCCGCGACCGCCGCCGGGGGCGCCCCGGAGCCCCTGCGCGCCTCCACCGCGCTGACGATCCACCCCGGCACGGCCTCGCCCCCGCCCTCCGCCCCGACCGGACCGGCGCCGCCCGGCGGCTGCCCGCGCACCCCCGCCGCCCACCGGAACGCCGTGGTACCACGGGCGAGGTCGTGTCCGACCGATCGGGCGTCGATCTCGGCCCGGCTCCGCTTCACCTCCCCCTCCGTCCATTCGCGCACCCGCAGCCGGCCGCTCACCAGCACCGGATCGCCCTTGGACAGCGAGCCGATCAGATTGACCGCCAGCGCCCGCCAGGCCGTCACCGCCACCCACTGCGTCTCGCCGTCCACCCAGCACTCGCGCTGCCGGTCGTACCGCCGCTCGGTACAGCCGAGCCGGAAGTTCGCCATCGGCACCCCGCCGCTGGTTTCGCCGTAGCTCACCTCCGTCGCCACATTGCCGATCACCGTCACATGCGTCTCGCTCACGGCACACCCTCCGTTCTCGCCGATGCACCGTACGGAATCGACCGGTGCGCCTTGAGCGTGCACTTCGGGGGAAATCCGGGCCACCGACTTCCGAAATCCTGTGGATAACTCGGGCCTGTGGAACTGTTGTCACCCGCAGGGGTGAATTTCAGCCTTCCGCCGCCGCTTCGACCCCGCTTCTTCGCGGCCATGACAACAAACTCGCTGCTCGCCGCCCGGCCGGCGCACCCCGGAACCCGCCCGGGAACGCGCCCCGGAAGGCGCCCCGACGGCCGTCCGCGCACGTCATACGACCGGCGCAACCGCGATTAAGGCCCCCACCCGCACCGTCGGCGCCGCATTCTCCGTGCCGAATCCATAACGGGTGAGGAGGCAGCCCCGTAACGACTGCACAACGTCCGGCGCGGAACACTCCCAGACCGCTGCACTCACGGCCTTCACCTGCGATTATCGGACCGCTCCACCGAACCGACACACCAACGGCGGTGTCGTCACACCCGGCCTGGGAACCGGTCACCCTTATCCTGTCCCCGACAGGGCGAGGGCCCACCACCCCCACCCCCACCCTCAGGTACGGGGCCGGACAGCGCGCGCCCCGGCGCTCGCCAGCCCGATCCCGGCCACGGTCGCGCCCGCCAGGGCACCGCCCGTCCCGCCCCCATAGCTCAGCGGATAGAGCACCCGCCTTCTAAGCGGTAGGTCGCAGGTTCGAATCCTGCTGGGGGCACCACCCCGCAATTCCGCAGGCCACCACTCCGGCGGACACTTTCCGTGTCCGCTCCGGACCAGTCGGTAATCCCGTACACCAACCGTTCCGCGCACTCATCGCACAGAACTCGTGACCATGCGTGTCGGGGCCGCCGCGAAAACGGGGCGAAAAACGGGTCCAACCGGAACAACCGGAATTCCCGGTGAATCCCCCACCCCGAACGCGCCGGAGCCCGCCCCGGGCCGGGCCGGCGCGCCCGGAAGCGCCCCGGCCTACCCCGCCTACCCCGCCAGCCCGGCCAGCCCGGCCAGGTAGGCGTCCAGCAGCTCCGTCTGCCGCTCCGCCGGGAACTCCTCCGGGGCGAACAGCGCCTGGACCACCAGGCCCAGCACGAAGGCCTGCGCCCCCGCCGCGAGCGCGGCCGGGTCGGCCCGCGCCGGGAGCTCCCCCAGCCGCTGGGCGTCCGCGACGTGCGCCGTGAGCGCGGTGCGCGAGCGCGCGTAGCGGCCCGCGTGGGCGGCCGCCAGCTCCGGGTCGGCCAGGGCGTGATCCCAGGAGCCGACCCAGATCCGGTTGTCGGCGGCGGCCTCGCCGTCCAGCGGCAGCACGTCCAGCAGCGACGCCCGCACCCGGGCCAGGCCGGCCGGCGGCGCGCTGCCGTCGGCGGGGGCGGTGCGCCGGGGCCGGGCCAGCGAGCGCCGGTCCAGCTCCTCCAGCGCGTGGCTCAGCAGCGCCCGCTTGTTCGGGAAGTAGTGCGTCAACAGCCCGGTGGAGGCGCCCAGTTCGGCGGCCACCGCGCGCAGGGTCAGCCCCTCGAAGCCCCGGGTGGAGAGCACCCGCCACACCCCCTCGGAGACTTCCGAGCGTCGGGCGTCATGGTCTCCACGGGCCGGTGTCATGGGGGCTATCTTACGTACCAAACGTTTGTTATGAATAGTCCAGCCAACCTCAGCACCACCCGTGAAAGGCCGCCCGTGTTTGCCGTACCGCTCACCGAGAACGCCGAACTGCGCCCGCTGGAGCCCTGGCAGGCGCCCGAGTTCCTGACCCACCTCGACCGCGCCCGCGCCCACACCGACCCGTGGATCCCCTGGGCCACCTTCTCCGTCGACCTGGAGTCCGCCCGCGCCACCCTCCAGCGCTACGCCGACGGCCTGGCCGCCGACCAGAAGCGGATCTACGGGATCTGGCTGGACGGCACCCTGGTCGGCGGCGTGATGTTCGTGAGCTTCGACGCCCGGTCCGGCGTCTGCGAGATCGGCGCCTGGACGGAGCCGGCCGGCGAGGGCCACGGGCTGATCACCGCCGCCGTCAAGCAGCTGCTCGACTACGCCTTCACCACCCGCGGCATGCACCGCGCCGAGTGGTGGTGCTCCTCCGTCAACGCCCGCAGCCGGGCGGTCGCCGAGCGGGTCGGCATGACCCGCGACGGCGTGCTGCGCGAGTGGTACCCGTACAACGGGGTCCGCTACGACAAGGAGATCTGGGCCGTGCTGGCCGACGAGTGGACCGGCCGGGCCTGAACCGGGAACGGCGCCGGGCCCGGTGGACTCCCCCGCCCACCGGGCCCCGCACCGAACCGAACCGCACCTCACCGCACCGTCCCGGCGGCCCACCAGCCCGCCGGCCGTCGACCCGTCAGGCGGCCGGCGCCACCCCCGCCGACCCGGCCGGCCCCGCCGGCTCGGCCGGCCGCAGCCGCAGCACGCACACCAGTGCCAGCGCCAGCACCCCGCCCGCCGACAGGAAGACCACGTCCACCGCGTCCGTGAAGCTGCGCACCGCGTGCTCGTGCGCCGCCCCGGTCAGCGCCCGGACCGCGCCGAGCGGCCGCCCCGGCTCGCCCGCCTCGAAGACCCGGGTCAGCACGGTGCCGAACAGCGCCGCGCCGAGCGCGCTGCCGAGGCTCTGGAAGAACCGGATCCCGGTGGTCGCCACCCCCAGCTGGTGCCGGGGCGCGGTCTCCTGCACCACCGTGACCAGCTGGCCGATCAGCTGCCCCAGCCCGCAGCCCAGCAGGGCGAGTTCGGCCAGCACCGCCCACAGCGCGGTGTCCGGCCCGCTGAGGCCGAGCAGGGCGAGGGCGAGCGTGGCGCAGGCCGCGCCGGCCGCCAGGAAGGTCCGGGGCGGGTGGCCGCGCCCGGTCAGCCGGCCGACCAGCAGGCCGGCCGCCGTCATCCCGGCCGCCATCGGGACCAGGTAGAGGCTGGCCGAGGTCGGGGCGACGCCCCGGGCGATCTGCAGGTAGAGCATCACGTACATGATCGAGCCGACCATGCCCATCCCGACCAGCCCCTGGATCGCGAAGCCCAGCCGCACCGCGCGGATCCGGAACAGCGACAGCGGCAGCACCGGCTCGGCGGCGGTGGCCTGACGCCACAGGAAGAGGCCGAGCGCGGCCAGGGTGGCGGCGGCGAGCCCGAGGATCACCGGGGAGGTCCAGGCGTGGTCCTTGCCGCCCCACTCGGTGACGAGCAGCAGCCCGGTCGCGAAGGCCGCCGCGAGGGCCGCGCCGACGAAGTCCAGGCTCCGGCGGCCGGTCGCCCGGGGCAGCCTGACCACCAGGGCGACGCCGACCAGCACCAGCAGGCCGAGCGGCAGGTTGACGTAGAAGACCCAGCGCCAGCCGAGGTGGTCGGTGAACAGCGCGCCGACCAGCGGGCCGACCGCCATGCCGAGGCCGGCGACGATCCCGCCCACGGCCCCGCCCTTGGCGCCGCCGCGCTCCTCCGGGTCCTTGAACTGGGCGATGACCACCATGGTGACGCTCATCAGCCCGCCGCCGCCGACGCCCTGCACCGCCCGGAAGGCGATCAGCTGGTCCATCGACCGCGCCGCCCCGCAGAGCGCCGAGCCGAGCAGGAAGGTGCCGACGGCCCCGAGCAGCACGCGCTTGGCGCCGTACACGTCGCAGAGCCTGCCGTACAGCGGCAGCAGCGCGGTGGCGGCCAGGGCGAACGCGCTGACCAGCCAGGGCAGCCGGTCCACGCCGTGGACGGGGTCGAGGTCGCGGACGATCGGCACGGTGGCGGCCGACACGATGTTCATGTCGAGCACCGCCAGCACGATCGTGACCAGGCAGAGCAGCATGCCCAGCTTGCGCTGGGCCGGGGTCATCAGCGCGGTGTCCGGCGGCGCGGGTGCGGCAGCGGGTACGGCGGCGGCGGTGGCCATGGTCGGGTCCCCCCAGGGTCCGTCGGGTTCGCGCCGGGGCCGGGGCGGCCGGCGGCACGACCTCACCATCGCAGCGTTTTTAGACTCGGTCAATTCTTCATCCCGACCAATCTTTCTGCCGGGTCAACATTTGATCCTGGTACAGTCCCCCCATGGCGATGCGACCCGCACAGGACTTCGGCCCCGACGTCGACCTCGACGCCCTCCCGCTGCGCGAGCGCAAGAAGTTCCAGACCGGCATGCGGATCTTCCGCACGGCCGTCGCGCTGTTCACCGAGCGCGGCTTCGACCAGGTCTCGGTCGCGGAGATCGCCGCCGCCGCCGAGGTGTCCAAGATGACCGTCTTCAACTACTTCCCCACCAAGGAAGACCTGGTCATGGGCCCGATGGAGCAGCACCTCGACGAGCCGGCCCAGGCGGTGCGCGACCGCGCCCCGGGCACCTCGGCGGTGACGGCGCTGCGCGAGCAGTTCCTCGCCGCACTGGAGCGCTTCGACCCGGCCGCCGGGCTGAACGACGACCGGATCGTGCTCGACGTGGTCCGGCTGATCCACCGCACCCCCGCGCTGACCGCCCGCGCCACCCACGGCTTCGACCGGCTGGCGCACGCCGCGCTCGCCGCCGAACTGCTCGCCCAGGACCCGGCCCACGACGAACTGACCGCCCGGGTCGCCACCGCCCAGCTGCTCGCCGTCCGGGTCGCGCTGATCGCCGCCAACCACCGGCGGATGCTGGCCGGCGAGCGCGCCGCCGACGCCCTGCCCGCCGTCCTGGAGGAGGCCCGCCGCGCCTTCGCCCTGCTCGAGCACGGCCTCGGCGACTACTGCACCCGCGCCGCCTGAGAGAGTTGGCGCACCACGACCGACCGGAGGTGCGCATGGACCAGCCGCTGCTCACGCGGGACCGCTCCGCCCTGCCCGCGCAGGCCGACGGCCTCAACGCGTACGTCGGCGAGGACGGCGTCGCCGTCCTGGAGTTCGCCCGCCCGCACCGCCGCAACGCGGTGACCCTGGCGGTCTGGCAGGCGCTGCCCAAGGTGCTGGAGCAGCTGGCCGGCCACCCGGGCGTGCGCGTCCTGCTGCTCACCGGCGCCGGCAACACCTTCAGCGCGGGCGCGGACATCGCCGAACTCTCCGAGGTGTACGGCGATCCGGACCGCGCCGAGGCCTACCACGCGACCAACGTCGCCGCCGAGGAGGCGCTGGCGGCCTTCCCGCACCCGACCCTCGCCGTGGTGCACGGCGCCTGCGTCGGCGGCGGCTGCCAACTGGCCGTCGCCTGCGACCTGCGGTTCGTCGCCGAGGACGCCCGGCTCGGGATCACCCCGGCCAAGCTCGGCGTGGTCTACCCGGCGGTGCCGACCGTACGGCTGGCCCGGCTGATCGGCCCGGCCCGGGCCAAGTACCTGCTGTTCTCCGGCGAGTTGGTGGCCGGCCGGGACGCGCTGCCGCTCGGCCTGGCCGAACGCGTCCTGCCGGACGCCGAACTGGACGCCGCCGCCCTGGACTTCGCCCGGCTGCTGACCCGTCGATCCGCCCAGACCGTCGGCGCGGCCAAGGCCGTCCTGGACGCCCCGCCCGAGCGGGCCGACGAGGTCCTGGCCCCCTGGCTGCTCCGCGCCCGGGAGGGCTCGGACGTCCGCGAGGGCCTGGCCGCCTTCCTGGAGGGCCGGCCCGCCCGGTTCTGAACGGGAACGGGTCCGAGCGGGAAGGCTTCCGAGCGGGAACGGTGCGGGCCCGGCGGAAGGGGTCGCAGCAGCACCCGTACGATCATCCGGCCGGAACCCGTCCACCCCTTCCCGCCCCCGGAGCACCCACCCCGATGACGACCGAGGCCCAGGCCGTGCCCGCCCCGCCCGCCCCCACCCGCCGGACGGCCCTGGCCCGCCGGATCACCGACGGCCTGGAGCCGAAGAACGTGATCCTCGTGCTGCTCCCGCTGCTGGGCGGCCTCCGCTACGGCTGGGCGGGCATCGGCTGGGCGCTGTTCGCCGCCCTGTTCGCCGCCGTCGTCCCGACCCTGATCATCGGCCACGGCATGCGCAAGGGCACCGTGGCGGACCGTCACGTCGGCCGACGGCAGCGCCGGCTGACCCTCTTCCCGCTCATCATGGGCTCGGTGCTGCTCAGCTTCGCGGTGATGATCGGACTGGACGCCCCGGCCGACCTGACCGCGCTGGTGCTGGCGATGTTCGCCTCGCTGGTCCCGATCCTGGTGATCACCGTCTGGTGGAAGGTCTCCGTGCACACCGCCGTGGCCACCGGCGCGGTGGTCTGCCTCGCCATCGCGCTCGGCCCGCTCTGGCTGCTGCTCGGCGCGCTGGTCCCGCTGATCGGGTGGTCCCGGGTGGTGCTGCGGGACCACACCGCCGCGCAGACGGCCGTCGGCGCGGTGGTGGGCGCGCTCTCCGCCGGCCTCACCTTCTGGGCCGCCCGCTGACGGGCCACCCGCTCTCGGGCCGCCCACCGGCCAGGGCGACCACGGCGACCGGTCAGCGGATCGGCACCCCCGAGATCGCCCGGGCGATCACCAGCCGCTGGATCTCGCTGGTCCCCTCGAAGATCGAGTAGATCGCGCTGTCCCGGTGCATCCGCTCCACCGGGTACTCCCGGGTGAAGCCGTTGCCGCCGAGGATCTGCATCGCCTGCGCGGTCACGTACTTGGCGGTCTCGCCCGCGTACAGCTTGGACATCGAGCCCTCGGCCGCCGTGAACGGCTGGTTGTTGACCGCCATCCAGGAGGCCCGCCACACCAGCAGCCGGGCCGCGTCGATCCGGGTCCTCATGTCGGCGAGCTGGAAGGCCACACCCTGGTTGTCGATGATCGGCCGGCCGAACTGCTCCCGGGTCCTCGCGTAGTCCAGCGCCACCTCGTACGCGGCCCGGGCGATGCCGATCGCCTGCGCGCCGACGGCCGGCCGGGAGGCCTCGAAGGTGGCCATCGCCGCGTTGCCCCTGCCGCCGGGGCGCTTGACGCCCTCGCGGGCCCGGGCGAGGCGCTCGTCCAGCTTCTCCTTGCCGCCGAGCAGGCAGCTGCCGGGCACCCGGACGCCGTCCAGTACCACCTCGGCGGTGTGCGAGGCGCGGATGCCGTGCTTCTTGAACTTCTGGCCCTGGCTCAGCCCCGGGGTGCCCGGCGGGACGACGAAGGAGGCCTGGCCCTTGGCGCCGAGCTCCGGGTCGACGGTGGCGACCACCACGTGGACGGCGGCGATCCCGCCGTTGGTGGCCCAGGTCTTGGTGCCGGTGAGCACCCACTCGTCCTTGGCCTCGTCGTACACCGCCCGGGTGCGCAGCGCCGAGACGTCGGAGCCGGCGTCCGGCTCGGAGGAGCAGAAGGCGGCCACCTTGACGTCCTCCGGGGTGCCGAACATCTGCGGGGTCCAGGTGCCGATCTGCTCGTCGGTGCCGTTGGCCAGCACCGCGACGGCGGCCAGGGTGGTGCCGACGATGGACAGCCCGATGCCCGCGTCGCCCCAGAACAGCTCCTCCATGGCGATCGGGATGCCGACGCCGGAGGGGTCGAAGTACTGCTGGGCGTAGAAGTCCAGCGAGTAGATGCCGAGTTTGGCGGCCTCCTGGATGACCGGCCAGGGGGTCTCCTCGCGCTCGTCCCACTCGGCCGCGGCGGGGCGCATCACGTCGGCGGCGAAGCCGTGCAGCCAGTCGCGTACGGCGAGCTGGTCCGCGCCCGGGTCCAGCGAGAACGTGCTGCTCATGGTGCGTGCCTCCGAAGACGTGTGCGGCCGACCGGGGTGTTACCTCGGGTAACATCGTCGGAGTCTGCTACTGATTGGTAACCGGTGTCAACGCCCAGACGGACCCCAACTCCGAGGAGCAGCGCATGTCCCGAGAGCCCCGCCGCGAGCAGCTGCTCAACGCCGCCGACCGGGTCGTCCAGCGCGAGGGGCCGGGCGCCAGCATGAACGCCATCGCCGCCGAGGCCGGCATCACCAAGCCGATCCTCTACCGCCACTTCGGCGACCGGAACGGCCTGATCAGAGCCCTGACCGAGCGCCACACCGGCGGACTGCTGGCCGCCGTCCGGGCCGCCCTCGCCGAGCCGCTGGAGCGCCGCGACCGGGTCGAGCACGTGCTGGACACCTACCTCGCCGGCATCGAGGCCCGCCCCCAGGTCTACCGGCTGCTCACCCACCCCGAGCCCGGCGACCCGAGCGGCGCCGGCAACGCCCTCGCCCCCGCGCTCCGGCAGATCGCCGAGGAGATCACCCGGGCCGTGCAGAGCCAGGTCGACCTCGGCGCCGACCGCGACCTGCTCGCCGAGGCCTGGGGCCGGGGCATCACCGGGATGGTGCTGGCCGCCGGGGACTGGTGGCTGGAGACCAGACCCTGCTCGCGCGCCCGGATGGTGCAGGCGCTGGCCGACCTGCTCTGGGGCCGGCTGGCCGCCGCCGCGGACCGGCCGACCGCCGTCCTGCCGACCGCGCCCGAACCGGCCGCGGACTGAGTCCTCCGTAGACCGAACTCTTGTGCGGCGCACGGAAGTCCGGGCATCATCGGGCCCCACCCCCACCCCCCGCCGTGCGAGGTCCCCGATGCGCCTGCGCCGCACCGCCGTCGCCCTGCTGCTCGCCGCCACCGCCGTCCTCACCGCCGTCCCGGCCTCGGCCCACGACGGCCCCCCGGACCGCTTCCCCACCGGAACGGCCACCGCCGCCGACGGCCGCACCGCCCTCACCGACGCCCAGGGCCGCCGACTCCTCCTGCGCGGCTTCAACCTCGACAAGTACGCCGAGGCCACCCCGGCCGACCTCGACTCCGTCGCCGCCCAGGGCTTCACCCTGGTCCGGCTGCCGGTCTCCTGGACCAGGCTGGAACCCCGGCGCGGCCGCCTCGACCCCACCGAACTGCACCGCGTCCAGCGGCTCCTCGACCGGGCCGACCGGCTGGGCCTGCTGGTCCTGGTCGACTTCCACCAGGACGTCTACGGGCCCGCGTTCGGCGGCGGCACCAACGGCGTCCCCGTCTGGGCCACCCGGGACGACGGCCTGCCGTTCACCCCGGACCCGGACGACTGGTTCGCCGGCTACTTCCAGCCCGCCGTCCAGGCCGCCTTCCGCCACCTCTACGACGACCCCGACCTGCGCGCCTGGCAGGCCGACTTCTACACCCGGCTCGCCCGCGAACTGCGCGGCCACCGCTCGCTGCTGGGCTACGACCTGTTCAACGAGCCGTTCGGCCCGGTGGACGGCGACCCGAGCGACCCGGCCGTGCTGGCCGCCGCCGCCTCCGCCCTGGAGCAGGGCCGGCTGGCCGACATGTACCGCCGCCTGATCGCCGCCGTGCGCCGGGCCGACTCCCGCGCCTGGCTGTTCGTCGAGCCGACCGTGCTGGTCGGCCAGGGCGTGCCCACCAGCCTGCCCGGCTTCGCCGACCCCCGCCCCGGCGCGGCCCGGCTCGGCTACGCGCCGCACTTCTACGACACCGCGGTCGAGGGCGGCGCCGACTGGAACCCCGCCGACGGCTTCGTGGAGCGGTACACCGCCGCGATCACCGGCTACCCGGCCGTCCACCGCCTGCCCGTCCTGGTCGGCGAGTGGGGCCCGCCGGACTCCCGCACCCCGGGCAACACCGAGCTGGTCCGCCGTCAGACCGCCGCGATGGACGGCTTCGCCGAGGGCTGGACGATGTGGTACTGGTGCCGGGGCAACGGCGGCTACTGCGCGCTCGACCCGGCCGGGCGCCCCGCCCCCGGCGACGAACCCGCCTTCGGCCCGTACCCGGTGGCCGTCGCGGGCACGGACGTCCGCACCGACGCCCGCGCCGACGGCGCCACCGTCCGCTGGCGCGCCGACGGCACCGGGCGCGGCAGCGAACTCCTGCTCCCCCCGGCCGCGTTCCCGCACGGGGCCCGGGTCGCCGTCTCCCCCGCCGGCGCCCGGGTCGAGGTCGACCAGCCGACCGGCGGGCGCGCGGGAACCGTCCGCGTCCGGCTCCCGCACACCCGCCGGGGCACAACCGTGACGGTCACGCTCACCGCGGCCCGACCGTGACGGTGACGGTCAGACCAGCCCCCGGCGGGCCAGCAGCGGCCCGGTCTCCGGAGCCCGGCCGACCACCGCGCGGAAGGACTCCAGCGGGTCCCGGCTGAACCCGCGCGCCAGCAGCTCGCGCCGGAACAGCTCACCGCTCTCCCGCACCGCGCGCCCGTTGGTCTCGAACCACTGCACGGTGTCGGCGTCCAGCACCTCCGACCAGATGTACGCGTAGTACGCGGCGCTGTAGCCGCTGGAGAAGATGTGCTGGAAGTACGTCGTCCGGTAGCGCGGCGGGATCGCGTCCACCGCGATCCCGGCCGCGGCGAGCGCCCGCGCCTCGAACTCCTCGGCGTCCGCGACCTCCTCGCCGCGCGGCACGGTGTGCCACGCCCAGTCCAGCAGCGTGGCCGCCAGGTACTCCACCGTCCGGAAGCCCTGCCCGAAGCCCTCGGCCGCCGTCATCCGCTCGACCAGCTCGGCCGGCAGCGGCTCCCCGGTCGCGTGGTGGCGGGCGTAGTTGGCCAGCACCTCCGGCCGGACCATCCACATCTCGTTGACCTGCGAGGGGAACTCGACGAAGTCCCGGGGCACCGAGGTGCCGGAGAACAGCGGGTAGCGCACGTCCGAGAACAGCCCGTGCAGCGCGTGCCCGAACTCGTGGAACAGCGTGCGCACCTCGTCCCAGTCCATCAGCACCGGCTCGCCGGGCGCCGGGCGCGGGATGTTGAGGTTGTTCAGCACCACCGGGCGCTGCCCGGTCAGCCCGGACTGGGCCACCATCGCGTCCATCCAGGCGCCGCCGCGCTTGGACGCCCGGGCGTGGAAGTCGCCGATGAACAGGCCCAGCGGGGTGCCGTCCTCCTCGAACACCTCGAAGACCCGGGCGTCCCGGTGGTGGGCCGTCAGCTCCGGCCGCTCGGTGAAGGTCACCCCGTACGCCAGGTTCGCGGCGAAGAACACGCCGTCCCGCAGCACCCGCTCCAGCTCGAAGTACGGGCGCAGCACGGCCGCGTCCACCTGGTAGGAGCTCTGCCGGACCTTCTCCGAGTAGTACGCCCAGTCGTGCGCGGCGATCTCCGTGATGCCGTCCGCGGCGGCCGCCCGGGCCAGCTCGGCGGCCTCCCGGCGGGCGTTGGCCACCGCCGGCTCCACCAGCCGGGCCAGCAGCGAGGAGACCGCCTCGACGGTGCCGGCCGTCTCGTCCGCCACCACGTACGCGGCGTGGCTCGGGTACCCGAGCAGCGCGGCCCGCTCGGCGCGCAGCCCGGCCATCCGGATCGCCAGCGGGCCGTTGGCCTCGACGCCCCGGCCGAGCGAGGCGGCCAGCAGCCGCTCGCGCACCGCGCGGTCGGTGAGCTGGGCCAGCTCGGGCTGGCCGGAGGTGTTCTTCAGGCTCAGCACGTACCGGCCGTCGTGGCCCAGCACCCGGGCGTTCTCGGCGGCCCCGGCGATCGCGCCCCCGGACAGCCCGGCGAGCTCCTCGGCGGAGTCCAGGACCAGCGCGGCGGCCCGGGTGGCGGCGTTCACGTTCTGCTGGAACGTGGTGCCGAGCGCGGCGAGTTCGGCGTTCAGCTCGCGCAGCCGGGCCTGCTCGGCCGCGCCCAGCCGGGCGCCGGAGCGCACGAAGGCGGTGTACCGGCGCTCCAGCAGGCGCAGCGACTCCGGGTCCAGGCCGAGCCCGGCGCGGTCCTCGTACAGCGCCTCGATCCGGGCGAACAGCGCGAGGTCCAGGTGGATCGCGTCGTGGTGGGCGGCGAGCAGCGGGCTCACCTTCGCCTCCACCTCGTCCAGCACGTCGGTGGTGTCCGAGGAGGACTGGTTGCGGAACACCGCGTCGACCCGGCGCAGCAGCTCCCCGGAGCGCTCCAGGGCCACCAGGGTGTTCTCGAAGGTCGGCAGGCCCCGGTCCGCGGTGATCACCGCGATCTCGGCCAGCTGCTCGGCCATCCCCCGCTCGTACGCGGGCAGGTAGTGCTCCTCGCGGATCTCGGCGAACGGCGGGAGCTCGTAGACCAGCGGGCTGGCCTGGAAGAACGGGTTCACGGTCATTTCGCGAACCCTACGCCGTGTCCCGAGCCGTGCCCATGTGCTTTTGCCGCCCCTCGCGGGGCCCGCGTGCCGCCCGTTGTCGTACCCACCCGTTAACGTCGACGCGCGGGCCCGTCGGTCGCGGGCCGCGGCGTGCCCGTCCGCGGGCCCGCGTCCCCGTACCCGTCCCCGCACGCCCGACCGCGCGCCGGAGAGGAGCAGCCCCCGTGGCACCCAGGACCGCCATCGCGCCCGATCCGCACGGCCCCGGCGGCCGGCTCCAGCCGCTGGACGACACGGGCCGGCCGCTCGGCCCGCCGGAGGCCGTCCGCGACCTCGCCACCGCCGTCGCCGCCCGGGAGGCCGCCGACCACCCGCGCTGGGTCTGGGCCGCCGCCGACTCCGGGTACGCCCCGCTGCTGCCGCGCCTGCCCGACCGGCTCGCCCGCTGCCACGACCTGCGGCTGGTCGAGGCGCTGCTGCTGGCGCACGAGGGCCGGTTCGGGGCGCCGCGCTCGCTCGGCGCCGCCTGGGCCCGGCTGCGGAACCTGCCCGTCCCGGCGGACCTGCCCGAGCCCGGCCTGGCCGACGCCGACGACGGCCAGGACACCCTGTTCGCCCCCGACCGGCTGCAACTGCCGCCCGGCGCCGACCCGTTGGAGGCCGTGGTCGCCGTCCACGCCGAACAGCAGCGCCGGATCGCCGCCATCGCCGACCCGGCCGCCCGGCAGCGCTTCCGGCTGCTGGTCGCCGCCGAGTCGGCCGGCGCCCTGGTGGCCGCCGAGACGGCCCACGACGGGCTGCCCTGGCGGGCCGACGTCCACGACCGGCTGCTGACCGAACTGCTCGGCCCCCGGCCGACCGTCCCCGGCACCCAGCCCAGGGTCCTCGCCGAGCTCGCCGTCGACCTCCAGCAGGCCCTCGGCGCCAAGCCGTTCAACCCCGACTCGCACACCCAGGTGCTGCGCGCCTTCGCCGAGGCGGGCATCCAGCTCGGCTCCACCCGCTCCTGGGAGCTCAAGGGCGTCGACCACCCGGCCGCGCAGCTGCTGGTCCGCTACAAGGAGCTGTCCCGGATCCACGTCGCGCACGGCTGGGCCTGGCAGGACGCCTGGGCCCGCGGCGGCCGGTTCCGGCCCGAGTACGTGGTCGGCGGCGTGGTCTCCGGCCGCTGGGCCAGCCGCGGCGGCGGCGCCCTGCAGATCCCGCGCATCCTGCGCCGCGCCGTGGTCGCCGACCCGGGCTGGCTGCTGGTCGTCGCCGACGCCGCCCAGCTGGAGCCCCGGGTGCTCGCCGCGCTCTCCCAGGACGCCGGGCTGGCCCGCACCGCCGCCGGCGGCGACCTGTACGAGGCGCTCGCCGCCCAGGCCTTCCAGGGCGACCGGGACAAGGCCAAGCTCGGCCTGCTCGGCGCCATGTACGGGCAGACCAGCGGCGACATCGGCCCGCTGCTGAACACCCTGCACCGCCGCTACCCGGCCGCGATGGGCTACGTCGAGGCCGCCGCCCGCACCGGCGAGGACGGCGGCGTGGTCGCCTCCCGGCTCGGCCGGGTCTGCCCGCCGGCCTCCGCCGACTTCCTCGACCTCACCGAGGGCGAGGGCGCGGGCGAGGCCGGCGGCCGCACCGCCCGCGCCCGCGGCCGCTTCACCCGCAACTTCGTCATCCAGGCCAGCGCCGCCGACTGGGCACTGGCCCTGCTCGCGGCCCTGCGCCGCCGACTGAACGAACTGCCCGCCGCGGGCCCGGAGGACCGCCCGCACCTGGTGTTCTTCCAGCACGACGAGGTGATCGTGCACACCCCGGCCAACCTCGCCGACGAGGTGGCCGCCGCCGTCGCCGAGGCGGCCGACGAGGCCCGCCGGCTGGTGTTCGGCGACACCCCGGTGCGCTTCCCGCTCAGCACGGCGGTGGTGGACTGCTACGCGGACGCCAAGTGAGCCGCGGGCACTGAACCAGGCGCAGAGGAGACCAGGCCGTCAGAGCTTCCGGAACCCGCGCGCGTCCTCGGCCGCCGCGACCACCTCGGCCAGGCCCGCCCCGGTCGAGGCGGTGACGGCGGCGGCCACCGCGCCCTCCACGAACGGCGCGTCCACCAGCTGCACGCCCGGGCGCGGCTCGTCCTCCAGCACCGTGACGGCGGTGAGCACCGAGCTGCCGAGGTCCGGCAGCACGACCACGCCCGCCCCGGCGTCGGCCCGCGCGATCGCCCCGGCGATCAGGTCGTAGCTGGTGCCGAGCCCGCCGTCCTCGGTGCCGCCCGCGACGACCACCCGCACGCCGTCCGAGGCGAGTTCGCCGAGCAGCTCGCGCAGCCCCTCCGCGAGCCGGGCGCTGTGCGAGACCAGAACAATGCCCACGTTCTCACTCATGCGGCCGACCCTACGGCCGGAACCAGGTACTCCGGGAGAGTGATCGGAATCCCGCGTGTCGCACCCCGTGCCCACCACCCCCGTCTGGCGTAGCGTCGGGGCTACGGCGTCGCCGGCCGTGGCGTCCTCACCCAGGTCACCCAGGTCACCAAGGGAGCGAAGAGCGTTGAAGAAGCTGATCAACACCCCGGAGAGCGTCCTGGAGGACGCGCTGGCCGGGATCGCCGCCGCCCATCCGGAGCTGACGGTGGACGTCCCCAACCGGGTGATCACCCGGGCCGCCCGCCCGGCCGGCCCGAAGGTCGCGCTGATCTCCGGCGGCGGCTCCGGCCACGAACCGCTGCACGGCGGCTTCGTCGGCCCCGGCATGCTCGACGCCGCCTGCCCCGGCGAGGTCTTCACCTCGCCCGTCCCGGACCAGATGCTGGCCGCCGCCAAGGCCGTGGAGACCGGCGCCGGCGTGGTCTTCGTCGTGAAGAACTACACCGGCGACGTGATGAACTTCGAGCTCGCCGCCGAACTCGCCGCCGAGGAGGGCCTGGAGGTCCGCACCGTCCTGGTCAACGACGACGTCGCGGTCGAGGACTCCACCTGGACGGCCGGCCGCCGGGGCACCGGCGCGACCGTCCTGGTCGAGAAGACCGCCGGCGCGCTGGCCGAGCGCGGCGCCCCGCTGGACGAGGTGGCCGCCCTGGGCGAGCGGGTCAACGCCGCCTCCCGCTCCTTCGCCGTCGCGCTCACCGCGGCCACCGTCCCGGCCGCCGGCAAGCCCGGCTTCGACCTGCCCGAGGACGAGATCGAGGTCGGCGTCGGCATCCACGGCGAGCCCGGCCGCCGCCGCGAGAAGCTCCGCCCGGCCCGCGAGCTGGCCGCCGAGGTGGTCGACACCATCCTGACCGACCACCACCTGACCCCGGGCGACGAGGTGATCGCCCTGCTCAACGGCCTCGGCGCGACCCCGCTGCTGGAGCTGTACGTGGTCTACGGCGAGGTCGCCGCCCGGCTCGCCGAGCGCGGCATCACGGTGGCCCGCAGCCTGGTCGGCAACTACGTCACCAGCCTGGACATGGCGGGCTTCTCGCTCACCCTCACCAAGGCCGACGCCGAGCTGCTGGAACTCTGGGACGCCCCGGTCGACACCCCCGCCCTCAAGCGGGCCTGAGGAGGACGCACGATGGACTTCGACACCCCGCTGGCCGAGGCCTGGGTCCGCGCGATCGCCGCGGCCGTCGAGAAGGAGCGGGCCCGGCTCACCGACCTGGACTCCGCGATCGGCGACGGCGACCACGGCAGCAACCTCCAACGCGGCTTCGCCGCCGCCCTGACCGCCCTGGACGGCCTCCAGCCCGCCGGCCCCGGCGCCGTCCTCACCAAGACCGGCACCACCCTCATCTCCAAGGTCGGCGGCGCCTCCGGCCCGCTCTACGGCAAGGCCTTCCGCGCCATCGGCGCCGCCCTGCCCGACCCTGCCGACCCGGCCGCCGTCGCCGAGGCCCTGTCCGCCGGCCTGGACGCCATCCGCCTCCTCGGCAAGGCCGCCCCCGGCGACAAAACCATCGTGGACGCCTGGACCCCGGCCGTCGCCGCCTTCCGCGCCACAGCCGCCACCGGCGCCGACCTCCCCACAGCGGCCGCAGCGGCCGCCGACGCCGCCGAACAGGGCGCCCGCGACACCATCCCCCTCCAGGCCCGCAAGGGCCGCGCCTCCTACCTCGGCGAACGCAGCATCGGCCACCAGGACCCGGGCGCCACCTCCACTGCCCTCGTCTTCCGCACCCTCGCCGACATCACCACCACCTGACCCCCACCCACCGCCCCCCACACCCACCCCACCCGCTTCACCCCCCACCTCCCGCACCAGGGCCACCTCCCCCACCCCCACCCACCCGCACCAGGGCCACCTCCCCCACCCCCACCCACCCGCCCCTCCCCCCAGCGAAAGGGACGCGCTGCGGGAGGGGGTGGCGCAGGGGGTGGCCGCGGAGAGGGGCGTGACGGGTGATTTTCAGACTGCCAACGGTCTGAACGCCCCACCTCCAGGGTTGGCAGTCTGAAAATCATCCAGCCCCCGGAGCGACCACCCCCGGAGCCACCCCCGGCCCCCCACCCTCCCGAAAGCCCACCCCCACAGAAGACCCCCGCAGAGCCCCCTCACCCATCCGTCCGCACGATCAGCAGCAACAACGCGTCGTCCCGCAACTCCCCACCCGTATGCGCCAGCAGGTCCGCGTACACCCGCCCGACCGCCGTCTCCAGCTCCCCCTCCGAGCGCGCGGCCCCCCGCACCAGCGGCCCGACCCGCTCCGCCAGCGGGTAGAACTCGCCGCTCGTCCGGTGCCGCGCCTCAATCACCCCGTCCGTGCAGAGCACCAGCACGTCCTCCGCCCCGAACGGCTGGGCCCAGGTGGTCGGCTCCCCCGCCGCCAGCCGGCCGAGGCCCAGCGGCACCCACGGGTCGGGCGCGTCCAGCACGTGCGCCCGCCCCTCGTGGTCCACCCGGATCGGCGGCACGTGCCCGTACTGCAGCAGCTCCATCGCCCCGGGCGTACGGAACTCCGCGAACAGCGCCGTGGTGAACTCCCCGTCCGGCACGTGCCGTTCGACACTGGCCTCGATCCGCGCCGCGACGCCCCGCAGTCCGGCCTCGTCGTACGCCGCCTCGCGGAAGGCGCCCAGCACCACGGCCGCGGTCTGCACGGCGGCCAGTCCCTTGCCCCGGACGTCCCCGACCGCGACCCGGGTGCCGTGCGGCGTCTCCAGCACGGAGTACAGGTCCCCGCCGATCCGTGAGGCGTCCGCCGCCGACACGTACCGCACCGCGAGCCGCAGCGGCCCGACGGTCGGCCCGGGCAACTGCAGCAGCGCCCGTTGGGCGGCTTCGGCGACGGAGCTGACGGCCGCGAAGGCCGCCGCGCGCCGCATCCGGATCTTGGCGACCCAGGCCGAGAACAGCGTCAGGACGACGTAGCTGACCATCGCCCCGTACAGGAAGCGGGCGTCGTTGATGTTGTCGACCTCGTCGTGGTGGCTGAGCCCGAACACCGTGAGCAGCCCGAGCGAGCAGACCAGCAGCAGTTCGCGGGGTTTCAGGGTCAGTGCCGCGACGGTCGGCACCACGGTCATCAGCGGGGCCAGGTAGCGGTCCTTGCCGGAGAGGAAGTCCGCGAGCCCGACGAGCAGGACGGCGATCAGCGCCGGGGTGGCGCGCCGCCAGAAGGGCACGTCCTGGAGGTCGGCGGCGAGCAGGGCGCCGCGCTGCCGGTCCGGCGGCAGTCCGGCTGCCGTGGGAGCCGAGGGAGACTGGGCGCGGCGGAGCGGAAACACATACCGAACATAAGGGACGATCACCGCGGAAGCCCGACCGGCCCTGGCCCCCGGCGTTCCCGGGCGTTCCCGGGCGCCCCACCCCCACCACTCCCGGAATACCCTGGAGGGGTATGGTGTTGTCACAAGAGTCGTTGCCAGCGCCGCGCCCCGGGCGAACACCCGGGCCGCCCGGACCTCCCGGAGGCCCCCGATGTCCAGCACCATCACCTACACCGTGTCCGGCATGAGCTGCGGCCACTGCGAGAAGGCGATCAGCGAGGAGGTCTCCGCCCTGGCCGGGGTCACCGGGGTCGCCGCCGACGCCACGGCCGGGACCGTGACGATCTCCTCCGCCGCCCCGTTGGACGACGAGCAGGTGCGCGCCGCGATCGACGAGGCCGGCTACGAGCTGGTCGGCCGCAGCGCCTGAGCCACCCGGCACGGCGGGGCCGCCGCGGCGCCCCGCCGGCCACCCGCACCGAGGAGCTGATCCGCATGAGCACGTCCACCCCGGACCTCGGGGCCCGGGACCGGGTCGAGCTGTCGATCGGCGGGATGACCTGCGCCTCCTGCGCGGCCCGGATCGAGAAGAAGCTCAACCGGATGGACGGCGTCGAGGCCACGGTCAACTTCGCCACCGAGAAGGCCCGGGTCGACTTCGGCCCCGGCACCACGGTCGAGGACCTGATCGCCACCGTCGAGCGCACCGGCTACACCGCCGAGCTCCCCCCGCCCCCGGCCGCCCCCGAACGCTCCACCCGGCCCGAGCCCGCCGACCCCCTGCGCGACCGGCTGCTGACCAGCGCCGTCCTCGCCCTCCCGGTGGTGCTGCTGTCGATGGTCCCGGCCCTCCAGTTCACCGACTGGCAGTGGCTGGCCTTCGCGCTCACCGGCCCGGTCGTGGTCTACGGCGGCCTGCCCTTCCACCGCGCCGCCTGGACCAACCTCCGGCACGGCGCCGCCACCATGGACACCCTGGTCTCGCTCGGCACCCTGGCCGCCTTCGGCTGGTCCTGCTGGGCGCTGTTCGGCGGCCACGCCGGCCGGCCCAGGACGCACCACGACTTCTCGCTCTCGGTCGGCGACACCGACGCCTCGGCCACGCTCTACCTGGAGACCGCCGCCGCCGTCACCGTGCTGATCCTGCTCGGCCGCTACCTGGAGGCCCGCTCCAAGCGCCGGGCCGGCGCCGCACTGCACGCCCTGCTCGACCTCGGCGCCAAGGACGTCGCGGTCCTGGAGCGGGCACGCGAGGTACGGCTGCCGGTGGACCGGCTGACGGTCGGCACCCGCTTCGTGGTCCGCCCGGGCGAGAAGATCGCCACCGACGGCACGGTGGTCGAGGGCGCCTCGGCGGTGGACGCCTCGATGCTGACCGGCGAGTCCGTCCCGGTCGAGGTCACCGTCGGCGACGCCGTCACCGGCGCCACCGTCAACGCGGGCGGCCGGCTGGTGGTCGAGGCCACCCGGGTCGGCGCGGACACCCGGCTGGCCCGGATGGCCCGGTTGGTCGAGGAGGCGCAGAACGGCAAGGCCGCCGCCCAGCGGCTGGCCGACCGGATCTCCGCGGTCTTCGTCCCGGCCGTCATCCTGATCGCCCTGGCCACCCTGGTGGTCTGGCTGCTGGCCACCGACAGCTCCACCGAGGCCTTCACCGCGGCCGTCGCCGTGCTGATCATCGCCTGCCCGTGCGCCCTGGGCCTGGCCACCCCGACCGCGCTCATGGTCGGCACCGGCCGCGGCGCCCAGCTGGGCATCCTGATCAAGGGCCCCGAGGTGCTGGAGACCACCCGCACGGTGGACACCGTCGTCCTGGACAAGACCGGCACCGTCACCACCGGCCGGATGGCCCTGGTCGCCGTGCACACCGCGGAGGGCGTGGACCGGGCCGAGGCGCTGCGCCTGGCGGGCGCCGTCGAGCACGCCTCCGAGCACCCGGTCGCCCGGGCGGTCGCCGAGGCCGCCGCCGAGGCCGGCGCCCTGCCCGCCGTCGCGGACTTCCGCAGCGTGCCCGGGCGGGGCGTGGAGGGGGTCGTGGCGGGGCGCGCGGTGGTCGCCGGGCGCGAGGCCCTGCTGGCCGACCGCGCGCAGCACCTGCCGCCCTCCCTGGCCCGCGCCAAGGCCGCCGCCGAGGCGGCCGGCCGCACCGCGATCGCGGTCGGCTGGGACGGCGAGGCCCGGGCCGTGCTGGAGGTCGCCGACGCGGTCAGGCCGACCAGCGCCGAGGCCGTCGGCAGGCTGCGCGCGCTCGGCCTGACCCCGGTGCTGCTCACCGGCGACAACCGGGCGGTGGCCGAGGCCGTCGCCGCCGAGGTCGGCATCGCACCGGAGCACGTGCTCGCCGAGGTGCTCCCGGAGGAGAAGGTCGCCACCGTCAAGCGGCTGCAGGCCGAGGGCAAGGTCGTGGCGATGGTCGGCGACGGCGTCAACGACGCGGCCGCGCTCGCCCAGGCCGACCTGGGCCTCGCCATGGGCACCGGCACCGACGCCGCGATCGAGGCCGGCGACCTCACCCTGGTCCGCGGCGACCTCCGCTCGGCGGCCGACGCGATCCGGCTCTCCCGCCGCACCCTGGCCACCATCAAGGGCAACCTGTTCTGGGCCTTCGGCTACAACGTGGCGGCGATCCCGCTGGCCGCCGCCGGCCTGCTCAACCCGATGGTCGCGGGGGCCGCGATGGCCTTCTCCTCGGTCTTCGTGGTCACCAACAGCCTGCGGCTGCGCCGCTTCCGGCCCGCCTGAGCCGGCCCGCGCGAAGGCCCCGGACCGATGTCGGTCCGGGGCCTTCGCGCGTACGGGGCGTCCCGGGGCCCTCGGGGCGTTCGGGGGCCGGGCCTCAACGCCCCAGCAGCTCGCCGCCGTTGCAGTGCAGGATCTCGCCGGTGATGAACCCGGCCTCGGGCGAGGCCAGGAAGTACACCGCCGCGGCCACCTCGCCGGTCTCGCCGATCCGCCCGAGCAGGGTGCGGGCGGCCCGGCGGGCGACCTCGGCCTCGTCCAACCGCGGCCCGAAGAACTCGGTGCCCGCGACGGTGCCCGGCGCGACGATGTTGGCGGTGATGCCCGAGGTGCCCAACTGGGCGGCCAGGAAGTGGTTCCAGGCGTGCAGCGAGGCCTTCGCCGCACCGAACGAGCCGGCCCCGCGCAGGGCGGCGATGGAGCTGATGGTGACCACCCGGCCGGAGCCCGGGGTGAGCCGGTCGCGGACCGACTCGGTGAGCAGCACCACGGTCAGCACGTTGCGCTCGAAGTCGCCGCGCCAGCGCGCCAGCAGGGCGTGCGGCCCGCCGCCGACCACGGTCTCGCGGCTGCCGGCGTTGTTGACCAGGACGTCGATCCGCTCGGGCAGGTCGGCGAGCGCGGCCTCGACGGCGTCCGGGTCGGCGAGGTCGCACACCAGCGGGGTGACGTTCGGCCCGAGTCCGGCCGCGGCCTTCTCCAGGACCTCCCGGCGGCGGCCCACGATCACCACGTGGTCGCCGGCCTCGACGAACCGCCGCGCGACCTCGTACCCGATTCCCGTGCCACCGCCGGTGACGACGACGTTCCTGGCCATCTGCGCACTCCCTCCCCAGTTCCGCCGTCGCGCGGCGAATGTGCGCGACGGTCCGTACCGGAATGCCACGATTCCTATCACGCTCGGTTGCCGTGACTGCGGGGAGGGTGACGTCCGGCGCGAGCGAAGGTGTGATATGAGCGTGGTACGACGCGCACACGGAGCGTGGCGAGAGGCAGCTCACACCCCCCGGGCGTAACTTCTCGCACCCTGATACGTCTTAGGTTGGTAGTGCGGCAGTTTTTCCGGTGGGCGGGGACACGCTGAACGGCAACGTGTCCCCGCGCTTCCAGCGGGCTGTCGCCGACGGGGCTCCGGCGGGCCCCGGGACGGTCGTCGACCCTGACGGCCTTCGCGCACGACGCCGGGGTTCTGGCGGGCCTGGGACGCTTTGAGCGGCCGTCCCCGGCTGCGGCCGACCCCGGAGTCGTGCGCCGTACGGTTCCGTCCCCGCGCGGGCCCTCGGGCGCGCCACCGGGACGCGAAGGGGCCCGGCCGCTCTCGCGGTCGGGCCCCTCTCAGCTTCCGTGCGGGCCGGTGGTCGGCGCCGCTGCGGTCAGCGGGCGTCCAGCGGGACGTAGTCGCGGATCGCGGTGCCGGTGTAGATCTGGCGCGGACGGCCGATCCGGCTGGTCGGGTCGTTGATCATCTCGTGCCAGTGGGCGATCCAGCCCGGCAGCCGGCCGAGGGCGAACAGCACGGTGAACATGCTGGTCGGGAAGCCCATGGCGCGGTAGATCAGGCCGGTGTAGAAGTCCACGTTCGGGTACAGCTTGCGCGAGATGAAGAAGTCGTCCTTGAGGGCGTGCTCCTCCAGCTTGAGCGCGATGTCCAGCAGCTCGTCGCTCTTGCCGAGCTGGCCGAGGACCTCGTGCGCGAGCAGCTTGACCTGGGCGGCACGCGGGTCGAACGCCTTGTAGACCCGGTGGCCGAAGCCCATCAGCTTGACGCCGGCTTCCTTGTTCTTCACCTTCGTGATGAAGGCGTCGACGTCGCCGCCGTCCTTCTGGATGCTCTCCAGCATCTCCAGCACGGCCTGGTTGGCGCCGCCGTGCAGCGGGCCCCACAGGGCCGAGATGCCGGCCGAGATCGAGGCGAACAGGTTGGCGTGGCTGGAGCCGACCAGGCGCACGGTGGAGGTCGAGCAGTTCTGCTCGTGGTCCGCGTGCAGGATGAGCAGCTTGTCCAGCGCGTTGACGACGACCGGGTTGAGCTCGTAGTCCTCGGCGGGGACGGCGAAGGTCATCCGCAGGAAGTTCTCGACGTAGCTCAGGTCGTTGCGCGGGTAGACGAAGGGCTGGCCCATCGCCTTCTTGTACGCGTACGCGGCGATCGTCGGCAGCTTGGCGAGCAGGCGGACCGTCGACAGGTGGCGCTGGGCCGCGTCGAACGGGTTGTGGCTCTCCGGGTAGAACGTGGACAGCGCGCCGACGACCGAGGACAGCATGGCCATCGGGTGGGCGTCCCGCGGGAAGCCCTGGAAGAAGCGCTTGACGTCCTCGTGCAGCAGGGTGTGCTGGGTGATCTCGCGGTTGAACTCGGCCAGCTGGTCCGCGTTGGGCAGCTCGCCGTTGATCAGGAGGTACGCGGTCTCGATGAACCCGCCATCGGAGGCGAGCTGCTCGATCGGGTAGCCGCGGTACCGCAGGATGCCGTTGTCGCCGTCCACGAAGGTGATCGCGGACTTGTACGCGGCGGTGTTACCGAAGCCGTTGTCCAGGGTGACCAGGCCGGTCTGCGGGAGCAGCTTCGAGATGTCGAAGCCGGCGTTGCCCGCAGTGCTCTCGACGACGGGGTACTCGTACTCGCCGTCCTGGTACCGCAGTACTACCGAGTTGTCGCTCACGTCTTCCTCACCGACGAAATGAATCCTCTTCCAAGGTGCCCTGACTGTCTCTACCATCCCCCATCCGGAGGACAGTCGCGCACCCGGGGTGGCCCGAAAGGGCCCGCCCCTACAAAACCTGCTGCCGCAGCCGGTACGAACCGGACAAGATCGGCACCACCCTAGGCTCTGCCGTAAATCTCTTCACGTCAAGAGAACATTAGAGGCAACCATCCCGTTGGATAATCATCCAGCTGCGAGCCGATGGTCGAGTCCGGTATGCCTCCGACCTGCACTGACGGCCCGGACGGCCTGTCCGATCGCCTTGCGTGACCCCACCAGCACCACGAGTTTCCGTGCCCTGGTCACAGCGGTGTAGAGCAGGTTCCGCTGGAGCATCGTCCAAGCGGACATGGTGACCGGAATCACCACGACCGGGTACTCGCTCCCCTGCGAGCGGTGGATCGTCACCGCGTACGCGTGGGCCAGCTCGTCCAGTTCGTCGAAGTCGTACGCCACCTCCTCGTCCTCGTCGGTGAGCACCGTCAGCCGCTGGTCGTCCACGCTCAGCGCGGTCACCACTCCCACTGTGCCGTTGAAGACGCCGTTCCGCCCCTTGTCGTAGTTGTTGCGGATCTGGGTGACCTTGTCCCCCACCCGGAACGTCCGGCCGCCGAACCGGCGTTCGGCCAGCCCCTCCCGGGCCGGCGTCACCGCCGCCTGGAGCAGGGTGTTCAGGTTCCCCGCGCCGGCCGGGCCGCGGTGCATCGGCGCCAGCACCTGCACGTCCCGGCGCGGGTCGAAGCCGAACTTCTGCGGGATCCGGCGCGCCACCACGTCCACCGTGAGCCCGGCCGCCCGCTCCGCGTCGTCCTCGGCGAACAGGAAGAAGTCCGCCAGGCCGTCCGTCAGCGGCGGCCTCCCCTCGTTGATCCGGTGCGCGTTGGTCACCACGCCGGACTGCTGCGCCTGCCGGAAGATCCTGGTCAGCCGCACCGACGGGATCGGCCCGCCCTCCGCCAGCAGGTCCCGCAGCACCTCCCCGGCGCCCACCGAGGGCAGCTGGTCCACGTCCCCCACGAACAGCAGGTGCGCGCCCGGCGGCACCGCCTTGACCAGCTTGTTCGCCAGGATCAGGTCCAGCATCGAGGCCTCGTCGACGACCACCAGGTCCGCGTCCAGCGGCCGGTCCCGGTCGTACGCGGCGTCCCCGCCCGGCTTCAGCTCCAGCAACCGGTGCACCGTCGAGGCCTCCACCCCGGTCAGCTCCGCCAGCCGCTTCGCCGCCCGGCCGGTCGGCGCCGCCAGCACCACCTTGGCCCGCTTCGCCAGCGCCAGCGTCACGATCGACTTCACCGTGAACGACTTGCCGCAGCCCGGACCGCCCGTCAGCACCGCGACCTTCTCGGTCAGCGCCAGCCGGACCGACTCCTCCTGCTCCGGCACCAGTTCGGCCCCGGTCCGCTTCGCCAGCCAGTCCAGGGCCACCGGCCAGTCCACGTTCCCGAACCACGGCATCCGGTCCGCGTCCGAACGCAGCAGCCGCACCAGCTGGTTGGCCAGCGAGATCTCCGCCCGGTGGAACGGCACCAGGTACACCGCGGTGACCGGCTCGCCGCCCTCCCCCGGGACCGCCTCGCGCACCACGCCCTCGGCCGCCACCAGCTCCGCCAGGCAGTCGATCACCAGCCCGACGTCCACCTGCAACAGCTTCACGCCGTCCGCGATCAGCCGCTCCTCCGGCAGGAAGCAGTGCCCCTGGTCGGTGCTCTGCGACAGCGCGTACTGCAGGCCGGCCTTCACCCGCTCCGGGCTGTCGTGCGGGATCCCCACCGCCTGGGCGATCCGGTCCGCCGTCAGGAAGCCGATGCCCCACACGTCCGAGGCCAGCCGGTACGGCTCGTTCCGCACCACACCGATCGAACCGTCGCCGTACTGCTTGTAGATTCGCACAGCCAACGAGGTGGACACCCCGACCCCCTGCAGGAAGACCATCACCTCCTTGATGGCCTTCTGCTCCTCCCAGGCCGCGGCGATCTTCTTCGTCCGCTTGGGCCCCAGCCCCGGCACCTCGATCAGCCGGCCCGGCTCGTTCTCGATCACCTCCAGGGTGTCCGCCCCGAAGCGCTCCACGATCCGCTCGGCGAACCGCGGCCCGATCCCCTTGATCAGCCCCGAGCCCAGGTACCGCTGGATCCCCTGGATCGTGGCGGGCAGCACCGTGGTGTAGTTCTCCACCGTGAACTGCCGCCCGTACTGCGGGTGCGAGCCCCACCGCCCGTGCAGCCGCAGCGACTCGCCGACCTGCGCCCCCAGCAGCGCACCCACCACCGTCAGCAGGTCGTTCGCGCCCCGGCCGGTGTCCACCCGGGCCACCGTGTAGCCGGTCTCCTCGTTGGCGTAGGTGATCCGCTCCAGCACGCCCTCGACCTGCGCGAGCTGGCGCGGCACCTGCTGCCCGGACTGCGCCGCCTGCTTGCTCACCGGACCCCCTTCGACCGGTACGGGTGGACGATTCCGCTACGCACCGTACCGCCCCGCCCCGACACCCCGCCCCCGCCGGTGCGGCGGCGGCTGCCGTGCACCGCCCCGGCCGAGGTGCCAGGCTGGGAGGGACCGAGGGGGACCGCCGTCGACCACGCCCGCCCGGGCCCCGTCCGAGGAGCAGTGCCGCCATGCTCAACACCGACTTCCGCCCCGGTTCCCCGGACTGGCTCGACCTGAGCAGCCCCGACACCCGCGCGTCCGTCGACTTCTACACCGCGCTGTTCGGCTGGACCTTCGACTCGGCCGGCCCCGAGGCCGGCGGCTACGGCTTCTTCCAGCTCGACGGCCGGACCGTCGCCGCCCTGGGCCCGCTCGCCGAGGAGGGCACGCCGCCCGGCTGGACGCTCTACTTCGCCACCGAGGACGCCGACCGCACCACCGCGCTGGTCGAACAGGCCGGCGGCCGCGTCCGGTTCGCCCCCTTCGACGTCTTCACCGCGGGCCGGATGGCCGCCTACACCGACCCGACCGGCGCCGACTTCGCCGTCTGGCAGCCGCACGGCACCCGCGGCCTGGACGTCGTCACCGAGGAGGGCAGCCTCTGCTGGGCCGAGTGCTACAGCGTCGACGCCGAACTCGACAAGTCCTTCTACCGCTCCGTCTTCGACTGGCAGGAGCAGGACGTCCCGCTCGGCGAGGTGATGTACACCGTCCTCACCCCGGCCGGCGGCGGCAGCGACGACGCCCACGGCGGCATCATGCAGCTCGGCCCCGAACACACCGCGCGCGGCACCACTTCGCACTGGCTCCCCTACTTCGAGGTCCCCAACACCGACGCCAGCCTCGCCATCGCCGACACCCTCGGCGCGACCGTACGGATCCCGGCCATGGACGTGCACGGCGTCGGCCGCCTGGCCCAGCTGGTCGACCCGCACGGCGCCGTCTTCGCCGTCATCACCAGTGCCAAGCCCGGGGACTGACGCCGAGAGGGTCCCACGGCCCTTCAGAAGGCCCGGGAAGGGGTGCTACGGGCGTAGACAAGGCGCGGTGCGCCAGACAGGGGCCTCTAGTCTCTGATCATGACTGAAACGGCTGTTCTGACGATCCGGCGGGCCACCGCCGACGACCTCCCGGCGATTGTGGCCATGCTCGCCGACGACCCGCTGGGCGCCACCCGTGAGAGCCCCGACGACCTCACCCCCTACCGCACCGCCTTCGCCCGCATCGACGGCGACCCGCACCAGCACCTGATCGTCGCCGACCGGGCCGGCCGCACCGTCGGCACCCTCCAACTCACCGTCGTCCCCGGCCTCTCCCGGGCCGGCGCCACCCGCACGATCATCGAGGGCGTCCGCATCCACGCCGACGAACGCGGCAGCGGCCTGGGCACCGAACTGATCCGGTGGGCCGTCGACCGCTCCCGCGAACTCGGCGCCGACCTCGTCCAGCTGACCTCCGACGCGACGCGCACGGACGCACACCGCTTCTACGAACGGCTGGGATTCGTGGCCTCGCACGTCGGGTTCAAGCTCAAGCTCTGAGAACGCGCTCAAAAGCCCGGAAAACGCGAAGAACCCCCATCCGGGACCCGGATGGGGGTTCTTCTGAAGAATTGTTCGGCGGCGTCCTACTCTCCCACAGGGTCCCCCCTGCAG
>NZ_JBHVRS010000009.1:0-338121 GCF_042885595.1 Kitasatospora sp. NPDC058046
AAAAGGAATCTCCAACCCCAGGAAACCCTGAGGCCGGGGATGTCAACATATCTGGCGTTGACTTTTGGCACGCTGTTGAGTTCTCAAGGAACGGATGCTTCCTTTGGACCGCCTTCCAGCGGACCCTCCGGGCTTCGTTCTTTCGTGTTTCCAGCTTACCAGATGCTTTCCGCTCCGTTTACCGGCGCTTTCTGCTTCCGACTCGCTGTTGTCTTCCAGCGCTTGGCGCCCTGTCCGACGTTTCAAACACTAGCCGACCTCCACTTCGAAAAGCGAATCCGGCCGCAATCCGATAAAACGAACACGCCATATACAGACTGGGCCGCACCTGCGCATGACAGATTTGCCCCAGCCCGAGCCGGGAAGTGTTGGTTCAGAGGATTGGCCGCCCCGGGACCGTCCGCGTTGACACGTGTCCGGTGCTCCCAGTCGAGCGACTGGGAGACCCTACCCCTCCCCGGCGCCCGAGACAAAATGCCCTGTCCGGACGGCCCCGGTCCTCTCCTTCTCCCCTCTCTCCCGCGGGCTCCGGGTCGGCGCCCGCGGGAGAGAGGCCGGGCCCCCTACCCACGACGAACGGTCGCCTACCTGAACAGGCGGTCGCCGCTGGTGGCCATGCGGTGGGTCCCGCTGTGGCGGTTCACCCAGTCCCGGACGAGGTTGACGGCGTTGGCGCACTGCCAGCCGTTGTCGTACTCGCGCACCCCGGTGAAGGCGCCGTAGCCGGCGATGATGCCGTCCACCTGGGCGTCGCCGAGGAGCTTGTCGACGTACCACGGGTCGTTGTAGGTGGTCGTCCAGGACAGGGTGGCCGCGAGCCGTCCGGCGGACCGGTCGGCGGCTCCCTTCTTCAGTTCCGCGCAGGTGTTGTAGGTGGCCTCCGTGCAGTTGCCGAAGCCCTTGGTGATGTCGCTGTCGCCGTAGTCCATCGCCCGGCGGCCGGCCGGGAAGCCGGAGCCGGACCGGTTGAAGGCGCTGTTCACCTGGTCGCGGGTGCCGGTCGTGGTGATGCCCTCCAGCGGGCCGAGCCTGCCCTCCAGGCTCTTCCAACCCCGGCCGCCGACGTCCGGGGTGCTGCCGCCGTGGTACTCGTAGAAGCCGTAGAGCACCTGGATGCCGGCGGCCGTCAGCCGCTGGGCCTTGTCGCGCAGTCCGGCGACGCTGCAGGTGCGGTTCGGCTCCTCGCCGCAGTAGTTGGGGTCCTTGATGTCCAGCCAGACCAGCGACAGCCGGCGGCCCGCGTCGGCGTTGGAGAGGATGCGGTCGAGCATGCTGTCGAAGCTGGGGCCGAGCCGGTTCTCGCCGGCCGAGGAACAGTCGTGGTAGGCGCGCCACTCGTTCGGGTTCCACCAGGCGCAGACGTCGATCTCGATGGCGTTGGCACCGTGGTTGATCGCGGCGTCCACGCCGTCCAGCGTGTCGACCCGGTGCGCGATGGCGTAGATCGGGTGACGCTGGTCGGCGGCGGCCGCCGGGGTGGTGCCGAGCGCGGTGACGCCGACGATCCCGGACAGCGCCGCCGTCAGGGCCGACAGCGTCCGCAGGTGGGCACCGCGCCTGTGGTGAGTGGTCAAGAGGTGCTCCTTCTCGCTGGTGCTCGAAGTGGTCCGTACTCACGCGTGCTCGGACGTAGTCGGACGTACTCGGACAACCGATATCACCGACTCCGCGTCGCCGTACGGTGAATGAGCGATACCTGCGGTCTCGCGGGCGCCACCGCTCAGCCGAGCGGCGCCAGTACCCCGTAAGCGTCGGAGGAGTACGCGGCGAGGTCGGGGTGGCGCTTGAGCAGGCCCGCCAGGTCGTCGAGCGCCCCGGGCTGCTCCGTCATCCGCCGCGGCAGCACCAGCCGGCCGCCCTGCTCCGGCGGGATCAGCCCGCTCACGAGGGCGCGGCGCACGGTCCGCTCGTGCCGGGTACCACGGCCGGTGCCGCCGTACGGGTCGCGGGCCAGGGCGCTGACGCCACCGCGGGCGGAGAGCTGGTCGAGCTCCGGGACGAGCCGCCAGACCTGCTGGGCGTGGTGGCTCTGCACCGAACCGGCCAGGTTCGCCTCCAGGCCGTGGGCGTGGCACAGCTCCACGAGGAACCGGATCTCCTCCAGCGAGAGGATGCCGGCCCTGGCCAGACCGTGCCGGTCGGTGTCGTGGCGGTCGAGGTCGGCGAGCTCCGGGCTGCCGGCGGTGGAGACCAGTCCGATCCGGGCGACCTTCAGCAGGATGCTGGTGTCCACCATGATCGCGTCGGCGCCGGCCGCCGCGCTGGCCTCGACCATCGCGCGGATCGCCTCCCGATCGGTGCGACGGGCCGTCGTGAGACCGTAACCCGCCTGGGAGAACGGCTCGTTGACGGCCACGAAACCGCCGGTCGTGCCCGTCGGCAGGGCGCCGGAGGCCCTCAGCTCGGCCGGCTCCGGCCGCCGGCCGCCGAACAGCGGCTCGCCGTGCGGGTCGAGCAGTGCGTCCGCGTACTCGGCGAGGTCGAACGCCCCGGGCGTGGACGGCTCGCACGGGTAGTACTCCCGCAGGCCCACCAGGGCGCGCCGCACCTGCGGGAGCGTCTTGCGGGCGTCCCACAGGTCGAGGTCCTGCGCGAACAGGACGGACATCACCCGGGTGTGCGACAGCCGGTCGGTCCGGCGCAGCGTCGCCGTGATCTCGCCGAGCACGTCGGCCAGTTCACCGGTCCGCATGCCGTCCAGGCCGACCTTGACGATCCCGCAGGGATGCACCCGGGTGCCCATCGCCAGGGCGACGCCGAGGGCGGCCTGGGCCGCCTTGCCGACCTGCTCGTACGCCGACTTGGGCAGGGCCAGACCGTTCTCCGCGCGCCGGTACAGCAGCTGGTCCTCGCCGATGTTGGTGCTCAGCTGGACCGGGAGGTCCCGCCGGGCGGCCAGCACCGCGTCCGCGATGTCCATGATCCGGCGCGGTTTGATCGTGCCGAGCGCGCTGCGCGGGTCCTCGCTGTCGATGATCCGCGCGCCGCCGAGGACCGCCTCCCGCGCCTCCTGCGGGTCGAAGACGCTGACCAGCAGCCGTCGATCCGCCCCGACCTCGCCGGGTATGCCGGACATTCCGATGGTCGACACCGTTCCCCCTCCGAGAACTGACTGTGTTCGTTCGGGGGTCAGTCTTGACCGCAAGAGGTGCTCCACCGACCGATCGGCGACCGATCCTCACTCGAAGGAGTGAGATCACTTGACAGCAGGGTGACCAGGCGGCGATGCCGCCCCGGCACGCGGCCGGTCCGCGGGCGCCGCCGGGTGCTCCGTCGGCGCCCACGGGCCCGTCACCGTCACGGGCCCGTCACCGTCGCGGGCCGGCCACCGCGTACAGCGCGCCGCCGGTCACCAGCAGGGCCACCGCGGTCCAGGTGGACACCCCCGTCCCGGCCGGACAGGTCATCCAGCCGATCGCCTTCCCCACGGTGGTGGGCGGCAGCGGGGGGACGAGGATGGTGAAGCCGAGCCAGCCGATCGGCAGGATCCAGGCGAGGTGCGCTCCGCAGAGCACCGCCCCGAGCGCGGCCAGGCCCGCCAGGCCCGCGGTGTCCCGGAGGACGACCTCGGTGGGGGCGAACCTCGGCCCCGCGGCCTGCACCGCCAGCACCGCGGCGCCCACGACCACGCCGATCAGCAGCGCGTGCGCCGCCCGGCGGGGCGCCCACCGGATCGCGGCCGTCCGGTCCAGTGCGGAGTCCTGCCCGCCGAGCCCGACGGACCCGGCCGCCACGCCCGCGGCGAGCACGAAGTACACGATCGGGTTGATCGCGTCCGCGTCCACCGCGCCCGTGCCGCCGCCCCGGTTGAAGGCCCACACCACCAGGGCGGTGAGCGTGACCGCGGCCGCCGACGTGGGCACCTGCCGTGAACGCGCGTACAGCGTCAGCCACCTCACCGCGACACCTCCCCGGCCAGCACCGGAATCTGGTCCTGCCGCGCGCAGGACAGGGAGGCGGCGTGCAGCGCGACGATCCGCGAGCGCTGCTCCGCCGCCGGCAGTGCCGTCAGCTTCTGCCACGCGGTGTCGGCCGCCGCCCAGGTCTCGACCTCGTACGCGGTGGTGCCCTTCGGCGCCAGCGGCTGGAGCTGGGGGTCGTGGAGCGCCCAGCTCACGGCGATGCTCTGGGCGGGGATGGCGACGTGCCCGCCGCCCTCCTTGTCGTTGTCCGGGTAGCAGCTCGGTGCCAGACCCTTGGCGATCAGCGCGCGGGTCAGCTGCTCGCCCGTCGCGTCGGCGAGCAGCCGCTCGCTGAAGTCGACCAGCAGCACGTCCGCGGAGAGTTCGCGCGCCTCGGCGAGCTCGTGCAGCGCGGTGTCCTCCCGTACCGAGGTCGGCGCCCGGTCGCCCAGGACCTCGTGCAGCACGCGCAGCGCGTCCTTGCTGCGCTGGGTGAGCTCGGCCAGGTGGGAACGGCTCGCCTGGGTCACGCACACCGGCCCGTCGCACACCAGCGCCGCGGCGGCCTTGTCGACGACGTAGACGTCGCGCGCGGCGGACGGGAGGACCAGCAGGGCCAGGACCAGGCCGGCCAGGGCGGGAGTCACCGCGAGCAGCCGGGCCCGCCGGGTCGCGGCCGCCAGCAGCGCGACGCCGGTGGCGAGCAGGCCGAGCAGCCAGAGCGTCTGGCCGAGGTGGACGGAGCCGGACAGGGTCAACAGCATCTGCCGCGGCTCCGGGGTCGCCGGGGACAGCAGGGCGAACCGGTTCGCCACCCGGCCCGTCGGTACCGCCCCTTCGTTGTTCATCCGCAGGAACAGGCCCGTCCCCACGAAGACGATCACCACCAGGGCCGGCGGGGTGAGGACGGAGGGCAGCGCCCGCGCGACGCCCATGCCGAACACGGCGCCCGCGACCAGGGCCAGTGCCGCCACCAGCGAGATCGGCAGCCAGCCGAGGGGGGTGTAGGTGGTCGGACCGGACGCCACCTGGACTCCGCCCACCAGGACCAGCAGGCCGAAGCCCACCGCCAGCGCGAGCCCGATCGCACCGGCCGGCAGCGCCGCACGGCGCCAGGCCGGCCGCGGCGTGGTCGTCAGCAGCTCGGTCATCCGCGAGCGGGGTTCGCGCAGCCCGTACACCGCCCCGACGCCGATCACGAAGGGCCACCAGAAGGTCAGCAGGGACCGGGTCCAGAACGCCATGGTGGTCCACTGGGCCGTCCACCCCGCGGTGCCGTGCCACCAGAACGCGTCGAACGGGAGGAAGACCGCCAGGCTGCCGCCCAGGACGACGACTCCGGCCCAGGGGGCGGCCGAGCGCTTCAGCTCGGTTCGCAGCACGCGTGCGTTCACCAGGCGCTCCCCTGCTGGCCGGAGGTGCGGAGCAGCGCCGAGTAGCCGCGCTCCAGGGGGCTGTCGCCGGGGTGCTCGGCGCTGCCCGCCGCGCCCAGCTCGTCCGGCGTGCCCTGGAAGACGAGGCGGCCGTCGGCGAAGAGCACCACGTCGGAGCAGGCGGCCGCGACGTCCTCGACCAGGTGGGTGGAGACGACCACGCAGGTGTCGCGGCCCAGGTCGGTCAGCAGTTCGCGGAAGCGCAGCCGCTGGGCCGGGTCGAGGCCGGCCGTCGGCTCGTCCAGCAGCAGCACCGCCGGGGAGTTGACGATGGCCTGGGCGATGCCGGCCCGCCGCACCATGCCGCCGGACAGGGTCTTCATCCGGTGGTCGGCGCGGTCCGCCAGGCCCACCCGTTCGACGGCGCGCTGGACGGCGTCGGGGACGTCCCGCTTCGGGACCTCCTTCAGCCAGGCCATGTACTCGACGAACTCGCGTACGGTGAACCGCTTGTAGTAGCCGAAGTCCTGCGGCAGGTAGCCGATGCGGCGGCGCAGGGCCCGGTGGTCGCCCACCCTGCCGAGGGAGGTGCCGAGCATCTCCAGCTCGCCCTCGGTGGGGCGCAGCACGGTGGCCAGTGTCCGGATCAGGGTGGTCTTGCCCGCTCCGTTGGGCCCGAGGAGGCCGTGGGCACCGATGCCCAGCGAGAGGTCGAGGCCGTCGACGGCCATCTTGCTCCGTCCGACGCGGACCTTCAGGCCGCTGGCCCGGATCTCCCAGGGGTAGGTCTTCGGCGCGGTGTCGGCCGCGCTCGCCGTATGCGTCATGCGATGGTCCCTTTCGAGGGTGGACAGGGTGGACATGGGTTTCACAGCGTCGAGTACGTGTCCCGGCGGGCGATCACGGCGCAGACGCCGAGCGCGAGGAGCAGCCCCCAGACGGGCAACTGGTCGCGTTGCAGGGCCAGTTGAAGGAAGGCGGGGACCCGGCCGGTGATCGAGGTGGGGGCCACGACGACGAGGCCCCACCCGGCCGCCAGCCCGAGGGCGGCACGGGTCACCCCGACCACGCTGCCCAGCGCCAGGGCGGTGGAGGTGAAGGCCAGGGAGGGCAGCAGCCACTGCGCGGCCGTCGTGCTCCCGGTCAGCCATCCCCCCAGCAGGAGGACGGGCAGGACCACCACGAGGACCGAGGTGGTGCGCCTGAGCAGCAGGGGCAGGCCGGCCCGGGCGGTGGAGGCGGTCAGTTCGTGGGCCGGGTCCAGGCCGCTGGACCAGGACGCGGCGACGCCGCACAGCGGCAGCACCGGCGCGATCAGCGACACCGGTGAGGAGCTGCCGAAGACCTCCGCCGGGGCGGCCGCGTCGAGCAGCAGCGCCACCAGGGTGACGACGGCGGTCATGGCCAGCCACGGGGTCATGGCCGGCGTCAGCCAGGACGACACCCACCTCGGCCGGCGCCACCGCGGGGGCACCGCGCCCACCGCGTCCAACCGCGGTTCCAGGCCGGCCCGGACGGTGTCGACGAGCGCGGCGATGTCGGGTGCCCCGGTGGCGACGGAGGCCGCCAGCAGGCTCCGGCAGGGCGCGCACGTCTCCAGGTGGGCCTCCAGCGCCCAGACCGTGTCCGCCGCCATCGTCGTGACGCCACGTGCGTAGTCGTCGATCAACTGCCTGGTCGCGTGTTCCCCACTCATGCCAGCGCCTCCCGCATCGCGATCCGGGCCCGACGGGCACGGGTCTTGACCGTGCCTTCGGGCAGTCTGAGCAGGACGGCGGTCTCCCGGACGGAGAGCCCGTCGAGCACCGTGGCCTGCAGTACCTCTCGGAGTTCCGGCGCCAGCCGGCGCAGGGCGTCCCCGACGTCGCCGCCGACGGTGCCGGCGAGCGCCTCCTCCTCCGCCGCGGGCACCACCGCGCGCTCGGCGGCGGCGACCGGCGGTTCGGCGTGGTGGGCCCGGCGCCGGAACGCGTCGACGAGGCGGCGCGCCGCGATCGTCCACAGCCAGCCGACGGCCGTCCCGCCGACCGCGCTGCCGGCGAACGCGCCGGCGGCGCGCCAGACCGCGAGGTAGGTCTCCTGCATGACTTCGGCGACGATCTGCTCGTCCGCGCAGCGGCGGCGCAGCCGCACGGCGAGCCAGGGCGACGTCCGCCGGTACAGCTCGTCGAAGGCCCCGCGGTCGCCCTTGGCCACCAGCCGGAGGAGGCGTTCCTCGTCCAGGTCGTCCAGTGTTCTCCTGCGTGATCTCACACCAGCCAGACGCCCGATGCGGCGTGCAGGTTCTTCCCTGGAGGTGACCTGCGTCACAGCCGGGGGGAATCGACCGACCTCGCTGACCGGCCTTTCAGCAACCGCACGGGGCCGGCGCCCGCGCCCCGGTAAGGTGGTGGATCGTGGCCAGTCGTAAAACGTCGATCTTGGAAGCAGCGGCGCGGGTGATCGCGCGACGCGGGGTGCGCGGGCTGCGGGTGGAGGAGCTCGCCGCCGAGGCGGGCGTGTCCACCGCGCTGATCTACTACCACTTCAAGGACCGGACGGGGATCCTCCGGCAGACGATGGAGTTCATCAACGACCGGGCGGAGCGGTACACGACCGAGCGCGCCGAGGACGCCCCGCCGCTGACGCCCCGCGAGGAGCTGGAGCAGACCCTGCTGCTGGAGCTCCAGGACACCGCCGAGGTGCGGGAGAACAGCACCGCCTGGGGCGAGCTGCGGGCGAGCGCGGTGTTCGACGAGACGCTGCGCGAGGACCTGGCGCGGGCCACCCGGATCTGGGTGCAGGAGGTCGCCGAACTGCTCGGCACCGTACGGCCGATGTCCTCGGCGGTCGCGCTGGCCGGGGCGGCGGAGCGGCTGACCGCGCTGCTGGAGGGGCTGAGCACGCGCTGGCTGAGCGGCAGCCTGCCGCTGGCGCACGCCCGCACGCTCATGGCCGACGCGGTCGACGCCGAGGTGGCCCGGCTCGGGTCCTGATCCGTACGGACCGCACGGGGGGCCTCACTCTGCGCACGGAGCCCGTCAAGGATGCGTTAGGGCATGACCGCGAGTTTGACTGACTTTTCAGTCAGTGCGAGCCTGAACCCGCGGCAGGGTGCTGCCGCCCGTCCGTCCCCACGTGCGCCGCCCCGGCGCGGCGCGAAGAGTGGAGTCGGCGGCCCCCGGCACCCCTCCCGGCACCGTCGCACGATCTGGAGGCCCTCATGACCCACTACCGCGATGACCGCTCCACCGAGCCCTACCCCTGGGTGCCGGCGGACGACGTCCCGCACGCGCGGACCTGGATGTCCTGGCCCTCCCGCCGGGGCGTGTGGGGACTGCGGCTGGGCGGCGTCCAGGAGGACATCGCCCTGATCGCCCGCACGATCGCCGAGTTCGAGCCGGTGGTGATGTGCGCCCCCGACGACTGGACGGCGGGCAAGGCCCAGTCCTGGTGCGGCTCCGGAGTCGAGGTGATCACCGCGATCCCCACCGACGACCTGTGGATGCGCGACACCGCGCCGGTGTTCCGCCGGGACGGGTACGGCGGCCTGGACGCCGTGGTCCTCAACTTCAACGGCTGGGGCAACAAGCAGGTGCACCACGACGACGCCCGGGTCGCCGAGCTCGTCGCCACCCGCCGCGGCCTGCGCCACACCTTCGCGGACTTCGTCGGCGAGGGCGGCGCGATCGAGACCGACGGCGACGGCACCGTGATGGCCACCGAGAGCAGCCTGGTGAACAAGAACCGCAACCGCGGCATGAGCCGGGACGAGATCGAGGAGGCCGTCCTGGAGGCCTACGGCGCCGACACGATGATCTGGCTGCCCGGGATCAAGGGCCAGGACATCACCGACGACCACGTGGACGTCACCTCCCGGTTCGTCCGCCCCGGCACGGTGATGGTGCAGCTGCCGCCAGCCGACCGCAACGACGCCTGGGCCCGGGACGCCCGCGAGCAGTTCGCGATCCTCTCCGCCGCCACCGACGCCCGGGGGCGCCGCCTGCAAGTCGTCCCGGTGCACGGCCCGGACACCGTCCGCTCCCGCAGCTCCAAGTTCGTCGACTCCTACCTCAACTTCCACGTCGTCAACGGGGGTGTCATCACCGCCCAGTTCGGCGACGCGTACAAGGACGCCGCCGCCCGGGACGCGCTCGCCGCGGCCTTCCCCGGCCGTGAGGTGGTGCAGATCGACGTCGACCGCCTGATGGCCGGGGGCGGCGGCATCCACTGCTCGACCATGCACGAACCGCTGCCGTAACCCGGCCGCCCCGCGCACTCTCCTCCACCACCACTCAGACCCTCAGCTGGAGTTCCCGCATGACCAACGCCCTGTCCCGCCGTACCCTGATCCGCAGGCTCGCCGGCGTCGGCGCCGGAGTCGGCGCCCTCACCCTCGGCCTCACCGCCTGCGACCCCAACGACCTGAAGGACCTCGACGGCGCCGTACCGCCCACGCGGCCCGGCGGCACCCCCGGTGTGCGCCGCTTCGGCGCCGAGTGGGACAAGCACCTGCGCACGGTGATGTCCTGGCCCGCCTCCGAGAACGTCTGGGGCGACCAGCTCGCGGACGTCCGCCGGGACGTCGCCGGCCTGGCCCAGGCCATCGCCGCCCGCGAACCCGTCGTCCTGATGGCCCGGCCCGAGCAGGCGGACGCCGCCCGGAAGGCCTGCGGCTCGGCGGTCGAGGTGGTCCCGATCGCGGTCGACGACCTGTGGGCCCGGGACACCCTGCCGGTGTTCGTCGAGGAGGGCGGCACGGTCAAGGGCGTCGACTTCAACTTCAACGGCTGGGGCGGCAAGCAGCAGCGCGGCAACGACTCCAAGGTCGCCCGGACGGTGCTGGCCAAGTACGGCGTCGAGCGGATCGAGACCCGGCTGGTCGCCGAGGGCGGCTCCTTCGAGACCGACGGCCAGGGCACCCTGATGGTCACCGAGAGCTCCGTCGTCAACGACAACCGCAACCCGGGCATGAGCCGGGACGCGGTCGAGGCCGAGCTGAAGAAGGTCCTCGGCGTGACCAAGGTGATCTGGCTGGCGGGCGTCAAGGGCAAGGACATCACCGACGCCCACGTCGACTGCCTGACCCGCTTCGTCGCCCCCGGCGTGGTCCTGCTCGACCAGGCCTTCCCCGGCACCCCGGCGGACGTCTGGTCCCGCTCGGCCGACCAGGCCCGGTCCGTCCTGAAGGACGCCACCGACGCGACCGGCCGGAAGCTCCAGGTGGTGGAGCTCCAGCAGCCCGACCCCGACAAGATCACCGGGCGCGGCGACGCCTTCGTCTCCTCGTACATGAACTTCTACATCGGCACCAAGGGCGTCTACCTGCCGAAGTTCGGCGACGCCAGGGCCGACGACCGGGCCCAGCAGCTCATGAAGCAGTACTTCCCGGGCCGCGAGATCGTGCCGGTCAAGATCGACGCGATCGCGGCCGGCGGTGGCGGCATCCACTGCGCCACCCACGACATCCCCGCCCTGGGCTGACCGGACCGGCCGGGCCGGGGACAACCCCGGGCCGGCCTCCGTTCGGGGCCGGGTCCGGTCGGCGGGCCGGACCCGGCCCCGGCGGGTTCACACTGCGGGCTGCTGCTGGGTGACGCAGTGGATCCCGCCGCCGCCCGCCCCGAGGGAGTCGATGTTGAGCTGCTCGACGGTGCGGCCGGGGAACAGCCGGGCGAGGGCCGCCCTGGCGGCGCTGTCGGCCTTGGCGTCGCCGAACTGCGCCGCGATCACCGCGTTGTTGCACAGGTAGTAGTTGGCGTAGGAGCCGACGAAGTTGGGGTCGGTCGAGCGGATCAGGTTGTAGTCGGGCCCCTGGATCCGGCTGACCGCGAACGGGGTGCCCTGGGCACCGGTGGTGGTGGTCAGGATCCGGTACTGCTGCCGTGCGTCGTTCGACCAGGCGTCGGTGTCGCTCGCCAGCGGCATCTGGACCACGGCCGTCCCCGCGTCGAGGAAGCGGGAGGTGGCGTCCACGTGGTCGTCGGTGATGTCCTGGCCGGCCACACCGTTGAACCAGATCACGGTGCTGGCGCCGTAGGCCGCGCACATCGCGCTCTCGACCGCGGCCTGGGACATGCCGGGGTTGCGGTTGGCGTTGAGGATGCTGCTCCGGGTGGCCATCAGCGTGCCGGCCGCGTCGGTCTCGATGGCGCCGCCCTCGGCGACCAGCCCGGCGGCGGTGAACGGCAGGCCTAGGTAGGCGGCGACGCGCCCGGCGACCAGGGCGTCGTTGCCGTGCGGGTTCTGGTGGTTGCCCCAGCCGTTGAAGTTGAGGCCGATCGTGTCGAGGCCGCCGGCGCCGTCGGTGCGGAAGACCGGACCGGTGTCGCGCATCCAGCAGTCGTCGACCGGGATGTCCCCGATGACGGTGACGGCCGAACCGCACATCGAGCGCGCCTTGGCGACGCTCGCCGGGTTGGCGCACATGGTCACCGGCTCGTACTTCGCGATGGTCTTCGCGATCAGGGCGATGTTCGACTGGACACCGCCGAGCTTGTTCCGCCAGATGGTGCTGCTGTCCGGCCAGGCCATCCAGGTGCGGGTGTGCCGGACGGTGTCCAGCGGCACCCGGAGGCCGGTGGCGACGGCCGGGCCCGCGGTGGTGGTGCGGGGTTGCGCGGCCCGGGCCTGCCCACCGCTCGCCGCGGTCAGCGCGGTGCCCGCGACAGCGAGCCCGGCGGCCGTCAGGAACCGGCGTCGGCCGAGCCCTCCGTCGATCGCCGGATGGGATCTGAAGCTGCCCTCCATCACTACCTCCCTGTCAAAGTGCGCTGCCTGTGCGGCAGTTGACCGAAAAGGTAAAACTGACCAAGCGCTCGGTCAATACTTTGCGCAGAGATCGGTGCCGATGCGCCCCTGCCGCTCCCCCACAGTCGTTACAGTGGCGGCCATGGCGACACAGGCGACGGGCGCAGCCCCGCGTACGGCCCCCGGCCCCGGCGGCACCGGCCGAACGCGCGCTTCCGCCAAGGGCGAGCAGACCCGGGCCCGGCTGATCGCCGCGGCCCGCACCCTGCTCGCCGGCGACGGCGCGGGGCGGTTCACCACCCGCAACGTGGCCGCGCTGTGCGGGGTCTCGCACGGGATGTGCCACTACCACTTCGCGGACCGCACCGACCTGATCGTCGCGGTGGTCGAGGACATCCGGCCCGAGTGGATCACGCCGCTGGAGGAGGCGGTCGCCGGCCCCGGCGGCTACGCCGAGCGCTCCGAGCGGGTCCTGGCACTGCTCACCCGGCCCGAGAGCCCCGACCTCGCCCGGCTGCACGCGGCCCTGCACTGGCTCGCCCTCAACGACGAACGCGTCCGCGCCAGCCTGGAGGCCGAGTACGCGCGCTGGCGGTCCTCCTTCGTCGGCCTGTTCCGCTGCCTGCTGGACGAGCGCGGCGACGGCGCCGACCCGGTGCCGCTCGGCGAGGCCTTCGCCGCCGCCGTGGACGGGCTCGCCGCCATCGGGTCACTGGACGGGACGGTGGACGCCGAGCGGGTGCTGCGGACGCTGCTGGACTCGCTCTCCTCCGCCGCCGCCCGGCCGTCCGGCGCCTGACGGTCCCACTATCTGCCCCTGCGTCACCCGGTGGAGCCGGGTGCGACGGGCTGCTGCTGGGTGGCGCAGTGGATGCCCCCGCCGCCGGCGGCGATGTGGTTGATGCCGACCTGGGTGACCTTGCGCCCCGGGTGGAGGTCGCCGATGATGCCGGCCGCCCGGTCGTCGGTGGCCTGGTCGCCGAAGCGCGGGACGATGACGCCGCCGTTGCAGACGTAGTAGTTGATGTAGGTGGCGAGGAAGTCCTTGCCCGCGCCCTGGATCAGGGTGACGTCGGGCTCGGGCAGGTCGACCACGGTGAACGCGCGGCCCTTGGCGTCGGTCTCGGACTGGAGCACCTGGACGGCCTGTGCGGAGGCGGTGGTCCAGACGTCCGGCGGGGTGTCGGCGGCGGGCCGGTGCAGCACCACGGTGCCCGGCTCGGCGAAGCGGGCGAGGGCGTCGACGTGGCAGTCGGTGATGTCCTGCCCGGCGACGCCCTTGAACCAGATCACCTTCTCGACGCCGAGCAGGCCCTTGAGGCTCGCCTCGATCTCGTCGCGGGACTTGCCGGGGTTGCGGTTGTCGTTGACCCAGGAGCTCTCGGTGGCCATCAGGGTGCCCTCGCCGTCCACCTCGATGCCGCCGCCCTCCCCGGTGACCGGCGCCTGGACGCGGGTGATGCCGTAGTGGTCCAGGAGGTAGCGGGCGACCAGGGCGTCGTTGGCGTGGGTCTGCTTGCCGCCCCAGCCGTTGAAGTTGAAGTCGACCCCGGCGAGCCCCTTCGGGCCCGTGACGAAGGTCGGGCCGGTGTCCCGGGCCCACAGGTCGTCGACCTTCAGTTCCAGTACCTCGACCGAGGAGCCGCAGGCCTGCCGGGCCTGGTCGGCCTGGTCGGGGCGGGCCAGCAGGACGACAGGCTCGAAGCCGGCGATGGCCTGGGCCAGCCCGGCGATGTCCTGCCGGACGGCCGGCAGTTGGTCGCCCCACACCTCCTCCAGTGCCGGCCAGGCCATGAAGGTGCGGGTGTGCGGGCCGGACTCGGCCGGCATGGTCCACCCGCCGGCCGCCGGGCTCCCCGACCCGGCCGCCCCCGAGGCCGGACCGCTCTGACCGGACCGCTCCCCCGATCCGCTGTCGGAGGAGCAGCCACCGGTCAGGGCCAGCGCGGCGAGCGCGGCCCCGGACTGCAGGAGTGAACGGCGGGACGGCCGGGGGTGAGCCATGGGGCCTCGTTCCGGTTGGGGTCGGGTTCGGCTCCGCAGGCTACTGATCGGAAGGTCAGATTCCGGCGCGGCACGCACCCGCCGTTCGGGGGAATCCGCTCACACCCCCGCTCACCGCCCCTCGGCTCACGCCGCCTCGGTCACCGCCTCCCGCTCGCGGCGCAGCCGGTGCTCGGTGCGGATGCCGGACCAGGCGGTGCAGGCCAGGCTGGCGGCGATGAGGCCCTCGGCCCAGAAGAACGCCACGTAGTCGATCAGGGATCCGATCGGCGGCGCCCCGGGGGCCGCGTTGCGCATGCCGATCAGGGCGAACAGGCTCGCCGCCATCCAGCCCAGGGAGGGCCAGACCAGCCCCTCGCGCTTGCGGTACAGCACCTCGGCGGCGCCGAGGACGGCCAGGGCGATGGCCCACATGGCCGCGATCATGAACCAGGAGAGGATGAAGGTGCTGCGGGACCGGGTGATCCGCGTATCCAGGGTCACGGCGCCGGAGCTCGCGGTGGTGGCCTGCGGGCGCAGTACGAAGAACGGGTCGGTGTCGGTGAGGACCAGGCCGACCGGCACGGCCGCGCCCCCGCTGGTGGCGGTGAAGCCGGCCTCGGCGCGGTAGCGGTCGAACGGGTAGTCCGTCTTGGTGCCGTCGTACGTCCCCACCTGGACGAGCTGGGACGCCGCGGCCTCCCCCTCGGCCGCCCGGATGGTCACCCTGGGGGTGCCGGTGACGGTGATCTCGACGGGGCGGGCGAAGGTCTGGGAGTCCGGCCCGGCGGCGAACCTGCCGTGCGGGACGGGCGTGACGTAGAGGGTCAGCTGCTGGGCGGTCGGGTCCACGTCCTGGGCGGTGACGTCCAGTTCGATCCAGTCGGGCGTCGCGGGGACCGCCAGCTCCCTGGTCTGTTCGCGGGTGTCGCGCTCGTTGAGGTACAGCCCGATGCCCGACCCGCAGAGGGTGACGACCACCGCCAGGACGGCGGCGAACCGCCAACGGCGGCGGGGGGATCGGTGCGCGGCCCGGTCGGTCGCGCTGGTGTCGTCGGTGGTGACCTGCACGGTCGTCCTTCCTGCGGCGGTGGCGCCGGGCCGGCAGGGTCGCTGCCGCCCGGCGTCGCCCGCCGGTGTTGCTCGGTCGCTCCGGCCCGGCAGGTCCCACCACCTGCCGGGCCGGAGCCGTCTTACAAGGCGCGGCGCGCGGCGGCGATCCGGTCGGGATCCCAGCCGGGCCGGGGGACGGACTCCAGCAGCAGCCGGGTGTAGGCGTGCTGCGGGGAGTCCAGGACATGGGCGGTGGGGCCGGATTCGACGATCCGTCCGTGGCGCATCACGACGACCTCGTCGGTGACGCAGCGGACGACGCCGAGGTCGTGGGTGATGAACAGGTAGCCGATGCCGGTCCGTTCGCGGATGTCGGCGAGCAGGTTGAGGACCTGTGCCTGCACGGAGACGTCCAGCGCGGCGACCGCCTCGTCCAGCACCAGGACGGCCGGCTGGACGGCCAACGCCCGTGCGATGGCGACGCGTTGGCGCTGGCCGCCGGAGAGCTGCCGGGGCAGCGCGTCGGCCGCCCGGCTGCCGAGGCCGACCTGGTCGAGGAGTTCGCGGATCCGGGCCGCGTGGTCGGTGCCGGGGAAGTGCAGCCGCAGGGTCTCGCGGAGCACGGCCTCGACGCTGGTGCGCGGGTCCAGGGAGAGGTACGGGTCCTGGAAGACCATCTGGACCTCACGGGCGCGGGCCAGCCGCCCGGCCCTCCCCCGCACCCGGCCGGCGCGGGCCCGGCCCCGGACGGCGACCCGCCCCTCGTCGGCCTGTTCGAGGCCGACGACGATCCGGGCGGTGGTCGTCTTGCCGGAGCCGGACTCGCCCACGATGCCGAGCGATCCGCCGGCCGGGAGGGTGAAGGAGACGTCGTCCACCGCCCGTACGGTGCCGAAGGTCCGGCACAGTCCGGTGACCTCCAGTACGGCCTCAGGCATCGGCGCGGCTCCCTTCGAGCGGGTGGTGGCAGGCGACCGGGCCCGGCGCCGGGGTCTCCTCGCGGCACAGGACGGTCGCCCGGGGGCACCGGGGGGCGAACGCGCAGCCCGTCAACTCCTCGCGCAGGTCCGGTGGTTGGCCGTCGATGGCGGCGAGTCGGCCGCTCCCGGAGTCCAGCCCCGGGGTGGCGGCCAGCAGCGCGGCGGTGTAGGGGTGGCGGGGCCGGGCGAAGAGCGCCTCGGCGGGGCCGCTCTCGACGATCCGCCCGGCGTACATGACGTGGACCCGGTCGCTGATGGCGGCGGCGAGGCCGAGGTCGTGGGTGACGAACAGCAGGCCGGTGCCGAAGCGTTGGCGCAGCCGGTCGAGGAGCGCGACCACCTCGGCCTGGCTGGTGACGTCGAGCGCGGTGGTGGGCTCGTCGGCGAGCAGCAGGACCGGGTCGCCCATCAGCGCGGCGGCGATCATGACGCGTTGGAGCATGCCGCCGGACAGCTGGCCGGGGTAGCGGCGCAGCAGTTCCGGGCCGAGGCCCACGGCGTCGAGCAGTTCGACCGCGCGCCGCTCGGCGTCCTCCCGGCTCGTCCGGCCGCCGAGGCGGACGCCCTCGGTGAGGAAGTCGCCGACGCGGCGCAGCGGGTTGATCGCGGCCCTGGGGTCCTGGAAGACCATGGCGGCCCGGCCGGTGCGCAGGGCGCGCAGCCGGTCGGGGCCCATCGTCAGGACGTCCTCGCCGTCGACCAGGACGCTGCCCTCGGCGGTGGCGCCGGGCGGCAGCAGGCCGAGGGCGCTGCGGGAGGTGAGGCTCTTGCCGGAGCCGGACTCGCCGACCAGGGCCACGGTCTCCCCGGGGCCCACGGCGAGGTCGACCCCGTCGAGGACGGGCCGGGCGGTGCCGGGCAGGCGGAGCCGCAGGCCCCGGATGTCGAGGGCGTTCACGCGGTCCTCCGGTTCGGGGCTGCGCCGGTTCGTCGGGTCCCCCGGTTCGTCGTTCTCCGGCTCGTCGTTCTCCGGCTCATCGGCTCCTCCGGGCGACGCGGTCGGCCCAGCGCTCGCCGACGACGTTGAACGCGACGACGGTGAGCACGAGGAGGACGCACGGCAGGATCGCGGAGAGCGGGTAGCCGTGCTGGATCGCCGTCTGGCCGTCGAAGACCATCCGCCCCCAGTCGGGGGTGAGCGCGGGGACGCCGAGGCCGAGGAAGGAGAGGCCGGCGAGGTCCATGAGGGCGTAGCCGAAGTTGATGGTGGACTGCGCCAGGACGATCGGGGCGATGTTGGGCAGGACGTGCCGCAGGCAGATCTGCGCGGCGGAGTGGCCCTGGACCTGGTACGCGGCGACGTAGGGCCGTTCGCGTTCGGCCAGCACCAGGGAGCGGGTCAGCCGCGAGACGTACGGCAGGTAGGCGATCGCGAGGGCGACGACGGGGGCGAGGAGGCCCTCCCCGTACACCGAGACGATCAGGATGGCGAGCAGCATGCCGGGGAAGGCGAAGACCAGTTCGGTGCCGCGGGAGAGGACGGAGTCGAGCCAGCCGCCCCGCCAGCCGGCGACCAGGCCGACCAGGACGCCGGCGACGGTGGAGAAGGCGACCACGCCGAGCGGGCCGAGCAGGGAGGTGCGGGCGCCGAGCAGGAGCCGGGAGAGGGTGTCGCGGCCGGCGGCGTCGACGCCGAGCAGGTGGTCGGGCGAGGGGCCGGCGAGGGCGTTGCCGAGGTCGACGGCGTTCGGGTCGTCCGGCGCGATCCAGGGGGCGAGCAGGGCGGCCAGCACCACCAGGGCGACGAGGCCGAGGCAGGCCAGGTGGAGCGGGGCGCGGGCGGCCCTGAGGCGGCCGAGGCCGGGCCGGCGGGTGAGGGCGACACTCATGCGTCGGCCCTCCTCGAACCGAGGGCGACCCGGGGGTCGACCAGCGGGTGGAGCAGGTCGACGACCAGGTTCACGGTCATGAACAGGGCGACGATCAGCAGCGAGATGGCCTGGACGGTGGGGAAGTCCTTGGTGGTGGTGGACAGTTCGAGGAGCTGGCCGATGCCGCCGATGCTGAACGCGGACTCCACCAGGATCGTGCAGACCAGCAGGGTGGAGACGATCAGGCCGCCGGTGGTCAGCACGGTGCCCAGCGAGTTGCGGAACACGTGGCGACGGATCACCTCGCGCTCGGGCACGCCGCGGCTGCGGGCGACGGCGACGTGCTCGCCCTCCAGGGCGTCCAGCATCGCCGAGCGGGTGACCCGGGCGAGCATCCCGATCAGGTACAGCGCGAGGGCGACCGCCGGCAGGGTGAGGTGCCACAGCAGGTCGCCGAAGCCGTCGCCGGTGCCGCTGGTCGGGAACCAGCCCAGCTTGACCGCGAACAGGCCCTGTAGCAGGACGGCCGCGACGAAGGAGGGGGTGCCGACCGCGAGCGTGGTGGAGAGCAGGACCGCCGAGTCGGTCGCGCCGCCGCGCACCGCGCCGATCCAGCCGAGGGCCAGGCCGAGGACGGCGACCACGAGCAGGGCCATGACCACCAGGGTCAGGGTGGCGGGCAGCCGGTCGGCGAGCAGCCGGGACACGTCGGTGCGGTAGGTGATGGAGCGTCCGAAGTCGCCCTGCAGCACCTGGCCGAGCCAGCGGAAGTACCGCACCAGGAACGGGTCGTCGAGGTGGTACTGCTCGTTGATCGCCTGCAGGGCGGCCGGGGAGGCCGACCGGCCGGACAGCAGGAAGCTCGCCGGGTTGCCCGGTGCCAGGTACATCGCGCCGAAGACCACGAAGGACGCGCCGAGCAGGGTGGCGGCCATCTCGGCCAGCCGCCGGGCGGCGAATCTCAGGAAGTTCACCGGGCGGCCCCCACGTCGGCGGCCCACGGGTAGTACATGTACGAGATGGTGGTGGGGGCGCCGGTGACGCGCTTGTTGAGGAAGACGCTGGTGGGCCACTCGGCGACCGGGATCCACAGCAGCTGTTCGGAGGCGGTCTGCTGGAGCCTGGCCTCGATCGCGCCGCGCCTGGCCGGGTCGTACTCGGCGGTGGCCTGGTCGACGAGGTCGTCGTAGGCCTTGTCGCTGAAGCCGGCGTAGTTCTGGTAGGCGCCGGTCCGGAAGTTGGCGAGCAGGTCGAGCGGGTCGGTGACGGAGTCGTAGTACGTCTCCGGGAACAGGTCGATGCCCTCGCGCGCCTTGGCGTCGGTGAACAGCGCGGTGAAGGCGTTCGGGGCGATCGTCTTCAGCTGGACGTTCAGGCCGATCTTCGCTCCGGCGGCCTGGACGGCGGTGGCGAGCAGCGAGACGTCCTGGCCGATGGTGCTGGTGGCGACGGTGAGCGTCCTGCCCTCGGCGCCGGCCTCCTTGACCAGGGCCTTGGCCCGGTCGATGTCCGGGGCGGTGGGGGTGAGGTGGTCGAAGGCCGCCTTCCGGACGTCCTCGGGGGCGCCGGCCCAGGCGGCCCTGGTGGTGAGGGAGCCGGTGACGGTGCCGGCGCCGGCCAGGCCGGTCCGGACGAAGCCGGAGCGGTCGAGGGCCAGCGAGAGCGCCTGGCGGACCCGCAGGTCGCCGAGCGGGCCGTTCATGCTGGTGACGTTGAGGTTGACGGTGCTCAGGCCCTCGCCGAAGTAGAGCGTGCCCGGGCCCTCGCGCTTCAGCCGGTCGTAGCTCTCGGTGGGGATCAGGTAGCCGCCGTCGACGTCGCCGGTGAGCATCGCGTTGGTGCGGGCGGACGCGTCGGTGAGGAAGCTGAACACGACCTTCTTCGACTTGGCCTTGGCGCCCCAGTAGCCGTCGAAGCGCTGGAGCTCGATCGACTGGCCCTTGGCCCAGGTGCCCAGCGTGAAGGGGCCGGTGCAGTCGAGGCCGCCGCTGGTGCCGTAGTCCTTGCCCGCGGCCTCCACCCCCGCCTTGGCGGCGACGACGCCGGCAGCGGTCGCCATGTACTGCGGGAACTGGGAGTCGGGCTGCTTGAGCTTGACGGTGACCTGGAGCGGGCCGGTCCTGGTGACGGACTCGACGTTCTGGAACACCTGCGCCCAGGCCGCCGCGTTGTCCGGGTTCATCTGCCGGCCGAGGCTGTACACGACGTCGTCGGCGGTCATCACCGTGCCGTCGTGGAAGTGGACGCCGGAGCGCAGGTCGTAGACCCAGGTCGCCGGGTCGGGGTTGGAGGCCTTCTCGGCCAGGCCGGGGGCCAGGGTGAGCTGGGGGGTCCAGCGCATCAGGCTCTCGCAGACGTTGGAGAGCACCGTGTTCTGCGGGTAGTCGAAGGCCTGGAGGTAGTCCAGGGTGGGCGGCTCGGCGTAGGTGGCCCAGGTGAACGAGTCGAGCTCGCCCTTGGCGGGCGGGGTGTCGGCGGAGAGCCGGACCGCCGCCTGGTCGGCGCCGCCGCGGGGCGGGCCGGAGCAGGCGGCGACCAGGGCCGCCGCCGAGAGCAGGGCGGTGGCGAGGACGAGCCGGCCGCGGGCTCCGGCGCCCCTCGCGGGCGCGGTGGGAGTCATGAGGGTGGGGTCTCCGTTCGCTGGCGAGGGGTCAGGCGTGGGCGGCCGGGATCTGCTGGGTGATGCAGTGGACGCCGCCGCCGCCGTAGGCGATCACCCGGGCGCGCACGCCGACGACCTTCCGGTCCGGGTAGGCGGCGGCGAGCACGGCCAGGGCGCCCGCGTCCTCGGGGTGGTCGGCGACCGGCACGACGACGCCGCCGTTGGCGAGGTAGAAGTTCAGGTAGCCGACCTCGACCTCGCGGCCGTCGACCTCGACGAAGGCGGCCTGCGGCAGGTCGACGATCTCGAAGGGCCGGCCCTGGGCGTCCGTGGAGTGCTCCAGCACGGCGCGGTTGGCCCGCATCCGGGCGTGGTCCGGGTGCGCGGGGTCGGCCGGGAGCTGCACCACGACCTTGCCGGGGGCGACGAACGCGCAGACGCCGTCCACGTGCCCGTCGGTCTCGGTGTCCAGCGCCCCGCCGTACGGCAGCCAGACCACCTTGGTGACGCCGAGGCGCGCCTTCAGTTCGGCCTCGATCTCCTGCCGGGTCATCTCCGGGTTGCGGTTGGGGTGCAGCAGGCACTGCTCGGTGGTGATCAACGTGCCCTCGCCGTCGACGGTGATCGCGCCGCCCTCGAGGATCATCTCGGAGCGGATCGCCGGGGTGCCGAGGTGCTCCAGCAGCAGGCCGCTGATCCGGTCGTCGGCGTCCCAGGGGCTGTGCTTGCGGCCCCAGGCGTTGAAGCGGAAGTCCACGCCGGCCCGGCGGCCGTCCCCGTCGAGGACGAAGATCGGCGCGGAGTCGCGGAACCAGGAGTCGTCCGTCGGCAGCTCGACCACGGTGATGCCCTCGCCGCACCGGGCCCGGGCCTCCTCGCCGTGGCCGGGCGGCGCGACCATGGTGACCGGTTCGAACTGCGCGATGGCGCGGGCGACGGCCGCGTACTCGCCCTTCACCTCGTCGAGGGTGTCGCCCCACAGGTCCGGGCGGACGGGCCAGGCCATCAGGCAGCCCTCGTGCTCGGTCCACTCCGCGGGCATTCGGTACGTCACGGGAAACCTCTTCTGTTCGGGCCCCTCCGGGCGCGGCGCGGTGCGCCGGGCAGCGACGTGGCCGTCGGTGGTGTCCGGGAGGGGGTGGGGGTCTACGGGGCGCTCCCTGGCTGATGCGGGAGGCGTGGGGGTTGCCCCGCATCCTCTACCGTACTGAAAATTCAGTCAAGACTTGGAGGCAAAGCTGATGGAAACCCCTGAAACGATCATCAGGAACCTGTCTGACCAGCCGGGAAGCCCGGTAGAGTGGGCGCCCATGTCGGACCGTCGGACGGAAATACTCAAGGCCGCGACCCGGGTGATCGCCCGGCGCGGCGTACGCGGACTGCGTGTGAACGAACTCGCGGCCGAGGCCGGGGTGTCCACCTCGCTGATCTACTACCACTTCACCGACCGGGCCGGGATCCTCCGGGAGACGCTGGCGCACATCAGCGACCGCGCGGACCACTACACCGCCGACGAGGAGCCCGCCCCGGCCCGCGCCGAGAGCCCCCGGGCCGACCTCGAACGCGTACTGCTCCGGGAGCTCCAGGACAGCCCGGACGTCCGGGAGAACAGCACCGCCTGGGGCGAGTTGAGAGCCACCGCGGTCTTCGAACCGCACCTGCGCGAGGACCTGGCGCGGACCACCCACACCTGGGTGCACGACATCGCCGAACTGCTCGCCCGGGCCGATCCGTGCGGGACCGCCCCGGCGCACGCGGCCGCCGCCGAACGGCTCACCGCCCTCGTCGAGGGCCTGAGCGTGCGCTGGCTGAGCGGCTCGCTGCCGCTCGACCACGCCCGCCGGCTGCTGTGCGGGGCCGTCGAGGCGGAGCTGGCGCGCGACTAGCCGGGCCGTCGCGGGCGGACCGTTCCCGTCGGGCTCCCGCGTCGGACACCCCTCGCCGGGGCCGATTCGGCCGATCCTGATAAAACCTCTAAACTCTGCGGCGCCGTGCGTGCCGTGCGTGCCGTACGTGCCGCGTGTGCCGTACGCCCGTTTCCGGCCCGTCCGGCCCCCGTGCCGCCCCCTGACCGCCGAGAGAGGCAGCCCGCATGTCCGCTGACCGGTCCCCCTTCGCCCTCCAGCCGGTCTTCCAGGAGCTGGCCGACGACGACCCGCGCGAGGTCGGCGGCCACCTGCTGGCCGCCCGGCTCGGCGCCGGCGGCATGGGCCGGGTCTACCTCTCGTACACCCCCGGCGGCCGGCCGGTGGCGCTCAAGGTGGTGCGGCCCGAACTGGCCGGGGACCCGGAGTTCCGGGCCCGGTTCGCCCAGGAGGTGGCCAGCGCCCGACGCATCCACGGGCTGTACACGGCCCAGGTGGTCGACGCGGGCGTGGACGCCGCCACCCCCTGGCTGGCCACCACCTACGTGCCGGGCCCCTCGCTCCAGGAGGTGGTGCAGCGCCACGGCCCACTCCCGGAACGGACCGTCCTGCTGCTGATGGCCGGCATCGCCGAGGCGCTCCAGGCGATCCACGCCACCGGGGTGGTCCACCGGGACCTCAAACCCGGCAACGTGCTGATCGCCTCCGACGGCCCCCGGGTGATCGACTTCGGCATCGCCCGCGCGGCCGACGCCAGCGCGCTGACCGGCACCGGCCTGCGGATCGGCTCGCCCGCCTACATGGCGCCCGAGCAGGCCGTGGGCCGGGCCGCGACCCCGGCCACCGACGTGTACGCGCTGGGCGCCCTGGCCGTCCACGTCGCCGGCGGCGCTCCGCCGTTCGGGGACGGCCCGGACCCGGCGGCGCTCTACCGGACCGTCCACGAGGAGCCCGACCTCGGCCGGGTCCCGGAGAGCCTGCGCGCGCTGCTGCTGCGGTGCCTGGCCAAGCGGCCCGAGGACCGTCCGACCACCGCCGAGGTGATCGCCGCCGCCCGGAGCCACCCGGCCGTGGGCGGGCAGCTCAGGTTCGGCGACGACTGGCTGCCGCACCCGCTGACCAGCCAGATCACCCGGCACGCCGAGCTGCCGCAGGTACCGGCCGAGGGGCCCGGGGCCGCCGGGCCCGGGTGGGACTCGGCGCGTACGGTCCTCGCCCCGACCACCCCGCCGACGCCGACGGTGCTCGCGCCGGCGCCTGCGACCGGAGCCGCCCCGGCACCCGCCGGGCCGCTGCCCGCCGGGTCGCAGGTGTCGGCAGGCCGTCAGGCCCCGCGCGCGGGCGGCCGCAGACGCGCCCTCGGGCGCACCGCGCTGACCGCCGCCGTCGCCCTGGCCGTCGGCGCCGCCACCGCGACGGCCCTGCTGCTCGACGACCAGGAGTCGGGGGAGGCCTCGGCCGCCGAGGCCCCGGTGTCCGGTGCCGCCGAGCCCGGCGCCCCGACCGCCGCCCCGACGCCCGCCGGGTCGCCGTCGCCCACCCGGTCCGTCCCCGTCGCGCCGGGCGCCGCACCGCCGTCCGCCCCCGCCCCCGAGTACGCCCCGGCCTACCGCGCGGTCGAGCTGACCTCGTCGGACGCCGGCTACGAGTTCGACCTCGCCACCGGCACCGTGGTCCCGACCGACAGCGCGACCTGGTACGTCGGCCGCGGCGAAGGCGAGTTCCTGGTGCCGGAGAACGCCGACTCCTTCATCGGCCGGGACGCCGGACTGGGCCCGGCCGAGTGCCTCAAGGGCCTCGGCAGCCGCCCGGCCGGGCGGATCCCGTTCGCCGCCGTCGGGCCGCGCGGCGCCTTCTGCGTCCGGTCCGCGGACGGCCGGGACCTCGCGGTCGTCCGGGTGCTGTCGACCGCGGGCCCGGACGGGCCGGTCCGGGTCTCCCTGGACCACTACCGCCGCAACGGCTGAGAGCCGTCGTTCCCCCGTCGGGCGGCGGGGGGACGACGGCTCCCGGCGTCGGCGGCGGGCTCGCGTACGGGCCCGCCGGTCAGAGCGGCCGCTTCACCGGCCCGGCCTGCGGGGCCGCGGGCGGCTCGGTGACGGCCCCGCCGGGCGCACCGGGCGTCGCTCCGCCAGGTGAACCGGCCGTCGCTCCGCCGGGCGAACCCGCTGTTGCTCCAGCGGGAGGCTCGGCCACCGCCCCGCCGGGCGCCCCGTCCTCCCGCAGGGCCGCCGTCTCGGACTTCAGGATCCGCATCGACTTCCCCAGTCCGCGCGCCATCTCGGGCAGCTTCTTGGAGCCGAACAGCAGCACCAGCACGGCCACCGTGACCAGCACGTGCCAGGGCTCCAGACCATTGCGCAGCATCGCCGCCTCACCCGGCCTTTCGTCGTCGTGACCGGGGCCGCTCGTATGGCGCCCCCGGTCGTCTCGGGGTGGTTTGGGTGACTTCACCGTAAAGCTTGACTGATTTTTCAGTCAATGCGAGAGTCGGTCCCGGCGCTGCCGACCGACCTCGTCCTCCCGGACGACCTCCTCGTCCGCCGCCGACCATCGCCGCGTGGGCCGCTCCCCCGGAGCCCGCCCTCCCCGCCGCACCGGATCCACCCCCCAGCCCCACCGGAGTCCACCGTGTCCCAGTCCCCCCTCGCCCGCCGCACGGTGCTGCGCTCCCTCGCCGGAGCCGGTGCGATCGCCCTCGGCGCGACGGCCTGCGCCACCGCCGGCGACGAGCCGGCCGGCCCCGCGGCCCCGGCCTCCGGCACCCCCGGACAGCCCGCCGCGCAGCCCCCGGCGCCCGCCTCCGATCCCACCCCCGCGCCCGCCCCCGCCCCCGCCCGCGGCCGGCGGCTCGGCGGCGAGTGGGAGAAGCACGAGCGGACCTTCATGGCCTGGCCCGCCTCCGAGAACGTCTGGGGCGAGCAGCTCGGCGCCGTCCGCAGGGACATCGCCACCGTGGCCCGGGCCATCGGACAGCGCGAACCGGTGGTCCTGCTCGTCCGCCCCGGCCAGGAGGCCTCGGCCCGCAACGCCTGCGGCTCGGACGTCGAGCTGCTCGCCGTCCCGGTGGACGACCTGTGGGCCCGCGACACCCTGCCGGTCTTCGTCGAGGAGGGCGGAAAGGTCAAGGGCGTCGACTTCAACTTCAGCGGCTGGGGCGGGAAGCAGGAGCACGCCAACGACGCCCGGATCGCCCGCACCGTCCTGGAGAAGTACGGGATCGAGCGGCTGGAGACCCCGCTCACCGCCGAGGGCGGCTCCTTCGAGACCGACGGCCAGGGCACCCTGCTGGTCACCGAGAGCTCCGTGGTCAACGACAACCGCAACCCGGGCCGCACCCGCGACGAGGTCGAGGCGGAGCTCAAGCGGACGCTGGGCCTCAGCAAGGTGATCTGGCTGGCGGGCGTCAAGGGCAAGGACATCACCGACGCCCACGTCGACTGCCTCGCCCGCTTCGCCGCCCCCGGCGTCGTCTTCCTGGACCGCGCCTTCCCCGGCACCCCGCCCGACGTCTGGTCCCGCTCCGCCGACCAGGCCCGCGCCGTCCTCTCCGAGGCCACCGACGCGACCGGCGGGAAGCTCAAGGTCGTCGAGATCGGCCAGCCCGACCCGGACCGGATCACCGGTCGCGGCGACGCCTTCGTCTCCTCGTACATGAACTTCTACATCGGCAACAAGGGCGTCTACCTGCCGCTCTTCGGCGACGCCAAGGCCGACGGCCACGCCCAGGAGGTCTTCCGGGAGCAGTTCCCGGACCGCGAGATCGTCCCCGTGAAGATCGACACCATCGCCTCCGGCGGGGGCGGCATCCACTGCTCCACCCACGACCAGCCGGCCGGCTGACCCCCGCCGCCCCGCACCGAGGGAGAAGGGAACCCCCGTGCAGCTGACCCCCACCGAACGCGACCGGCTGCTGATCTTCACAGCAGCCGAACTCGCCCGCGCCCGCCGCGCCCGCGGCCTGCGGCTCAACGTCCCCGAGGCCACCGCGCTCGTCTCGGACACCGTCTGCGAGGCCGCCCGCGACGGGCTGCGCCTGGCCGAGGCCGTCGCGCGCGGCCGCTCCGTCCTCTCCCCCGCCGACGTCCTGCCCGGCGTGGCGGACCTCGTCACCGAGATCCACGTCGAGGCCGTGTTCGAGGACGGCACCCGGCTCGCCGTCATCGCCGACCCGTTCGGCGGCGGCGCCCTCGGCGAGGCCGCACCCGGCGCCGTCCTCACCGACGGCCACGCCGCGACCGGACCGGAACCCGTCCGCACCCTCGCCGTGCGCAACACCTCCGGGGTACCGGTCTCGGTCACCTCGCACTTCCACTTCTTCGAGGCCAACCCGCGGCTGGCCTTCGACCGGGCCGCCGCCTACGGGATGCACCTGGCCGTGCCGGCCGGCTCCTCGGTGCGCTTCGACCCGGGCGCCACCGTCGAGGTCGGCCTGGTGCCGATCGGCGGCGAGCGGGTCGCGATCGGCTTCGCCGGGCTGGTCGACGGGCCGCTGGACTCGCCCCGGGTGCGGCGCGAGGCGCTGCGCCGGGCCACCGAACAGGGCTACCTCGGAGCGGCCGACGAAGGACTGGCCGGCGCGGGAACGGTCGACGGCGGAGCGGCCGGCGCAGGAACAAGCGGCGAAGGACAGGAGCAGCACCCGTGAGCAGCAGCATCGACGCGTCCGAGTACACGGCCGTGCACGGCCCGCGCGCCGGGGACCGGGTCCGGCTCGGCGACAGCGGCCTGGTCGTCCGGGTCGAGTCCGACTCCCAGCGGCCGGGCGACGAGTTCCTGGCCGGCTTCGGCAAGACCGCCCGGGACGGCCTGCACCTCAAGGCCGCCGCCGTCCGGGACACCTGCGACGTGGTGATCAGCAACGTCCTGGTGATCGACGCGATCCAGGGCATCCGCAAGACCTCGATCGGCATCCGGGAGGGCCGGATCGCCTCGATCGGGCGGGCCGGCAACCCGGACACCCTGGACGGCGTGGACGTGGTGGTCGGCACCGGGACGGCCATCGTCTCCGGCGAGGGCCTGATCGTCACCGCCGGCGCCATCGACACCCACGTGCACCTGATGTCCCCGCGGATCATGGAGGCCTCGCTGGCCTCCGGTGTCACCACCATCATCGGCCAGGAGTTCGGCCCGGTCTGGGGCGTCGGCGTCAACTCGCCCTGGGCGCTGCGGCACGCCTTCAACTCCTTCGACGCCTGGCCCGTCAACATCGGCTTCCTGGGCCGCGGTTCGTCCTCCCACCCCGCCCCGCTCGTCGAGGCCCTCGCCGAGGGCGGAGCCTGCGGCTTCAAGGTGCACGAGGACATGGGCGCGCACACCCGCGCCCTGGACACCGCGCTGTCCGTCGCCGAGGCCCACGACGTCCAAGTGGCCCTGCACACCGACGGGTTGAACGAGTGCCTCTCGGTCGAGGACACCCTGAAGGTCCTCGAAGGCCGGACCATCCACGCCTTCCACATCGAGGGCTGCGGCGGCGGACACGTCCCCAACGTCCTCAAGATGGCGGGCGTGCCGAACGTCATCGGCTCCTCCACCAACCCCACCCTCCCCTTCGGCCGGGACGCGGTCGCCGAGCACTACGGCATGATCGTCTCCGTCCACGGGCTCAAGACCGACCTGCCCGGCGACGCCGCGATGGCCCGCGACCGCATCCGGGCCGGCACCATGGGCGCCGAGGACGTGCTGCACGACCTCGGGGCCATCGGCATCACCTCCTCCGACGCCCAGGGCATGGGCCGGGCCGGCGAGACGGTGCGCCGCACCTTCGCGGTGGCGGGCAAGATGAAGGCCGAACGCGGCCCGCTGGAGGGCGACGGCCCGGACGACGACAACCAGCGCGTGCTGCGCTACATCGCCAAGCTCACCATCAACCCGGCCATCGCCCACGGCCTCTCCCACGAGGTCGGCTCGATCGAGGTCGGGAAACTCGCCGACCTCGTCCTGTGGCGCCCGGCGTCCTTCGGCGCCAAGCCCCAGCTGGTCCTCAAGGCGGGCTTCCCCGCCTACGGCGTCACCGGCGACCCCAACGCCGCTACCGAGACCTGCCAACCCCTCGTCATGGGGCCCCTGTTCGGCGCCCACGGCGCCACCCCCGCGGACCTCTCCGTCGCCTTCACCAGCCGCGCCGCCGCCGAGTCCGGCACCCACGCCCGCCCGTACGACACCATGACCACCCGCCGACGCCGCGTCGCCGTCCGCCACACCCGCGGCATCGGCCCGGGCGACATGGTCCGCAACAGCCGCCTCGGCGAGGTCCTCGTCGACCCGCGCGAAGGCCTCGTCACCCTCGACGGCGCCCCCCTGCGGTCCGACCCCGCCGAGGAGGTCCCGCTGAACCGCCTGTACTTCCTCTGATTCCTCTGATTCCTCTACCCGTCGACCGGGGCGGGCCGGTGGACTCCTCGCCGGTCCGCGCGCGGCCCACCGGGGCGAGCCGAGCTACGTACTGACCAGCCCGGAGCTGGTCCACCGCGTACTGGTCACCGACGCGGCGAGCTTCGCCAAGGGCCGCTCCTTCGACAAGCTCCGCCCCTACCTCGGGAACGGACTGGCCCCCTCCCAGGGCCCCCTCCCAGGGCCCCCTCCACCTCCGACAACACCGACGGCACGGGCGAGCGGCCGGACCTGCTGTCGACGCTCCTCCAGGCCCGGGACGCCGACAGCGGCGAGGCCATGACCGACCGCCAGCTCCACGACGAACTCATCACCCTGCTGGTCGCCGGCACGGAGACCGCCGCAGGCGGGCTCGCCTGGCTCTTCCACGAGCTGGGCCGGCACCCGCTCGTCGACCAGCGGCTCCACCAGGAACTGCGGGACCACGTCGCCCTTCCCCTCGGCCCCGAGCGGCTGGCCCGGCTGGAGTACACGCGCCGCGTCGTCGACGAGGCGCTGCGCGTCCGCAACCCCGGCGGCATCACGATCCGCCGCGCGACCACCGACGTCGAACTCGGCGGCTACCGCTTCCCCCGAGGCACCGAGTTCATCTTCAGCGCCCTGGTCCTCCACCGGAACCCTCGCTACTTCCCCCACCCCCTGCGGTTCGACCCCGACCGCTGGCTGCCCGACCGGCCCCCCGTCCCGCGCGGCGCGTTCGTCCCATTCGGCGCCGGCAGCCACCTGTGCATCGGCGAGTCCTTCGCCCGCACCGAGATGATGACCGTGGTCGCGGCCGTCGCGGGCCGCTGGCGGCTGGCGCCCGTCCCGGGAGCGCGGGTACGGGGCGTCATGACCAGCACCAACCGTCCCGAGAACCTCCTGATGACGGCGGAACCGCGCACGGACCCGTCCGGGAACCGCCCGGCCGGGCCCTGACCGGTGCCGGGAGCCGTCGAGAGGCCCCGTCCCGGGGCCCGCGGCGGACCGTGGCGCGGATCACAGCGGACTTCGCGCGGACGATGAAATGCGGGAGCCGCCAAGGCGGTTGGCACGGGCGAACGATCACCGTCACCGCCCTGGCGCCCGCCACCGCCACCGCCGACCGCGAGGAATCCTCATGACCGTCACCGAGCCCGCCGCCTCCCGCGCGGCCGACCTCCTGTCCCGGCCCGTCACGCTCAACGGGCTGACCGTGCCCAACCGCATCGTGATGGCGCCGATGACGCGCTCGTTCTCCCCGGGCGGCGTGCCCGGCGAGGACGTGCGCTCGTACTACGCCCGCCGCGCCGCCGCGGGCGTCGGCCTGATCGTCACCGAGGGGACGTACGTCGGCCACGAGTCCGCCGGCCAGAGCGACGCCATCCCGCGCTTCCACGGCGAGGAGCAGCTGGCCGGGTGGGCCCGCGTCGCCGAGGACGTCCACGCGGCGGGCGGCACCATCGTCCCGCAGCTCTGGCACATCGGCATGGCGCGCAAGCAGGGCGACCCGCCGTTCGCCGACGCCCCCGCCGTCGGCCCGTCCGGCATACGGCTGGACGGCACCGAGGGAACGGGGCGGGCGATGACGCGGGCCGACCTCGACGCCGTCATCGGGGCGTTCGCCGAGGCCGCCGCGGCCGCCGAGCGGATCGGCTTCGACGGCGTCGAGCTGCACGGCGCCCACGGCTACCTGCTCGACCAGTTCCTGTGGGCCGGCACCAACCGCCGCACCGACGCCTACGGCGGCGACCCGGTCGCCCGGACGAGGTTCACCGCCGAGCTCGTCGCCGCCGTGCGCGAGGCCGTCTCCCCCGGTTTCCCGGTGATCTTCCGCTACTCGCAGTGGAAGCTGGAGAACTACGACGCCCGCCTCGCCGAGACCCCGCAGGAGCTGGAGGCGATCCTCGCCCCGCTCGCCGAGGCCGGCGTCGACGCCTTCCACGCCTCGACCCGCCGCTACTGGGTCCCCGAGTTCGACGACTCGGACCTCAACCTGGCCGGCTGGACCAGGAAGCTCACCGGCCGCCCCGCCATCACCGTCGGCTCGGTCGGCCTCGACGGCGACTTCATGCGCGCCTTCGCGGGCCAGGGCTCCGGGGTCCAGGGCCTCGACAACCTGCTCGACCGGCTGGAGCGCGACGAGTTCGACCTGGTCGCCGTCGGCCGCGCCCTCCTCCAGGACCCGCAGTGGGCCGCCAAGGTCCTCTCCGGCCGCTTCGCCGACCTGCTCCCCTACGACGCCGCCGCGAGCCGCACCCTGAGCTGACCGCGACGGGCCGACCGGGCCCGGTCCGGCCCGGCCCGTACCGCTGCGCTCGCGGTGCGGGCCGTGCCCGGTCGGCGGGCTGGCTACAGGTGGTCGGACCTCCGTGCCCCGCTCAGCCGCCGAGGGCCTCCGCCACGGGCAGCCGCGGGTCGTAGGCGGCCCAGCCCGGGTCCCCGGTCCCGGCGAAGGCGACCCAGGCGCCGTGCACTCGGGCGGCGAGGCCGGCCGGGGCGGGGTCGGGGCCGAGCAGGCCGGTGTCCCCGTGCAGCCAGGGCTCGTCGGCGAGGTCGAACACGAAGGGCAGCTCGACGGTGTGGGCGGCGCCGAGCCGCCCGTCCAGGGCCGTCGAGCGGTACCCGAACGAGTAGCGGTACGTGCGGCGGCCGCCCGAGATCCGGGCGTGGGCCTCCGCCATGCGCGTCGTCCCGGCCTCGAACAGGGCGTGCGCGAGCACGGCGGAGCGCAGTTCGCCCGGCGTGGCGCCCGGCCGCGCCGCCCGCAGGGCAGGGAGGACCGCCGCCGGATCCGCCAGCAGTCCGGCGGCGACGGCGTGGAGGTCGGCCTCCGTGGTGGACTCCAGCTCCCCCTCGGGCACGAGGTAGAGGTTCGCCTCCTCGGTGTTGGTGCCGATGAGCAGGCCGACGTCGCGGGCCGGGCCGTCCGCGAGGGCGTCCGCGGGCTGGACCGGCAGGACGAGGCCGAGCGGGCTGAGCCCGGTCAGCGGGTCGGTGGCGGTGTCCGTCCGCAGGTCGAGGCCGAGCAGCGCGGGCAGGACCGTCAGCAACCGCTCGTCCGGGATCGGGGCGAACGCCTCGGCGGTCGCTTCGACGCCCAGCTCGGCGGCCGCGACGGCGGTGACCCGCCCCGCCTGCTCCGGGGTGAACGCGCCGGTGCCGCTGCCGCTCTGCACGATCGCCCGCCGGAACAGCCCGCCGGCCTCCGGCGCCGCCAGCAGCGCGCAGACCAGCGTCGCGCCCGCGGACTCCCCGAAGACGGTGACGTTCCCCGGGTCGCCGCCGAACGCCGCGATCGTGTCCCGCACCCAGCCGAGTGCGGCGAGCACGTCGAGCAGCCCCCGGTTGGCCGGGGCGCCCGGCAGGTCGAGGAAGCCGGGGATGCCGAGGCGGTAGTTCACCGTCACCAGGACGACGCCGTCGCGGGCGAACGCGCCGCCGTCGTAGAGGGCGGCGCGGTTCGAGCCGGTGATGAACCCGCCGCCGTGCACGAACACCATGACCGGGCGCCTGCCGCCGTCGGCCGCGGGCGTGCGGACGTCGACGGTCAGGTACTCCGCACCGGGCGCCCAGCCGGGCCCGAAGTAGGGGCTCACGTCGAGCCGGTCGAAGGCGCGGACCGGCTGCGGGGCCGTCGGCGAGGGCCGCGTGCCGTCGCGGACGCCGGACCAGCCCGGGTGCGGTACGGGCGGGGCGAAGCGGCCGGCGCCGGTCGGTGCCGCCGCGTACGGCAGGGCGCGGTAGCGCTCGCCGGACCCGTCCCGGACGCCGCGCACGGCTCCTGCCGGGGTTTCGACGACCGGATCTGCCTGTCGGGGCATGGGAAACGATTCCTCTCTGACGGTTCTGGAGCTCTCTGGCGGTGCTGGGGCCGACGTACCGGCGGAGCGGGCGCGTCGGCGGATCAGGCGGATCAGGCGGATCAGGCGGATGACCGGATCATCAGGAGATGCGGGAGAAGCCCGCCCACTCCCTGATCGCGAACGTCGACCCGTTGCGCGCGACCTCCACCGCGCCCCGGCCGCCGAAGTGCGCCGGGAAGAGCAGCGCACGGTGCTCGGCGGCCTGGCCGAGCAGCCGGTGCCGGGTGGCGCGGGACAGCGCCGGGTCCTCGCAGAAGCAGGAGTTGGTGTCCGGTTCGGCGATCTGGAACGGGCTGTGCACCAGGTCCCCGACGAACAGGGCCTGCTCACCGCCGGACTCCAGGGTGAGCACGGACGAGCCGGGGGTGTGCCCGGGCGCGAGGTCGAGCCGCAGGTTCCGGTCGATCCGGTACGTGCCCTCCCACAGCCGCGTCAGTCCCGCCCGGTGGACCGGCGCGACGCTGTCCTCGAAGACGTTCTGGTTCCCGCGGCCGAGCACGCTGCGGTGCCCGTTGGCCGGGTCCCAGAACTCGAAGTCCCGCCGGGTCATCAGGTACCGGGCGTTGGGGAAGGTCGGCACCCAGGTCCGGCCGTCGAGGCGGGTGTTCCAGCCGACGTGGTCGACGTGCAGGTGGGTGTTGACGACGAGGTCGACGTCCTCGGGCCGCACCCCGGCGGCGGCGAGGTTGTCGAGGTAGTCCGTGTCCAGGTGGTTCCAGACCGGCGCGTGGGGCCGGTCCTTGTGGTTGCCCGCCCCGGTGTCGACCAGGATCGTGCGCCCCTCGCTACGCAGCAGCCAGGACTGGACCGCGGTACGGCACTCGTCCGTCGCCGGGTCCCAGAAGTCGGGCGCCAGCCAGTCGCGGTGCCGCTCCCACGAGCCGTCGGGGCCGGCCGGGCCGTTCGTGCTGCCGGGGCTATCTGGGAAGAACCGGCCCGGGGACAGCCCGGCCGAGCCGTAGAACTCCTTGATCCGGGTGACGGTGACGTCACCGATGGTGATCTGCTCCGGGTTCCGCCGCATGGGCTCCCCTCCTCGGGTCCGGGGCACGCGGTCGACCGTCCGCCGACCGCTCCCGACCGTTTCCGGTCGGGACCGAGCCTGGCCCCTCCGAGCGGCACCGACCAGCCCCCGCTCGTCCTACCCCGGCCCGTCCTACCCCTCACAGGGTGTGGCTGGGACCGCTCCGGGCGCCGAATACTGGGGGGCATGAACGGACCCGGCCCGCTCGGCGCCTTCCTCAGAGCCCGACGGACACGGCTGCACCCCGAGGACGTCGGCCTGCGCGAACTCGGGCCCCGCCGTCGGGTGGCCGGGCTCCGGCGCGAGGAGGTGGCCCAGCTGGCGGGCGTCAGCGTCTCGTACTACACCCGGCTGGAGCAGGGCCTGTCCCGCGGGGCGTCGGCCGAGGTGCTCGACGCGATCGCCCGCGCGCTCCTGCTCGGCGACCACGAGCGCGAGCACCTCGACCGGCTCGCCGTCGCCGCCCGCCACACCCCCCGGGTACGCCGACCGCGACCCGAGCGGCTGGCGGACGAGACCCGCGACCTGCTCCGCGCGGTCGACGGCGTCCCGGCCGTGGTGCTCGGCCGCCGTACGGACGTGCTGGCCTGGAACACCCTCGGGCACGCCCTGCTGGCCGGCCACGTGGACGTCCACGGCCCGGACGACCCGGCGCGACGCCCGAACCTGAGCCGGATGCTGTTCCTGGACGGGCACACCCGGGAGCTGTACACGGACTGGCAGCACAAGGCGCGCACGGTGGTCGGCAGCCTGCGCGCCACCGTCGGCAGGCACCCCGAGGACCCGCTGCTGGCCGAGCTGATCGGCGAACTGACCATGAAGAGCCCGGAGTTCGTCGCACTGTGGGGCGACCACCGGGTGGCGCCGTGCGACACCCGCTCCTACCGGCTGCACCACCCCGTCGTCGGCGCGCTCACCGTGACGCAGCAGATGCTGTCGATCGCCCGCTCACCCGATCAGGTGCTCGTCGTCTGCACCGCCCCCGCCGGCTCCCCCTCCGAGGCGGCCCTCGCCCTCCTCACCCGGGCCGGCGTCGGCTGCGGGGTTCCGCAGAGCAGCGGTCCGCCCCGGAACGGCAAAGGGCCCGCACCGTGCGTGACGCACGGTGCGGGCCCCTGTCTGCCGGGCTAAAGCGCGGCAGGGAAATTACAGCGGGCGGATGTTCTCGGCCTGCGGGCCCTTCTGGCCCTGCGTGACGTCGAACTCGACCTTCTGACCCTCGAGCAGCTCGCGGAAGCCCTGGGCGACGATGTTCGAGTAGTGGGCGAACACGTCAGCGCCGCCACCCTCCTGCTCGATGAAGCCGAAGCCCTTTTCCGCGTTGAACCACTTCACGGTGCCAGTAGCCATGAGAAATCTCCTTCGAGAGACTGTGCGAAGTCTGCACCATGCAGACATTCGAGTCGCCGCGATGAGAACCCGCCGGAAAGAGCCGGTAAAACAAAAAATGCGCCCGCAACAATAAGCAGGCGCACACAAAGTTCATGGGAACCACAACTGCAACTAAGAAGAGCTTAGCAGACTCCGGCCCGCCGGCGCGGATTTTCACTCGTCTATTTTTTTCCCGCCCTCCCGGGCACGACCGTCTCGCCCCGAAAGCGACAGCAACGATCGATTCCCGCACCGGAGTTGGCGACACCGGACCCTGCGCCGCCCCGGTCATGATTTTTTCGCCACGCCCAGGGGGCGAGTCGCCCCGGGGACACCCGGCAACGGATTCACACCCTCCGGAACGGCCCGTTCCGTCGATTTTCGGAGCATACTGACCGGGATGAGGAAAACACCGGCAGTCCGACGCCCCCTGCCCACCAGCCCCTTCAAACCCCGGCCCGACGCACCGCCCAAGCTATTCGCGGTGGGCGACCGCGTGAGCCACGACAAGTATGGTCTCGGCCGCGTCCTCGCGGTGGAGGACGGAGCCTACGCGGCCGTCCTCGTCGACTTCGGCACCCGACAGGAGCGGATCGCCCCACCGTACGCCGCCTTGTTCACACTCTGACCGGCACACCCGCGGCCCTACCGTCACCGCTCCGGGGCGCATGCCGGAGCCCGATCGGCCGCTCACCTGGGTCCGGCCACCCGGCCGGACGCCAGGCGTTTCGTGATGCGTCGACGCGCCCGGCCCGCAGCCCGGTTCCGCACCACGCCCGGGCCATGCCCGCGCCCTGTCCGCACCGCACCCGCACCCGCGCCCGCACCCGTGACGCGGCCACCCGGCGGCCCCGGCCACCCGCACGGCCCCGCGGACGGCTTCGGATTTTGGACTAGACCAATACCGATCCGGTCAACTCCTCCACGCCCCGTCCACGCGCCCTCCCCTCCCCCGTAGCGTGTCCACGCCTCGCACAGCGCGAGGACACCGTCCGGGGAAATCTCCATGAACTCGCTTACGGGTACGGCTCGTTGGACCACCGCCCTCGCGGCATCAGTCACGCTCCTGTGCGCCGTGCCGGCCGGCGCCACGGCCGGCACCACCGGCACCGCCGACACCGCCGTCGGCTGGCGGGCGCTCGGCATCGCCGTCAGCTCCGACGGCACCCGCGCCTACGTCGTCGCCGAGGACCACGTCGGCACCGGCTACCCCACCCTCCTGCGCACCGTCGACACCCGCACCCGCACGGTCGTGGCGCAGACCCTGCTCAGCCAGGACGGCACCGCCGGCCGGCCCGCCCTCAGCCCCGACGGCAACCGGATCTACGTCCTCGCCGCCGAGCAGCTGCTGGTCGTCGACCTCGCCACGAACACCGTGCTGTCCCGCACGCCCGTCGACCGCCCGCGCGCGCTCGCCGTCAGCGTCGACGGCTCCCGGGTGTTCGTGACCCAGCAGGGCACCGCCGGCCCCGGCCGGGTGCTGGTCTTCGACACCTTCACCCGTTCCTTCACCGGCGCCGTCCCGTTGGGCGACCCCGACGTCGACGGGATCGCCCTCCACAACGGCGGCGCCGACGCCTACGTCGCCACCGGCGCGGGCGTCGTCCACCTCGACCTGACCTCTCCCGTCCCGACGGTCACCCGCACCGTCCAGTCGCTCGCCGCCGCGACCGAGGTCACCGCCTCCCCGGAGGGCACCCGCCTCTACGCCCTCGGCAGCCGGGCCGCCCAGGGCTCCGGCTACGAGCTCGACCCGTTCACCGACACGTCCCGCACCGCCTTCACCCTCGGCGGCCCGGCCACCTCCGCCGACACCCACCTGGTGGCGGTCTCCCCGGACGGCAGCCGCCTGTTCGTCCTCAAGGACGGCTGGAAGCCCTCCGCCACCGTGCTGGCCTACGACACCGCCACCAACACCGCCCTCCCGGCCGCCGACCTCACCGGCTTCGGCCTGGACGGCGTGGGCACCGCCGCCCTCGGCCCCGACGGCCACACCCTCTACCTGGCCGGTCCGCGCGGCGAGACCAGCTACCTGAAGGCCGTCACCTTCTGACCCGCCCGCCGGGCGGGTGCGCGGCCCCGCGCCACTCCGCGCACCCGCCCGTCCGCGCCCCTCCGCGCCCGTCCGTGCCCGCCGACGGGTCGGTGGCCCCGTCGGGTGATCCCAGGGCGCGGGTTCCACGGCGGCCCGTCCACGACTCGCATAGTCGGACTCGTCATACCCGCCGATCGTGGGACGAGCCGACCATGCGATTTGCTTGCCGAGAGATCCTCACAGCCGCCACCGCCCTGCTGCTCTCCCTCACCGGCTGCGGGTCGCCGCAGGAACGGCAGCCCGCACCGTCGACACCCCGCGATCCGAGCTCCACGGCCGCGCCCACCCCGGCGGGGCCGCGGGCGTTCACCCTCGTCGCGACCGGGGACGTCCTGCCGCACACGGAGATCATCCAGCAGGCCAAGGAGGACGCCGGGGGCAGCGGTTACGACTTCACCCGGATGCTCGCCGGAGTCAAACCGGTCATCAGCGCCGCCGACCTGGCCATCTGCCACATGGAGACGGTGTACGGCGCCGACGGCGGGCCGTTCACCGGCTACCCGTCGTTCATCTCGCCACCCCAGGTCGCCCAGGCGCTCAAGGACACCGGCTACACCTCCTGCGACACCGCCTCCAACCACACGCTCGACGGCGGCCCGGACGGCATCCGGCGCACGCTCGACGCCATGGACGCCGTCGGCCTGAAGCACACGGGCTCCGCGCGCAGCGCCGACGAGGCAGGCAGCCCCACGACGCTCACCGCCGGTGGCGCCACGGTGGCCCAGCTCGCCTACACCTACGGCACCAACGGCATCCCCCTGCCGAAGGACCGGCCCTGGGCGGTCAACCTCATCGACCGGAACCGGATCCTCACCGACGCCCGGGCCGCCCGCGAGCGCGGCGCCGACATCGTGGTGGTCAGCCTCCACTGGGGCACCGAGTGGCAGGACACCCCGGACGAGCAGCAGCTCGCGCTCGCCCGCGACCTGGCCGCCGAGCAGAGCCCCGGCCGGCCCGACATCGACCTGGTCCTCGGCACCCACGCCCACATCCCGCAGGCCTACGAGAAGATCAACGACACCTGGACGATCTACGGCATGGGCGACCAGCTCGCCGGCCACATGTTCAACCCCACCGGCGCGGAGGACCCCCGGGGGAACTGGAGCTCGATCGCCCGCTTCACCTTCTCCCCGCCGCCCGGGCCCGGGCAACGATGGACCGTCACCAAGGCCGAGTTCCTCCCGCAGCTGACCGACCTCGGCCCGCCCTACCGGGTCCTCGACCTGACCGAGGCCCTCCGCCGCACCCCCGACCGCGCCGACTACACCCGGGCCCTCGACCACATCCGGTCGGTCGTCCTGAGCCGCGACGGCGCCTCGGCCGGGCTCACCATGGCCCCCTGAAGGGACGGCGGGTCCGACGGTGACGGCGAAACGACGGTGCCCGCCCCGGGACGGGGCGGGCACCGTGGCCTGCGGGACGGCCGTCGTCAGCGGCGGCGCCTTCTCACCGACAGGACCAGGGAGGTTCCGGCGAGCAGGATCAGTGCCGCGTACCCGAGCACGGACACGGTGGCCGTGCCGGACTGCGCGAGTTCGGGGTGGTGCGGCCCGGGGTGGTGCGGCCGGGGGTGGTGCGGGCCGGGCTTCGGCGGAGTCGGCGGTGCGGGCGGGACGGCGCCGGTCGGCTCCACGGCCACCTGGGCGGTCGACTCGGGCGAGGTGACGGTCGCACCGCCGGGCGCGTGGCCGGAGGCGGTCGCGGTGTTCTCGATCAGGTTCTCCCGCAGGTCGTCCTCGGTGACGGTGTAGTCAGCGGTGCAGGTCACCTGCCCGCCGGGGAGCAGTCGGGCGGTGTCGGCCGGCGGGCAGTCGGGTGTCAGCGGGGTGCCGTGGCCGTCGAACGCGGTTTCGGTCACGGTCACGTCGGTGAGGGCGACGTTGCCGGTGTTGGTGGTGGTGAAGGTGTAGTGGACGGTGTCGCCCGCCTGGTGGACGACGGCCGGGGAAGCGGTCTTCACCAGGGTCAGGGCCGGGGTGGCCCGGGCCGGGAAGACGGCGGTGGCGGCTTCGGCGCGCACGGTCCGGCCGCCGGGGTCGGTGGCGCTCGCGGTGGCGGTGTTGGTGATCCGGCCGGCGTCGACGTCGGCCGCGGTGACGGTGTAGGTGGCGGTGCAGGGGATGGCGACGCCCGGGGCGACGGAGCCGGCCTCGGGCGGGCAGGAGGCGGTGGGCGGGGTGCCGTGGCCGTCGAACGCGGTCTCCTGGACGTCGAGTCCGGTGAGGGTGACGTTGCCCGTGTTGGTGGCGAGGAACCGGTAGGTCACCGTGGCGCCTTCGGCCAGCGGCGTGTCGGCGGGGCCCGCGGTCTTGGTGAGGGTGAGCGCGGGAGCGGCTGGTGCGGTGACGGTGGCGCGGGCCTCGGCGGAGACGGGGCTGTCGAACCCGGCGGGCGCCCGGGCGGTGGCGGTGGCGGCGTTGGTGATCCGGCCGGCGTCGATGTCGGCCTGGGTGGTGGTGTAGGTGGCGGTGCAGACCACGGAGCCGCCCGGTGCCAGGGTGAGCGCGGCGGCCGGGCAGTCGACCAGTGGCGCGCCGCCGGAGCCGGTGAACGCGGTCTCGTCGACGTGCACGTCGGTGAGGGGGACGCCACCGGTGTTGGTGACGGTGAAGGAGTAGGACACGGCGGTGCCGGCCCGGTCGACAGTGCCCGGGGTGACGCTCTTGGCGAGCGTGATGCCGGGCGCGGTGACGGTGCGCACGGTGGCGGTGGCCTCGTTGCTCACCGGGTCCGGTCCGGTGGCCGCGGTGGCCGTCGCGGTGGCGGTGTTGGTGATCGATCCGGCGGTCACGTCCTGCGCGGTGACGGTGTAGGTGGCCGTGCAGGTCGTGGTGGCGGCGGGGGCGAGGTCGGTGCTCCGGCAGATGGGGACGGGTTTGGTGCCGCTGCCCGTGAAGACGCTCTCGTCGACCGTCACGCCGGTGACCGGGACGGTGCCGGTGTTGGCGACCTCGTAGGTGTAGGTGACGGTGTCTCCGGTGGTCGCGGTGGCCCGGTCGACCTGCTTGCTGAGGCTCAGTTCGGCGTTGGTGCCCAGCGGGGTGGAGCTGACGACCCGCTGGTCGGCCTGCGGTCCGAGGCTGTCGATGACGGAGGGGTTGATCACCGTCGGGCCGGTGTAGTGCAGGCCGCCGGGCGGGGTCGGCGGCGGGTTCTCGGTGACGGTGCACCGCTGGCCGTCGTAGAAGGCGAGCGGCGCGGCGGTGGCGGCGGTCGCTCCGGCCGGGACGGTGACCGACCAGGTCTGCGGTTCCTGGGTACCGCAGGTGACCGTTCCGCTGAAGGTGAGCGGCGACGGCAGGCCGCCGGCGGGCAGGCCCGTGAGCTGCTTGACGACGGTGATGGTGGAGGCCGTGTTGAAGACCTGGAGCGAGACGGTGCTCTCGTTCGAGGCGGGGATGGCGTCGAGGAACGCGTCGGGGCCAGTGGAGGACCGGGCCGTCGCGGTGTTGGGGTAGGTGCCGGGGACCGGTCCGGCGGTGCCGGTGACGGTGATGGTGACGTAGTCCCCGCCGCCGCTGATCTGCGGGATCGTGGACGTCACGGTGCGGGTCGCCGGGTCGAACACCACCGGGCCGCACGCCGAGGCGGCGGAGTTCGCCACGCAGGTCGCCGAGCCGTACTCGAAGGCGGTGGCCGGGGGCAGCGGGTCGGAGAACTCCACCGACCTCGCCGTCTGCGGTGACGCGTTGGAGACCTTGATCGTGTAGGTGACGGCCTGCCCGGCCTGCACCGCGGCCGGCTCCACCGCCTTGTTGACGGCGATGTCCGCGCACGGAGCCGTCGCCGTGGTGGAGGCGGAGCTGTTGCCGGTGTTGACCAGCGGCGACGCGACGAAGAAGTCCGCGTTGTTGGCGACGATCGTCGCGGTGCTCGGGCAGGCCGCCAACGGGGTCGGGTCGGCCGGGTCCAGGGTCAGGACGACGGTCAGCCTGGCACCGGGCGGGAACGCGCCCACCGTGCCGGAGTAGACCGGCGCGTTGTAGGCGATCGTGGTGTCGGTGATGAACGACGGGCAGGACGCGCCTCCGGTGCCGTCGCAGGACACGATGTGCACGGCGTACGAGCGGAAGAGGGTCGTCGACGAACTGAGGTAGTCCCGGATCAAGGACCCGTCCGCCGGGTTCGGGCCCCTGTTCTCGTACGTGATCGTGTACGTGTTGGGCTTGCCCGGCAGGATCACCGTGTTCGCCTGCGTCTTGGTGACGGAGATGCTCGTCCGCGGACAGGGCTCGGGTGTCAGCCCGGTCGCGCTGGTCGTCGCCGTGTTGTTGCCGGTGTTGACCAGGGGGGAGACGGTGAACAGCTGTGCGGTGTTGCCGACGATGTCGGCCGTCGGATTGCTGCTGCACGTGGTGGGCGTACCCGACGGGTCGACCGTCATGACGATGGTCAGCTTGGCTCCGGGCGGGAACGCTCCCAACGCTCCGGAGTAGACCATCGTGTTGTTGCCGGCCGTGGTGTCCTGGACGAACGACGGGCAGCTCACCCCGCCGGTGCCGTCACAGGAGACGATGTGCACGGCGTAGGAGGTGAAGTACTGGTTCAACGAGGTCAGGTAGTCGCGGATGGTCGCGCCGTCCGCCGCGATCGGGCCGTTGTTCTGGTAGGTGACCGTGTACGTGTTGGGCATGCCCGGCAGGATCTGCGGGTTGCTCTGCGTCTTGGTGACGGAGATGTTCGTCTGCGGGCACTGGCCCGGGGTGAGGCCGGTCGCCGAGACGTACGCCTGGTTGGACAGGGTGTTGGTCACACCGTTCGGCGCGAAGATGTTGGCGGTGTTGCCGACGATGTCGGCGGTCTGTGACGAGGAGCACGCCGGCACCGGACCGGACGGGTCCACCGTCATCACCACCGTCAGCGTCGCGCCCGGCGGGAACGCACCGATCACGCCGGAGAAGATCATGGTGCTGTTGTTGGCCGTGGTGTCCGTGATGAACGACGGGCAGCTCGCACCGCCGGTGCCGTCGCAGGACACGATGTGCACGGCGTACGACGTGTACAGCGACTTCGACGCGCTCATGTAGTCGCGGATCGTCGAGCCGTCCGCCCAGCCCCTGCCCTCGTTGCCGAACGTCACCGTGTAGGTGTTCGGCTGGCCCGGCAGGATCGTGGTCGCCGACTGGGACTTGGTGACCCGCAGGCTCATCTGGTTGCTGATCGTCGTGCTGACCGAGCTGTCGTTGGAGCTCGGGTCCGAGTCCGTGGCCCCCGGCGGCGGGTCGATGTGGGAGGACGCCGTCACCGACGACGGCGAGGGGGCGCCGAAGCGGCCGGTCACGGTCAGCGTCAGCACCCCGAGGTGCGGCAGGCTCACCGCCGTGCCCGAGACCTGGCTGTCCGACACGGCCAGCGAGCCGGGGCAGGCGGCACCGGCGGCGGCCGAGCAGCTCGCCGCCACATGCGTCGCGGCGGCCGGCAGCGTCACGGTGAACGGCGCTCCGTCGGCCGCGGTCAGCATGTTGTTGCTCATGGTCACCGTGTAGGTGAACTCCTGGCCCGCGTACCCGCTGGTCGGCCCGGCGATGTTGGTCGTCACGTCGACGACGTCCGCGGCGCGATCCGTCCGCGGTGCCACCGGCGCGGACGCGGGGGACACGGACGCGGACGGCACGGACGGAACCGCCTGCGGCACGGACGCCGGAGACGCGGACGCGGGAGACACGGCCGGAACGGTCGGCGGCACGGACGCGGGAGACACGGCCGCGGGCGACGCGGACGACGCGGACGGAACCGTCGGCGGCACGGACGCGGGCAACGCGGCCGGGACCGTCTGCGGCGAAGCCTGCGCAACCGGCGCGGGCGACGCGGCCCGGGCAGCCGCGGGTGTCCGGTCGGCCGGGCCCGGATCGGCCGCGGCCACCGGCGGCGCGGCCAGCGCCACCAGTCCCCAGGTCAGCAGTGCGGCCACGAAGGGCGCGCACCGTCTCCGTCGAAATTCCGACCACGTCCGAACCATGGCGAACCAGCCCTCCGTCCCGGCCGATCGGACCGGGTGGCCCCTGGAACGTCGATCGGTCGATGAGTCACGACGGCCCCACGCTCACCCGCCGACGGGCACACGCCCGACAGGCAGACGCGGAAGGGCCGGGAAATCAGTCGCATGCCCTACCGGAGACGGGGAGCCGCCGCCCGGTAGGGCGCCACGTCTGGTCCGCGCCCACGGGGTTGCCCCGCTTCCCGGTGTCCGGCGGCCTTCGGTACCGGCGGGCGCGGTCGGCGCGGGTGCCGCCTCATACCTGAGAGCCAGGCCGAGGACGGCTCCGCAGCGGGAGGCCGGTCGGCCGGTCCGCTCCGTAGCCTGGTGACCGAATGCACCCCGGCCGAGGAAGGCACCGTGAGCGTCCGAACCGCTGAGCACCCCGGCCGCGGCCGTCCGGTGGACGAACCGGACAATACTGTCCGCATGGACAGGACTGGGCGGCGGCCGGTGCGCGCGGCGCTGCGCACCGTGCGGAAGGATCTGTTCACCCTGGCCCCGCAGCCCATGCCGCCCATGAGCGGGCCGGGACCGCTGAGGTGGCTGCCGCACGGTGCGGTCGTCATGGTGGCGGTCTTCGCGGCCGTCTCCGCCACCGAGGACATCCCGCTGCGGCCGCTCGGGATGCTCCACGCCGCGCTCCTCGTACCGGCGCTGCGCCGACCGCTGCCGGCCTGGTGGCTCTCGCTGGTGACGCTGCCGGTCTTCTCGCTGTACCCGCCATTCGCGCCCTACACGGGATGGGCGTGGGCCGTGCAGGCCGGACTGTCGTTCCTGGTCGCGCTGCGCAACCCGCCGCGGGTGACGGCCGAGACGGTGGGGCTGAGCACCGCGCTGCTGCTGGGTCTGCAGCTGGCGGGCGGGCGGATCGGGCCCTGGTACTTCACGGTGATCGTGCTGGTGCTGTTCGCCCTCGTCGCGGCCGCCGCGACCGGGGTGCGCCGGACGCGGGAGGTCCGCGTCCGGCTCGCGGAGCAGGAGCGGGCCCTCGCCCAGGAACGGGCGCACCGCACCGTCCTGGAGGAGCGCGCCCGTATCGCGCGCGAGTTGCACGACGTGGTCGCCCACCACATGTCCGTCATCTCGATCCAGGCCGAGGCCGCGCCGTACCGGGTCGCGGACCCGCCCCGGGAACTCGTCGCGGCGCTGGCCGACATCCGCGCGGGCGCCCTGGAGGGACTGACCGAGCTGCGCCGCCTCCTCGGCGTGCTGCGGTCCGAGGACCGCCCCGGCGGGCGTGCTCCCGAGGCTCCGCAGCCCACCCTGGAGCGGCTCGACGACCTGCTCGCCGGGGTGCGCGCGGCCGGGCTCGACGTGCGGGCGGTGGTCTCCGGGACACGCCGCCCGCTGCCCGAGGGCGTGGAGCTGTCGGCCTACCGCATCGTGCAGGAGGCGCTCAGCAACACGCTGCGCCACGCCCCGGGCGGCTCGGCCCGCGTCGAGCTGGCGTACACCGAAACCGCCCTGCGGCTGCGGATCCGCAACGGGCCCGGCACCTCGGCCGCCGGGCCCTCGCCGGGAGCCGGGCACGGCCTCCTGGGCATGCGCGAACGTGCCGCGATGCTCGGCGGGGAGTTCTCCGCCGGCCCCGCCCCCGACGGCGGCTACGAGGTCGCCGCGCTGCTGCCGGTGCCCGCCGCCCCGGCCGTCCGGACAGACAGGGAACAGACCGCATGACGATCCGAGTGATGATCGCCGACGACCAGGCGATGGTCCGTGAGGCCTTCTCGGTGCTCCTCGGCGCCCAGCCCGGCATCGAGGTGATCGCGACCGCCGTGGACGGCCTGGACGCGGTGGCCAAGGCCGAGGAGCTGCGCCCCGACGTGATCGTGATGGACATCCGGATGCCCGGGCTGAACGGCATCGAGGCCACCCGCCGGATCACCGGGCAGGCCGGCCTGTCGACCAGGGTCCTCGTCCTGACCACCTTCGACCTCGACGAGTACGTGTACGAGGCGCTGCGCGCCGGCGCCGGCGGGTTCCTCCTCAAGGACGCCTCCGGGGTCCAACTGGCCGAGGCGGTACGCGTCGTGGCCGCCGGGGACGCGCTGTTGTCACCCGGGCTCACCAAGCGGCTCATCGAGGAGTTCGCCCGGCTGGGCGGCTCGGCGAAGCCGTCCGCCCGGGTGCGGATCGACATCCTCACCAACCGCGAGACCGAGGTGCTCACGCTGGTGGCCCGGGGCCTGTCCAACGCGGAGATCGCCGCCGAACTCGTCGTCGCCGAGCAGACCGTCAAGACGCACATGGGCAGCATCCTGCAGAAGCTCCAGTTGCGGGACCGCACCCAGGCCGCCGTCCTCGCCTACGAGACGGGACTGGTCGTTCCCGGCCGCACCGGTCTGTGATCCCGCGTCCGTGATCCCTCGGTGGTGATCCCGCCGTGGTGCGGCGGCACCGGCCCGGACGTCCCCGTCCGACCCCTACCTGAGAGCCGCTCCGGGAAATGGCTCCGTGGTGGGAGGCCCGTGCGGGTGCCGGATTCCTAGCGTTCTCGTACGAGCCGGTCCTCGCCTCCCCCGTGTGCGGTGGCGAGGGCCTCGCGGCTCCCGACACGTTCCGCGGGCGGCGGCGACCGTCCCGCGCACCATCGCAGGAGTACAGCCATGACCACACCCCGAAGCTCCGCCGCGTCGCCCGGACGGCCCGCCCGGCCTGCCCGTCCCGGACGGCCCGTCCGGATCCTGCGGGCCGCCTCCGCCGTCCTGGCGTCGTTCCTCGCGTTCCTGGCCGCCGCCGTCGTGCTCGGCGCGTACGTCCCCTCGATACCCAAGGCGGGCGTGATCGGCCCGGTGCTGGGCGGGCAGTACCCGTTCCACATCGCCCTGCTGGCCCTCGTCGCCGCCGGCCTGGCCGCGCTGGCCTGGCGGGCCGGCCTGGTGCGCTGGGGACGCGTGGTCACCGTGGTCTCGACGCTGTGCACCGTGGGCGCGCTGGTCATCGGCGGCATCCAGTTCCAGGCCGCCCGGGAGGCCGGCGCCGACGTCTCCCTGGGCCAGGTGTTCACCGAACTCGGCTACCCCGCGGCGAAGCCGGACACGACCGAGACGTTCGCGAGCCCCGAGGGCGAGCCGCTGCGGGTGGACGCGTACCTGCCCGCGAAGGTCCCGGGCCAGCGGACCCCGGCCGTCGTGCTCGCCCACGCCGGCGGCTTCCACACCTTCGACAGGAGCGACCTGCGCGGCACCGGCCGCTGGCTCGCCGACCACGGCGTCGCCGTCTTCGCCGTCGACTACCGCCTGGCCGGTCCCGACCGTCCCACCTGGGACAAGGCCCCGCAGGACCTCCTCTCCGCCATGGGCTGGGTGCAGCGCAACGCCGACGCGTACGGCGTCGACGGCGCGCGGATCTCGCTCGGCGGCATGTCGGCGGGCGGCACCCTGGCGATGAACACCGCCTACCGCCTCCACAACGGCACCATCAAGGCCGTCGAGGGCGCCACCCCCGCGCCCCCGGCCTCCGTGATCGGCTTCTACCCCGGCACCGACGTCGCGCAGATGTGGGCGGACGACGTGGCCGGCACCCGCGAGGCGGCGCAGATGTACACCGGCGGCACCCCGCAGCAGTACCCGGACCGCTACCGCGAGGTGTCCCCCACCTCCGACGTCCGCCCCGGCCTGCCCCGCACCCTGCTCGTCGTCGGGGACCGCGACCGCAGCGCCCGCCCCGAGACCGTCACCGCCCTCGGCGACGCGCTGAGGAAGCAGGGCGTCGACGTCGAGGTGGAGGAACTGCCCTTCGCCGACCACGCCTTCGACGACGTGTACGGCAGTCTCACCTCCCAGACGAGCCGCCGGATCCTGCTCGACTTCCTCCTCGCCGACCCGCGCTGACCGCGTTGACCGCGTTGGCCCCGGGGCTCCCCGCCGGCCGGCGGGGAGCCCCGGCCCGCTCGACCGGCATGGACGAGGCCGAAGCGCCGGTGGTAGCCCTCGGCCCGTCGGACGGGCCGTCGTCCTATCCGTGCAGGTGCGCTGCCAAGTCGTCGAGGAGGAGATCGGCAACCACTTCCTCGACCACTGCGGTGCGCGACTCGGTCATGGAGTCGATGAGCGAGCGGTCCCACGGCGCCGGCGTCAAGCGACCCGGATCAGGGCCGAAGGGAACCCGCGGTGCGGTGGCCCGGTAGTCGTCGGCTGTCATCCGCCAGGGTGCGGCACCGGTTCTGGCCATGACGTGAGCGGCGATGCGGATGCCCTCGCCGTCGAAGTCGCCGTGGTAGTGCAGGGACGCGCCGTCGTCGGCGAGTCGGCGCAGCAGGTGGATCACGGCGGTGTTGGGCCAGCCGGAGGTACAGACCAGCGGCGGGCAGTGCGAGCCGAAGCGGCGCAGGGCCAGAGCGAGCACGCTGGGGTTCTCGGTGATGTGCACGGGTCCTGCGGGACCGGTGAACTCACCGGGTGTGCGCAGTTGGGCGAGGGTGAGGCTGACGGGGTGGCCGGCTCCGGCGCAGATGCGGGAGATCATGGCAACCGGCCCTTCTCCCACGGGGCGGAGACCCGCGGCGAGCACGGCGGCGGACAGCTCGTCGTCGGCCACGCCGGCTCGGCTCCACAGCGCGCGTCGTCCCTCGGCGGCGTCTGGCACGTCGGTGCCGTACAGCACCGCCAGCGCACGCAGGACGAGCGAGGACAGCCGGGTCCCGTCGTCGAGGGCGTGGGAGTCGCCGTCGAGGAGGCGGGCGGCGAGGACCGGTAGTGGCTCACCGTCGGCTGGGAGTGCGTGAAGGACGGTCAGCGCGGCGGTCAGCAGGCCCCGGGTCCGCTCGGGTGAGCCGTCGACGAGGCCGCCGGCCCGCAGGTGGCCGACCCAGTCCAGCAGGGCCGGCTGGACGGTGACCACCTCGTGGCCGGCCAACCACGCCCACAGGGCCTCGCGTTGGCCGGTCCTGTGGTGGCGCTCGGCGGCCCGGTCGTGGATCGGGCCGAGGATCGCGGTCACCACGTCCCGGACGGGTCGGCCGCAGGCGTCCAGCACGGCACTGTCGAGCCCGGCGAGGGGGATCGTCGGTTCGGCGCCGGGGAGCCGGTCGAGCCCGAGGAGGTCGGCCAGTGCCTCCCGGCCTGCCTCGTCGAGTGGTCCGGACCGTACCCGGCTGACGGGGCGACCGGTCGAGAGACGGCCGTGAACGGCCGACCACAGGGGTCGGAGCTCGGGGAGGTCGAGGGGGTGGCGGTCCGTCATGCCGGTTCTTCCGCGTCGGCTTCGTCGGGCAGCAGGTCGGTGCCCGTCCAGGTGAAACGGGCACTGGTGACGGCGTCGTCGCCGTCACCTCCGGTGATCAACTGGTGGACGGCGATGCCGGAGAGCTCCCGGTAGGTGCACCATTCGTGGTCCGAGGTGAGCACCAGGTCGAGGTCGAGTGCCGCGAGGAGGCCGAAGACCTGCCCGCGGTTGACGGTGTCGACGCCGACGAAGACCTCGTCGAGCAGGATCAGCCGCGGAGACTCCGGCACCGCCTCGTAATGGGCGGCCACGGCGGCGAACAGCGGCAGGTGGAGGGCGATGGCCTTCTCGCCGCCCGAGAGCGCGCCGTGGAGCTTCTTGGTGAGCAGCTGCCACCCGGAGCCGTTGGCGCGGTCCAGTTTGACGACGAACTGGTGCCAGGCCGTGTAGTCGAGGACCTCGGCGAGCTGCTCCTCCCAGGTCGCCGCCGTGTTGCGGGTCTTCGCTTCCTCGATCCGGCCCCGGAAGAAGGCGTGGAGGGCCTCGCGGTCGGCTTCGGTGATCCGCGCCGGGTCCTTGAGCAGCAGCTCACGGGCCGTCCGGGTACCGGCTGGCAGGTCGGGGTGGATCTGCCACACCAGACGGACGGCCACCCGTGAGGCAGTGCGGATCCCTTCGAGGTGGCCGTTCATCCGCTCGACGAGTTCACCGGCCTGACGGATCCGGGAGGCGAGGTGGCGGCGCGTGTCGCCGGTGAGGGTCCGGTCGAAGAGGCCGCGTTCGGCTGCGGTGATGTCGTCCTGACCGCGGTCACGCTCACCGGTGAGGATGACGAGGAGGCCGGTCGCGCCGACCCGGATGCCGTCGACGGTGGCGGTGAGGACCTGGACGTCCTCCTCCGCTTCGAGCTCGAGGTCGGCGCGGCTGCTGAGGCTCTGGCGGGCTCGGTGGACGGCCTCGGAGAGACGGTTCAGGGAGTCACCGAGGTTCCTGGTGCCGTGCGGCAGGTCGGGCCACGCGGCAGCGGTCTCGCGCGCCGCTTCGAGGGTGGCGCGGGTGCCGTCCGCGGAGGTGAGGACGAGCCCGAGGCCCGCGTCCTCGGGGAATCCGAGGACGCACAGGCGCCGGAAGCCATGGGCGGCCTCGTTCCGGGCCTCGACGGCCCTGTCGTGCAGGGCCTCGTCCTGGGCCGCGGTGGCGCCGAGCGCGCCGATGCGGCCTTCGAGCGCGAGAAGTGCCTGGGTGCCGGATTCGAGGTCGCGGCGAACGCGGTCGAGGGACTTCCGGAAGTCACTGATGCGGGCGGCCACTTCGCGGTAGTCCTCACCGACGGTGCTCTCGACCGCCCGGAGCGTGGAGCGGAGCCCACGGGCGGCGGCCTCGGCGGTCTCGGCCTCCGCCAGGCCCTCGGTCGCAGCCCCCCTCGATGCCTCGGCATGGCCGCGCGCGGAGTGCCAGGCCTGGTGGGCGGCTGTCCAGGCGAGATGGGCGTCGAGCCAGACGTCGGCCTGTTCGCGCAGCGCTTCGACGGCCGCGGCGGTCTTGTCCAGGGCGGCGCGTTCGGTCGGCAGGGCATGCTCGGCGGAGGCGACGGCGAGTGTGCGCAGCGCGTCCGCGACCGCCTTCTCCTGCCGCGCGAGCTGTTCGACGGCCTCCCGCACGGCGTCCTCCCGAGCGCCCACCTCGGACTCGGCCCGGTCCCAGCCGACCTTGGCCTCCTCCACGTCCCGGTGGTGCGGCCGGGAGCGGAGGTCGGCTTCGAGGCGCGTCCGGCGGTCGGCGAGGGCGTGCAGCCGCGTCTCGTAGCCGACGACGGCGGTGTCGGCCTCGGCCAGTTCGGTGGTGAGTTCCGCGATCCGCCGCTGCCTCGCGCGTTCCCGGGCCGCGGCGCCGATGTGGCTGGACTCCTCCTTGGCCCAGGAGCCGACCGCCATCGCCAGCCGCCAGCTTCCGTCCGCGCCCACGACGGCCGGGTGGTCCGTCGTCAGTGCGGGGCCGTAGGCGACACCGGCGAGCAGCCGCCGCACCCGGGCGGGCGGCACCGGGCCGTCGGGTTCCGGAGCCAGGACGTCGAGCAGCGAGGGGCCGGGTGCGGGCGCGGCCGCTGCCGGATCGGCCAGGACGTCGTGCCCGGCGACGACGAGACCGCCGTCGGGGGTCATCCAGGCGTCGAGCAGCCCGGCCGCTTCGAGGGCCGCTTCGACGCCGGCCTGATCGGCGGGCGGAACGTCCGGCCGGAAGGCCAGCAGACGCCACAGTGGCGCCCCCGGCAGGACCGACCGGTCGGCCGTGCGAGTCCGTGGTGGAACCGGCGGGAGATCGGCCGCGGCCGCGATGCGTTCCAGTTCCCGGAGGACCCGGTCACGCCCGGCGCGGGCGTCGTCCCGGCCGGCGCGGGCGGTCGTCTCGTCGGCGGTGATGGAGCTCTCCGCCGCCCGGGCCGCGGCTTCGACCAGCACGAGGACATCAGTCTCGACGGCGGCACGGGACGCGAGTTCCTCGGCGTCGTCGATCGAGAGTTCCGCGCAGTCCTCCCTCGCCCAACGACGCAACAGGGCGGCGTGGGCGTCGACGGCGGCCTGGTAGGCACGGGCGTTCCCCTCGCGCTTCGCGGTCGCCCCGGTCAGCCGTTCGCGCGCCGAATCGAGGTGCTGCTCCGCCGTCGTCCGGCCCGCGAGGAACCGTTCGTGGCGCTCGACGGCGGCTCGGACGTCGGCGATCTGGTGGTGCCGCGAGACGACCGCACCGCGCAGCAGACGGCGCGCCGTACGCCCCTGCTCCTCGTTCTCCCCCGACGGACCCGGTGCGGTGCCGAGCACCGTCTGCACCTCGGCGCAGACGGACTCCATGGCTGCTCGCCGCGCCGCGCCACGTGCCTCCTCGCGAGCGGCCCGGGTCTGTTCGGCCCGCTGTTCGGAACGCAGCCGCGCATCGTCGGCACGCCCCGCGTCCTCGTCGGCCGCCCGAACCTTCCGGTCGGCGGCGGTACGGGCCCGGGCGGCGGTCTGGTCGGCCTGCTCGCTCCTACGACGGAGCTGGTCGAGCTCCTGCCCCTGCCGGTAGACCTCGGAGTCGAGCAGCCCCTCGATGGCGCCCTCGATCTCCTGCCGCCCGTGTTCGAGTTCCTGTTGCGTCCGGTTGCTCTCGTCGCGCTCACGCACGGCTCCCGCGTGCGCCTCCCCGCTCTCCCTCGCGAGGCGGGCGAGGTTGTCCATCTCGGTCGTCGCGGAGATGAGACCGGCTGCTCCGGCACGCAGGACGCGCTGGGCGTAGCCGCGTTGCTGGTTCGCGACGGCGGTGGCCGCGGCCACCTCGTCGTCCAGTGTCTTCAGGTGCTCGCGCTGGCGGTCGAGGCGCTCGAAACCCTCGGCCAGTTCGGTGATCTCGCCCTGGCCGAGCGGGGGCAGCGCCCGCGAGAGCAGCGAGGACAGCAGCGACGGATCCAGGCGCTCCGAGAGCTTGGGGGTGCGGAGCTGGAGCAGCGCGGTGATCAGGGCGTCGAAGCGCTGCTCGCTCAGCCCGGGGAAGAGCGTGCTGCGGACCGTGTTGCGGTAGTCGGTGGGTGACCCGTGCAACTCGCCCCGGCCGTGCAGGGCATCGGCCAGGGCGGCGCGGGTGAGCGGCTGGCCCGCGTCGTTGACCAGGGAGAGACCGCCTGGGCGGTCGATCCGCGCGCCGGTGGTGAAGTAGTCGACGGTGACACCGGGGGTGTGCACGCTGGCCTGGAGCCTGGCGCCGCAGGTGAACCACCCGGGATCGCCGTCACCGCGGACGAACTCCAGCCACACGTACCCGACACGGGTCTTGCCCGTGGTGCCCTCCCCCATCAGGTTCCAGTGCATGGTGCGCTCGGAGCCGCCGAAGGTGGACAGCCGGTTGGGTCGCAGGCTCGCGTCGAACAGGAACGGCAGGAGTACCTCCAGCGCCTTCGACTTGCCGGTGCCGTTCTGCCCCCGCAGGAGCAGCCGGCCCTTGTGGAAGGTGAAGGTCTCGTCGTAGTAGCGCCAGACGTTGAGGATGCCGGCCCTGGCGGGCCGCCATCGCGCGGCTGCGGCCGCCGTCGGGGGCACGGGGCTCTGCGGTGGCTGTGTCACGGTCATCGGAGGTCTTCCCTGGTCAGGTTGCGGGACCGTCGGTCACGGTGGTGCGGTACCGGAACGCCGCGGGCCGGGGAACGGTGCGGTCGCCGATCCGGCGGGCCAGGCCGAAGTCGTCGAGGACACGAAGGGCATCGGCGGTGAGCCGCTGGGCGCCGTCCTCGGACTGGTAACCCTTCGCCCACCGCGGGAAGCGCCGCAGCAGCGTGTTCGCCTCGGCCTCGAGCTGTTCCGGTGTCAGCCCGTCCGGGGCGGCCGTCAGCGGTTCCAGCAGGAGCAGGGCGGCGACGCGTGCCGTCGCGGAGTCGTCCGGGAAGCGGCTGTCGGTGGCGATGGCCTCCGGGTCCACGAGCAGCAGGCCGTCGGCCCGTTCCTCCAGCACGAAGCCGCCCTGCTCGGCGGCGCGCTTGACGATCTGGCGCCCCGTCGGCGAGGCCAGGTAGGCCAGTTCGTCGGCGCCGAGTTCGTCGTGGTGCAGGACGGGATCGTCGAGGAGCCGCCGGAGCACCGAGTGCCGGAGCCGGAGGTTGCGCTGCGCGTCGGAGGCGTCGGCCCCGCCGTACCGGCTCTCGCGCACCGTGCCCCGCAGGAGTTCCTCGAAGCGCAGCGGCACGTCCTGCGCCGGAACGGCCAGCCGGGACGGGCCGACGGGCGCGGCGAGCAGGCGCATCAGGACGGTGGCGTCCACTCGGTAGAGGACCTTGGCCTTCGCCGAGTCGACGAAGCTCTCCGTGACGCCGTCCACGGTGAGGAGCGCGCCGTAGGCCTCCAACAGCTTGAGCACGTCCACGAACGCCATGCGCTCGGACCTGCTCGCCGTGTCGAAGGGCGGCAGTGCCTCGTCGGTGGCACAGGCGTGGACGACCCGGTCGGCGAGCAGGCCGACCGTCGTGACCGGGACCGGAAGCAGCTCGGCCGCGACGACGCACAGCAGCGTGTAACGGCGGCGGTCGAACGGGGCCTTGCCGGACCGCAGCCGACGGGCGGGGCGCGAGGCGTCGGGCACGGTCCGGATCTTGAGCAGACGCGCATACCCCAGGCGCGGCTCCACCACCAGCTGCCAGCCGCAGTTGTAGTCGAACCACTTCGTCAGCGGATCCTGACGGCGGCGGATCAGCTCGAAGGCGGGCGGGTCACCGCGCTCGGTGATCAGCGGCAGGCCGAGGAGCAGTCTGATGCCTCGGGCTATGTCCTGCCGCTCGGCCAGGACCAGCTGGTTGGCGAGGGTGCTCATGTGCCGCTCCTGGTGGTGTTCATGCGCTGTCCTCCCGGACGACCGCCCGCAGTGCGCTCGGGCTCCGGATCTCCACCAGGTAGTCGGGCCCTTCGAACCGGCCGTGGGAGGTCCGCAGGACGGCCCGTCCGCCCTCGGGAGAAGGCCGGAGCACGATCTCCACGCGGCCGTCCGAGGTGACCGCCCGACGTGCCCCGCCGGCGTCCGGCCGTACGGCCAGCGCCCGGCCGAGGAGGTCGAGCAGCCGCTCGAAGACGGTGTGGTCCAGCACGCGCAGGTCGGAGAGCCGCACCGGGCCGTCGGTTCCCAGAACGTCCCAGGCCGCTTCGAGTTCGGCCCGCTCCTTCCGGGCCCGCTCGGCCCGGGCCGCCTTGATGCCTCCGATGTCGCGCACCTTCCCGGTGCGGGTGAACCGCTCGGTGCGGCCGCTGGTGCGCAGCAGCGCCGAGACCTCCACCGGCGGGGTCTCGGCCCAGCTGCCCGAGGAGGGCACCAACTCCGGGTCGGGGTGGGCGAGATGGGCGTGACGGGCCGACCCCAGACCGAAGGCGGCCGACCAGAGGCGGTGCAGGTCGTCCTCGGTGGGCGCGGCGGCGAACCAGCGGGCCAGCTCCCGGAAGTCCTGGACGGCGCTGGAGGAGCGGCGCCGTGACTCGGTGATCCGGTCGAGAACCTGGAGGAGCGTCACGATCGCCCGCCGCGCCACGTCGTGCAGCTGCTCCACGCGGGGCCGTGCCCCGTCGGCCGGCCGGAACCAGGACCGGAGCCCCTCCCAGCGCGCCCGGCGCCGCTCCAGCCAGGCCGGCGCGGGATCGCCGTCGGCGACCGGCGGCAGCTCGGCGCCCCGCAGCGCCCGCGCGTGCAGCAGGCTCACCCCGAGCCGCTCCACACGCTCGACGGCGGTGGCGACCGCCTGGCCCCGCTGGTCGAGGTTGACGAGGAACTCCTGGAGATAGGCCACCGTCGCGGCCTTCACCTCGCGGAAGGTCGCCAGGTCCGCACCTTCGGCGCGCAGCAGGCGCTGCAACTCGCCGTTGAACGCCTTGGTGTTGGCCAGCAGCGCCTCCAGGTGGCCCTCCAGCTCCTGCAGCGTGGTGAAGACCCGACGGTCCGAGGACGCGGAGTCGCCCAGCAGGACGTACAGCTCGTCGAGCCGGTCCGTGATCGCCTCCAGCACCGCCGTCTGGAGCGCCCCCGTCGAGGCGAGGACGAACAGGGCGTGCTCGACCCCGGCGGACGCGGCCTCACCGCGTCGGGTCAGCGAGTACTGGAGGTTGCGGCGCTCGTACTCCTCGGCGGTGCGGTAGTTCTCCGCGTGGTTCTGGACGACGTCCAGCAGCTGCCACTCCCTGAGCTTGCGCAGCGCCTCCTGGAGGTCGTCGTCATGGACCGCGTCGAGCCAGCCCACCGTCCGCAGCCGGGTGCGGACCTCGTCCAGCCCGAGCGCGGTCTCCAACCTCTCGTTGGCCGCTCCGAAGGCCTGAAGGATCGCACCGTAGAGTTCGGCCCTCTCCCCCGTCGTGAACCGGAACATCTCCGGCGGCACCCTGCGCAACGGCTCCCCTCCCCGTCTTCCGGGCACCACAGTACGCGGACGTGCCGACGCCCGACGACGCGGTTGTCGACCGGCCAGGTCGCGTGCGGCAGGTACAGCTGGTGCAGGTGCGCCCGGGCCTCCGGGGAGGCCTGTGTCCCGGCTCCGGCAACCGCCAGGGAGGTTTCACAGAGCTGAACGCGCTCCGATCAGTTCTCTTCCGTCCCCGCCATCCCGCTCACCTCCGCGATTCCCTCGACCGTCGCGCGGTCGCTCGCCCGCCGGCCCTCGGCGGCGTCAAGCCGGTCGCGCATGTCCCGCAGGCGGGCCGGATCGGAAGCGACCTCCGGCGGTACGAGCGACATGACCCCCTTGGCCCGCTCGCCGTCGCCGAGGTCGGCCACCACAGCGTCGGCGCGGTCCTCGTGTCCGGGCACCAGGGCACCGAGCAGGCCGAGGAGAACGAGCAGTTCGCGCTGCACCGCGGGTGTGAACAGCTCCCGTTCCTCTGCGTCCAGCTTCACCTCGATCCGCCCACCACCGAGCTCGGCATAGCCGCGCAGGAGATCCATCAGAAGCTTGAACTGCCGCTCGGGCATCAGGACCTGGAGCGACTCGATGTAGAGCTTCAGCCGCAGCGCCGGTAGTTCCGCGTCCATCCGGGCCTCCCTGGTACGTCAGTCGACCGGAATCCTCACCGATCGTAGTCACCCGATGGCACGGGTGGCGAGGACAGGTGACAGCGCGCGGAGGCGGGCGGAGTTCCCATGGCCGTCAAGGATCGGACGACACTCCCTTCCCCGCCGCGATCCTGACCCGCACCCCCTTGCCCAGGCCTTGACTAACGTCCGGATTTCGCATGGTGGGCGGCGATCAGGTCGCGATACCAGGCGTAGGAGGCCTTCGGGGTGCGCTGCCGGGTGGCGAAGTCGACGTGGACGAGGCCGAAGCGCTGGTGGTAGCCCTCGGCCCGTCGGACGGGGTGTCATTGTGGTCGCGACCCTCAGTCGGCCGACGAGGTTGCCGAACATTCCGTGCAGAGATTTCTTCCCGTCCGGGAGCGCTCGGCGAGGGTGCTGCGGGCACGGAGGAGACACACGGACGCACCCGGCGCACGCCAGGTCCCACAACGCCGGATCAGTCCGTGCCGGGCTGAACGAGCTTGAAAGCCAGGCGCGCTGCGGCGCGTTGGGCCGCTCGGCGGATGCGCACCGGGGCCGACGGCGCCGGCAGCGGTGCCGGGCGGGTGGTGGCCAGCCTGGGGAAGAGTGCTTCGGCGTTGGTGCGGTTGACGGCCGTGAGCGTGCCGGGGTCGACGCCCGTGTCGAGGCCGTTGGCGAAGTACTGCCCGGCGGGGGTGGGGGCGAAGGGCCAGTCGCTGCCGAACAGGACGTGTCCGGGGCGGGCGAAGGCGAGGAGGGTGGGCAGGGCGGCCGGGCTGGAGGACAGGGCGGTGTCGAAGTGGAAGGAGCGGAAGTCGTCGAGGACGTCGAGCGGGCTGCGTGCGGTGTCGTTGGCGAGGGTGACGGCCATCCGGTGGGAGGCGTAGGGGAGGAAGCCGCCGGCGTGGCTGAGGATGAAGCGGATGTTCGGGTAGCGGCGCAGGATGCCGTTGCGGACCAGGAGGTAGGCGGCCCTGGTGGTGTCGAGCAGGAAGTCGGCGGCGAAGGCCGGGATGCCGCTGACCGGTGGGGCGGGTAGTTCGGCGGGGTGGACGAAGGCCACCGCGCCGCGGTCGTCGAGTGCCTGCCACAGGACGTCCTGGCCGTCGGCCCCGAGGTAGGCGCCGCGGTTGTTGGCGAGCAGGGTGACGCCGTCGGCGCGCAGCTCGTCCAGCGCGCGTACCACCTCGGCGGCGGAGGCTCCGGCGTCGGGCAGGGGCAGGGTGGCGAAGAAGCCGAAGCGGCCGGGGTGGTCCGAGGCGAGGGACGCACCGTGGTCGTTGAGACGTCGGGCCAGGTCGGCCGCTTCGGCGGGGTCGGCGAGGAAGCCCGTCGCGGGCGTGGACACGGAGACGATCGCGGTGGCGGTCTCCAGCAGGTCCATCAGGTGCAGTGCCGACCGGGCGCTCCAGTCGGGCAGGGCCCGGCCTCCGGCGTCGGTGATGCCGGCCCTGGCGAGCTCGTCGCGGTAGAAGCCGGGCACCACGTGCTGGTGGACGTCGATGCGTTGTGCCGAAGGAGACATGCCGCGGCCTTTCGTGCGCTCTGTGGGGGCGGAGCAGGGTTGTCGTACCGGCCGCCGGCCGTACGGCGCCGGGCCGGGCACGTGCCGCTCGCGGGTCGTCCGCGGCTCGGCCGCGGCGGGCGTCCCCTCCGGTGGTACGCGGTTCCGGTCACTTGACCCTCTCCGACGGCGAGCATACCGTAGCAGTCATTCCAATTGGAGTGAGTACTACAGCAACAGTTGCGCGGTGCGATCGACACGGTGAGGTGGGCCTGATGCGTCAGACCGGGGCTGGGACAGAGCCCGAGGACGGTTCCTACGACGTGGCCGTCATCGGTTACGGGCCCACGGGCGTGACCGCGGCGAACCTGCTGGGCGCGACGGGGCTGCGCGTCGTCGTCCTGGAGCGGGACGCCGAGGTCTTCTCCCGTGCCCGGGCCATCTCCACGGACGAGGAGGTCATGCGGATCTGGCAGCGGACCGGACTGGCCGAGCGCCTCAAGCAGGACATGCTGACCGAGCGGCCCGTGGACTTCGTCGACGCGGACGGCCGCCCCTTCATCCGCGCGCGCCCCACCCCGCGCGGGCACGGGCACCCGCCGCAGATGTTCGTCTACCAGCCCGCGCTGGAGCAGGTGCTGCGCGACGGCGTCGACCGGTACCCGAACGTGGAGGTCCTGCTGCGCCACGAGTGCCTGCGCCTGCGCCAGGACGCCGACGGGGTGGAGCTGACGACCGTCGGCACGGCCGACGACTCCGTGCACCGGCTGCGTGCCTCCTACGTGATCGCGGCCGACGGCGGCTCCAGCCTCACCCGCGCCCAGCTGAACATCGGCTACGAGGGCCGGACGTACGAGGACCGCTGGGTCGTCATCGACACCGAGATGCTCAAGCCCTGGCCCGACCACGACAAGCTGCGCTTCCACTGCGACCCGGCGCGCCCGGCCGTCGACTGCCCGACCCCGCTGGGCCACCACCGCTACGAGTTCCCGCTCCTGCCCGGGGACGACGAGGAGCACCTGGTCACCGAGGACGCCGTGTACGGGCTGATCTCCCGGTACGGGATCGGCCGCGACAGCGTCAAGGTGCTGCGCGCGACCGTTACAGCCACCACGTGCGCTTCGCCACGCGCTTCCGTGCGGGGAGGGTCTACCTCGCCGGCGACGCCGCCCACGCCATGCCGCCGTGGATCGGCCAGGGCATGGCCGCGGGCGTGCGCGACGTGGCCAACCTCTGCTGGAAGCTCGACGCCGTCCTGCGCGGCGAACTGCCCGAGACGGTCCTCGACAGCTACGAGGCCGAACGCAAACCGCACGTCAAGGAGGTCACCCGGCGGGCGGTGCTCGTCGGCCGGACCATCACCGAACGCCGCCGGCCGGTCACCAAGGTCCGCGACGGCGCCCTGCGCACCCTGGACCGCGTCCCGGGCTTCAGCAACTGGCTGCAGAGCGCGAACTGGATCCCCGTCGCCCGGTACGACGCCGGCCTGCAGGCCCGCTCCCGCGCCAGGGCGACCGGCCACCAGGTGCCCCAGCCGTGGGTGACCGGCCCCGACGGCAGCCGCGTGCGCCTCGACGACGCGCTCGGCGGCCGGTGGCACCTGCTGCACGCCCGGACCGCCGCCCCCCAACTCGCCTGGGACGTCCTGGGCGTGCCGTCCCTGACCGTCACGCCGCTGGGCTCCGCACCCGCGGAGGACACCCTCGTCGACAGCGACGGCGTCCTGCTGCCCTGGATGGCCCGGCACGGCGCGGCCACCCTCGCCCTGCGCCCCGACGCCTACGTCTACGCGGCGGCCCCCGCGGGCACTCCGCTCCCGCTGCCGCCCCGGGGCTTCGCCCCCACCACCGCTCCCCGCCCGCACGCGTCCACCGCCCAGTGAGGACACCGGCACCATGACGACGACACCGACCGGCCTGCCGACGATGCAGGAGACGACGTACGACATCGGCGGAAGGAAGGTCTTCGCCGCGGAGACCGGGGACGGCCCGCCGGTCCTGCTGCTGCACGGCGGCGGCCCGGGCGCCTCCGGCGTCTCCAACTACACCCGCAACATCGCCGCCCTGGCCCGGGGCCACCGGGTCATCGTGCCCGACCTGCCCGGCTACGGCCGCAGCACCAAGGGCGTCGACGCCGGCGACCCCTTCGGCTTCCTCGCCGACCACGTCCGCGGCCTGCTCGACCGCCTCGGCCTCGAGAAGGCCCACCTGGTCGGCAACTCCTACGGCGGCGCCTGCGCCCTGCGCCTGGCCCTGGACACCCCCGACCGGGTCGACCGCATGGTCCTGATGGGCCCCGGCGGCATCGGCACCACCCGCGCCCTGCCCACCCCCGGCCTCAACAGCCTGCTGAACTACTACACCGGCGACGGGCCCTCGCGGCCGAAGCTGGAGAAGTTCATCCGCGACCACCTCGTCTTCAACGCCGCCGACGTCCCCGACTCCGTGATCGACGAGCGCTACCGCGCCAGCATCGACCCGGAGGTGGTCGCCGCACCGCCCCTGCGGCGGCCCTCCGGGCGCGACGCCCTGCGGACCGTGTGGAGGATGGACTTCACCCGCGACCCGCGCCTGTCCCGGCTGCCCGTCCCGACCCTGGTGCTGTGGGGGGCCCAGGACAGGGTCAACCGGCCCTCCGGCGGCCGGATGCTCGCCGATCGCATGCCCGACTGCGACCTGTACACGGTCGCCAACACGGGCCACTGGGTCCAGTTCGAGCGCGCGGAACTCTTCAACCGGCTGTGCGCCGACTTCCTGGCAGGCCAACGATGAACACCGTACCGACCAGCGTCTTCGGGGCCGTCCGCCTCGGCTACGTCGTCATCGAGACGAACCGCTTCGCCGACTGGCGCCGCTTCGGCACCGACGCCATCGGCATGCACCACGACAGCCTCTCCCCCGACCTGATGCGTTTCCGCCTCGACGGCCAGGAGTGCCGCTTCCTGCTCACCCGCGGGCCCGCCGAGGACGTCGTCGCCACCGGCTGGCACGTCGACGACCACGCCGCCTTCGAACGGATCGAAGCCCGCATTCGCGCCCACAGTGTCCCCCTCACCCGGGGCTCAGACGAGGAGGCGGCCCTGCGCGGCGTCGAACGCCTGCTGCGCTTCCCCGGCCCCAAGGGCATCACCCAGGAGATCTACACCAACCCGAAGCGAGCGGCCGAACCGCTGCGCATGCTCGCCTCCGGCTTCGTCACCGGCGACTCCGGCCTGGGCCACGTCGCGCTGACCTCCACCAGGCCCGCGCAGATCCGGGGCTACTTCGACACCGTCTTCGACGCCCGCCTGACCGACTACATCGACGAGACCATCAGCGGCGTCAAACTCAAGATCCGCTTCCTGCGCGTCAACGAGCGCCACCACTCCATCGCCGTCGCCGCCGTCCGCGGCCTGCCCCTGGACCCGATCCGCACCCGGGTGCAGCACCTCAACATCCAGGCCGCCACCCTCGACGACGTCGCCCGCAGCTACCAGCGCGTCCACGAACTCGGCTTCGAGATGGCCCTGTCGGTGGGCCAGCACACCAACGACAAGGAACTGTCCTACTACGCCCGCACCCCCTCGGGCTTCGAGTGGGAGGTCGGCTGGAACCCGATCGTCATCGACGAGAGCACCTGGGAACCCACCACCCACCAGGGCATCAGCACCTGGGGCCACCTGCCCGTCGGCCAGACCGTCGTCGACAAGCTCGCCCAGTTCCGCGCCGGAGCCCGATCCCTGGCCCGCCCGGAGCTCACCGTGCCCGCCCTCAGCGGCACGGGCATCCCCGACGACTGACCCGGGACAGCCGCCGCACCGCCGGTACGGCTCCGTCCCCGCCCTGCCCGGCGTCGGCGGCGCACGCCCGCACCCGGCACAAGCCGGTGCCCCGGCCGTTCCCCCACCCCTCGACGATCCCCCGGAGGCCACCCTCGTGCTCGGCTCCGCACCACCCCACCGATCCCTGCCGGTTCCGACCCGGCCCGCCCGCGTCGCCGAGGCGGCCGCCCTCCTGGAAGAGGCCGCCCGCACCGGCGTCCCGTGCACCCCGGTGCGCCCGCTGCTGCCCGAGGCCGACATCGAGGCCGCCTATGCCGTGCAGCAGCTCCACGTCGAGCGCGCCCTCGCGGCGGGGCGACGGCTCGTGGGCCGCAAGGTCGGCCTGACCTCGCCCGCCGTACAGCGCCAACTCGGCGTCGACCGGCCTGACTTCGGCGCCCTGTTCGCCGACATGGCGGTACCCGAGGGACAGCCCGTCGCCCCCGGCCGACTGCTCCAGCCGAAGGTCGAGGCCGAGGTCGCCCTGGTCCTCGGCTCCGACCTGCCCCACCGCGATGCGACCGTCGCCGACCTGCTGCGCGCCACGGCGTTCGCGCTGCCCGCGCTGGAGATCGTCGACAGCCGCATCGCCGACTGGGACATCACCATCGTCGACACCGTCGCCGACAACGCCTCCTGCGGGCTGTACGTCCTCGGCGGCACCCCGGTGCCGCTGGACCGGGTCGACCTGCGGGCCGTGACCATGACGCTCACCCGGAACGGCGAACAGGTCTCCCGGGGCACCGGGGCCGACTGCCTGGGCAGCCCGCTCACCGCCGCCCTCTGGCTCGCCTCCACCCTCGCCGGGCTCGGCGACCCGCTGCGGGCCGGCGACCTCGTCCTGACCGGCGCGCTCGGCCCGATGGCCGCCGCCGCCGCGGGCGACGAGTTCACCGCCGTCATCGAAGGGCTGGGCACGGTCACGACCGCGTTCGCACCCGCCACCGAGGAAGGAGCCCTCGCATGACCACGAAGGTCGCCGTCATCGGGTCCGGCAACATCGGCACCGACCTGCTGATCAAGATCCTGCGGCTCTCCGAGTCCCTGGAGATCGCCGCGATGGCCGGGATCGACCCCGACTCCGACGGCCTGGCCCGCGCCCGCCGCCTGAAGGTCGCCACCACCCATCAAGGCGTGGACGGCCTGGTGGCACTGGACGAGTTCGCGGACGTGCAGATCGTCTTCGACGCCACCTCCGCCGGAGCCCACCGCCGCCACGACGAGGTGCTGCGCTCGCTGGGGCGCACCGTCGTCGACCTGACGCCCGCGGCGCTCGGCCCGTACGTCGTCCCGCCGGTCAACGGCGACGCCCACCTCGACGCCCCCAACGTCAACATGGTCACCTGCGGCGGCCAGGCCACCATCCCGGTCGTGGCCGCGGTCTCGGCCGTGACCCCCGTCCACTACGGCGAGATCGTCGCCTCGATCTCCTCGCGCTCCGCGGGCCCCGGCACCCGGGCCAACATCGACGAGTTCACCGAGACCACCTCCTCGGCGATCGAGAAGGTGGGCGGCGCCTCCCGCGGCAAGGCGATCATCGTCCTGAACCCGGCCGAGCCGCCGCTGATCATGCGCGACACCGTGTACTGCCTGGTCGGCGACTGCGACGACGCCGCGGTGACCGAATCGGTCGAGCGGATGGTCGCCCGGGTCCAGGCGTACGTCCCCGGCTACCGCCTCAAGCAGCGGGTCCAGTTCGACCGCGTCGCCGCGGACGACCCGCTCCGCTCCCTGCTGCCCGCCTCCTGCCGCACCGGCGACGCCGCGAAGGTGTCGGTGTTCCTGGAGGTCGAGGGGGCCGCCCACTACCTGCCCGCCTACGCCGGCAACCTCGACATCATGACCTCGGCCGCCCTGCGCACCGCCGAACGCATGGCCGCCCACCGCGCCCCGGAGGTGGCGACGCGATGACTTCCCTGTACGTCCAGGACGTGACCCTGCGGGACGGCATGCACGCCGTGCGCCACCGCTACACCATCGACCAGGCCCGCACCATCGCTGGCGCCCTCGACGCGGCCGGCGTGGCCGCGATCGAGATCGCCCACGGCGACGGCCTGTCCGGCTCCAGCATCACCTACGGCGTCGGCGCCCACACCGACTGGGAGTGGATCGCCGCCGTCTGCGACAGCGTCCACCACGCGGTGCCCACCACCCTGCTGCTGCCCGGCATCGGCACCCTGCACGACCTGCGGCAGGCGCAAGCCCTCGGCATCCGCTCGGTGCGCGTCGCCACCCACTGCACCGAGGCCGACATCGCCGCCCAGCACATCGACGCCGCCCGCGGCCTGGGCATGGACGTGGCCGGTTTCCTGATGATGTCCCACCTGGCCGAACCCGCCGAACTCGCCCGGCAGGCCAGGCTGATGGAGTCCTACGGCGCCCAGTGCGTCTACGTCACCGACTCCGGGGGCCGCCTCACCATGGACGGCGTGCGCGACCGCCTGCGCGCCTACCGCGACGTCCTGTCCTCCGACACCGAACTCGGCATCCACGCCCACCACAACCTGGGCCTGGGCGTCGCCAACTCCGTCGTGGCCGTGGAGAACGGCGTCACCCGCGTCGACGCCTCCCTCGCCGGCCAGGGAGCGGGCGCCGGCAACTGCCCTCTGGAGGCGTTCGTGGCGGTCGCCGACCTGATGGGCTGGGAGCACGGCTGCGACCTGTTCCCGCTGATGGACGCCGCCGACGACGTGGTCCGCCCGCTGCAGGACCGCGAGGTGCGCGTCGACCGCGAGACCCTCACCCTCGGCTACGCGGGCGTGTACTCCAGCTTCCTGCGCCACGCCGAGACCGCCGCCCGCCGCTACGGCCTGGACACCCGCGCGATCCTGGTCGAGGTCGGGCGGCGCAAGATGGTGGGCGGCCAGGAAGACATGATCACGGACATCGCCCTCGACCTCGCGACGGCCCGCTCCGCCGACTGACCGAACAGCCCTCGCACGCCCCGGGCCGACGGACGCCGCGACGCGGGACGTCGAGGACCCGGCGGAACGCTTCGCCGCCGGCATCCGGCCGACCCTGGTGCCGGCGGCCTCCCTCCCCGAGGTCACCGGTGCCCTGAGGCTGCGCGGCATGCAGCACATCCGCACGGCCGACGGGCCCCTGCCCCTGCCCCTGCGCGATCTCGAACCCGGGCGCGCAGCGGGCCGGTTCCGGACCGAGGCCCCCGTGGTGCCCCTCGGCGCGATCGGAGGGGCCGTCCTCGGCCTGTTGCGGTCGCGGTTGCGGTTGCGGTTGCGGTCGCGGTTGCCCATGGTGAAGCGGCTCGACGACGGCGACGGGACCGCGGATGTCCGAGCTGCTGGTGCTCACGCCGGGTCTGTCGGACGAGGACGCCCACGAGGTGGCCACCCGTCCCTGCCACCCCTGGCCCCGGAGCGGCGGGGTCCGCTGACGGGCGCGGCCGAACCGCCGGCCGACCGGGTCGTGGCCGTCGGGTCCGGGTCCTAGGCGGTGCGGGACCGCAGCTCGACACCGTGCCCGGACATGCGGGCGACGATGCCGTGGTCGGTGACGGCCACGGACCGGAGCGCGAGCCCCTCGGGCAGGTCGTCGAGCGGGGTCCGGCGCTCCAAGGCCCTCGCCAGCAGGGTTCGTGCGGCCGGGGAAACGTTCTCGGGGAGCCGGACGTCGTCGAGTCCGACGGCGTCCGGAGCGGCGACGCCGACATGGGCGGAGGCGGTGACCTGCCCGAACAGCGGCAGCCGGGCGGTCGCTGCCACCCGGTCGTCACCCTCGCCCCGGCCGATGGCGACCCCGTAGAAGGCCGAGAGCTCGTCGTACGCGACGGTCGCCGTGACCTCCGCCTCGTCGGCCCGCTCCCCGCCGTCCCGTTCCCGGTGCACTCCTCGCAGGTGGACGGCAACGTCCTCGACGGTCAGGACGCGGCCGTCCAGGTCGGCCGGCACGCGTGCGGCGTCGATGTCCGCCTCGGTGACCACTCCCCGGGCCAACTGCAGAGACACGGGGAAACCGTGCACGCGCACCTCGGGAGCGGCTGCGAGGCCGAGGTTCCGACGAGCCGAGTCGGCGATGCGCTCCTGGGTGTACTGCGTGGCCAGTACCTCGCCGCCGCCGGCGGCGGCGAGCAGCGTCAGGGCCACCGCGATCCACCTGTTGCGGCGGCGCTTGAGGCGCGGCGCCCGGCCGTTGACCGGTTCGTGCATGTTCTCTCTCCTCTGCGGTAATGGCCTGGTCCGACCGCGGTGTCGGACAGCGGCGGTGTTGGTTCGTCAGTGACGGACCGGCGACGGGGGGAGCACCGGGCCGGGACCGGTGCTCGTGCGCGGTGCCGAGGGGCTGGGTCCGCTGCCCGTCGGGGTGCGCGGGGAAGGGCGGCGCGGACCTCGCGCTGGAAGCGGCTCCGGGCGACGTCGTCGAGGGCGAGCCGCGGGTGCATCGGCTTCACGGCGACCGTACGGTGCGGGAGCAGGTCGTCGGCCGACCGGACCTCGCCCGCGCCGCCGCGGCCGATCACCCCGCGCAACGCGTACCCGCCGCCGGTCAGGCCGGCCCATTCGTCGTAGGGGATGTACGGCATGGCGGCGTCTGCGGTCCTACTGTTGATCGGGTCAGCTGCCGAACGGACGGTCACACCTTTCGACGGACCGTCACCGACGGTGCGGGAGGGGCGGGTTCAGTCCGACGTCGGCGGTGTTCTCGGCGCGCGGAACAGGCAGCCGACGGCTGCGGCCAGGACGAGGGCACCGACCGCGACGAGCGAGGCCGACAGTCCGTCCATGAAGGCGGCCTTGACGCCGTCCGCCAGGGCCGCTCCCCCGACGCCGAGCCGATCGGCGACGTGCAGGCCCGCGGCGGCGGAGTCGCGCGCGGCCGAGGCCGCCTCGGCGGGCAGCTGGTCGAGGGAAGCGGGGAGGCTGGATCGGTAGCGGCTGCCGTAGATCGAGCCCATGAGGGCGATGCCGACGGCCGAGCCGACCTCGCGGGTGGTGTCGTTCATCGCGGAGGCGACGCCCTGCCGGCCGCGGCCGAGCGAGCCGGTGATGGCGGAGGTGCCCACGGCCCCGGACAGGCCGATGCCGAAGCCCGCCAGGACGAGCCCGCCGAGGAAGGGCAGGTAGCCGGAGTCGACGTCGATCCGGGAGATGACGAACAGGCCGGCGCTCAGCAGGGCCAGGCCGGCGGCCATGGTGACCTTCATCCCCACCCGTCGCACCAGGCGGGGGGTGAGCTGCGAAGTGGGCAGGACGACCACGGCGACGGGGACGAGGGCGACGGCGGCCTTGAGCGGGCTGTAGCCGAGGATGAGCTGCAGGTATTGCAGGCCGACGAAGAAGAACCCGAAGACGGCCATGAACTGTACGAGGACGGTGATCGCGCCGGCCCGGAAGCCGCGGATGCCGAACAGGGCGGGGTCGAGGAGCGGGTGCTCGTTGCGCAGGCCGAGCCAGGCGTACGCGGTGAAGGCCAGAACCGTGACGACGAGTGCGGCGACGGCCGGGGGCTGCGTCCAGCCCTGCTCGTTGCCCTCGATGATGGCGAAGACCAGGGTGCCGATCCCGAGCGCGGTGCAGACGGCCCCGGGCACGTCGGGCGGCTCGGGGTGCGGGTCCTTGGTGTCGGGCGCCAGGAGGATCCCCGCCAGCGCGGCGACCAGGGCGACCGCGGCGCCGGTGACGAAGATCGACCGCCAGGAGTACCACTCCAGCAGCGTCCCCGCGGCGAGCATGCCGAGGATGGCGCCGGCCGCGGCGAATCCCGACCAGGTAGCCACGCCCTTGGCCCGCTGCTCGGGCGGGAAGGCGGCCGTGATGGTGGACAGCGTGCCCGGCATGATCATCGCGGCGCCGATCCCCATGACGACCCGCCAGGCAATGAGCGTGGTGGTGGAGTCGGCGAAGGAAGCGGCCAGGGAGGCGGCACCGAAGACCACGGTGCCCGCGACGAGGACGTTGCGGCGCCCGAGCCGGTCGCCGATCGCGCCGAGGGGCAGCACGAGCGCGGCCAGGGCGACGGTGTAGGCGTCGGCGATCCAGGTCAGCGAACTGTTGGTGGCCGACAGGTCGAGCGCCAGGTCCGGCAGTGCGAGGTTGAGGGCGGAGACGGAGGCCACGACGAGGACCAGGGCCAGGCACATGGCGGCGAGTACGCCGTTGTGTCCGGCCCGGCCGGCCGCGACGGCGCCGAGGCTCTCCCCCGCCCGGTCGTCGGTCTGGTGTTGAGGGATGGTGGACATGGGGAACCTGTCTCGGTCGATGCTGTGCTGAGAGGGCCCGAGGGGCGGACGCGCCGCGGGTGCACCGGGCCGCACGGAACGGACGCACCGCGATCGGGCGGGCGCCTCACAGCGGCAGGGTCGGGAGGCGACGCTCGGGCGGGGACGCGCGCTTCGGTGTCGGAGCGGCCGACGGCCCCGGACGCGTACGGGGTGGCACCGGGCGGGTCCGGGCTGGCGGCACGGCCCTGCCCGGTTCCGGCCGGGTCGGCGGCCGGGCAGGGCGGGGAGCCGGCCGCGGAGTCGCGCGACCGGCCGGGCTCACTCCTCCTTCTCCGCCGCCATGCGTGTAGCCGCCTCGTAGACGAGCCGGGCGTGCAGTTCGAACATCGCGACCAGGTCGACGCCGTCCCCGTTGATCTCGCGCTGGACGAACAGTCCGTCGGCACCGGCGACGGCATAGGTCGTGAGCAGGCGGACAGAGTCCTCGTCGAGGTCCGGGACGAGCTCCCGGGCCATCTCGGCGATCTTCGCGCCCGCGATCTCACGGACCTGGAGGAACACCGTCCGGCCCCGGGGCTCCGTGGGGCGCCGCTCCAGCGCGAGCATCAGCCCGAACCGGAGGAAGTCGGGAGCGTCGATCAGCGACTTCGCCACGCTCACCGCCATGGCGGTGACCCGCTCCAACGGAGTGCCCGCTTCCTCGCCCGGCAGCTCGACGGCAGCCAGCCAGGTCGCGAAGCTGCGTTCGATCACCGCGGCGATCAGGTCGTCCTTGTCCTTGAAATGCCAGTAGATCGAGCTGGCGGGCAGCCCGCACTTGGTGCTGACGGCCGCGATCGAGGTGCCCTCGTAGCCGCGCTCGCCCGCGATCTCCACGGCGGCGTCCAGGATGCGCTGGCGCGACTCCACCCCGTTCGCGCGCTTCTTGCGGGTCGTCTGCGGCCCGGCCATGGCGGGTGCCTCCTCGTGTTCGGGTGCGTTCGACTGTCGTCGACGGCGATCCTACTGCAGCGTTCACTCCAATTGGAGCGATCACTACAGCAAGTGTGCCACAGTGCGCTCGGCGGCGCGCTCCGCCTGCCGGATCGGCCGAGCGCGTCCGGCTCGGGGGTCAGCCCGTACGGGCCCCGAGCCGGGCGGCCAGCGCCGGGAACTGGGCCAGCGCATTGCCCCGCTCGACAGCCAGGCGCTCGTCGGGACCGAACGTCTCGTCCAGTTGGGGCGCGGGATCTCCGGCCCCCAGGAACAAGGGACTGCTGAACGGCCAGTCGGTGGCGAACAGGATGTGCTCGGCGCCGGCCAGCTCCCGCACCGACTTCATCGCCTGGGGCGCCGGCGAGAGGGCCGTGTCGTAGAAGAGGCCGCGGAACTGCGCACTGCTGTCCGCCGACCCGGAGGCGCCGAACCGCTGGGCGAGCTCGGGGGTCAGCGTCAACAGGCTCGCACGGTAGGAGACGTAGGGCAGCGTGCCGCCGGCGTGGGCGGCCAGCCAGCGGATGCGCGCGTGCCGCTCGTACACCCCCTTGTAGAGCATGTTGACCAGCGCTCGCGTGGTGTCGAACGTGAACTCGTAGAGGAAGGGCGGCAGCCCCAGGTCGGGATAGGCCGAGGGGGTCACCGGGTGGACGAACACCATGGCCCGCAGGTCGTCGAGTTCGCGCAGCAACGGCTCGAAGACGGGATCGCCCAGGTAGGTCCCGCCGTAACTGCTGAACAGGCCCACGCCGTCCAACCCGAGTTCACGCACCGCCCTCCGGGCTTCCACCACCGCGTCGCCCACGTCCATCGCGGTCACCCTGCGGCCCAACGGCAGGACCGCGAAGCCGCCGAAGCGCCCCTGGCGGTAGGTGGATCCGCAGACGAGCTCACGGCTCATGTAGGTGTTCAGGCGCCGCGCCATGGCCAACCGGTCGGCGGCGGCATCCAGATAGGTGACCCCCGGCTCGGAGACGGAGACCACCTGCGCCTCGATGCCGTAGCGGTTCATGAAGTCGACCGCGAGGGCCGGGCTCCACACCGGGACCGGCACTCCGCCGATCTCGACGACGCCGTGCGCGGCGAGGGACTGCCGGTAGAAGTCCGGGAGCAGGTGGCAGTGCACGTCGATGCGGCCCCGGCCGCGCGTCACGGGCGACCGCGGCGCCGGGTCGGGCGATGCCGCGCGGGCCGGCGTCGGATCGAGCGCCGCGGTGGCGACGGCGAGCGGCAGGGCGGCCTTGAGGAGCCTTCGGCGCCCCGGACTTGGGGCATTCTCGGTTTCGGTGTCGGTCATTACGCGCACCTCCTGTGGGCAACGGGACGCAGCATGAACCGTTGGCGGGTCGTCATCGGCACCAAGCAGGCATGCCGGACCGGCGGGTCTGCGTCGCCACGGACGCACCCGTTCATGTAGCGGTCACTACAGACTCATGTAGTGACCGCTACGGTAAGAGGGGTGAAGGTCGGAGTCAATGGGCAGGGCACGGCGAGATCCGGTCAGGGGACCATGCAGGGCGCACCGCCCACCGCCGCTCTCCCCGGATCCCGGTGCGGGCCGCCACACCGCCCTGCGGGCAGCTCACTTCAGCCGACAGGTCTTCGACGGCTTGCCACTGCGACACGAGCGCCCAGGTACGTAGAGCCCACCAGGCGCGGCCGCTGCTACCGATCCGCCGACTTCGCCCGGTGGGCGGCGATCAGGTCGCGGTACCAGGTGTACGAGGCCTTCGGGGTGCGCTGCTGGGTGGCGAAGTCGACGTGGACGAGGCCGAAGCGCTGGTGGTAGCCCTCGGCCCATTCGAAGTTGTCGAGGAGGGACCAGGTGTAGTAGCCGCGGATGTCGATGCCTTCGGCGGTGGCCTGGGCGAGGGCGTCGAGGTGGGCGGACATGAAGTCGATGCGGGGCTGGTCGGGGGTGGTGGACTCCTCGACGGAGCAGCCGTTCTCGGTGATGGTGAGGGGCGGGAGGGCCTTGCCGTACGACTCGCGGAGGTTGAGGAGGAGTTGGCGGAGGGCGTCGGGGACGACGGGCCAGCCGAAGGCGGTGTGGGGAACGTCGGGGATGTCGACGAGGTCGAAGGGGAGGCCGGGCTCGGTGGGGGCGGCGACGCGGGTGGGGTTGTAGAAGTTGAGGCCGAGGCCGTCGAGGCCGGGGGTGTGGATGAGGTCGAGGTCGCCGTCGCGCACGGCGCCGAAGATGTCGTCGGGGACACCGAGGGCGGTGAGGTCGGGGTAGCGGCCGAGGAGGACGGGGTCGGTGAACAGGCGGTTGTGGAGGGCGTCGTAGGCCTCGGCGGCGGCGAGGTCGGCGGGCGAGGGGGTGGCCGGCTCGACGGGGGTGAGGTTGTTGGAGAGCATCGCCTCCAGGCCGCGGTCGTGGAGGACGGTGGCGGCCAGGCCGTGGGCGAGGAGCTGGTGGTGGGCGGCGGGGAGGGCCTCGAACATCAGGGTGCGGCCGGGGGCGTGGGTGCCCAGGGCGTAGCCGAAGACGGTGTGGACGAAGGGCTCGTTGAGGGTGATCCAGGCGGGGACGCGGTCGCCGAGGCGGTCGGCGACGATCCCCGCGTACTCGGCGAAGCGGTACGCGGTGTCGCGGTTCAGCCAGCCGCCGTGGTCCTCGAGGCCCTGCGGGAGGTCCCAGTGGAAGAGGGTGGGCAGCGGGGTGATGCCGGCTTCGAGGAGGGCGTCGACGAGGCGGTCGTAGAAGGCGAGGCCGGCGGCGTTCACGGCGCCCGCGCCGGTGGGCTGGACGCGGGACCAGGCGACGGAGAAGCGGTAGCCGTCGAGTCCGAGGCCCTTCATCAGGGCGATGTCCTCGGGGCACCGGTGGTAGTGGTCGCAGGCCACCGCGCCGGTGTGGCCGTCGCGGACGGCGCCGGGGCGGGCGGCGAAGGTGTCCCAGACGGAGGGCCCGCGGCCGTCCTCGTTCACCGCCCCCTCGATCTGGTAGGCGGCGGTGGCGGCACCCCAGCGGAACCCCGCCGGCAGGTCGAAGCGGTCCGGCATGACAGCCTCCTGACGGAAACATGAGGGGAAGTCATGTTACCGGCGCGGCGCCAAAACACCAGAGTGGGACGACGGAAGGGACCGGAGCCCCGCAGAGGGCCTCGGTCCCTTCTGTCGTCCGGTGGCCGGGGGTGAGGGGCTCGCCCCCGGCCCCGTCACCACACGTCGGCGAGCTCCCGCAGCAGTTCGACCACCCGTGCCGTCTGCGCCGGCCCGAGCCGCGGGTCCGGCGCCACCGAGGTGAAGACCAGGGCCAGCATCACCGCCGCGTCCAGCCGGTAGAGGAGGTCGGCCGCGGGGGTGACGGAGGACTTCCCGCCCGCGGCCTCGTAGCCCTGGCGGATCGCCCGCTCGTCCAGGCCGTTCTCCGGGATGAGCGCGTACTCGGACATCCGCGCCAGTTCCATCGCGGGGTCGCCGATCAGCACGTTGGACCAGTCGATCAGCGCGGCCACCCGCCCCTGGCTGCACAGCAGGTTCTGCCGGCGCAGGTCCAGGTGGAGCAGCGCGGGCTCGGCCGACGTCTCGGCGAGGCGGGCCGCGATCGCCGCGCGCTCGGGCAGTTCGCCCAGGCCCGGGCGGAGGTCCAGCAGCCTGCCGAACCGGTCGGGCAGCCGCTGCGCCAGCAGGTCGGGGACGGGCCGGCCGTACTGGACGACGGGCGCCAGGTCCGGGGCCGGCTTGGCGTGCAGCGCCGCGAACAGCGCCCCGACCTCGGACCAGTCCGGTGCCTGGGCGTCGGAGTCCACGAAGGCCGAGAGCAGCACCGGCGTGCCCGTCCGGGTGTACTCGATGCCCAGGGCGCGGGCGACCGGGAAGCCGTCCGGGGCCAGCCACTGGGTGATCCGGAGTTCCTGCTCCAGCAGGCCGTCCGCGCCGACGCCGACGTTGTTCGCGGTGTGGAACGTACGGGCGCGCGGCACGCGCAGCACCACGTCCTCGTGCGCCGCGCCGCTCAGCGGGCTCGCCCGGTAGACGAGGAACTCCACGCCGCTGCTGAGCACCGCGGGCGGGGTGTAGCCGAGCGAGCCCGCGAGTTCGGCGAGCCCGTCCGTGACGTCCTGGTCGATCAGTTGTCCAGTGGCGGGAAGCCTCACCAGAAACCTTCCTCTGTTTGTCATTTGACGGCCAGGAAGCCCTCGAAGCAGGTGTACTTCTGGGCCGTCATGGCCTGGCCGGACCCGCCCTGCTGCCCTGGCGACGCTCCGCCAGGGTGCGGATCAGGGTACCGGTCGAGCAGCCCACGTCGAGGAGGAGGCCGTCCTCTACGACGATGCCGGCGTAGTGCCGGGCGACCAGCTCCGGCAGTTGCGGGAACTCCCTCGGCCGGCAGCGGGGCGATGCTCGTGTGGGTCTGGAGGTCGCGGACGGCGTGGCAGTCGCCGATGACGGCCGGGAAGTCGCCCGTGGCGAGCTGGTTGGTGCTCTCCTGGGGCGGCACGCCGGATTCCGTTGATTCCGCCACGCTGCCGTGTCGCCGTACTGCCGTACTGCCGCGCCGACCCGGTTCGGGACGCGGCCGGGCCCGTCCTCCCGGTGGGGCGGGAGGACGGGCCCGGGCGGGTCAGCGGTGGGTCAGCGGGGATCAGTGGCGGGTCAGTGACGGACCGGCGGCGGCAGCTGCCGCTCCCGGGCGGGCGCGGTGAAGGCGACCGGACCGGTGCTGGAGGGGGTGCTGCCGCCGCGGACGGGCAGGCCGCCCTCGACGGCGTACATGGCCTCGTCGTAGGCCTGGCCGTCGGCCGGGGCCCTGCCGACCGCGAAGATCGCCACCGCCTTGCCGTCGAGGACGGAGGTGGAGAGGTAGTCGCCGACCATGGCGCCGCCTCCGGTGGCGGCGATCCGGGACAGCGGCATCGGGCCGGCGACGGTCCGCGGCGCGCTCCAGGTGGCGCCGCCGTTGGCGGAGGAGATGAAGCCGACCTCCAACTCGCAGGTGGCGTCCGTGCAGTCGGCGTTCGGGTAGAAGTAGTAGTACAGCCCGAGCTTGGCGCTGCGCCCGGAGGTGGCGCGGTCGACGCCGAGGCCGGGGAGGAAGTGGTCGGCGCCGCTGGTGGTGGCGTCGATCGGCACCCGGGTCACGGCGGACCAGGTGGTCCCGTCGGTCGAGGTCGCGTAGACGATGTCGTTGCCCGGGCAGCCGGCCCGGAACCGGCAGTCCTGCCAGGCGACGTAGACCCGGCCGGCGCCGTCGATCTCGGCCGAGGGCAGGCCCTCGCCGTCGCGCAGGCCGCCCGCGACGCCGTGCGCCACGACGTCGGCGACCAGGACGGTGGAGCCCCAGGACCGGCCCCCGTCGGTCGAGTTGAAGGAGCGGATCGAGGTGGTGTCGGTCGAGAAGGGGACCACGACCCGGCCGTCGGGCTGCACCAGCGGCTGGCCGCCGAGGCCCAGGTTGACGCCGGACGGGCCCGACGGGGCGGACCAGGTGGCGCCGCCGTCCCGGGAGGCGGACATCACCACCAGGTTGTCGGAGGAGGGGATGTCGACCTCGATGTAGCAGGTGCCGAAGTACGGGCTGGACGGGGTGTTGTCGCAGACGATCCACTCCTTGTCGTAGCCCTGGCCGTCGAAGCCGACCGCCCGCACCGGGTCCTGCCAGCGCAGGCCGTCGGCCGAGCGGCTGACGGTCACCCCGACGGGGTTGATCGCCGCGTCGATGACCAGGCCGGCGATCATCCAGGTGCCGTGCCTGGCGTCGTAGGCGATCGAGGGGTCGGAGGCCCGGGCCCAGTTGCCGCCGCCCTGGTGGGTGGTGATGCCGGGCAGGATGCCGTGCCGCCAGGTGGCGCCGCCGTCCCGCGAGGTGTTCCAGCTGAGGGCGGCCGAACCGCCGGCGGGGAACCGGCCGACCTGGGACGAGGAGACGATCGTGCCGCCGTAGGCGAAGGTGTCGGGCTCCACCTCGGTGGCGTGCTGGCTTCCGGTCCCGGTGTCGGTGAACGGGTCGGCGCTCACCTGCAGCAGGCGCGGTCCGCCGCCGTCGACGGTCAGGGCGTACGGGGCGGCGCCGGCGGCCGGGGCGGCGTTCCAGGCCGCGCCGGTCAGGACGAGGGCGGCCGCGGCGGCGACGGCGAACGGCCGCCGCCAGCGGGCAGGGGTGCGCGGGTGCTTCATCCGAAGCTCCTTCGCGTGGGGGGAAGGTACGGACGACGAGGGGCGGGCCGCGGTCCGAGGGCGCGGCGACCCGCCCCGGTTGGCGCGTGCGGATCGGAGGAGTCCGGCGCCGTCGAGGCTCGTGGGGGCGACGCCGCCCGATCGCGTGCCGCGCGCAGAAGTGCACACGTGTTCGCAAATCGGAAGTGTGAGCCGGATCATGACATCGCACAAGATGTGCAACCAAAACGGAACGGCGCCTCGCGGACCGTCGGGTCCGGCGCCCCTCCCCCGGCGCGGGGCGACGCCCCCCTGGACGTGAATACTGGCTGGTTGTCATCCGTTTTCCGTGGCTGGGGCGTCCTGAAGGCATGAAGCGCGAATCGATCCTCCCGGGGGGCTCCGGATCCGACCCGTTCGACGAGTTCGTCGTAGCCCGGTACCAGGCCCTGCTGCGGGGGGCGTACCTGATCACGGGTGACGTCCACGACGCCCGGGACCTGCTGCACGACGCCCTCGCGCAGGTGTACCCGAAGCGTTCGACGATCCGGGACACGGCCGCTACCGAGGGGTACGTCCGCAGGACGATGGTCCGCACCCACGTCTCGCGCTGGCGGCGGACCAGACGCGAAGTGCTCACCTCCGCGCTGCCGGACGGACCGGCGGCCCCGGAGGGCGAACGGGACGACCAGCTGGCGGCGGCACTGGCCGGACTGCCCAAGCGGCAGCGGGCCGCCGTGGTGCTGCGCTACTACCTGGACCTGCCGGTCGCTCAGGTGGCGGAGGAGCTGGGGTGCTCGGTGCCCACGGCGAAGACGCACCTGGCGCGCGGGATCAAGGCGCTTCGACAGGACATGGAAAACGTGAGGGAGCTGGTAGGCCGTGAGCGCTGAGGACAGGTTCGAGGAGGAGCTGGTCACCCGGCTCGGAACACACGCGGCAGGGATCGCCGGCACCCCGCCGCTGGCCGAACTGCACCGGGCCGGGCGTCGGCGCGCCCGGCGGCAGGCCACCGTACGGGGGGTGACGGCGGCCGCGGTGCTGGTCCTCGGAGCGGGAGCGCTGACGCAGCTCGGTGGCGGCGGCCCCGGGAGCGACCGTACGGGGGCGGCCGGGACGGGCCTCAGCGTGCTGACTCCGACGGCGGGGGCGACGGCGCCGGGGCGCACCGCCGTGATGCTGAACTGTGTGAACGGGCCCACGTCGATGCGGACACCGGGCTGGCACCAGCACTCCAGCCGGCAGCCCTGGGAGACGCCGTCGGCGATCACCTCGTCGGGCTACTCGTCGTCGTGGACGCCGCCGCCGGGCTCCCCTTGGTTGGGCCTGTTGTCGCCGGCCACCCCTCCGCCGGGCTACTCGTCCTCGGACGTCCCGTCGACAGGCACGCCGTTCTCCGGCCTCCCGTCGTCGTCCGGCTCGCCGTCGCCCCTGCCCACGGACTCGGGCTCGGGCTCGCCGTCGTCGCTGTCGTCGGAGGACCCGGCGGAGGCCCGTGTGACCCGGGCGGGTGATTCCATCGAGACGCTGGCGATGACCGACTACCCGGACCACTACTTCGGCACGTGCCGCGACAGGAACACGGACACGCTCTACGTGATGCGGGTCCCCGGCAGCGGCCTGGACGCCGCCGTGACCGCGAGGGCGGCCGACTGGCCCACGGTGAAGGTGCGGTTCGCCGACGCCGCGGGCTCCCGCGAGCAGCTCATGACCGTCCTGAACCGGATCCGCGCGGACACCGAGGAGTGGCGGGCCAGGGGCGTGGTGATCGACGGGCTGACGCTCGCCATCGACGGCACCGGCGTCGTGGTCGACACCCCGCAGTGGCAGTCCGCCGAGGCGGACATCAAGGCGAAGTACGGGGCCCTGGTGGCCGAGGTCCGCTAGCGGTCCCGGTCTCAACGCCGTTGTCTACCAAGGGATTTGGGTCAGGGGCGGAGCCGGAGGGCGGTGTCACCGATCGGGTCGGTGGCTCCGCCGTCCGGCGTGTCCGGGTTCCGGCGTGCTCACTCGTGGGCGCTGATCTCGCCGCCGGCGCTGAGCACGATGGAGACGCCGTTGGCGTCGACCCCGACATCGTGCTGGTTCGCCTCCAGCGTGCCGTACACCGCGTTCTCGTTGCCGAGGATCTCCGCGCGGTACCGGAGTTCGCCGACCTTCGTGACCTTGGCCGTCCAGCCGCCCGCCAGCTTGAAGGTGCCCGGCCCCTGGTGACTGCCGCCCATCCAGGAGCGGATCCGGCCGTCCAGCGAGAGCATGACGAACATGCCGTTGGCGTCGAGCCCGTCGTCGTGCTCCTTCGTCTCCATGGTGGCGAGGACCTGACCGGCGTTGACGATCTTGGCGGTGTAGTGCTGGTTGCCGAGGTCGTGGATCTCGGCCTTGCTGCCGTCCACCAGGGTCTCGGTACGGACCCCCTGGCCCCCCTTGGGCGGGGTGGCCGACGTGGTCGCGGCGTGCCCGCTGGGCGCGGCGGCCGGAGGGGTGGCGCCGCGCGTGCCGGTCGGAGTGGGCGCGGCGGAGGCCGTGGCCGGAGGCTCGGTGGCGGGCGCGGCGGGCGGCGCGGTGGCAGCCGCCGACGCGGTGGCCGGCGCGGCCGCGCCGGTCGCGCCCGACGTGGAGGAGCAGGCCGTCGCGGCGGGCACCAGCAGGGCCGCGGTCAGGACGGTTCCGGCCAGCGTACGGGCAGTGGTCGCGCGGCGGATCGTCGAGAAGGGCATGCGGTTCTCCTGAGCGAAGTGCGGGTGAGGAGCGCGCGGCGCCCTCTCCTGCGGGGACCGGAGGGCGGCTTCGCGTGCAGTTCGAAGGTAGTACGAACAGTCGACGGAATGGAGCCTTCCGTGTCACCGAACTGCAACGCCCCTGGCCGCACGGCTCCGGTCACGCCGGCGCTGAGCCGTACTCAAATCGCCTGCCACCGCCGTCGGTACGGCCGCGCCGACGGGCGGTCAGCGCTTCGCGGTGGCGGCGGGAAGCTGTCCGCGCACCCACGCGGGGTCGGGGTTGGTGTGCGGTCGGCCGGTCACGACGACAGTCGGCACGGTCTCGTTGCCGTCGTTGGCCGCCCGCACCACCGCGGCCGCCTCCGGGTCGCGCCAGATGTTCACCCAGTGCACCCGCCGGGCCGCCCGGCCCAGCCGGATCCGCAGCCGCAGGCAGTACATGCAGCCCGGCCTCCAGTACACCACCGGCCAGCCGTCGGCCGCGCTGCGGCGCTGCGCCTCCGCCGCGCCGAGCGACTTCGGGAAGACCAGGGTCGAGCTCACGGCCGCGAGCCCCGCGAACCCCAGCAGGTACACGACGGCCGCTCCGCGGCTCCCGCTCGACACGAGTCCGCCCGCGACGGCCGCACCGCAGAGCACCAACAACAACGGCAGCATCCACACACGCATCATGGCGACCCAGGCTATCCGTACACGGCCCTCGCCGCTCCACTCCCCCGGCCCTGCCACGCGATGACCCCCACCGTTTGAATCGATGCCCTTGCACTGTACCGATAGTGACGTTGCGTCAGAACGGCTCGCGATGGCGGCGGACCGCCGGGAAGCCCGCGGGCCGATGTCAGGCGAGGTCGCGCGGCCGGCGGAGCGGGCCGGCCGCCAGAATCACCGGGCCCGCCAGGCTGCACACCGCCAGCAGGAGCAGGGCCGTACGCGGCCCCCAGGCCGTGGAGGCGGCACCGGCCAGCAGCGCGCCGACCGGGATGGAGCCCCAGGAGACGAACCGGACGGTGGCCATCACCCTCGGGAGCAGCTCCGGCGGAGTGTGGGTCTGCCGGTGGGTGCGGGCGACGATGGTGGTGACCACGACGCCCGCCGCGAAGCCCGCGTTGCCGAGGGCGAAGACCAGCGCCGCCCATCCGGAACCGGCCACCGGGAGCAGGAAGGTGACGAGCGCGGCGATCCGTGCCGACCACCGCAGGGCGCCACCGCTGCCGATCCGGGAGACCACCCGGGGCGTCAGGGCGGCGCCGACCAGGCTGCCCAGGCCTCCGGTGGCCATCAGCGCGCCGACGGCCGCGGCCGGGGCGTCGAGGGCGTCCACCAGGAACACCGGAGTGAGCGTCATCAGCCCGCCGGAGACGAAGTTGACCGCGGTGGCGTAGGCGGCACACGGCCCGATCACCGGATGTCGGGTGACGAAGTGCCAGCCCTCGCGGATCTGCCTCCACATCCCCGCGCCGCCCGGCCGCCGGGCGGGCCGCTCCGCGCGCGGCAGACTGCGCAGCAGCGCCGCCGAGACCAGGTAGCTGACGGCGTCCAGCACCATCGCGGCCGCGCCGCCGACGAGTTGGACCAGCACCCCGCCCAGCGAGGGGCCGGCCAGCTCGGTCGCGGCGCTGCTGCCGGAGAGCAGGCTGTTGCGGACGGTCAGCTCCTCCTTGGCGACGATCGAGGGCAGGAAGGTGGAGTTGCCGACGTCGAAGACCACACCCGCCAGCCCGACCAGCAGCGCGACCACCACCAACTGCGGCAGGCCGAGCACGCCCAGGGCCGCCGCCACCGGCACCGAGGCCACCGCCGCCCCGCGCAAGAGGTCCATCGCCACCTGGGTGCCGCGCAGCGGGAGCCGGTGGACCAGGACCCCGGCCGGCAGTCCGACCAGCAGCCAGGCCAGGTACCCGGCGCCGGTGACCAGGCCGACCTGCCAGGCCGTCGCGTGCAGGGTGAGCACGGCGATCAGCGGCAGGGCCACGACGGACACCTGGTTCCCGAGCCGGCTGACCAGCGATCCGGTCCAGTAGCGCCAGAACACCCCCGCCGAGGTCCGGTGTCGCGCCTCCCGCTCCGCTGCGCGGTCCGCCGCGACCGCCGTCCGCGTCGTCACATCCATCTTCGGTCCGTCCCTTCCGTCGCAACCGGCCCACCCGTCGCTCCCCTGCTTCCCCGGCGCCGGCGCTCCCGGCCGCACGCTGGAGTCCGGCGCCCATCGAGACCGCACGGCCGCACGCACCACCCGCGAGGCCCCGGGCCACCGCACCGGCGCCCAAGTCACGGACCAGCCGGTCGCGTTCGCCGAGCACGCCGCGCCGCACCCGCCCACCGTCCGGGCCGCGGGCGTCGACCGGCCCGAACGGATCACCCTCGCGCCGGACGCCACCCGCACCATCCGTGGGGTCCGCTACCGGTGATCGACCCGGCGGGATCGGTGAAGGGCGCCCGCGGCCCGGTCGACGGGCTCACGGCACACTGACGGCGGGCCGTGACCGGCCCAGCCCTGACGCACCGGGCGTCCGCACAGCCGCCCGGGTCCTGACGCGTCCCTGCCCAACTCACCCGACGCCCACACCCCGAACGACCGAACACGCCACGGCCGTCACACCGAAACCCGGCCACCCCATGCGGCGGCCCGCACACCCGGCCGAACCCTGGCCGGATCCCGCCGCCCCCGGGGCCGCCCCCGCGCGCTCCGCCCGACCGCCCCGACACTCCCGCCGGGAACCCTCGCGCGACCAGCCCGCCAACGACGTCCGGCACCAGCCCGGTCGACCCGCCGCGTCGAGGCCCGGCCACGCGCCCGGCCCGGCGGCGCGGCCGTCCCCGCGGGAGAACCACCCGGAAGGCCCGCTTCCGGATTGTGACGTGCCCCTGTCTAGTTCGTTCCCGTCCCGGTGTGGTGGGATGAGCCTCACGGGGATGAACCGCTGACGGGGGTGTGTGCTGGTGCGGAATGGATGGTTGCGGGAGCTGGACGGGGACGCGGTGCGCCTGGCGGCCGTGGGGCTGGTGCGGCTGGGGGCGCAGGACTGGCTGAGTACGGAGGGCGGGGCGCCGGCCTGGGTGGGCGGGTTGCGGGCGGCCTCGTTCGCCGATGCCTGGCTGGCGTTCGGGGACGGGCCCGCGTCCGGGTTGCGGGCGCCCGCGCCGGAGGTGCTGCGGGCCGTGGTCGCCCGGGCCGCGGAGCTGGTGCTGCGCTCCTGCCGGGAGGACGGTCCGGCGGCCCTGGAGTGGCTCGGGCAGCGCTCGGCGGAGGCCCGGGAGCAGGCGCATCGGGAGGGCGCCTCGCACCCGGCCGAGCCCTGTGCGCTGACCCTGGTGTGGCACGGGGTCCAGGCGCTGACCGCCGAGGACGGGCCGGATCACGCCCGCCGGATCGAGGAGCGCGCCGAGGCGTACGTGCGGGAGCGGCACTGCCGCCAGGACACCCTGGCGCTGGTGCTGTGCTGCACCCGGATCGCCGCGGCCGCGCTGGTGGAGCTGTGCGAGGGCGATCCGGAGCGGGTGGCCGGCTGGCTGGAGCAGGACGCGGCACGTTCCATGCCGCGCGCCGGCCGGGTGCCGCTGTGGGTACCGGGCCGACCGGCCCTGCCCGCCGGCTGACCGGGCCGACCGGGCCGCCGACCGGGCCGGCTGGAACGCCGGCCGGCCCGGTCAGGCCGCGTCGAGCAGCCGGGCGACCTCCGTCATGGCCGCCCCCAGCGGCAGGTCGAGGCGGAGCCCGGCGAGTTCGTCCCCGCGTGTCGGCCCCTGGTTGACGATCGCGACCGGCAGCCGGGCCCGGGCGGCGCGGCGGACGAAGCGCAGCCCGGACAGGACCGCCAGGGAGGACCCGAGGACCACCAACGAGCCCGCCGCGTCGACCAGTTCGTAGCAGTGCTCGACCCGGGGCGGTGGGACGTTCTCACCGAAGAAGACCACGTCGGGCTTGAGCACGCCGCCGCACGCCGTGCAGGCGGCGACCCGGAAGCCGTCCACCGCGGACTGCGGCAGCCGCGCGTCGCCGTCGGGCCGCAGCTCCGCCCGGGCCGACCGGAAGCCCGGGTTGAGCTCCTCCAGCCGTCCGTCCAGCTCGGCCCGGGTGCTGGTGCGGCGGCAGTCGAGGCAGACCACCCGGCGGAGTCCGCCGTGCAGCTCGACGGCCTCCCGGGTGCCGGCCGCGTGGTGGAGGCCGTCCACGTTCTGGGTGATGACCGCCGCGACGTGCCCGGCCCGGCGCAGCCGTTCCACCGCGTGGTGCCCGGCGTTGGGCCGGGCCCCGGCGATCGCGGGCCAGCCGGTGTGGCTGCGGGCCCAGTAGCGGCGCCGGGCCTCCGCGCTGCCGGTGAACTCCTGGTACGTCATCGGGGTGCCGCTGCGGCGGCGGCCGGTGGCGCCGCGGTAGTCGGGGATACCGGACTCGGTGGACAGGCCGGCCCCGCTGAGCACCACCGCGCCGCGCCGGTCCAGCAGCCGTACCAGGCCTTCCAGCTCCACTCCCGGGGGAACGGCGGCCTGCCCGCCCGGGTGTTCGAACGCGTCCATACCGTCGAGGTTAGGGCGTGGCGCCGCAGGAGGGGCCGGCACAGGTCCCGGACGCGTCGGGACGTGATCGCGGCACCGCGCGGTCCTGTCAGCTCTTCCGACCCCGCGGCACGTGGTTCCCCACCCGCCCGGACGGCTCCTCGGTGACACCGGCGGCACCGGCGGCGAAGGCCGTGATCCGCTCCAGCGGCGGGTTCCAGCCCCGGGTGGTGTCCACGGCCAGGCAGGGGGCGTCGAGCGCGATCGGCACCCAGGACTCGATCGGCCGCTCGCCGCGCGCGATGCGGCGCAGCAGCTCACCGTCCGCGTGGACGGCGCGACCGGGTTCCTCGGCGGCCCTGCGGGCGATGCGCTCGCGGGCGGTCCCGGGGTCGACGGTGCAGCGTACGATGCGCAGCTCGGCGCGGCCGACGAGCGGCAGCAGACCGGGCCGCCACAGCCGGTCCTGGAAGGCCGCTTCCGCCACCAGGTCCGTTCCCGCGCGCAGGAGTCCGTCGACGGTGCGGAAGAACTCGGTCAGCGTCCGCTGGTTCAGGTCCTGGTCCGGGCCCAAATCCAGGCCCAGGTCCTTGGCCGGGGCCTGCCGGGCGGCGGCCATCCGCTCCTTGATCTCGTCCCGGCAGACCGCCGGGCGGCCGAGCGCGTCGGCCAGGGCGTGCGCCAGCGTGGTCTTGCCCGCTCCGGGCGGGCCGCTCACGACGAGCAGGTGCGGGCGTCGGTCCATGGTGGGGGTTCGGTCCGTGCTGGGGGTTCGGTCCGTGGTCGGGAGGGAGGGTGTCATGCCTGGTGAGTCTGCGCCGGGCGGCCGCCGCCCGCCACCTCCCCTGCGGGTGGCGGACGGCGGACGGCGGCATCGCGCCGCCGGAACCCGCCGGAGCCGCCGTTCCAGTGGACCCGCCCCTCGGGAAACCCCGCCGACGCGGAGGTGAACGAGGCCGAACCGCCGCTACAGGAGCAGATGTTGCCGCATTCCGGCGACCGGACGCCGGACCCGCCGCCTCAGCCCCAGCCGGGCACCGGCGGCAGCGGCCACCCCGGCGGCCCGGGCAGCGGCCCGTCCGCCCGCAGGCCCTCCGCCCGCAGGCGCTCCACCGACCCGCGCCCCGACAACCAGGCGAGCAGGGCGTGGCCGGGGCCGCTGACGGTGGGGCCGGACGGCGCCAGGGCCCAGTCGCGGCCGAGGTCGGTGGCCGTCAGCCGGGCGACGGGGAATCCGCGCGCGGCCAGGGCGGCCGCCGTCCCGTCGAGCGCCCAGGCGACGTACCCGGTGGGCCAGTCAGCGGTCGAGCGGCCGAGGTCCAGGTCGACGTGGTGGGTTTCGAGCTCCCGCCACGCCCGGTGCAGGGTGAACCACGCCGGGTGCCGCCAGCCGGCGAGGGCGGTGACCGGCGTGGACCACCGTTCGGCGGGCATCGCGGCGGCCGCCGCGAACATCCCGTCCAGGCTGTTCCGCAGGTCGGCGGCCGGCTCCGCCGCACCGCGCCCGGCGCCCTCGCCCAGGGCGCGGTCCGGCGCGGCGGCCCCGGCGCGCGGACCCGGCTCGGTGCCGGTGCGGGCCACGGTCAGCAGCCACCGGTACGCGTCGGCGCTGCGGGCGAGGTGGGTGAGGACGTGGGCGCGGCTCCAGCCGGGCAGCGTCGAGGGCTCGCGGGCCTGCCGGTCGGTCAGCGTGCCGACGGTGGCGAGCACCCGCCCGGCGGAGGCCCGCACCTCGGCGAGCAGCGCGCCGACCCCGGACCCGTCCAGGCCTGCGGGCGGCGGCCCGGGAGACGTCACGGGCGGCGCGCCCAGGCGGAGATCATCGGGGCGGTGGCCAGGTCGAGCCGGCCGGTCGCGACGTTGGCCAGGTGGCGGTCGATCTCCTCGTCCGTCGCGAGGCCTTCCCGCACCAGCAGTCCGCGGATCTGCCGGACGGTCGCGTCCTCCAGGACCGCGCAGGCCGGCGAGGTGATCGGGAAGTACGCGTCGGCCTGGACGTCGACCAGGCCCGCCTCGCGCAGCGCCCTGGGCAGCGTCCGCCCGTACGCGAGGTCGGCGCCGCGGCCCGCCATCAGGGTGCGGAAGCCGGTCCGCAGCCGGTTGGCGAGGCGCTCGTCGGGGCCGGACTCGTCGGGGCAGAGCAGCGGTTGCAGGGCCGGGTCGGCGTCCTCCAGGAGCAGCCGGCCGCCGGGGCGCAGCGCCCGCACCATCCTGCGCAGGGCCTCGGCGCGGTCGGCGACGTGCACCAGGACCAGCCGGGCGTGCACCAGGTCGAAGCCGCCGGGCGGCGGCGGGTCGGCGGCCACGTCGTGGCGCAGCACCTCGATCACGCCGCCGGCGGCGGGGGCGGTCCAGGAGACGTCGATGTCGGTGGCGACCACCGCGCCGGTCGGGCCGACGCGTTCGGCGAGCCCGAGCGGCACCGAGGGGCCGCCCGCGCCGACCTCCCAGCAGCGCATGCCGGGGCCGATCCCGAGGGCGTCGACGTGCCGGAAGGTCACCGGGTCGAAGAGTTCGGCGAGGGCGCCGAAGCGGATGCCCGCCTCCGACTGGCGGTTGTCCAGGAGGTAGCCGTGGTCGCTCTCGTGCTCAGCCATGCCGGGATTCTCGCAGGCGGCGGCTCGGCCGGGGCAATCGGGGCGCGGCGCTCGGGTCGGGCCGTTCAGGGCTGCGGGGCCGGGTCGGTAAGCGCCGGGATGTCGTAGGTCACCTTGCCGATGTCGGAGATCAGGTAGCCGCCGTCGGGCCCGCGTCGGAGCGTCAGTCGCGGGGTGTACGACTGCCTGGGCGTTCGGAACCAGCCCTCCTCGGCGGCGTAGGTGCAGTAGGCGGAGACCTCCAGCTCGACCACCTCGCCGGTGAGGTCGCGCGGATCGAAGCGGCCCGCCGCGGGCCCCGCGACCACCCATCTGACCAGCGACCAGCCCCGGCGTGCGGTCAGGTCGGCGGGCCAGGCCGGCCCGTTCTCCTCGCAGGCGGTCAACCCACCGCCGGCGGCGGCCAGTTCGGACGTCAGGTACCGGCGCGACCGGCTCAGGACGGCCGCCGGCCCGGTGTCGCCGCGGGAGGTGTCGAAGGTGCCCGAGGTGACGGCCCAGGCGATCGCGACGGACTCCGCGTCGTGCCCGTCCACCGTCAGCGGCGGCGTCTGCGCGGTCGGCCGGTCCTTCGGCGGGGCGATCGGATCCCCCGGCTGGTATCCCGGTTTGGAGGGGAAGCTGTAGCCGGCCGGAGCGACGGCGACCGTGGTGCCCGGGATCTCCTGCTGGTCCTGGTCGTAGCAGGGGTTGCACCGGATGCGCTCGCCGGAACCGGTGCCGTAGCTCGTCTCCCAGCCCCTGCCGTGGGTCGACAGCTCGGTGCCGGACTCCCTGCGCACCCCGGAGACGTGGAACGGGCGGTCGCCGTCCTTCAGCGTCCAGGTGCGGCGCTTGCCGTCGACGGTGCCCTCGACCGTGAGCACGTAGTCGTAGCTGTGCCGGGTCGCGAGCACGGTGAGGCTGACGATCTCGGGCTTCCGGTCCTCCAGATAGAGGTACTTGTCGGTGAAGTAGGGCGCGAACGACACCGGTCCGGCGGCCCCGATCAGCGCGACCGGATTCGGGGAGTCCAGGTCGACGCCCATGTCGATCTTCTTGCCCTCCCCCTGTCCGGCGCAGTCCACGACCGTGCCGGACAGCGGGTCGCGGGGCTCGCCCACGATCGTCGCCCGCACCTGTTCGATCGCCACGGTGTGGCCGTTGCCGACCATCGAGACCGACAGCGGCGACGCGCCCACGTCCGTACCGCCCTGCGCGTGCGCCCACGTCCGGGCGGCTTCGCAGCCGGTGACGGCCGGCGGGTCGGTCGGTTTGACGACCCGGGGGACGACCGTGGTCGAGTCGGCGTCGGCGTGCTCGGGGTCGTAGTGGGCGCCGAGTTCCGGCCCCTTGCCGCCCTCCGTCGCGGTCAGCGCCCAGTACGTCGTGCCGGCGCCCAGCAGGGCCAGCACGCTCAGCACGGCGATCAGCAGCCGAAGGCGCGGTCTGCGGCCGCCCATCAGCGTGAGGACGCCGCCCATGAACACGTTGCCGTGGATGGTGCTCTGGCTGATCCTGTTGTGCGTCTCGTGCTGGTCGCCCACTCCACCCACCCCGTCCGAGGGATCCGCGTCCACCACAGTGGCGGTTCCCGGCGGGTGGAGGGAAGACCCGCGCCGCAAGCCCCGGGCGCCGTGGCGCCGTGGCGCCGTGGCGCCGTCGGCGAGGACGGTCTTGTGGACGAGGACGGTCTTGTTGACGAAATGTCAGCAAGTTCGTCCGATCGCCTTGACGGCATGCGGTCACGGCTGGACCCTGTGGACCCGGAAACGCCGCGCGCTCCCCGGTCCCCACCGCTCGGGAACGCGCGAGAGGACGTCTTCTCGCCCCTCACCGAGGAAGAGGTTTTCCCATGCGCTTCAGCCGCCGCCTCCCCGCCACCGCCGCCGCCGTCTGCGCGACCGCCGCGCTCGCGCTGGCCGCCGTACCCGCCTCCGCGTCGCCCGAGTCCCTCGCCGCCGGCCCGGTGCTCACCGCCGGGAGCGCGGGCGGCACCGCCGTCGCCGTCGGCGACGCGCTCGCCGCACCGCTCGCCCCGGGCACCAAGGCCACCTTCTACTCGACCGCGACCAGCACCACCGGTGTCACCTGCGCCACCTCCCAGCTCTCGGCCTCGGTGCTGGGCAACCCGGCGGCGCCGGGCAGCGCGACCGCGTCGCTGACCGGGCTGACCTTCGGCTCGTGCACCGCCAACGTCACCGGGGTCACCTCGGTGCGCAGCCTGACGGTCGGCAACCTGCCGTACGGCGTCACCGTCTCCGACGCGCCCGGCCTGCCGGTCACCCTGACCGGCGGGTCCGCCGGGACGATCCAGGCCACCGCCGTGCTGGACACCTGGTTCGGCACCATCACCTGCTCCTACCAGCTGAGCGGCGCGTTCACCGGCAGCGCCGACAACACCGCGCACAGCCTGGCCTTCCGCACCGAGCACTTCGCCAAGAGCGGCGGTTCGACGCTCTGCCCGGCCGACGGCTACTTCTCCGCGACGTACGGGCCGGTCGCGGACACCAGCCAGTCGGGAAGCCCGGCGGTCTTCGTCAACTGACCGCACCCGCAGAGGAGTCGGGGCGGGCGTGGCAGCGCCGCCGGGCCCACCCCGGCTCCGGTCAGACCCGGAGCAGGCCGAACTCCCGGGCGGCGGCCCGGAGTACGGCGACCAGTGCCAGCAGCATCAGCGCGCCGTGGGCCGGCATCGACAGGTACGGCGCCACGCCGGGTGCGATGAACTTGAGGTAGCTGCCGAAGGACGCGAGCTGGACCAGCACCGGCAGGTACCAGAGCTGTCGGGGCAGGTGGAAGGCGACGATCACGCTGAGGACGTCCGCGACGTAGAAGTAGCGCTCGTGCATGGACGGCAGCAGGAACGGCACCGCGATCGCGGAGACGGTGGCCAGCAGCAGGATCCCCGTCCCGGTGAGCCCCGCCCGTCCACCCCCGGCCGTGGACCTGCCGGCAAGGGACTCTCCGGCCGCACCTCCGGCGCTTCGCAGGGCCCGGACCGCCAGGGCGATCAGCGCCAGCACCAGCAGGCCCGCGACCAGCACGCCCGCCCGGCGCACCGGGTCGTCCTCGCCGGACGGCACCGAGACGAACTGGTAGACCGACGGCGCGTTGAGCGTGAGGTCCCGGTAGGTCCCGGTCTGCCGGGCGTACACCGTCAGCAGCTGCCAGGGGTCGGCGCCGAGCAACACGGCGGGGACGTCGAGCGCCAGGTAGGCGGCCGGGACGGCCAGCAGGCACCGCCACGGCATCCGCCGGGCCAGGACCACGACGAGCAGCAGGGGGAAGAGGAAGACCGCCTGGAGCTTGAAGGCCAGGGCGATCCCGAAGAAGGCGCAGGTCCACCAGGGCCGGCCGCGCAGGAGGTGGTGGACGCCGCCGAGCAGGAAGGCGGTGAAGATCGCGTCGGCCTGGGCCCACCACCCGCTGTTGGTCACGACCGTGGGCAGGAACAGCACGGTCACCGCCGCCGCGAAGGGCCGCCAGGGCCGGTGCGGCCACCGCAGCGCGACGATGCGGTGGGTGTAGTAGGCCAGCGCCAGGTCGAAGAGGACCGACAGGCACTTGACCGCCGCCAGCGCGGGCACCGGCAGCCGGCCGAGCGCGGCCATCAGGTACAGGTAGGGGACGTTGTAGTCCGAGAAGCCGGTGTCGCCGAGGGCCTGGAACCCGCCGTGCGCCGCGATGTACCGGTACCAGGGGCCGAGGAAGTAGTACCAGTCCGACGACTCGTACTGCAGCAGCAGGCCCCGGAGCAGGAGCGCGGACGCCACCGCCGCCACCGCGACCGCGGCCAGCACCGGCACCACCGGATCGGCCCGGCGCGGAGGCGGGGTCCCTCGGTCCGGCGCGGCTTCCTGGGGGCCGGGGCGCAGGTCGGGTTCGGGTCGGACTGGACAGTGGTTCATACCACCAGGACGCGGCACCCACCGGAAACGGACGACAACGAACCGGTACGGATTTCCGCGGGCCGCCGACCGACCCACCGACCGGGCCGCCGACCGACCCGCGGACCGACCCACCCGGGCCCGCCCCGGGCCTGAGCTCGTACGGCTCCGGCCCGGGGCGCGAGCGGGCGCCCGGCAGCGGTCAGTCCCCGGCCTCCCGGTGCCGCCACCGCACCGGGTCCTCGGCCACCGCGGCGCCCGCCGCGGTCCGGGCCGGCGTCCGGTAGCCCGCCGTGGCGAGCACCAGCATCTCGTTCTCCCCCGGCCGGAACTCGTAGGCCACCCGCTCCACCCGGCTGGGGACGCCGAGGTCCGCCAGTTCCCCGCGCAGCGGCTCCAGCCCGGGGTAGCGCTCCCGCGTGTCGTACACCATCAGCGGGAACACCCGCACCTCGTGCCGTGCCACCCGGGCGAGCTCCAGCAGGGCCGCCCGGTGGAAGTCCCCGTCCAGCCGGTTGCCGTACGAGAACAGCAGGTGCGAGCTGAGCACCAGGTCGAAGGAGTCGTCGGCGAAGGGGAGTTCGGGCAGCGAGCCGGCCACGTAGCGGTCCGGGCGGGCGGCGATGTCGGCGCGGAAGTCCCGGGCGTTGGCGGTCCACTGGCGGATCATGTCGTCCGCGTCGGTGTACCAGGACCACACGTGGTCGGCCGTCTCCTTCACCAGCCGCTCGCGCTTGAAGCCGGTCTCCCGCTCCACCAGCAGGCCCAGCTCCTCGCGGTGCTCGGCGTACTGGCGGTCGACGGCGACGGCGTCGATGCCACGCCGCCCGGCCTCCGCCACGAAGCTCGCGGCGCCGGCCGGGCAGTCCAGGACGCGCTGCTCCAGGTCGCGTTCGGTGAGCGCGAACATCGCCCGGTACTCCGCGAAGGAGCGTGCGCTGACCAGCACGGCTCAGCCCCTTCCGACGAACGGCATGGTGGTCGGCAGCACGACCAGGGACTGGATGGTGGTGTCCGGCGGCTGCGAGGCCATCAGCACCAGGGCCTCGGTGAAGCGGTCCACCGGGATGGTCGCCTCGACGGCCATGGTCCGGTCGGCCTGCATCGCGGCCGGCTGCGGGCCGCCGTCCACCGGGGTGACGTTGCCGACGTCGATCTGCCCGCAGGAGATGCCGTACGCGCGGCCGTCCAGGGCGAGCACCTTGGTGAGGCCGAGCACGGCGTGCTTGGCGGCGGTGTACGCGATGGAGTTGGGGCGTGGCACGTAGGCCGAGGGCGCGCCGTTGTTGATGATCCGCCCGCCCTGCGGGGTCTGGGTGCTCATCACCCGGAAGGCCTCGCGGGCGCAGAGGAAGCCGCCGGTGACGATGGTGTCCAGCACCCGGTTCCAGTCCTCGAACGGGGTCTCGGTGATCGGCCGGCGCGGGGCGGCGGCGCCCGCGTTGTTGAACAGCAGGTCCACCCGGCCGTAGCGGTCGAGGACGGTGTCGAAGAGCCGGGCGACCTCCTCCGGGCTGCGGATGTCCGTCGGGACGGGCAGCACCCGGGCGGCCCCGGGCCCGGCCAGGGCGGCGGTCTCCTCCAGCGCGTCCTTGCGCCGCCCGGCGACGGCCACGGTCCAGCCGGCCGCCAGCAGGGCCAGTGCCGAGGCCCGGCCGAGGCCGCTGCCCCCGCCGGTGACGATCGCCACCCGCCCGTGCGGTGCGGGCGCGCCTCCGGCGCCGGCTCCGGCGGTCACGGCATCCGTGCTCTCGGCTCCAGCGGTCACGGCGTCCACTCCTCCCCCTCGTTCACCCAGACCCGCAGCATCCGCCGGGCGTACGGCCCGGGCTCGTCGATGAACGGCGAACGCCCGTGCAGCACACGGCTGTTGCGGATGATCAGCAGGTCACCGGCGGCCATCGGCAGCCCGAAGGCGATCTCCGGCCGGTAGAGCACCTCGTCCAGCACGCCGAGCGCCTCCCACTGACGGTCCGTCAACTCCGGTCCGCCGCGGTCGGGAGAGGAGCGGACGGTGCGGGTCTGGTAGTAGCACCCGATCGTCCCGTCCTTGCGGTCGTACAGGATCGGGGTGACCACCACCTGCGGACCGGCCCGGCCGCTGCGCTCGAAGGTCCACTCCTCGCGGAGCGTGGCCAGCGCGTCCGGCCGCTCCCGCTCGATCAGGTCGTGCACGTGCCGGGCGCTCGCCAGCTTGGTCAGCCCGCCGCCGTCGAAGGCGGGCCGCAGGCAGAGCAGGACCAGCAGGTCGCAGGTGTCGCAGTGGAAGCCCAGCTCGGTGTTTCCGTCGCCGTCCTGGTCGTGCAGCACCGAGGTGAGGTCGCCGCGCCCGTTCTGCGGGACGATCCGGCCGAAGTCCCCCAGCAGGAAGGAGAGCACCTCGGTGATCTCCTGCTCCGGGCGGGTCGCGTCCACCAGGCCGCTCACATGGGTGATGCCCACCGAGTCGGCGGCGTTCCGGACGAACTCCCGCAGCCTGGTCCGCACCTGCTCACCCGCGCCCCACTGCCCGGCCCGCGCGTCGGCCCAGAGCAGCCGCCGCTCCCGTTCCTCCAGCGGGAGCGACCAGAGCTCCCGCCGGGCGTCCAACTCCAGGCTGCTCCAGCCGATTTCGGTCACCGCGTCCATGTCCTCTCCTCCCTACCGGCCGCCGGCCGCGACGGCCTTCGCCCACAGTTCCAGGCCCTCGTCGATCTGTTCGGCCGTGACCACCAGCGCGGGGATCATCCGGACCGTGTTGAGGTGGATCCCGCACAGCAACAGCAGCAGGCCGTGCTCGGCCGCGGCCTGCTGGGCGCGCCGGGCCGCCTCCGGGTCCGGGGTGCCGTCCGGGCGGCAGAACTCGCTCGCGGCCATCAGCCCGAGCCCGCGGACGTCGGCGATCCCGGGCGCCTCGGCGGCGACCGCCCGCAGCCCGGCCAGCAGCCGGGCGCCCTGCTCGGCCGCGTTCTCGACCAGCCGCTCCTCGCGCAGCACGTCCAGGGTCGCCAGCGCGGCGGCGCAGGCCACCGGGTTGCCCCCGTAGGTGCCGCCCTGCGAGCCGGGCCAGGCGCGGCCCATCAGCTCGGCGGGCGCGGCGATCGCGGACAGCGGGAAGCCGCTGGCCAGGCCCTTGGCGGTGATCAGGACGTCGGGGCGCACCCCTTCTTCGTACTGGTGGGCCCAGAACCGGCCGGTGCGGCCGAAGCCGGTCTGCACCTCGTCCACCACCAGCAGGATCCCGTGCCGGTCGGCCCGCTCGCGCAGCCCGGCCAGGAAGCCGGGCGGGGCCGGGACGTAGCCGCCCTCGCCGAGCACCGGCTCGACGAACATCGCGGCCGTCTCGGCGGGCGCGGAGACGGTGGCGAGCACCTCGTCCAGTCCGCGCAGGGCGTGCGCCACCGCCTCGTCCTCGGACAGCCCGAGCCGGAACGCGGCCGGGAAGGGCGCCACCGCGACCCCGGGCATCAGCGGGCCGATGCCGGCCCGGAACCGGGTTCCGGCCGTGGTGAGCGAGGCCGCGCCCATGGTGCGGCCGTGGAACGCGCCCTCGAAGACGATCACGTTCTGCCGTCCGGTGGCGTGCCGGGCGAGCCGCAGCGCGGCCTCCACCGCCTCGGTGCCGGCGGTGGCGTAGAACAGCGAGTCCAGGCCGGACGGAAGGACCTCGCCGAGCCGCTCGGTGAGCGTGAGGAGCTGGTCGTGCAGCACGGTGGTGTACTGCCCGTGGATCAGCCGGCCGGCCTGTTCCCGGACGGCCTCGACCACCTTCGGGTGACAGTGGCCGGTGCTGGTCACCCCCACGCCGGAGGTGAAGTCGAGGTGGCGGCGGCCGTCGGCGTCGTAGAGGTGGAGTCCTTCGCCGCGTACGGCGACGACCGGGGTGGCCTGCTTGAGCGCCGGGGAGAGCTGGGACACGGGGCCTGCCTTCACGGGTTGGTCCTGCCTTCACGGATGTCGTCTCGGGGGTCGTGACCGGCGCCGTCGCGGACGTCGTCACAGGTGTCGTGATCGGCGCCGTCGCGGACGTCGTCACGGATGTCGTCACGGGTGGGCGGGGTCGGGCCGACGGGCGGCAGGTAGCCGGCCTCGGCGGCCCAGGTGAGTGCGGCCGACCACCACCGCGGGGTCGGCGCGGCGAACCGCACGCCCAGGCGGTCGAGCACCGCGGTGGTGTACGAGCTGTCCACCAGGACGCGGCGCTCCTCCTGCGCCGCCCAGGCGGCGGCCACCCGGGCGGCCGTCGGGTGCCGGCGCTCGGCCCGGGCGAGGGCGGCCGCGAAGGCCGCCTCGTCGGTGAGCCGTACGGCGTGGCCGTGCCCGGCCAGCCACCGCACCAGCTCGTCGTGCGGGACGGCGTGCGGCGTCTCCACGTGGTACGCGCCGGGCGCGGCGTACGGGTCGAGGGCGATCGCGGCGATCCCGGCGGCCACCGTGTCCACGTACGAGAACGCGAAGGCGGTGCCCGGCCGGCTCGGCGCGGCGCCGGCCAGCAGGTAGCCGCGGAGCAGCTGGTAGATCCGGTTGTCGCCGGCGTTGGCCTGGAACGCGCCGGTCCGGCTGTGCGCCGCGATGTGGCCGCTGCGGTGCAGGTAGGCGGCGTGCCCGCGGGCGGCCCAGGCCCGGACGGCCTGTTCGGCCCGGTACTTGGTCCGCTCGTACGGGGTGCGGAAGTGCTGGCCGATCTCCAGGTCCGCCTCGCTGAAGCGGCGCGGCGGGCCGTCGACGCCGCCCGAGACGGCCAGCGTGGAGACGTGGTGGACCCGGGCGTCCGGGGCGTGCTCCCCGACCCAGTCGAGCAGTCGGCGCACCGCCGTGTGGTTGGTGCGCTCCAGCTCGTCGGGTGAGGCCACCAGTCGGACGTCCGCCGCCGCGTGCACCACCAGGTGGGCGCCCCGGGCGTGTTCCAGTGCGGCCGGGGAGAGGCCGAGGCCGTCCCGGTCGATGTCCCCGGCGAGCGCCCGGGCGGGCCGGACCGTGCCCGCCGCGCCGGTGCCGAGCCGCTTCAGCGCCTCGGCGTCGTCGGCGGCCCGCACCAGGCAGGTGACCTCGGCGCCGCGCGCCAGGAAGGCCTCCAGCAGGTGCCGTCCGAGGTAGCCGGTGGCGCCGGTGAGCAGCACCCGGGCGGGTTCGCGCACCGTCGCCCGGGCCGTCGGGGCGACACCGGGGTGCAGCAGTTGGCCGGAGGTGGACAGCGGTGCCCGGACGGGCGGTGCGGCCTCCGGCGCCTCGGCGTCGGCCCGCGCGTCGGTCCGGCCGACGACCTCGGCCCGCGCCTCGGCCGCCACGGCGCGGGCGAACCGCCCGGTGATCCGCTCGGCGGCGGGGTGCGGCAGGCCGGGCCGGCCGTACACCAGGTCGGCGACCAGCCGCTGCTCCACCACCCGTGCGGTGAGCCGCAGTTCGTACAGCGGGTCGCCGCCCGTACAGCGGGCCGTGCCGGCCTGTTCGGCGGCGACGGTCCAGTCCAGCGCGGGCTCCTCGGGCAGCCGGAAGGTGCCGAGGAAGTTGAAGCCGACGGCGGGCCGTCCGCCGGGCCCGTCCATCGGCCGGACGGGGGCCTCGCGCAGCCGCCGGGCCACGGTGTCCGGGGTGGCCCCGGCGTCCAGCTCGACGTGCTTGACGGCGGTGAACCAGCCGACGGTGTCCAGGAATTCGCCCGGGTCGCCGACCGCGTCCCGGCCGTGGGTCTCGACCTCCACCGCGAGCCGGGGGCGGCCGCTGTCACCGGTGACGGCCTCCGCGAAGGCGGCCAGCAGTACGGCCTCCAGCCCGGCCCCGGCACCGTGCCGGGCGATCAGCCGGGCGGTGGCGTCCGGGTCGAGCGCCCAGCTGAGCGCGGCGGGCTCCTCGACCTCCCCGGCCTCCTCGGCTTCCCCGACAGCGGCGTCCCCGACGACCGGTTCCGCCGCGACGGAGGACGAGACCGCCGCCCAGGCGTAGAAGTCCGCCGTCGGCGGCAGGTCGACCGGCTTCCGGTCGAGCACCGCCCGGTACGCGTGCGCCAGGTCGTCCAGCAGGATCCGCCAGGACAGCCCGTCGACCACCAGGTGGTGCGCGATCAGCGCGAGCCGGTCGTCGGTGCCGGGCGGGCCGGTGAACAGGTGGGCGCGCAGCAGCCGGCCGGCCGACGGGTCGAGGCTGCGGTGGAGTTCGGTGCAGACCCCGGCGACGGTGTCGGCGATCTCCCCGGACGCGCGCGGGATCCGGGAGAAGGAGACCGGGTCGAGCTCGGCCACCGCCCGGACCTCGCCGCAGCCGTCCGGGGTGACCGGCCGGCGCAGCGCCGGGTGCCGTTCCAGGACGGCCGCGACGGCCGCCGAGAGCGCCTCCGGGTCGACGGCGGTGCGACAGCGCAGCAGCACCGACTGGTTCCAGTGCCGCAGGTCCCGCACCGTCCGCTGCCGGTACAACCACCGCTGGGCCGGGGCGAGTCGGCGACCGCTCGTGGAGCCGCGCGGGGCCGGGACGGACGGCGCGACCGGGACGGCGACCGCCGCCAGGCCCTCCGCCGTCGGGTACCGGTAGAAGTCCTCGTAGGCGACCCGCAGGCCGGAGCGCCGCAGGAGGGCGATGGTGCGCATGGCGAGGATGGAGTCCCCGCCGAGGCCGAGCACGTCGGCGCGCGGCCCGACGGCGGGCAGGCCCAGGGCGCCCGCCCAGAACCGGGCGATCTCCCCGGCCGGTCCGCTCCCCGCACCGCCGTTCACCCCGGTGTCGTCCGGTTCGGTTCCGTCCGACCCGGTGTCGCCCGACTCGGCCCGGGCCTCGACCAGTTCGGCCGCCAGCTCGGCCAGCCGCTGCCGGTCGAGCTTGCCGTTCGGTCCGACCGGGAACCGCGGCAGCACCAGGATCGGCTGCGGCACGGAGTAGCCGGGCAGCCGGTCCCGCAGGTGCGCCCGCAGCCCGTCCAGGATCCCAGCCCCGTCCAGGCCCACCGTCCCGTCCGTGCCGTCCAACAGCCGTACGACACCGATCAGTTGGTTGCCGAGCGCGGTCTCCCGCAGCAGCGCCGCCGAGCGGGCGACGCCCGGGTGGCCGTCCATCGCCCGCTCGACCTCGGCGAGGTCCACCCGGTAGCCGCGGACCTTGACCTGGCGGTCCACCCGGCCCAGGAAGACCAGGCTGCCGTCCGGCCGCCGCCGGCACAGGTCGCCCGTGCGGTAGACGAGTCGGCCGTCGCGCCGGACGAAGCCGCGGGCGGTCTCGTCCGGCCGGCCGAAGTACCCGGCGGCCACGCCCCGGCCGCCGATGAGCAGTTCGCCCACCGAGCCGTCCGGCACCGCCCGGCCGTCGCCGTCCACCACGGTCAGCAGCACCTCGCCGATCGCGGTGCCGATCGGTACGGTCGGCTCCTCGGCGGGCAGTTGGCGGGCGGAGGTGACGAGCAGGCAGGTGGCGCCGACGGTGGTCTCGGTCGGTCCGTAGTGGTTGGCCAGCCGCGCGGTGGTGCCGCCGTCGAGCAGGGCGGCGGCGAGCGGGCGGGGCAGCGCCTCGCCGCCGAGCAGCACGGTGTGCAGCGGCGGGGTGTCGGCCGGGCGGCCCTCCAGCAGGGCGGTCAGGTGCGAGGGGGTGGTCTTCAGCACGTCCACCCGGGCCCGCCGCAGCGAGGCCCAGAAGGCTTCCGGGTCGCGTACCTCGCGGTCCGGCACGAGGTGCACCGAGCCGCCGGTGGCCAGGGCGAGCAGCCAGGCGGTGTGGCCGAGGTCGGCGGCCAGGGTGGTGACGTGGGCGGCGCGGGGCGCGTCGGCCTCGGTGAGGTCGAGCCGCCCGGCCAGCGCCCGGGCGTAGTGCACCGCGTTGGCGTGGGTGACGGCCACCGCCTTGGGCTCGCCGCTCGACCCGGAGGTGAAGGAGAGGTACGCGAGGTCCTCGCCCCGTACCTCGGTGGTCACCGGGGGCAGCTCCGGCAGCGCCTCGACGTCCACCACCTCCCCGCCGAGGCCGCCCTCGGTGGCGAGCACCCGGGCCACCCGGACGGAGGCCAGCCGCCGGGCCAGGTCGGCCGCCGACCAGTCCGGATCGGCGAGCACGGCCGCCGCGCCGGCGCGCAGCACGCCGTACAGCAGCACCAGCATCCGGGCGTCCCGGGGCCCGAGCAGGGCGACCCGGTCGCCCCGGCGGGTGCCGGCGGCGGCCAGCCGGGCGGCGATCCGGTCGGCCGCGGTGTCGACCGTGCGGTAGTCGAAGGTGCGGACGCCGTCGCCCAGGGCGGGCCGGTCGGGGTGCGCCCGGGCGTGGTGGGCGAGCAGGTCGGGCAGCGAGCGGGCCCGGTGGGCGGGGTCGGCCGGGTGGCCGCAGGCCGCGGACCGGAGGTGCTGCGTCGCGGAGGTCACGCCGACTCGTCCCCCCTCCGGCCCGCCCGGGCGGGCCCGGCGGCCACCCCCGGGTCGCCCACCAGGTAGCCGTCCAGCAGCTCCCGCTCGGGCAACCGTCCGGCCAACTCCCAGGCCAGCATGCGGTGCAGGCCGTCGAGGTGGATCAGCCCCGACCGGAGCACGAGGTCCCCGTAGTCGGAGTGGTCGACCGGGGCGGTGCTGAGGAAGACGGGCGTGAGCGGGGCCCACCTCAGCAGCCGCAGCTTCGCCGCGCAGACCGGGTTGGCGGCGGTCCAGGCCGATCCGCCGGCCCGGACCCGCTCGGCCGCCTCGGCCACCGTCAGCCCGGAGCGCGGCACCAGTTCGAGCTCCCCGCCCTCGCTCAGGTGCCAGGGCAGCACGATGCCCAGGACGTCCGCCCGGGAGAGCCGGATCCGCCACCAGCCGCCGGGGATGCGGTCGGCACGGTCGAGGTTCTCCTCGCCGTACATGTTGCTGTTCGCCTCGTGGGCCCGATCCACCGGGTGGTCCCGCAGGTAGGCGTCGTGGACCTCGGGGTAGGCGACGGCTGTGACGATCTCCACGGCAGTGCTCCTCAGACGGTTCCGGTGTACTCGGTGCGGGCGTGTTCGCTGCCGGTGTACTCGGTGAAGTGCCGCTCCGCGAACAGCTCGGGCCACTGGCCGTCGGCCAGGTCCAGTTCGCGGGCCCGGGCGAGCATCTGCCGCCAGTACGGCTTCACCGGGCGCCAGCGCGCTCCCACCTGGCAGTAGGAGGCGTCGACGAAGTACCGGGGGCGGCCCGGCCCTTCGGGTGCCGGCCGGCGGGTGTGGAACAGCGCCGAGTTGAGCAGCACGGTGGAGCCGGGCGGCAGCCGGTCGATGACCACCTCGCCGGGCAGTTCGCCGGTGCCGTGGTGGGCGTAGGCGGACTTGCCGACGGTGCGCAGGTGCGAGCCGGGCAGCACGGCCAGGCTGCCGACCTTCTCGTCCAGTCCGCCGAGGTAGTGCAGCGCGTGGACCATCAGCAGCGACGGGTCGGAGCGGTCGTTGGGCTCGCAGTCGTGGTGCCAGGCCTTGCCCGGGATCCCCGGGTCCTGGCGGTCGCTGTGCAGGTGGTGGAAGACGAAGTCCGGCCCGAGCAGGCGGGTCAGGGTGCGCAACAGGGGCGGGTGGGTGAGGAGTTCGCCGTGGGCGGGCAGTTCCAGTTCCAGCAGCGGGGGCGGTCCGTGCCGTAAGGGGTCGGCGCACGCGGCGATCGACCGGGCCCGCAGGCCTTCGTCGACCCACCGGTCCACCTCGGGCGCGAGCCGTTCGCGCAGCGCTTCCGGCAGCAGGCCGGGCAGGACCAGGTACCCGGACTCCAGGAACTGGCGGCGGTGCTCGGTGTCGAGGGCCTCACGCCCTCCGGAGGACGGCATCACCGAACCGATCCCCTCCTTCCGTTCGGCGGGGAACACACAGGGAATCGGCGCCACGGGACGTGGCGCGGGCAGTGGGGGCACACGGCGTCATCCAGACCTCGGGTGGCGGCGGAGCGTCCGTCACAGGCGCCTCGGCCGCCACAGCTGAATCGTGATCACCACGAAGAGGCATGCGTTGATCACGCAAGGTAGTCCGCCTCAGGAGTATGAACCTGTCTTCGCGTCCACGACAAGACCAATGCCAACCCGTGGACACCTTCCCGCCACCGTGCCGTTCAGCTCCGGCCACCAGTCGTCTCCCGTCCCACGGGGAACTCCGGTCCGTTCGCGCCCCGGTGATTCGCCGCCGCAACAGCGGATGCGGCACAGTGAGGTCATGAGCGACAGGAGTCACCCCGCCCCCGGACCGGTCCGGCGCCGCCCGGTCCAGCAGCGCAGCCTGGAGCGGTACGGCCGCATCCTGGACGCCTGCGCCGGGCTGCTGGACGAGGTCGGGGCGACCGCGCTCACCACCAAGGAGGTCGCCCAGCGCGCCCAGGTGCCGATCGGCACCCTGTACCAGTTCTTCGCCGGCAAGGAGGACCTGCTGGCGGCGCTCGCCACCCGCAACCTCGACCACTACCTCCAGCGCCTGGACGCCCGGCTGGCCGCCGCCGCGCCGGTCGGCCCCGCCCTCTTCACCGATCTCGCGGTGGAGGAGTTCGTGGCGATGAAGCGCGCGGTGCCGGGCTTCGGCCAGCTGGACTTCGGCCTGGCCGGACCGGCCGTCCCCACCGGTGTCCGGGACGACCGGTACCTGCTGGACGCGGGCGTGGACAACAACACCGCCGTCGCCCTGCGGCTCCAGGCGCTCGGCGGCGAACTGTTCCGGGCGGGCGACCCGACGACCGTCATGCTGACCCTGCGGGTGGCCCTGGAGGCCGCCGACGCGGTGCTCAAGCTGGCCTTCCGGGAGTCCCCGGACGGCGATCCGGCGCTGATCGCCGAGTGCAAGCGGCTGGTCCGCGGCTACCTCGCGCAACAGCCGTCCGCCCGCTGAGGCCCGGCCCCGCGGGCCCCGCCCGCCCGAGGCGTTGCGCGCCCGCCGCCCCCGCAGCACAGTGGATAGCGGGAACCGTCCGCGGAGGCGGCCCGGCACACGACCCGAGGGAGCAGACCATGCACGCGGCGGTAGGTGACCGGCTCCACATCCACAGCAGGTCGGTGGGCATGGTGGACCAGAAGGGCGAGATCGTCGAGGTGCGCGGCACCGACGGCGAACCGCCGTACGTGGTCCGCTTCGAGGACGGCCACGAGGGCCTGATCTACCCCGGCCCCGACTGCAACATCGAACAGCGCCAGGCGGAACGCTGACCCACTCCCCCGCCACCCCGCCCCGCGCGAGGTGGTGAGGAGCGGTGCCCGCCCCCACGACCCCGCTGCCCGGGGCACTCGCCGGACTCGCGCCACTGCTGGACCACTACGGGTACCTCGCGGTGGCGGTGCTCGTCCTGCTGGACAACTGCGGCGTCCCGGTGCCCGGGCAGACCGTCCTGGTGCTGGCCTCGGTGTACGCCGGCACCGGGCACCTCGACCTCGCCGCCGTCCTGCTGATCGCCACCGGCGCCGCCGCGCTCGGCAACGGACTCGGCTACCTGATCGGCCGCACCGGCGGACGCGCCTTCGTCCACCGCTGGGGCCGCTACGTGCTGCTCACCCCGGCCCGGATGGAGCGCGCGGACGGCTTCTTCGCCCGGCACGGCGGCAAGGTGGTCGCGGTCGCCCGCTTCGTGGACGGGCTGCGCCAGTACAACGGGATCATCGCCGGGACCACGGAGATGCCCCGGCGCCGGTTCCTGGCGTTCAACCTGCTCGGCGCGGTGCTGTGGACTGCGGTCTGGGGCACCTTCGGCTACCTCGCCGGCGCCAACATCGGCGCCGTGTACCACACGGCGCTGCGCTACCAGGTCTGGTTCGCGGTCGGGTTGGGCGTGCTGGTCGCCGCCCTCCTGCTCCGGCAGGTGCTGCGCTACCGGCGCCGGCGCCGCGCGGGCACGGACGCCGACCCCGGCCCCGGCTCCGGGTAGCCGGAGGTCAACGCAGCGGGAACACCTCGAACGGCACCGCGAAGCGCGTCCCCAGCCGGCTGCCCGCACCCCGGCCGAAGCCCTCCAGGAACTCCCGCGGCTCCGCCATCGCCCCGCCCAGCCCGGCCAGGTACGCCTTGTGCTCCTCCAGCGAGGCGACGCCCTGGTCGAAGGTCCCGGTGGTGTCCACCGCGTGCTTCGCCTCCGGCGAGGCCACCGCCCAGATCTGCCGCACGCCGTTCCACGGCTCGTGGCCCTCGGCCAGCAGCTCGCGGAACACCCAGCGGTTCCCGGCGTCCCGGACCCCGTCCAGGGTGGCCCGGCCGACCGCGACGTGGTCGGCCTGGTTGAGGAACACCCCGCCGTAGGTGTCCCGGAAGTTGCTGGTGATCACGATGTCCGGCCGGTGCCGGCGCACCACCCGGGCGATGTCCCGGCGCAGCGGCACCCCGTACTCCACCACGCCGTCCGGGTGGCCGAGGAACTCCACGGTGTCGACGCCGACCACCCGCGCCGAGGCGATCTGCTCCGCCTCGCGCAGCGGACCGCACTCGGCCGGGTCCAGCGTGTCGATGCCCGCCTCGCCGCTGGTCACCATCACGTAGACGACCTTCTTGCCCTGCGAGGTCCAGCGGGCGACGGCCGCGGCCCCGCCGTACTCCATGTCGTCGGGGTGGGCGACGATCGCCAGCGCCGTCCGCCAGTCCTCGTCGACGGGCTCGAAGGGCTCGGGGGCCTGCTCGGTCATGCTGCTCGTTCCTCTCGGTGCGGCTCGGGGTCGTCCGGCGGTACGGACGTACGGGGGTATCACAGTCGTACGTCCGTACCACGCGTGACTCTAGAAGACCCGCGTCCCCCACACCCCGTCAGACACCTCCGTGGCCAGGCGGCTTGCCCCTGACGCAAGGGTCAGGGGTTAGCGTCCGGGCGTCCCGCGGCGGCACCGACCGCCGCCGCCTCCCCCGCCCGCTCAGAGGAGTGCCGCCATGGCCCTGCCCACCACCGCCCGCGTCGTCCGGCTGACCGCCGCACCGGCCGGACTGCCCGCCCCCGGGGACTTCACCGTGGCCGAGGAGCCGCTGGCGGCGCCCGGCCCCGGGGAGGTCCTCGTCCGCAACCGGGCCTTCCTGGTCTTCCCCGGGCTGCGCACGCTGATCGGCGGCGCGGGCTCCGGCCTGCCGATGCCGCACATCGCCCCCGGGGACGCGCTGTTCGGGCCCGCCCTCGGCGAGGTGCTGGCCGCACCGGAGGACGGTCCACTGCGCCCCGGCGACCTGGTCACCCACCTGAACGGCTGGCGGAGCCACGCGCTCGCCGAGGCCGCGCATCTCACCCCCGTCCCGTCGGACTTCCCGGACCCGCTCGCCCTGGTCTCCGCCGCCTCGGCCGGCTACGGCGGGCTGACCCGCTCCGCCGGGGTGCGCCCGGGCGACGTGGTGCTGGTGACCGGCGCGGCCGGCGCGGTCGGCACGGTGGCCGGGCAGGTCGCCCGGCTGCTCGGCGCCGACCGGGTGATCGGCACCACCCGCTCGCCCGCCAAGGCGGAGCGGCTGACCGCCGAACTCGGCTACGACGCGGCGCTGGTGCCCGGCGGGCGGCCCTTCGCCGAGCAACTGGCCGCGGCGGCACCGGAGGGCGTCGACGTCGTGCTGGACCTGGTCGGCGGCGAGCAGCTGACCGCCGCCGTGGACGCGGCCCGGCACGGCGCCCGGTTCGCCCTGGTCGGCGCGTTGGACGGCCAGCTCGCACCGGAACGCCGGGGCGGCGACGCACCCGCCGTGATCGACGCCTTCCGGGTCGCCACCCTCGGCCTGAGCCTGCGCGGCTTCACCGTGCTCGACCACCCGGACCTGGAGGCCGAGTGGCGGGAGCGCCTGGCCGGCTGGCTGCGCGCCGGGGAGATCGTCCTGCCCCGGACGCCGGTGGCGGGCATCGACCGGGCCGTCGGAGCGTTGACCGGACTGTTCACCGGGGACACCTTCGGGACGACCGTCGTGGAACTCTGACGACCAGGGAGCGGGCATGCGGATCGGGGACGCGGCAGCGGCGGCGGGCACCACACCCAGGGCGCTGCGCTTCTACGAACAGCGCGGCCTCCTCCACCCGCCCGCCCGCTCCGCCTCCGGCCAGCGCGAGTACGGCCACGCCGAGGTCGCCCGGGTCCGGGTGATCCGCCAACTCCTCGCCACCGGGCTGACGGTGGACGACCTGGCCAGCCGGGCCCACCGCCTCGACCTGCTCGGCCAGGACCCGCCGGTGCGCTGCTCCGGCTCCCCCGGTCCCGACACCTTCGCCCCCGTCGTCCACGCCCGGCTGGCCGCCCTGGACGCCGAGATCGCCCGCCTCACCGCGCTGCGCGCCAGGCTCGCCCACCACATCGCCACCGGCGGCGCGGACGTCCCGGCCGGGGACTGACGGACGCCCGGGTCACCGGCCTCCGCAACAGACTCGCCCGGCACCTCGCGACGGGGGTGCGCGAGGTGCCGGGCGAGGGTCCGGGCGTGGGGTCAGGTCGCGTCGGCGGCGAGCCGGGGTTCGGCGGGGGCGGCGGGGGCGTCCTGGTCGGGCCAGCGGATCCGGGTGGCGCAGAGCGAGACGACGGCCGCCGAGGCGGCGACGGCGGCCATGCCCCAGAGCAGGCTGGTGGCGCCGGCGATGAAGCCGATCACGGCGGGGCCGGCCAGCAGGCCGGTGGTGCCCATGGCGGCGACCAGGGAGAGCGCGTCGGGGCCCTGCCGGGCGGCGGCGACGTAGACGCACGGGGTCACCGCGGCCACGCCGAGGCCGACGCAGGCGAACCCGAGCAGGGTCGGGACGACGCCGCCGACCGCCAGGGCGAGGGCCAGCCCGAGGCCGGCCAGCAGGCTGCCGGTGCGCACGATCCGGCCGTCGCCGAAGCGGGTGCGCCAGCCGTCCGCGAAGATCCGGGCGCAGACCATCATCACCGAGACCACCGCGATGCCCATCGGGGCGAGTCCGGCGCCGGCCTGCACGTAGTCCTTGAGGTAGAGCGCCGACCAGTCGTTCATGGCGCCCTCGGTGACGGTGCCGAACACCATCGCCAGGCCCATCCAGAGGGTCACGACGGTCGGCAGCACGAAGCCGCGGCGCTCCTTCCGCTCCTCCGGCTCGGCGGCCGCGGCCGGGCCGTCCGTCAGCAGACCCGGCCGGGCGGCCACGACCAGCACCGCGAGCAGTGCGGCGGCCACGCCGAAGTGCGCCGCCAGGGTGCCGGTGACGGAGGTGACGCCCGAGGCCAGCAGGGCGGCGAGCAGCGAGCCGGCGCTGAAGGTGGCGTGCAGCCGGGACATCGTGGTCCGCTCGAAGCGGGCCTCCAGCGCGGCGCCCTGGGCGTTCATCGCGACGTTCAGGGCGCCGACCGCGACGCCGTCGAAGAACAGCACCAGCAGCGTCACCGGATAGTTCGGCACCACCGACAGCGCGAGCAGGACGACGCCGAGGGCGAGCGCGGACAGCACCGAGAGCAGGCGGGAGCCGAGCCGCCGCATCAGCACCGCGACCAGGGGGAAGGACACCGCCGCGCCGACCCCGCAGGTCATCAGCAGCAGGCCGATCTGGGCCTCGCCCAGGTCGAGCCTGGCCTTGAGCGCGGGCACCCGGGAGACCCAGGTCGCGTACTGGAATCCGAGGACGAAGAACAGTGCGCCGATGGCCACTTGGGACCGGCGGAAGTCGTCGCGAACGGGGGACATCGGTATCAGCCCACTTCGGCTCTGGAGTGCGGCCCGGGGGTCGGGTCGGTGGGGTGCGGCAGCGGCCGGGACGGGACGGGGTCCAGCGGCATCGCCATGTAGACCGCCCGGGTGCCGTAGCTCTCGGGCAGGTCGATCTCGGGCCGGGCGCGGTAGCCCAGCGTGGTCCACAGCACGTGCGAGCCGCGGACGGCGACCAGCGAGACGCTCCGGTAGCCGGCCGTCCGGGCGGTCTCCTCCAGGTGCCGCAACATCCGCAGGGACAGGCCCCGACCGCGCAGCTCCTCGGCGACGACCAGGTCGTGCGCGTGCATGTTGGTCGGCCGCTCGCCCGCGCCCGCGCCGTCCCCGTCCTCGCTGCGGGCGAGGTCCGGGCAGCGGAACAGCGGGTACGGCAGGGCGAGCAGGTACCCGCCCACGCCGCCCTGGCCGCCCTGGCCGTCCGGGTGCTCCAGGACGAAGCAGGTGTCCGGCGAGGCGCGGTGCCGGGACCGGAGCGCCTCGCGCCCCTCGGACAGGCCGCTGGCGGCGTAGGCGCGCTCCTCCAGCGCGACCACGGCGTCCCAGTCCTCCTCCCGGAGCAGCCGGATGCGCAGGTCGGTCGGAGCGTCGACGAGGGCGTCGGTCATGCGGTGCCTCCGTGGTGGTCCCGGCCGTCGCCGCCACCGATGCAGGTGTACGGCAGCGGCGCGAAGCCGTTGAACCCGCGGGTGGCGTAGGCCGTGGCGTACGCGCCGCAGGAGTGGATCCAGACCGGGTCGCCGGAGCGGACCGCGCGCGGGACGCGCACCCGGCCGCCGTCCTGGGCGTACGCGTCGTCGCTGTCGCAGGTCGGGCCGGCCACCACGGCGTTGACGAACTGGCCGCCCGGGTGGGCGGGGAACTCCAGCCGGTACTGGAGCTGGTCCATCTCGTACAGGCCGTTGAACTTGCCGCAGCTGAGGTAGAGCCAGTCCTCCCGGGTGCCGTCGAGGCGGTGGCGGGAGGTGAGCCGGGAGACGTGGGCGCGGATCGCGCCGTGGTCGGCGACCAGGTGGCGCCCGGGCTCCAGCAGGAACTCCAGCGGCCCGGCGTTGACGGCGCGCAGCCGTTCCATGCCCTCGCGGATCACCACGAACATCTTGTCCAGCGGCGGGTCGAGCGGGCGCCCGCCCCGGTCGAGGACGCCGAGGGCGGGCAGGCCGCCGCCGAGGTTGATCCGGGTCGGGGTGATCCCGCGCCAGTTGAGCGCCTCCAGCACGGCGGCCAGCGCGTCCACGGCGGCGGTCCAGGCCTCGGCGGTCATCTGCTGGGAGCCGACGTGCACCGACAGGCCGGACGGCACCAGCCCGGCGGTCCGGGCGGCGTCGAGCACCCGCACGGCGTCCTCGGGCGAGCAGCCGAACTTGTGGCTCAGGCCCCACAGGGCGCCCTCGCCGGTGGTCGCGATCCGGCAGAACACCCGTGCGCCGGGGGCGTGTTCGGCGATCGCCGCGACGTCCTCCAGGCTGTCGGTGGCGAAGTCCCGCACGCCCAACCGGTAGGCCTCGGCGATGTTGCGGTCCGACTTGATGGTGTTGCCGTAGTGGATCAGCTCGGGCGGCACGCCGGTGCGCAGCGCCTGGGCGATCTCCTGCGGGCTCGCCGCGTCGAAGCCGGAGCCGAGCGCGGCGAGGTGCTCCATCACCTCGTCCACCGGGCAGGCCTTCATGGCGAACCGGACGGCCACGCCGGGCAGTTCGGCGCGGAGCGCGGCGTACTGGCGGCCGATGCCGTCCAGGTCGTAGATGATCCGGTCGTCGGTGCCGTCGGCGAGTGCGGCGCGCAGCGCGCCGCGGTCGTGTTCGTCGGCGCGGGGTGGTTCGGTGTGCAGCACGGAGACGGACGGGGCGCGGTGGGCGGGCGGGTGGCCGGCTACGCGGGCGTTGGCGTGGCCGGCGGCCGTACTGGTCTTGCTGGTGGTCTGGCGTATCACGGTGAGCTCCCCGTCCGGCTAGCGCGGCGACCGGTCGGCGGGGGTGGCCTTGGCCGCCCGCACCAGCGGGCCCCACGCGTCGATCAGCGCTGCGAAGTCCTCGATGTCCGCCTGCGCCTCGTCGAGCAGGCGCGCCCGCAGGGGCGCCAACCGGTCCGCGAAGTCGGCGTACTTCCCGCCGAGCCGCCGGTAGCAGCGGTCGAGTTCGGCGAGCCTGCGGTGGTTCTCCGCGCGGTCCGTCGCGGCGCTGCGACGGGCGGAGTCGGCGATCGCCTCGGGGCGGACGCGGTGCTGCTCGTCCAGCAGGGCGCCGCCGGCGGTCTCCATGTCGGAGTAGACCGGGTAGAGGTAGAGCATGGAGAGCAGGAACTTGGCGTAGCGCAGCTGGTAGGCGGTGAAGCCGGGGCCGGTGCGGCGCTCCGGGGTGTAGTAGTTGACGATGTGGCGGTTGTGGGTGACGCCCGGCAGGGTCGCGTCACGCACCAGGTGGTGCAGGAAGTAGTCGCTGCCGATGGTGTCGGTGGCGGGCGGCAGCGGCACCCGTTCGTACACCTCGTGGTGGAGGCCGATGTTGCACATGTCGATGTGCCAGATGTCGGGCAGGTCGAGCACCGCGCGGTCGGCGGTGAACGGCTCGCTGCCGCCGCCGGTGAAGGAGTCGGCGACGAGTTCGCGCTTCTCCTGCTCGCTCGCCCCGGTGGGCGCCCAGAGCGCGACCACGTCGTGGTAGACCTCGGGGTCGAGTTCGCGGATCTCGCCGATGTCGACGGAGAGTTCGCCGACGAAGGAGGCGCCGACCAGCGCGACCGGCTTGTCCGCGTGCGCCGGGTCGAGGCGGTTCTCGGTGACGGCGGCGGCCGCGTCGGCGGCCTTCAGGCCGAGCGTGGCCAGCTCGTGCTCGATCGGGAACACCGGTTCGCCGTCGAGCAGTTGGTAGCTGCTGTCGGAGTCGCGGCGGTGCACCGACGCGCAGCCGAGCGCGGCGGCCAGCAGGAACGCCCGGTTGGTGCAGGCGCCGTAGGAGAGGGCGTCGGGCAGCAGCAGGCGCAGCAGCCGGTCCGGGTCGGCCGCGCCGGAGCGCTCGACCGCCTCGCACAGGAAGGCGCGTTGGGCGTCCTCGTCCAGGTGGTGGACGACCACGCCCTCGACGGCCGGCAGGGCGGCGAGGGCCGCGGCGTGCCGGGCGCGGGCCGCGGGGTCGGCGGAGTCCAGCACCAGCAGGTGCACCCGGACGCCGAACCGCCGTACGGCGTGGGCGGCTTCGGCGCCGATCGCGGTGATGGTGTCCGCGCACGCGCGGTTGGTGGGCAGGGTCAGGCAGACGTCGCGCATTCCCGCTCCCCCGTGTCCCCGCGTTCGTCGAACGGCTTGCCGCTCCAGGAGCACAGGCCGAGCAGCTTCTCCCCCAGCTCGGTGAGTTCGGCGGTCCCGTAGCGCTGCGCCTCGGGCCGGTCGGCGTCGCCGACCAGCGTGCGGTTCCAGTCCGGCGTGCCGAGCGTGCGCCAGGACTCCACCCGGGAGCGGCGCAGCTTCTCGGACTCCTCCAGCGCGGGCATCATCGACAGGTACTGCACCGCGCGCACCCCGCCCGCGGAGGTGTTGGGCGCCACGCCGTGGGCGAGCAGGCCGTTCCAGATCAGCAGGTCACCGGCCTTCAGCTCGGGCCGGACGACCGGGTACTCGGCGCGGTCGACGTCCGGGCGGATCGGGTCGCGGTCGGCCGGCTGGGCGGCCTGCCACTGGTTGAAGCGGCGGAACAGCTCCGGGTCGCACTGGAAGCCGCCGTGGTCGGGGGCGGTGTCGTTGAGCGCGATGATGCCCTGGACGCGCTGCGGCAGCACGCCCCGGGTGGTGTCGACGTCCCAGTGCAGCTCGATGTCGAAGCCGCGGTCGGTGGGCTCGATCAGCGCACGGTCGCGGTTGCGGACGTTCGGCGGGTTGAGGTTGAGCCGGTCGAGGGTGACCCACAGCTCCTCGCAGTCCCACACGTCGACGAAGGCGTCGTAGACGCGCTGCGCCTGGCGGCTGTCCCAGATGAGCTGGTGGTGGTAGGCCTCGACGAAGCCGTAGATGTGCAGGTGCCGGTCGAGTTCGTCGCGGTAGTCGCGCTCGCGGTACCAGTCCTCGGGGCGGTCCGGCGACAGGCCCTGGAACTCCCAGGCGAAGTCGAGCAGTCGGCGCGCGGCCTCGGCCGGGATCGCCTGCTTCACCACCACGTAGCCGTAGTCCTGCCAGAAGGCGTGGTCCTCCTCGGAGAGCACGCGCAGCGGGCGGGTCTTGCGGACCTCGCGCAGTGCGGTCGGGGCGAGGTAGCTCTCGGTGTCGGCGCTGAAGTAGGGGCGCTCCGACGCGGCCCGGTACAGGTATTCCCCCGCGGGTCCGTCGGAGTGTGGGGCAGGGCTCGGCATGGGCAGTCACTCCATGGTTCGTAGTCGACGCAGCGCTTCCTCGTACGCCAGGTGCGGGCACGGCGAGTCGGCGGCCGGTCACCGGCCGCAGCGGGAATTCGAGCGCGGACCGGAAGGCCGTCCGCACACGGCCCTTCTCCCCTCGGCCCGCGGGCGCGGAACAGCGCCACGTCAGGGGGTCAACTCGTCCGTCCGGCAAGGCCGCTCACCCTGCATCAGCCATTGCCGAACCGCGCTCCCCATACGTTGGACTAGACCAACTAATGGTGTCAACCCTTTCCCGCGGGTTACCGATTGGGAAATCAACGCAGCTCACGGCGCCTCTCGGGGTTCGCTTTATGTTTCGGAGGCTGACATAAGCGCGGGTATGTTTCCGGAATTGACATAAGCGCGAACGGTGAACCGCCCGGGTCCGCCGTACGTTGGGCACATGGCACGCGCGTTGACGGCTCCCCCGTGGCTGACCGAGGGCCTGCGCCCCCGGTCCGCACCGGTCCCCTGGGCGGCGGCCGCCCGCGCCTCCGTCGCGCTCGCCGCCCCGCTCGCGGTGGGCACCGCCACCGGACGGCCCGGCTACGGCGCGCTGGTGTCGATGGGCGCGCTGTCCGGAGTCATCGGGGACACCGCCGACGCCTACCGGATGCGGGTGTTCAACATCGCCGTGCCCCAGCTGTTCGGCGCCCTCGGGATGCTGTTCGGCACCCTGGTGTTCGGCACCGGCTGGACGGCCGTCGTGACGGTGACCGTCGTCGCGCTGGTCTCCGGCATGATCTCCTCGATCGGCGCGGTCGCCTCCGTCTCCGGACTGCTCCTGCTGCTCAACGCGGTGGTCGGAGCCGGCCTGCCGCTGCCCTCCCCGTGGTGGCTGCCGCCCGCCCTGCTGCTGCTCGGCGGCCTGGTGGTGCTCACCCTGACCCTGCTCGCCTGGCCGCTGCGGCTGGGCGTCCCCGAGCGGGCGGTGGTGGCAGGCACCTACCGGGCGGCCGCCGACCTGCTGGAGGCCGCCGGCACACCGGAGTACGACGGCCGCCGCCACGCGCTCACCCAGTCGCTCAACCAGTCCTACGACCTGCTGCTCGCCCGGCGCACCCGCCGGCACGGCCGCTCACCCACCCTGGCCCGACTGCTCGCCCAGCTCAACGCGCTGATCCCGGTGGTCGAGGCGGCCCCCGCGGCCCAGCTGCGCCCGCCCGAGTTCGGCCCGCTGCCGGCCGACTACCCGGCCGCCGTCCGCGCGCTCGCCGACGCCGTCGAGCGGGACCGCGCCGGCCCGGCGCCGCCCCTCGCCCTGCCGAGCCCCGCCGGGCCGTCCACCCGCGCCCTGGTCGAGGCGATCGAGCACGCCGCCACCGTGGCGTACGAGGCCTCGCCCGACCCGTACGCCGCCGACGACCGGCTCGGCCGGCCGGCCCGCCTCGCGGTGCGGGCCCGGCGGGCGGCCAGGGCGCTGCTGCTGTCCGGCGCGTCCTGGCGGTACGGGCTGCGGCTGGCGCTGTGCATCGGGCTGGCGCAGGTGCTGGTCTCGGTGATCGCGGTGCCCCGCTCGTACTGGGTGGCGCTGACCGTGACCTTCGTGATGAAGCCCGACTTCGGCTCGGTGTTCTCCCGCGCGGTGCTGCGCGCGTTCGGCACCGCGGCCGGGCTGCTGATCGCCATCCCGGTCCTGGCCGAGGTACCGCACGGCTGGTGGGACGTCCCCGTGATGGCGGTGCTGGCGACGCTGATCCCGGTGCTCTCCGCCAAGGGGTACGCCTTCCAGACCGCGGCCATCACCCCGGTCATCCTGCTGCTCTCCGACCTGCTCAACCACCAGGGCTTCCACCTGGTGCTGCCCCGGCTCTACGACTCGCTGATCGGCTGCGGGATCTCCCTGCTGGCCGGCTACCTGCTGTGGCCGGAGTCCTGGCACACCCGGATCGGCGACCGCCTCGCCGACGCCGTCCAGGACACCGCCTCGTACGTCTCGCTGGCCTTCGCCACCGGCCCCGGACCGGACGAACCGGCCGCCCGCGCCCGCTACCGGCGGCGGCTCTACCGGGACCTGTCCGCCGTGCGCAGCGAGTTCCAGCGGGCCCTCACCGAGCCGCCGCCGGTCGGGGCCCGGGCGCGGGCGTGGTGGCCGGTGGTGATCGCGGTCGAGCGGATCGTGGACACCACCACCGCCACCCGGGTGCGGATCGAGCACGGCGCGCCGGTGCCGACCACCGCCGAGGTCGCCGCCGTCACCCGGGAGCTGGCCGACCTGGCCGAGGCGCTGCGCACCGGCGAGCGGCTGCCGGAGGCGCGGCCGGACGCGCTGTCGCCGGACTGCGCGCTCGCCCGGCTGCACCACGAGGTGCGCGCGGCCCGGGCGGTGGCGGCGCCACTGCCCTGAGCACCGCTACCCGGAGCACCGGGGTCCAGAGCGCCGCTGCCCTGAGCGCGACGGCCCTGAACGCCGTCGCCGAACGGCCGACCGGGCCCGGACCGGCCCGCTCAGTCCTGGATCCGCCGCCAGGGCCGGTCCGCCTCCAGCGCGAAGGCCAGCTCCAGCAGCAGCCGCTCCTGCCCGTGCGCCGCCGACAGGTGCACCCCGACCGGCAGCCCGCCGGGCGCGGAGCCCGCTGGCAGGGCGATGCCCGGGCCGCCGGCCACGTTGTTGACCGGGGTGAAGGCGACGTAGCGCGTCAGCCGGTCCATCAGCTCGTCGAAGTCCACGTTCGGACTCAGGTGCCCGATCGGCGGGGTGGTGTGGGCGAGCACCGGGGAGAGGATCACGTCGTGGGTGCGGAAGATCCGCGCGTACACGCCCTCGGCCCGGCGCAGCCGCCGCAGCACGCCGGGGGTCCGCGGGAACTCGGCCTGGAACCGGCGGCGCAGCCCGGTGGTCAGGCCGTCCAGCCTCCCGGCCCGGAAGCCCGGGTCGATCAGCAGCCGGCCGGTGGCCGCGACGGCCCAGGCGATGTAGCCCCAGTAGCTGACGAAGTCGCGGGAGAACTCCTCGCCGAAGGGCAGTGCGGCGGGCTCGACCAGGTGGCCCATCGCCTCCAGCCGGGCGGCGGTCTCCTCGACCACCCGCCGGGTCGGCCCGTCGGTCCTGGCGGTCGGCGAGTCCACCACCAGGCCGATCCGCAGCCGCCGCTCGCCGGGCCCTTCGACCAGGCCGAGCGGGGGCAGCGCGGGGTTGCTCCGGTGCCGCTCGGCGGCGGCGAGGAAGGCGGCGGTGTCGCGCACCGAGCGGGTCAGCACGCCGTCGGTGACCAGGTCGATCGGCAGTTTGCCGCTCTGGGCGTTGGTGACCAGCCGGCCCCGGGTGGGCTTGAGGCCGACCAGCCCGCAGCAGGCCGCCGGGATGCGGATCGAGCCGCCGCCGTCGTTGGCGTGGGCGATCGGCACCACGCCGGAGGCCACCAGGGCGGCCGCGCCGCCCGAGGAGGCGCCGGCCGAGTGCGAGGGCTTCCACGGGTTGCGCACCGGCTGGGCGGTGGCGAACTCGGTGGAGGCGTTGAGGCCGAACTCGGGCAGCCGGGTCTTGCCGAGGACGGCCAGGCCGGTGGCGAGGAACTGGTCGGTGAAGCGCGCGTTGCGGCGGGCCGGGCGGGCGGGGAAGGCCTCGCTGCCCATCCCGGTCGGCAGGCCGCGCAGGTCCACGTTGTCCTTGAGGTAGGTCGGCACGCCCCAGAGCGGACCGCCGATGCCCTCCCGGCTGATCCGCGGCCTGTCGTACGAAGCGTGGGCGACGGGCAGCAGCGCGCCGTCCACCCGGGCGGCCCGGTCGACGGCCGCGCCGACCAGCTCCCGGGGGTTGACCGTACCGGCCCGGACCAGCGCGGCGAGCGCCACCGCGTCGTGGGCGCCCAGGGCGTCGTCGGCGAACGCGTGGACCCGCTCGTCGGTCATCCGAACCCCCCACTCCCCGCCGGACGTTCCGCCGTCCGACCATCGCACCGGCTGCTCGTACCTGCCCGGTTCTACTGACCGGTAATCTCACTGGGCTCCGAGTGTAGGCCCACCCGGCGACGCCCTACGGCCCGGGGTGCCCGCTCACGGGCGGACGAGCCGTCAAGACAGCGAGGGCGCACGATCGTTCGCCCCGCGCCCCCGCGTTCACCCCGTCCGCCGGTCCACGATCGTTTCGCCGCACACCGCCGGGAAAGATCACGTTCGCGATTCGTCCCGGTCCTCCCGCCCCAACCAAGGTGACGCCCGTGCCGACCCCGTTCTTCCCGACCACCCGGTTCACCGCGGCCACCGCCCCCGGCGGCCTCCCGCTGCTCGGCCACGCCCCCGCGCTCCTCCACCACCCCCACGAGTTCGTCGCCGGCCTGCCCGCCCACGGCGACCTCGTCCGGCTGCGGCTCGGCCCGCTCCGCGCGTACGTGGTCTGCCACCCCGAGCTGGTCCGCCGGATGCTCACCGACGACCAGACCTTCGACAAGGGCGGGCCCCTCCTCGACAAGGCCCGGGAGGTCTTCGGCAACGGCCTCGCCACCTGCCCCGCAGCCGCCCACCGGCGCCAACGGCGCATGCTCCAGCCCGCGTTCCACCGCGACCGGCTGCCCGGCTACGCCGCGCTGATGATCGAGGAGATCGCCGGCGCCACCGCCCGCTGGCACGACGGCGACGTGATCGACGTCCCCGCCGCGATGTACCGCCTCTCCACCGCCGTCACCGCCCGCTGCCTGTTCGCCGCGCACGAGCGGGCCGGCTCGCTGCCGGTGCACCGGAGCATGGACGTGGTGACCCGCGGCGTCGGCCGGCGGCTGATGCTGCCGCTGCCCGGCACCGACCGCCTCCCCACCCCCGGCAACCGCCGCTTCCGCCGCGCCCAGCAGGACCTGCGGGAGATCACCCGGCGGCTGATCGCCGAACACCGCGCCGCCGGCACCGACCGGCACGACCTGCTCTCCACGCTCCTCGCCGCCACGGACGAGGACGGCCGGGGCCTGTCCGACACCGAAGTCCACGAGCAGGTGGTCACCTTCCTGCTGGCCGGCATGGAGACCACCGCCGCCACCCTCTCCTGGGCCTGGACACTGCTCGCCGCCAACCCGGCCGTCCGGACCCGCCTGCACGCCGAACTCGACACCGTCCTGGACGGCCGGCCCGCCCGCCACGAGGACCTGCCCTCCCTGCCGCTCACCGCCCGGATCGTCAGCGAGACCCTGCGGCTCTACCCGCCGCCGTGGATCCTCAGCCGCACCGCCACCACCGACACCGAGCTCGGCGGCCACCACGTCCCGGCCGGCGCCACCCTGCTGTACAGCCCGTACCTGCTGCACCGCCGGCCCGACCTGTTCCCCCGCCCCGACCGCTTCGACCCCGACCGCTGGCTCACCACCGCCCGCCCCGCCCCCGGCACCTACGCGCCCTTCGGCCTCGGCGCCCGCCGCTGCATCGGCGACGCCTTCGGCACCACCGAGGCCGTCCTCGCCATCGCCACCATCGCCGCCCGCTGGACCATCGCCCCCACCCCCGGACGGCCCGTCCGCCCCGTCCGCGGCTCCTCCCTCGTGCCCCGGCCCTTCACCGCGACGCTGACCCGCCGGGTCCGCTGACCGGAGCCCCACCGGGCTTCGGTACTGTCCCGGCATGGCCGGCCGTACGGGCGCCGGCCGCGGACCACACCGCTCGACCGGGACACCACCAGACCATGAACGCACCCACCCCATCGGGGCTCCTGACCGGGCTGCTCCGCGCCGTCCGGACGTACCCGCGCCGCTCGCCGCTGACCTTCGGCTACGTCCTCCTGCTCCTGCTCGGGAACGTCTGGGTCGGGAACCTGCTCGCCGAGGACCGGGCGGACGCGCTCCGCGACCACATCAGCACCAACCTCGACAACCTCCACGACCACCCGGTCACCGCCCTGTTCGGCAGCGCGCTGCTGTTCGACGGCACCCTCACCGAGATCCTCTCCACCGGCTTCGGCGGCACCCTGATCACCCTCGGCCTCGGCATCGGCTGCTGCCTCGCCTGGACCGAGCGCCGCTTCGGCAGCCCGCGCGCCGCCGCCGTCCTCCTCGGCGGGCACATCGGCGCCACCCTGCTCACCGCCGCGGTGATCGTGTTCGCCCTGCGGCACGGCTGGTACCCGGAGAGCGTGCGCCAGGCCTCGGACTACGGCATCAGCTACGGCGCCCAGACCGTCCTCGCCCTCGCCGTCCTCGCCCTGCCCCGCTGGGCCCGGCTGCCCTGGGCCGCCTTCGTCCTCGCCTGGCCGCTCTCCGGCGACGGCGAATGGCCCGGTCCCCTCCCGCCGTTCACCACCGTCGGCCACCTGCTCTCGGCCGCCCTCGGCTTCGCCCTGGCCGCCGCCGTGGCCCTCACCGCCGCCCGCCGCCGGCGCGCCGAAACCCTTGCCCCGGCGGCGGCCGACCGGTGATCATGCCCGGATGACCAGGAGTGCGAAGACCCCCTTCCACAGCCAGGCGGGCGGGCCCGGCCCGAGCCCGAGCCCGCGTCAGCCCGGCGGGCGCCGGTCGGCGGCGATCGCGGTGAGCAGCCGCTCGATCTCCGCCAGCCGGCGCCGCAGGTCCTCGACGTCGGCGCGGGTGGCGCTCTGCTCGCCGTGCTTGAGGGCCACCAGCAGCTGCCCGTCCGGCTCCAGCCGGGCGCGGGCGACGTCGCCGACCTTGTCGCCGTTCTGGATCCGGATGGCGTGCTCCAGCTCGGACGGGCGCAGCGCCAGGCTGTGCAGCGCGCCCTCGACCAGCTTGCCGTCCTTCACCACGGTGGTGGGCCTGCCCTCCAGGAGCCGGGCGGCCTTCGGGTCGCGGGCGAGCCAGCGGGTGACGCCGGCGTTCACCGCGACCAGCGTGACCGCCCCGATCGCGCCGCCGAGCAGGCTGTTGTCGTTTCCGATGATGGCGTTCTGCACCACGTTGGAGAGCAGGAAGACGACCACCATGTCGAAGGTGTTCAGCCCCGCCAGCCCGCGTTTCCCGGCCAGCCGGAACAGCACCAGGATCAGCACGTAGACGGCGACCGTACGGAGGACCTTCTCCACGATCGGAATCTGGACGGCCATCAGGTCGTGCCACACTGCCCCGCTCCTCCCGCCTCGACTGCAAGCGAACGGGGCAGACGCTACGCCACGGTCACCGCTTGGGCCTGCCGCGCCGGGCCGCCGCGCCCCGCCCGCCGGCCTTGGCGCCCCCGGCCTTCGGCGCCCCCGCGCGCTGTCCACCGGACTTCTGCCCGCCCGCCTTCTGGCCACCCGCCTTCTGCGCGCCGCCCTTCTGCCCGCCGGACTTCTGCGGCTGCGGCTTGCCCCGGCCGGCCGCCGCCTTCCTCGGCTGCGCCTCGGGCGCCGCCTGCCCGGCCCCGCGCCCGCGCGAGCTGTTGACCGTACGGCCGCGGACGATCCCGATGAACTCCTCCACCAGGTCCGTCGTCCGCTCCTGCGGCCAGGCCAGCGCCACCTGGGACTGCGGCGCCTCCACCACCGGCCGGTAGGTGAGGTCCCGGCGGTGGTGCAGCCGGGCCAGCGACTGCGGCACCAGGAGCACGCCGACGTTCGCGGCGACCAGCTCGATCGCGTCCTCCGTGCTGTCCGGACGCGCGATGGCGGGCCGCCCGGGCAGGGTGTCGGCGGTGAAGCCGAGGGTGTCGTCGAGCGGGTGGAAGACCACCTCCTCGGCCAGGTCGTCCAGCGCGACCTCCTCGGCGGCGGCGAGCCAGTGGTCCTTGGGGAAGACCACGACGGTGGTCTCGCTGTAGAGCGGGATCGCGCTCAGCACGTCCTTGTCGACCGGCAGCCGGACCAGCCCGGCGTCCGCGCCGCCCTCGCGCAGCGTGCGCTCGCCGTCGCCGAACGGGACCGCGAGGAGGTCCAGCGGCACGTCCGGGAGCCGCTCGCTCCAGACCCGGACCCATTTGCCGGGGGTCACGCCCGGGACGTACACGAGCCGGAAGGACGGGTTCACCTGCATGTCTGTCACAAGGCAAGGCTACCGACCGTGACCGGGAGCGCCCGCGCACTCCCTTACCCTTGTCACCATGACATCGCTCAAGCAGAAGACCAGCCAGACCATGAAGCCGGCCACCGCGGCCAAGAAGCTGGGGATCTACCTCGACGCGGCGCCGACCGGCTTCCAGGAGGGCGTGGTCTCCCGCGAGGAGCTCAGCGCGCTGCAGGCCGAGCCGCCGCAGTGGCTCCAGGACCTGCGCAAGAACGGCCCGCACCCGCGCCCGGTGGTCGCCGCCAAGCTCGGCATCTCCATCTCCGGCCTGGCCCGCGGCGGCGTGACCGAGGCGCTCACCACCGAGCAGATCGAGGCGGTCAAGGCCGAGAACCCGCTCTGGCTCCAGCACGAGCGCGCCAACCAGGTGGACGTCCGCAAGGAGACCGCCCGGATCAAGGAGAAGCACGAGAAGGAGGCCGCCGCCCAGGCCGCCAAGGAGGGCAAGGCCGCCAAGGCCAGCTGACCCGTCCTCCCCCGCCCGGCACGGCGGTGCCCCGGCGCCGGTTGCCGGGCCCCCGCACGACGACGGTGCCGGCGTCCGTTCCGACGGACGCCGGCACCGTCGTGTGCGCGGGTCCGTACGCGGGTCCGCGGGTGGGTCCGTACGCGGCTTCGCAGGTGGGTCCGTACGCGGCTTCGCAGGTGGGTCCGTGCGTGGCGGGCGCCGGCGGGAGGGGACGGAACCCCCGTCCCACCAGCGCGTATTGACCGGGCCGCCGGTCGCTCCGAATAATCGGCGGGACCGGGCACGGCGGTACGCCGCGCCGCGGTACACCGCATCGGGGGAGCGACCGTGATCGAACAGCCTCAGCACACCGGACTCGCCGCACTCGCGGACGAGTTCTTCGACGCCGAGAACACCCACAACCCGTTCGACGCGACCCTCAGCGGGGTCGAGGGCTACGCCCACCTGGTGCCCGACCCGTCCCGCGCGGCCGCGCACCGCCACCGCGAGGCCCTGCTGGGCTTCACCGCCCGGCTGGCCGCGGTCCCGCTGGACTCGCTGGCCGGCGAGGACCGGATCACCCACCGGGTGCTCGCCCGGCTGCTCGCCAACGGCATCGGCCAGATCACCCACGGGCTGGCCGAGTTCAGCGTCTCGGCGACCATCGTCGCCCCGCAGAACGAGGCCTTCACCGCGCTCGCCATGACCTCGATCGACCAGGAGGGCGCCGACGCCTACCTGGAACGCCTCGCCGCGCTGCCCGACTACTTCGACGCCGTCCTGCGCCGCACCCTGGACGCCGCCGCCGAGGGCCGCCACCCGCTGCGCAGCGGGGTCGACGCCGCCGTCGCCCAGCTGGAGGCCCACCTGGCGACCGCCCCGGCCGAGGACAAGCTGCTGCGGCCGCTGGCCGGCCGTCCGGAGTCCGAGCGCGCCCTGGCGATCGTGCGCGACGCCGTCCGCCCCGCGGTGGCCCGCTTCCTGGCCGGGCTGGCCCAGCGGCTGGCACCAGGCGCCCGGCCGGACGACAAGGCCGGGGTCTGCCACGTGCCGGGCGGCGCCGAGGGCTACGCGGACGCCGTCGCCCGCTTCACCCGGCCCGGGCTCACCCCGGAGGAGGTGCACCGGATCGGTCTGGAGGCCGTCGCGGCGCTGCGCGAGGAGTTCGCCGAGCTGGGCGGCAAGGTGCTGGGCATCACCGACCCGGCCGCCGTGCTGACCGCGCTGCGCGAGGACCGCTCGCTGCGCTTCGGCAGCGCGGCCGAGATCGTCGCCCTGGCGGACGGCGCCCTGGACCGGGCCCGCCGCGCCGCCCCGGACTGGTTCCGCCCGTACCCGATCGCCGACTGCGTGACCAGGGAGATCGACCCGATCGAGGCGGAGACCGCGCCGCTGGCCTACTACCAGCCGCCGGGCCCGGGCGGACTGCCCGGCACCCACTGGATCAACACGCTGCGCCCGGAGACCCGGTTCAGCTACGAGTACGAGGCGATCGCCTTCCACGAGAGCGTTCCCGGCCACCACCTCCAGCTCGCCGTCGCGCAGACCCTGCACCACCTGCCGCGGTTCCGGCGGAACCCGAGCGGCCAGCTGACCGCCCACGTCGAGGGCTGGGGCCTGTACACCGAGCGGCTCGCGGACGAGATGGGGCTGTACGGCTCGGAGCTGTCCCGGTTCGGGATGCTCTCGCTGGACGCGATGCGGGCGGTCCGGCTGGTGGTGGACACCGGGATGCACCACTACGGCTGGTCCCGGGAGCGGGCGAAGGCCTACATGCGGGCCAACACCGCGACCCCCGAGGCCAACGTCCGCAACGAGATCGACCGCTACATCGCCTGGCCGGGCCAGGCCACCGCCTACCTGATCGGCCGCCGGGAGATCGTGCGGCACCGCGAGCGGGCCGAGGCGGCGCTCGGCGCCCGGTTCGACGTCCGGGAGTTCCACCACCGGCTGATCGGGCACGGCAGCCTGCCGCTGGGGGTGCTGGAGGAGCTGGTGACGGACTGGATCGCGGAGCAGTAGGCCGCAGGCCCTCCGGCCGGGCTCAACGGCCCAGCACCGCACCGCCGTTGAGCCCGATCACCTGACCGGTCAGGTACCCGGCGGCCGGCGAGGCCAGGTAGGCGACCGCCTCGGCCACGTCGGCCGGGGTGCCCGCCCGGCCGACCAGGGTGTCGGCCACCTTCCGCGCGTGGAACTCCTCGCTCCAGCCCGCCCCGAAGATCTCGGTGGACTCGACGTACCCGGGCGCGAGCACGTTCACCGTGATCCCGTCGGGCCCCAACTGCCGCGCCAGGCCGAAGGCCCAGCCGTGCAGCGCGGCCTTGGCCGCGGCGTACGAGCCCGCCGAGTGCGGGCCCGCGCCGCCGCGCTGGGCCGCGGCCGAACTGATCACCACCAGCCGGCCGCCGGGCCGGCGCAGCGCGTCCTGGAGCGCGGTGGTCAACAGCACGGCGGTGAGCAGATTGCCGTCCAGGTCCCGCCGCCAGGCGGCGGCCAGCGCGGCCAGACCGTCATCGGCGGGCGGGGTGACGATCGCGCCCGCGTTGTTCACCAGCACGTCCACCGGCCCGAGCGCGGCGATCCGGGCCGCCGCCGCCTCGACCGCCGCCGGGTCGGTCAGATCGGCCGCCACCGGCACGACGCGCCCCGGTCCGGCGGTCCGCTCGATCTCCTCCCGGGCCTGCTCCAGCACCGCCGCCCGGCGGCCGAGGACCACCACCCGGTGCCCGTCCCGGACCAGCCGCGCCGCGATCGCCCGGCCGATCCCGGTCCCGCCCCCGGACACCACCGCGAGCCGCTCCACCGTCGTCACTCCGCCCCCCTCGGGCTTCGGCCCGTACGCGCCGGGCGATGTTCGGCAGCCCCCGGTCACCTGGCGGTACCGGGGGCCTGGTCGTCCACGTCATGATCAGACCGCCGAGGGCCTTCGCCCCCCGGCGCCGGCGGCACGCTCGTCCGGACCGGTCAGACCACCGGCGGGACGACCGGCAGGTTGCGCTTGTGCTCGGTGCGGCGGTAGTGGCCGAGGACGGTGCGGAAGACCTCCTCGCTGACCGGCATGCCCTCCAGGAAGTCGTCCAGGGCGTCGTAGCTGACACCGAGGGCGTCCTCGTCGGGGCGGCCGGGGGCGAGGTCCTCCAGGTCGGCGGTCGGGATCTTCTTGACCAGCTCGGCGGGCGCGCCCAGCGCCTCGGCGACCGCCCGCACCTGGCGCTTGGTGAGGCCGGACAGCGGCATCACGTCGGCCGCGCCGTCCCCGAACTTGGTGAAGAAGCCGACCGCGGCCTCGGCCGCGTGGTCGGTGCCGACGACCAGCCCGCCCTTGGCACCCGCCGCCGCGTACTGGACCACCATCCGCTGGCGGGCCTTGACGTTGCCGCCGACGAAGTCCTCGTGGCCGTGGTCGCCGTAGGTCAGGCCGGCCGCCTTCAGGGCGGCGAGCGCGCCGTCGGTGGCGGGCTTGACGTCGACGGTCAGCACCTCGTCGGCGCGGATGAAGCCGAGCGCGAGCTGGGCGTCCGCCTCGTCCGCCTGGACGCCGTACGGCAGCCGCATGGCGGTGAAGGTCACCTGGTGCCCCTCGGCCCGCAGCCGCTCGACGGCGAGCTGGCACAGGCGCCCGGCGGTGGTGGAGTCGACGCCGCCGCTGATGCCGAGCACCAGGCTGCGCGCGCCGGTGGCCCGCACCTGGCCGACCAGGAACTCCACCCGCCGCTCGGCCTCCTTCGCGGGGTCCGGCACGGGGACGACCCCGAGGGCACGGGCGATCTCCCGCTGGACGTCGGCGGGCAGGGGCTCGGTCATTCCGACTCCTCGGGACGGTGGGTACGTGACGCGATCACGAGGATACGACCACCCACGACGCGGCCGTCACGGGCGGGGGGCCTCCCCCGGTTCCGCCTGCGCGTCCGTGTCCGCCGGTGCCGGCCGCGCGTCCGCCGCCGCCGCTCCTTCGGGCCCGTCCGGCTTCCGCAGCGAGACCGGCCGCTCCGGCCTCGGCGCCGGGTGCGACAGGATGTCGAGCACCACCCGGCCGTCCACCGTCTCCTGGGCGACCAGCAGCGCCGCCAGCTCGTCCAGGTGGTGCCGGTGGTCGGTGAGCAGGGCGACGGCCCGCCGCTCGGCGCCGCGCAGCAGGCGGGCCACCGCCTCGTCCACGGCGCGCTGGGTCTGCTCGGAGTACGGGCGGCGCAGCAGGTCCTCGGGGTTGTCGCCGAGGTAGTGCGGGGTGCCGCTGGAGTAGCCGACCGGGCCGAGTTCCGGGGAGAGGCCGAACTCGCGGACCATCCGGGTGGCGACCGAGGTGGCGTTGGCGAGGTCGTTCGCGGCGCCGGTGGAGCCCTCGCCGAAGACCACCAGCTCCGCCGCCCGGCCGCCGAGCTGGACGGTGATCAGGTCGACCAGGTAGGCCTCGCTGTACAAGTGCCGTTCGGCCTCGGGCAGCTGCTCGGTGGCGCCCAGGGCGACGCCGGCCGGGAGGATCGTCACCTTGGCGACCGGGTCGGCGTGCTCGCACAGCGCGGCGACCAGCGCGTGTCCGGACTCGTGCACCGCGACGGCGTGCCGCTCGTCGGGCAGCAGCGCGTTGGAGGACTCCCGGCGGCCGAGCAGCACCCGGTCGCGGGCGGTGTCGAGGTCGTCGGCGGTGAGGGTGGCCCGGTCGGCGCGCACGGCGTTGATGGCGGCCTCGTTGACCAGGTTGGCGAGGTCGGCGCCGGAGAAGCCGGGGGTGCCGCGGGCGAGCCGCCCGAGGTCGACGTCCGGGGCCAGGGTCTTGCCGCGGGCGTGCACGGCGAGGATGGCGGCCCGCTCGGCCTGGTTGGGCAGCGGGACGGTGACCTGCCGGTCGAAGCGGCCGGGGCGCAGCAGGGCCGGGTCGAGGGCGTCCGGGCGGTTGGTGGCGGCGATGACGACGATGCCGGTGCTCTGGTCGAAGCCGTCCATCTCGGCGAGCAACTGGTTCAGGGTCTGCTCGCGCTCGTCGTTGCCGCCGAGCCGGGTGCCGCCCGCCCGGCGCCCGCCGACGGCGTCGATCTCGTCGATGAAGATGATCGACGGCGCGCGCTTGCGGGCCTCGTCGAAGAGGTCGCGCACCCGGGAGGCGCCGACGCCGACGAACATCTCCACGAAGCCGGAGCCGGTCACCGAGAGGAAGGGCACCGAGGCCTCGCCGGCGACCGCCCGGGCGAGCAGGGTCTTGCCGGTGCCGGGCGGCCCGACCATGATCACCCCGCGCGGCCCCTTGGCCCCGGCGGCGGCGTACCGCTCCGGGCTGCGCAGGAAGTCGACCACCTCGCTGACCTCCTGTTTCACCCCCTCGTACCCCGCCACGTCGGCGAACCCGGTGTCCGGCCGCTCCGCCTCGATGATCTTGGCCCGGGACCGTCCGATGGCGCTCAGACCGCCGCCCAGCGAACGGGCGGCCATCCGGCCGGACCAGAGGAAGAGCCCGCCGAAGATCAGCAGCGGCAGGAACAGCAGCAGGGAGGACCAGATCGAGCCGCCGCCGCTGCTCCGGCTGCCGGTGACGGTCACGTGGTGGTCGGAGAGCGCGCTGCTGAGCTGGGAGGTGTCCAGGGCGGTCGGGATCTGGCTGCTGAAGTGGGTGCCGTCCTTGAGCGTGCCGCTCACCGCGCCGGTGTCGCTGACGTCCACGGTCTGCACCTGGCCGGCGTCGACCCGGTTCACGAAGTCGGTGTAGCCGTAGCGGGTGCCGGGCTTGCCGGGGTTGGAGAAGAGCACCAGCAGGAGCAGCGTCACCAGTACGGCGACGGGCAACAGCCAGCGGCGCCACGAGGGCGGCGGGGGCTTGGCCGGGCCGCCGGGGCCGGGGCGCTGGTTCCGGCCCGGGCCTGGGCCCTGGCCCTGGCCCCGTGGTTGACCCCAGCCCTGCCTCGGGCCGGGGTCGGGGCCGGAGCCCGGCGGGGTCGTGGGGTGACGGGCGGCGCGCAGCCGGATTCGTGCGATCATCCACGCTCACCGCCTCTCGGGGGGGCCGGACAGCCTCCGTCCCTCCATGGTCGGACTCTCCGCGCCCGGACGGGAGCCTGAAGGGGGTGGCAGCGGTCCACTCGGGGGAGAACGACCCACTCGACGCCACGGCCCGCGGCGTCGGATCGGGCTCGGGCGCCGGGCACGGGCGTCGGACACGGGAGGCGGACTCGGGCAGGCCGAAGGCCGGTCCGGTACGTGGGGTCGCGCCGTCGCGAACGGTTTGCGGAAGCCTGCCGGGCGCTTCCACCGCACCCGGCGAAGCCTTGGCCCGGCCGCTCCGGCCGAGGCGGCCGCATCCTCGACGGCCGTTCGCCCCGCGTCCTCGGCCGTCCCCCGCCGGCTGCCCCTCCGACCGCTCTTCCGGGCGCGCTCAAGGGTCCTCGGGCCGTACGGAGTTGGCAACCGAGCCGCCCACCAGGACGATTCGCGACCTAGAGTAGCCGCATGGTCAACGAGGAACTGCCAGCCCTGCACAAGACGCCCGAGGCCGCCGTGGAACCCCGGGCCGGGGACAGCGACCGGGAAGCGGTGGCCGAGCAGTTGCGGATCGCCGCCGGCGACGGCCGCATCGACCTCGGGGAACTGGAGGAGCGGCTCGACCGCACCTACGCCGCGCGGACGTACGGCGAACTCGACATCCTGGTGGCCGACCTCGGCGGCCGGCTGGAGGCCCGGGAGGCGTCCGCGGCGGAGGAGGTCCTCACGCTCCGGCCCCGGATGAACAACATGGTGCAGAGCGGCCGCTGGTCCGTGCCCCGTCGGATCGTCGCGGAGACCAAGATCTCGCTGCTCACGGTCGACTTCACCGAGGCCGTGTGCCCCCACCAGGAGATCACGGTCGCGGCATCGACCGGCATGGGCCACATCCGGCTGATCGTCCCGCGCGGCTGGGGCGTACGGATCGACCCGTCGAGCACCAACACCGGAAACATCGTCAACAAGGCGGCCGAGCAGGCGGAGCCGGGCGCCCCGGTGCTGACCGTGATCGGCCACCCCCGGTCGGGGCCGATCAGGATCAAGCAGCGCCGCCGGGGCTGACGGGCCGCAGGCCGGGCCCGCGGCAGTCCTCCGTGCGGGCACGCCCGAGGCGGGCTCGGCGAGGGCTCAGTGCGGGCTCAGTGCGGGCTCGGCGCGGCCTCCGCCGGGGCGGGTCAGGAGAAGTCGAGCGCGTCCGTCCGGGTCCGCTTGAGCTCGAAGAACTTCGGGTACCCGGCCAGCAGCCGCACACCGTCGAAGACCCGTACGGCGTCCTCGCCGCGCGGGATGGCGCTCAGCACCGGGCCGAAGAAGGCGACGCCGTCCACGTGGATGGTCGGCGTCCCGACCTCCTCGCCGACCGGGTCCATGCCCTCGTGGTGGCTCTTGCGCAGGGCCTCGTCGTACTCCGTGCTGTTCGCCGCCTCGGCCAGCTCCTCCGGCAGGCCCGCCGCCGCCAGCGCCTCCCGGATGACGGCGTCGTCGGCGGCCCGGTCCTGGTCGTGCAGCCGGGTGCCGAGCTCGGTGTACAGCTCGCGCAGCACCTGCGGGCCGTGCTGCTCGGCGGCGGCGATGCAGACCCGCACGGGGCCCCAGCCGGTGGTCATCAGGCGCTGGTAGCGCTCGGGCAGGTCGGTGCGGCCCTCGTTGAGGACGGACAGGCTCATCACCCGGAAGTTCAGGTCGAGTTCGCGCTGCTTCTCGACCTCCAGGATCCACCGGGAGGTTATCCAGGCGAAGGGGCAGACGGGGTCGAAGTAGAAGTCGACCTTGACGGTGTCGTTCCTGACGGTGTCGTCGCCGGCCCGGTGGCCGTTGCCGGGGTGCCGGTCGGGAAGCCGGGCGGTGAGCTGGTCGAGGTGGTGCTGGGCGGGCGCGGTGTTCGTCACGTCGTTGGTCACGCTGAGAAGACTAGTGACAGAGTGGCCCACTCTCCAGGGCCAATCGATGGCCATTCCAGTGGGCCACTTTCACTCCCGGCCGTCCGTCCCCGCACGCCCTACGCGCCCGGCACTGCCCGCATGCCCTACACGCCCCGCACGCCGCGCCGACCGCTCAGCCGCAGGTCGTCCCGTCCGCCGGCACCGTCCCGTCCAGCAGGTAGGCGTCCACGGTCTGCTTCAGGCACGGGTTGCCGGTGTTGTAGCCGCCGTGCCCCTCGCCCTGCAGCGTGACGGTGACGCCGACGCCCGCGCCGAGCTGCTGCGCCATCGTACGGGCGCCCTCCACCGGGGTGGCCGGATCGCCGGTGGTGCCGACCACCAGGATCGGGGCGGCCCCCGGTGCCGACACCTCCGGGTGGGCGGCCTTGCCGGGGACGGGCCAACCGGTGCAGGCGGTCAGTCCCCAGGCGGTGTAGGACCCGAACACCGGGGAGGCGGCCTGGAACTGCGGCAGCTGCTGCTGCACGTCCTGGTCCGAGTAGCGCTGCCGGGCGTCCACGCAACTGATCGCCCGGTTCGCGGCGTTCAGGTTGCTGTAGTGCCCCTGCGCGTCGCGCCCATTCAGCGCGTCGGAGAGCTGGAGCAGCGTGTCGCCGGTCCCCTGGTCCATCGCCTGGGTGAGCCCGGCGGCCAGCACGGGCCAGGTCTCCTGGCTGTACAGGGCGCCCGCGATGCCGGTGATCGCCAGGCTCTCGGTGAGCTGCCGCCCCTGGGTGGTCGGCAGCGGCGACTGCGCCAGTTTCTGCACCAGGGCGGTGACCTTCGCGGTGCCCTCGTCGCCGCCCGCACCGGTCGGGCAGGCGGCCCCGACCTGGGCGGCGCAGGCCTTCATGAAGTCGTCGAGGGCGAGTTGGAAGCCCTGGGCCTGGCCGAGCGCGGCCTGCTGCGGGTCCTTGGTGGGGTCGACCACCGAGTCCAGCACCATCCGGCCGACCTGCTGCGGGAACAGGTGCGCGTAGACACCGCCGAGCTGGGTGCCGTAGCTGATGCCGAAGTAGGAGAGCTTCGGGTCGCCCAGCACCTGCCGCATCAGGTCCATGTCGCGCGCGGCGCTCTCGGTGTCCACGTACGGCAGCACCGCGCCGGAGTTGTGCTCGCAGGCGGCGACGAAGCGGGCGTTGCCGTCGTCCAGGGCCTTCACCGCGTCGGGGGTGTCGGGGGTGCTGTCGGCGGCGGTGGCGGCGTCCATCGCCCGGTCGTCCAGGCACGTCACCCCGTCGCTGGCGCCGACCCCGCGCGGGTCGAAACTCACCAGGTCGTAGCGGGAGTTGAGGGAGGAGTAGGTCGCGGCCAGGGCCGGCAGGGTGGCCACGCCGGAGGCGCCGGGGCCGCCGAAGTTGAACAGCAGCGAGCCGATCCGGTGCTGCTCGTCCTTGGCCCGGCTGCGGATCAGCGCGAGACCGATCGTCGTGCCGTCCGGTTTGCCGTGGTCCAGCGGGGTCTTGAGGGTGGCGCACTGCCAGTCGGCGGCGGGCGCGGTGCCGTCGCCCTGGGCGCCGGTGGGGGCGGGGCAGGCGTGCCAGTCCAGCTGTTGGGCGGCCAGTCCGGTGGCGGTGCCGGTGGCTGCCGCCGCCCCGGTGGCCGGGGAGGTCGGGGAGGTCGGCGCGGGCTCGGCGGCGGAGGAGCCGTCGCCCTGGCAGCCGATGGCCGCGGTGAGCAGCAGGACGGTCAGGCCGAGCGCTCCGGCGCCGCGGACGACGGTGTGCATGGGGCGGGTCCACCTCTCGGTCGGCCGGGCACCCCGGCGCGCGGTCTCGGGCCTGCCGGACACCCCGGCGCACGGCGGGAGGGCTCACGGCGGGACGGCCTACGCCTGGCGGGCCTGCGTGCGCGCGGCACTCGGTTCGCCGACGCACCACAGACCCTAGGGGCCGGGGACCGCCGATGCCCTGCGGAGACCCCCGGACGGGGGGCGTGCGCCGTACCAGCTGCCACCGGCCGAACGGGTGCCGGGCCGGTGGGCCGACGGGCTCCGGCTGACGGGCCGACGGGCTCGGACTGACGGGCTCGACCCGGCCCAGCCCGGCTGCGGCGCCTCTCGGTGGCGGCGGGGCACGTCTCGCTCCGCCCCCGGGCTCTGCCGCCGTTCCTGTCTCGACCCTGCCGATCGGCAGGGTCGAGACAGGAACGGCGCAGCGGGAACCTCCCGATCGGCACATGTGCGACGGACCGGCGGCACGCAAAGATGACGGCCATCGGGGCCCTGCCGATGGGGCCCGGGAAGGAGCCTCCCGTGACCGCCCTGACTCTGTCGTCCCTGTCCCCGCTGTTCCCGTTCCCGCTGTTCCCGTTCCTGCCCTTCCTCTTCCTCTTCCTCTTCCTGCTGTTTCGCCGGCGCACCGCCTCAGTACAACGCCATGCCCGGGGTTCCCCGCACCGCGTACGCCGGCAGGCGCAGCCCGCCGAAGGCGTCCCGGGGCAGGCTCAGTCCGAAGCGCCGCTCGACGGCGCCGAGGGTGCGGCGGCGGGCGGCCCCGTCGGGCTCCCGCCCGGGGTCGCAGGAGGTCACGCCGTCGGCCTCCAGGACTCCGGCGGCGACGAGGTCCGGCACCAGCAGGTCCGGCTCCTGGCCCCAGCGCCAGCGCTCCTCACCGAGGCCGAAGCCGCACAGCACGGCACCGTCCCGGGCGTAGTCCAGCAGGGCCGGCCGCCGCTCCGGCATCGGGCGGAAGTGCACCACCTCGGCTCCGTCGCGCGCTATCTCGGTGAGCAGCTCACCGCCGGTGGAGTCGCCGTACTCGATCGCGAACGACCAGCCGGCGCACGCGCCGACCCGGATCACGCCGTCGCCGTCGTCACCGGGGCGGTAGACGTCGATGTCCAGGTCCCGGATCTCGGTGTCACTGATCGGCTCGGTCGCGGTGGCCGGGTCGGCACCCATCCGGTGGGCGAGCTCCGCGGGCGTGATCCCCCGGGCGAAGACGACGCCGCCGACCTCACCGTCCGTGCCGGGCCCACCCATTGACGACCGGCTGGTGCCCGGTCGGCCGGTGCTCGGCCGACCGATCTCCAGGAGCCACTGGATACCGTCGCCGTCCTGCCCCACTCCCCCGTGCGTGCCGTCGGTCATGCCGCCCTCCCCTCGCGCGCGGCCTGCGGTGACCGGGCGCGCCCGTGGGCACCCTAACCGACCCGGCCGACACCCGGCCGCCGGTCGCCGGATCGCCGCCCGAACCAGCCGCGCCCGGATCGCCAACCACCCCTGATCAATCGGAAGGAGACCGATCCGAAGCCGAACTCACCTGGCACCCTTCGCCGTTCACCCGGAAGAGGCGGCACACGCCCCGCCCCCGCCACTCACCGGGACGCGGCCGGTACCTTCTTGCCCACCGCCTCGAACAGCAGCTTCGCGGCCACCGTCGCCCCGTCGGTGCGGATACCGCCGGCCACGGCCTCCGCCCGTACCCGGGTCTCGGGCGCCAGGGCCGTGGCGAGCGCGGCGGAGAGCGAGTCGACGGTCGGCGTGCGGTCGAGATGGGCCGCGCCGATGCCCAACTCGGCCACCCGGCCGGCCCAGTACGGCTGGTCGGCGATCCGGGGCACGACCACCTGGGGCGCGCCCGCCATGGCCGCGGTCGTCGTGGTGCCCGCACCACCGTGGTGGACGACGGCGGCCACCCGGCGGAACAGGGCCTGCTGGTTCACCTCGCCGACGACGTGGCAGTCCTCGTGCTCGTCGACCGCGGCGAGCCCGGCCCAGCCGTGGGCCAGGAGCACCCGGCGTCCGTGCGCGCGGCCCGCTTCGACGGCCACCCGCGCGATGTCCTCCGGGGCGTGCGCGGCCATGCTGCCGAAGCCGACGTACACGGGCGGTTCACCGGCGGCCAGGAACGCCTCCAGGTCGGCCGGGAGCGGCCGGTCGTCGGGCAGGATCCACGCGCCGGTCTGCACCACGTCGAGTTCCGTCCTGCCCTCCGACGGGCACAGCGTCGGGTCCGCCGCCAGCCACGGCCGTCCGGTGAGGACGTGGTCGCGGACGTTCTCCACCGGCGGCAGGCCGATCGCCGCCCGGTGGCTGTTGAGCGCGTCCCCGTACAGCGCGTTCACCCGCTGGGCGTCCTGCTCCCAGAGCTTCCGGTAGTCGGTCTCGTCGTCCGGGGACGGCGTGCCCGGCCGCCGGCCGGGCCGGGAGTGCCGCGAGGGCAGTCCGAGGATGTGGAAGCAGGCCAACACGTAGGGCAGGCCGAGCTTCTCGGCGACGTCCCGCGCACCGGCCGGCATCAGGCCGGTCGCCAGCACCACGTCACAGCCCTCGGCCGCGGCGGTCAGCGTCTCGAACCGCACGGCGACCAGCTCACGGGCGAGCCGGAACGCGTCCTCCGCCGTCGGCGGCTTCGGGCCGGCCACCACCGACCGCACCGACGGACCGAGCGGCACCAGCGGCACCCCCGCCCGCCCCAGCACTGCCGCGAACTCCTCGTCCGGCGGCGCGCACACCCGCACCTCCGCACCGAACCCCCGCAGCGCCACCGCCAGCCCCGCCAGCGGCTCGACATCCCCGCGCGACCCCCAGGTCGTCATCAACACACGCATTTCACGACTCCCGTTTCCGCAGGTCATGGCCTTACGGCCGGGATTCTGCGCCATGCCGGGGGCCTTGCCGCAAGCCCCGGGGCACGGTATAGCTTGAAAGTGGCAAGGGGATTCACTCTCCTCGCCTTTTTCTTTGGCCGCCCGGTCCCACCCACTCCCCCGAACCGGCCACACCGGAGCAATCCCCACCCGAAACCCGCCGCCTACCACGCGCCGCTCACTCCGAACCACCACCACCGAGCAGCCCGCTGCGAGCCACCGCCCCCTACCGCGTGGCCGCATACCCCCCCGTGGTGTCAACTCCGGAACACCCACCCCAGCCACACACACCCAGGCCGTCCCCACCCAGCCGCCCACCATCGGCCGCCTCCCCGGACCGCCCACCCCGGCCGCCTACACCCGGCTCTTCTACATCGGGCCCCACCTCGAACCACCTGCCCTGAGCCGCCCACACCAGACCTCCCGCCCAGGCCAGCCCACCCCAACACGTCTATTCCAGGCTGCCCCGCGTTCCGACCGGCTCCCCATTCCGGCTGCCTGCGCCAAGGCCCCGCCCCGAGACGCTGGAACCCACCCCGGCCACCCGCCATCGGCCGCTTCCCCAGACCTCACACGCCCGGGCCATCCACACCGGGCCGCGGACCGTGCACCTGTCCCGAGGTACCCACGCCGGACCTTCTGACCGGGACAGCCCGCCACCACACGCCCGTTCCAGGCCGCCCCACGTTCCGGGTGGCTCCCCAGGGCCCCGCCCCCAAGACGCCGGATCCCCTTGTCCGCTTGCCCACCCTGACCGGTCGGCCGTCGCGCGAAGCAGTGGCCAGGCGTACAGAACCGCCGTCGCCACCATGCCCACCGGCAGCGCGAGGCCCGCCCCTGCCAACCCGGCCACAGCACCGTCCACGCCCCGGCGCGAACCTCACTCGCCGCGAGCAACAGCACCCAGACGCCTGGCCCAGAGCCGGACGCCACAGGGCAGACCAGGCCCCGAGGCGGCGGAAGTACCACCCAACCCGCCCTGCGGCAGGGCAGCCGTCCCACGGCCCAGAAGCCCCCACCCGGCGTTCACCCCCGCCGACGACGCATCAGCACGGCGCACAGAACCACCGCCGTCACCATGCCCGCCGACAACGCGAGGTCCACACCGCCTGGCCCAGCCACAGAACCGCCTACGCCCCAGCGCGAACCTCACTCGCCGCGAGCGACAGCGCCGAACCGACTGTCCGGCCCAGGGCCAGCCGACACGGGCAGGTCACCCACCAACCCGGCCCGCCCGGCCAGCCCGGCCGCCCGGGCGGTGGAAGCACTCCCACCCGCCCTGCGGCGCGCACGCGGCCGGACCGGCGTCACCCCCGCCGGCGAGGCATCAGCACGGCGTACAGGACCGCCGCCACCACCATGCCCGCCGGCAGCGCGACGTCCGCCCCGGCCAGGGCGGCCAGTGGGCCGGTGTAGAGGGTGTCCACGCCGAGGGCTGCGGCTGTGACGCCGCCTGTGAGGGCGATGGCGCCGGCCGGGTTGACGCCGGCGCGGTACCAGAAGGGGCTGCCGGGGCGTTCGTCGCCGAGGGCGCGGCCGTCGTAGCGGTTGCGGCGGAGCAGTATGTCGGTGGCGTAGACGGCGGTGCTGGGGCCGAGGAGGACGACGGTCAGCTGGAGCACGTTGCTGACGGTGTCGAGGAAGTTGGAGACCAGGAGGGCGTACAGCGTGAGCGAGACGGCGACCGCGCCGTCGAGCAGCACGCTGCGGGTGCGGCGGATGCGGATGCCGACGGCCTGGAGCGCGAGGCCCGCGCTGTAGGCGGTGAGGGCGTTGACCGCGATGGTGCCGACCACCAGGGAGAGCAGGAAGACCGGGTTGAACCAGCCGGGCAGGATCTGCCGGAGGGCGGCCTGCGGGTCGGTCATGTCGACGGCGGTGGCGCCGAGCACGCCGAGGCCGCCGACCACCACGCTGGGCAGGAAGCCGCCAAGGGCGGTCCAGCCGAGGACGGCGCGCGGGGCGGTGGTCGCGGGCAGGTAGCGGGAGAAGTCCGCGCTGGTGGTGTAGGAGAGCGGGCCGGAGGCGATCAGGGTGACGCCGGCCAGGACGGCCGCCCAGAGTCGGCCGCCGGTGAGGGGTTCGGGCTGGGTCCAGCCGGGGTCGGCGTGGGTGACGATCGCGTAGCCGACCACGGCGAAGGCGGCGGTGAGGGCGAGGGTGATCGGCAGGTAGAGCCGGACGATCAGGGCGTGCCCGTAGACGCTGATGGTGAGGGTGAGTACGACGATCACGATCACGATGGCGATCTTGATCGGGGTGGTCGGGGTGATCCCCGCCTCCTCGGCGAGCGAGAAGGCGGCGACGGCGGCCGCGGCGAGGTTCAGCGCGAAGTAGCAGACGGAGATCATCCAGCCGGTGACCGCGTTGTTCACCCGGTTGCCCCGGATGCCGTACATGGCGCGGGTGATCACCTCGCTGGGCGCGCCGGCGGCCGGTCCGGAGACCGCGAGCAGGCCGGTGCCCAGCCAGAACAGGTTGCCGAGGACGACCACGGCGAAGGCCTGCCAGAGGCCGAGGCCGCTCAGGACCAGGGCGCCGCCGACCACCAGGTTGAGGTAGTTGACGCTGGCGGCCGCCCAGACGGGGAAGAGTTCGCGGGCGCGACCGCGTCGCTCGGTCTCGGGGATGTGGTCGATGCCGTGGACCTCGACCCGGCCGCCCGGTTCCCGCTGGGGCGGGGCGGCGGGGTGCGCCGGGTGGTCCGGGTGGTCCGGCGAGGTGTGGGGGTGGTCCGGGAGCGTGGACGTCATGCGGGGGCCCTCCGTGGGGGTGTCGTGCCCACCTGCTTGCTTATTGGTCGCACACTCAATAGCATCCGCCCCATGACGTCAAGCGTTCAGCGCAAAAGGGTTCGCAAGTCCCCCGAGGACCGCCGGGCGGAGATCGTCGGCGCCGCGGCCGAGGTCGCCCTCACCGAGGGCCTGGAGTGCATCACCCTGCGCCGGATCGCCGACCAACTGGATGTCCGCCCCGGCCTGATCAGCCACTACTTCCCCGCCGTGGAGGACCTCGTCGCCGAGGCCTTCGGCAGCGCCGCCACCGCCGAACTGGAGGCGCTACTGCCCGCCGACCCGCGGGACGGGTCCCCGTTGCGGCACCTGGCCCGCTTCTTCGCCCGCACCACCGGCCCGTCCTACGACGACGTGAGCCGGCTCTGGCTCAACGCCCGCCACCTCAGCCGCTACCGCCCCGTCCTGCGCGACCGCGTGCTCGACCAGGAGGCGGACTGGCGCGGCCGGCTCGGCGACGTCATCGCCGCCGGGGTCGAGCAGGGCGAATTCCGCACCGCGGACCCGGTGTTGACGGCCGTCCACATCCTCGTCGTGATCGACGGCCTGGCCGTCCACGCCAACACCGGCCTGCGCAAGGACCCGTACGCCGCCACCCGGCTCGCCGCCGCCACCGCCGAACGCGAACTGGGCCTGACCGACGGCGCGCTGACCTCCCCGAGCCTCGCCGACCCCACGGACCCGACGGACCCGGCGGACGCACCCGAGACCCCCGCCCCCGAGCAGCCCTGACCACCGCCCCAGCCCCCGACCCCCTTAGCTCCCTCAATCCCCTCAATCCCTGCAGACACCACGCCCCCACCCCGAAGCACCACTGGAGTCGAAGTGCGCACCTCCCTGGTCCTCCTCTCCGCCCGTCTGCTCGACCCCGCCTCCGGCGGCTTCCTCCCGCAGACCGCCCTCGCCGTCGTGGACGGCCGGATCGCCGCCCTCGGCGACGACCGCACCGTCCGCGAACTCGCCGACCCCGCGACCACGGTGATCGACCTCAAGGGCGCCGTGGTCACCCCCGGCCTGGTGGACGGCCACCTGCACCCGGTCACCGGCGCCGAGCTCACCCAGGGCCTGGACCTCTCCGGCTGCACCGACCTGGCCGGCGTCCGCGCCGCCCTCGCCACCGAGGCCGGACGCCTCGCCCCCGGCGCCTGGCTGCACGCCTGGGGCCTGGACCCGAACGTCTTCGGCGACCGCCCGGTGGCGTCCGCCGCCCTCGAGCCCGTCCTGGACGGCGTTCCGGCGCTGCTCCAGCTCTTCGACGCCCACTCCATGCTCGCCAGCCCGTGCGCCCTGGAGCTGGCCGGCGTGGACGGCCCGCGCCGCTTCGACCAGGCCGCCGAGGTGGTCTGCGACGCCGAGGGCCGCCCCACCGGCCTGCTGCTGGAGGACGCCGCCTGCGAGCTGGTCGAGCGCGCCGCCCCGCAGCCCACCCGCGCCGAGCGCCGCGACCGCCTGGCCGCCGCGCTGAGCGCCATGGCCGCCGCCGGCCTCACCGGCGGCCACGCGATGGACGCCAACGGCGACAGCCTCGACCTCTACAGCGAGCTGGACGAGGCCGGCGAGTTGCCGCTGCGGCTGCGCGTGGCCCCCTGGTGCCAGCCCGGTGTGGACGCGGACGGGCTGCGGGCGCTGATCGGGCAGCAGGGCCGGGGCGGTCGGCTCTGGCGGGTGGACGGCGTGAAGCTGTTCATGGACGGCACGATCGACAACGGCACGGCCTGGCTGGAGCGCCAGGACTGCCACGGCGAGTCCACCCACGCCTTCTGGCCGGATCCGGCGCACTACACCCGCGTCATCCGGGAGCTGCACCAGGCCGGGGTGCCGACCGCCACCCACGCGATCGGCGACGCCGCCGTACGGCACGCCCTGGACTCGATCGGGGCGGCGGCGGACGGGGGGACGACGCACGGGGCGTCCCCCGTCCGCCACCGGATCGAGCACATCGAGACCGTTCCGGACGCGGTGGTCCGGCGCTTCGCCGAGCTGGGCGTGGTCGCCTCCATGCAGCCCACCCACTGCTGCGACTTCACCCGGGCCGACCACACCGACAACTGGTCCCGCCGCCTCGGCGAGGAGCGGGCCGACCGCGCGTGGCGCTGCCGGGACCTCTGGGACGCGGGCGCCACGGTCGTCCTCGGTTCGGACTGGCCGATCGCCCCCTACCCGCCGCTGGGCGTCATGGCGGGCGCCCGCCACCGCCGCCCCACCCGCGACCTGAGCCAGGCCCCGCACAACCCCGGCCAGGCGCTCACCGCCCTGGAGGCCCTGCTGGCGATGACCGCCAACGCCGCCCACGCGGCCGGCGAGGAGCAGCTGGCGGGCCGGATCACCGTCGGCCACCGCGCGGACCTCACCGTGTTCGCCGCCGACCCGCTCACCACCCCGGCCACCGAACTGGCGGACCTCCCCGTCCTGTTGACCGTCCTGGACGGCCGACCGACCCACCGCTCCGCCACGCTCTGAACCCTCACCCGGTACCGGCCCCGGCACACCCCCGCGCACGGGTGTGCCGGGGCCGCCCGGGGGTTATCCCCCTGGACGATCCGGCGGCACTCCTCAGCGCGCCGAAGCCCCCCGGTGATCGACTATTCATTGACCGGCACGTTCGCCGGCGAACCACTCGAACCACCGTGGCCGTTCCGACGGGTTGACGGTTCGACGAATTTGAGGAGCCCCCGAAGTGACCGTACGCAGCGAGAAGCACGGCAAGCCCATCGGTCGACGCGCCCTGCTGGCCGCCACGGCGGCCGTCGCGACCACCGCCCTGCTCGCCCCGGCGGCACACGCGGACCAGCCCGGCACCGACAAGATGACGAACAGTCAGATATCCACCGTGGTCCGCGAACTGAACGGTCTCGCCCACCCGTTGCGGTCCACCGAGCCCGGGGGCCGGACCACCGACCTGCGTCCGCTGGGCGCGATGATCGGCGAAGCCAAGGTGGTGGGGCTCGGCGAGGCCACGCACGGCGCCCACGAGTTCTTCACCATGAAGCAGCGGGTCCTGCGCTACCTGGTCGAGGAGAAGGGCTTCACCGCCTTCGCCCTGGAGACGAGTTGGTCCTCCGGTCTGCGGATCGACGACTACGTGCAGGGCCGCACCGGCGGCGACGCCCGGCAGCTGGTCAAGGAGACGATGGGCAAGTCCCCTTGGGAGCGCCAGGAGTTCGCCGACCTGATCGACTGGATGCGCGACCACAACCGCGAACACCCGCAGCACCCGGTCCACTTCGTCGGCGACGACCTGGACTTCCCCGCCATCGGCGACCAGCTCTTCGACCGGGTGACCTCCTACGTCCGCGAGGCCGCCCCCGCGTCGCTGCCGCGCCTGGAGCAGCTGTACGCCGGGCTGCGCCCGTTCGACGACGCCATCGGCTACATCACCACGCGCCCGCTCGCCGAGCGGCGGCAGAACGCCGCCGTGGCGCAGCAGACCCTGGAGCTGGTCACCGCGGCCAGGGGCGAGGGCGGCGAGGCGTACGACTGGGCGGTGCAGAACGCCCGGAGCATCGCCCAGACCTTCACCTTCACCGCCATGAACCTCGAGGACAACAGCGAGGTGGCCGCGATGCAGAACCTCCGCGACCGCGCCATGACCGACAACACCCTCTGGTGGCAGCGCCGCACCGGCGGGAAGGTGCTGCTGTCCGCGCACAACGGCCACGTCGGGTACCAGAGCAGCGACCCCGAGCTCTACCCCAAGACCCAGGGCTCGTACCTGCGCGACGCCCTCGGCGCGGACTACCTCGCCGTCGGCTTCACCTTCGACCGCGGCTCCTTCCTCACCAAGGACGACCCGTTCGCCGCCGCCTGGAAGCCGGTCACCGTTCCGCCAGCCACCGCGGACATGAACGAGTACCCCCTCGACCGGGTCCGCTACCGCGACTACTACGTCGACCTGCGCTCCGCCCCGCCGGCCACCCGGTCCTGGCTGAACACCGCCCGCCCGACCTACGACGCCGGGACGGAGTTCCGCAGCGACCCGCTGCCGCGCCTCGCGATCGGCACGGCCTACGACGCGCTGGTCCACCTCCACGAGACCAGCGCGGCCCGCACCCTCTGAGCATCGTCGCCGGAGCGCCTCTCCGTCGGCACGGGCCGCACAACGCGCGGCCGCACGGTCGACGGGGAGGCGCCCGCCGACCGCGCCGCCGACGGGGAGGCCTCGCCGGCCGCCGGACGCCCGTCAGCCCGTGAACCGCCCGTCCCGCGCCACCACCCGGCCCGCGCGGACCACCAGCTCACGCGCCGGCAGGTCGATCACCACCTGCGGCAGGCACTCGCCCGTCACCAGCATGAAGTCGGCGGGCGAGCCCGGCTCCAGGGTCACGGCCGGCAGGTCCAGCAGTTCGGCGCCGCCGTCGGCCGCCAGGGCGAAGCAGTCGGCCAGCTGCTCGTCGGTGCGGGCGTCGGTGGTCCAGCCGAGCAGGTGGGCGCGGTGCAGCGGGTCGGCGTTGCCGTACGGGCTCCACGAGTCGCGCACGCCGTCCGAGCCGAGCCCGACCCGCACCCCGTGCGCCCGCAGCTCGCGGAACGGCAGCACCTGGTGGGCCGAGGGCGCCACGGTGGTGAGGCCGACGCCGGACTCGGCCAGTTCGGCGGCGAGGTCGGCGAGCGGGGCGCCCGCCAGCTCCGGGACGCAGAAGGCGTGGCTGACGACCACCCGCCCGGCCAGTCCGGCCGCCCTGGTCCGCGCGGCGATCTCGCGCAGCGGGCCGAGGCCGCGCTCGCCCCGGTCGTGCAGGTGGATGTCGAGGCGCAGTCCGTGCTGTTCGGCCAGGCCGAACAGCAGCTCCAGCTGGGCGGGCCCCTCGCCGTCCGGGCCCTCGGCCGGGACGGCGTCGAAGCCGGCCGGGTCGATGCCGCCGATGGCGTCGACCAGCCCGCTGGCCGCCGCCTCCGCGAGCAGCGCGCCCGCGCCGGGCGTCCGCCGGACCCCGTGCTGTGGGAAGGCCACCAGCTGGACGTCCAGCGCGCCGGCCAGCCGCTCGCGCGCCTCGGCGAGCCCGGTCACCCCGGCCAGCCCGTACGCGGGCGCCACGTCCACGTGGGCCCGCACGGCGCGGGTGCCGCGCGTCACGGCGTGGCTCAGCAGCCGGTGGGCCCGCTCGGCGAGCGGGGTGCGCTGGTGCCGGTGGAGGTCGACGTCGCCCTGGACGTACTCGGGCAGCGAGCCGGCCGGGCGCCGGCTGTACCAGGGCTCACCCCAGGCGGTCTTGTCCGGGTGGATGTGCGCGTCCACCAGGGTGGGCAGCGCGATCCGGCCGCCGCCCTCGACCACCTCCGGCACCGCCCCGGCCGGCACCCGCTCGGCCAGCAGGCCGTCCACGACGATCAGGTCGACGGCCCGGTCGGCACCGTACGGGCGGACGTCCCGGAAGACGGTGACGGAAGGCGTGGTCATGGGCTGCTCTCTCTCGCTCTGGTTCCGCGGCTCGCTCTGGTTCCGCGGCTCGCTCTGGTTCCCCGGCTCGCTCTGGATCCCCGGGTGGTCCTGCCCCCTGGACGGAATGTGCCCGACAGGCAAAACGTCCTACCTTTCATTCAACAGTCTGTTTATCATCTCCGGGTCCCCGTCCCTCGTCCGGAGTAGCTCACGCATGTCCACACCACCGCCCGCCGCCACGCCCGGACGGCACCCGCTGCACGCCCTGCGGGCCACCGTCTTCGCCATCGGCGCCCTGCTCCTGCTGGTCGGGGTGGGAGTACTGCTCGACCAGCCCCTGCTGATCCCGCCCCTGGCCGCCAGCGCCGCCCTGGTGCACGGCGCGCCCGGGCTGCCGATCTCGCAGCCGCGCAACCTGGTCGGCGGGCACCTGATGTCGGCCCTGATCGGCTTCGCCGTCCTCGCCGTCACCGGCAGCACCACCTGGGGCGCGGCCGTCGCCGCCGGGCTCTCGCTCGGCGCGATGATGCTCACCCACCTCTCGCACTCCCCGGCCGCGGCCACCGCCGTGATCGTGGTCCTGCAGGCGCCGCACCCCGTGCCCTTCCTCCCGCTGCTCGTCCTGGCCACCGGGCTGCTGGTCGTGATCGGCCTGCTGCCCGGCCGGATCGGCGGGCACCCGGTCCGCTACCCGGTGTCCTGGTGACGGCCGCGCCGTACTGACCGGCTCTCCACTCTCCCGCCGAACGCCGACGGCCGGGTCATCCGATCGGATGACCCGGCCGTCATCCGTTCCACCCGGCACGGACACCCTCTCCACCCCCGCCGCGGCGAGCGCTCCCGGCACGACGCACCCCGAGCATCGGCGCGCCGCCCCTCCGTCGTACATCACCGCTCTTGTAGAGAAATGCTCTTGAACAGATGCGGGTCGACACCCGCCCGCCGCTCCCGCCACAGCGTCCGGAACGCCGGCGGGTCAGCGGGCGGGTTGCCGCCCTGGGCCCTGGTCCGATGATCGATCCCCCGCAACACCCAAGTCAATCCGCCGATTTGCTGGGACCCCTCCAAGCGATACCTTGGGTCTCCGTGACCATTGACGACCTCCGCGTCTTCGCCGCGGTCTGCCGGGCCGGCTCGCTCAGCGCCGTCGCCCGCGAGCTGAACTGCACCCAGTCCGCCGTCAGCCAGCACGTGAAGCGGCTCGAACGGGAGGTCGGCCTCGCCCTGATCGAGCGCCACCCGCGCGGGGTCGTCCCCACCGCGGCGGGCAGCCTGCTGCGCACGGCGGTGGCCACCGGCCTCGGCGGCATCGACCACGCGCTGCACCGGATCGCCGAACTCTCGCGCGGCGAGGGCGGATCCGTCCGGATCACCACCGGGGCCACCAGCATCCGGCACTTCATGTCCGCGGCCGTGGTGGACTTCCGGCGGCGCTTCCCCCGGGTCAGCCTGGAGTTCCAGACCGAGGTCTCCAGCCGCAGCTGCCTGGAGTCGCTCAACGCCGGCCGGGTCGACCTCGCCTGGATCACCCTCGGCGCCCCGGCCCGGGGCATCGACCAGCAACCGGTGGTCGACCTGCCCTGGGTGCTCGCCGTCACGGCGGGCGACCCGCTCGCCGCCCGGGCCAGGATCTCCCCCGCCGACCTCCAGGACGCCCGGCTGATCGGACTCCCGCAGAACTCCGTCTCCCGCTCCCAGGTCGAGTCCTGGCTGGGGAAGTCGGGCATCCGGCCGGTCTTCGACACCAGCGTCGCGGACTGGGACACCGCGATCCTGCTCGCCGAACTCGGCCTCGGCCACGCCGTCGTCCCGGCCCTCCCGCAGTGGCAGGGCCCCGGCCACCCCGGCCTGCGGCTGCTCCCGCTGCCCGACCTGCCCGCCCTCACCGCCGGGTGGGCCGTCCGGGACTGGGAGAACCTCGGCCCGCTCGCCCGCGCCTTCGCCGACACCGTCGCCGCCCACTGCGGCCGCGAAGCCCCGCCGGCCGTCGATCCGGAGACGGCCTGACCCCGCCATGCCCCGCCCCCGCCCGTTACCCGGAGCTCGCCGTCCGCAGCGGGGCGAAGTCCTCCGGCGGAACGTCCAGCAGGCCGCGCACGCGGTCCCCTCTGCTCACGGCGAGCGCCATCTCGCAGCGCAACTGCCTTGGCAGCTCCGGCCGGTGGAGCAGACCGTGCCACCGCCCCGCACCCCGACCGTCACCGGCCGTAGAAGGCGTGACCGCGCCCGATCTCCTCGAAACCCCGGCGGCCGTACCACTCACGCGGCCAGTCCACCGCGTCCGCGAGCAGGAACAGCTGCGGGACACCGGCCTCGGCCGCCAGTGCCAGGCCGGTCGCCAGCAGGGTGTCGCCGTGCCCCGCACCGCGGTGCCGCGAACCGGTCACCAGATCCTCCAACTGGCCGAGCCCGACGGCTGGTTCGAGATAGAGGTCGCTCCAGGCCGCGACCTCGCCGGCCGGCGTCCGAGCGGCCAGGAAGTGCACCCGCTCGGCACCACGCAGCCGGGCGGAACGGCGGTCGGTGAGCTGCCGGGCGAGCTCCTCGTCCTCGATCCACTCCCGCTGCTGGCGCAGCACCGCCTCCCGTACCTCGGCCAACTCGACGGGGAGCGCGGCTGGTTCGGGCCGCCGGCAGCCGAGCGTCGACCGGGCCAGGACCACCACGCCCTCCCGCTCCCACCCCGCCGCCGCCAGCACCGGGGCGGCCCGCTCACCCGACTCCGGGTCCAGCACCGTGACGCGGTACCGGTGGCGGCGCCCCAACCACCGGGCGGCCAACTCGGGCAGCACCGCCGGGTCGGTGCCCGGGCCCTCGACGATCAGCTGGTTGTGCTCCTCCGATTGGCCGAACGCCGCGTCCCGGACGGCGAACACCTCGGGGAACTCCGGAAGTTCGACGGTCTCCGCCGCCTGGCGGCGGGCGAAGGCGGCGCGGAAGGCGGTCACACGGGCGAGTAGATCCGACATCCCGCCATGATCAGCCCCCGGTCGCCCGCCGACAACAACTTTCCGGCACCGCCTCAGGATTCCGCACCGGAGGACGAGCTGCCACTGGAGGACGAGCGGTCCAGGAAGCGCCGGATCCCGTCCCGTACACCGTCCGTCGGCACGGTCGCCGCGAAGGCCGTCGCCTCCACCGCGAGCCCCTCGTCGATCGGCAGGTTGATGCCCCGGGTCACGGCTCGCAGGCAGGCGGCCACGGCGGTCGGCGCGTGCCGGATGATCCGCTCGGCCAGATCCCGTGCGGTGTCCAGCAGTTCGTCCGCCGGGACGACCGAGTTGACCAGGCCGATCTCGGCGGCGCGGGCGGCCGGGACAGGGTCACCGGTGAGGATCATCTCCAGGCCGCGCTTGCGGCCCACGTGCCGGGGCAGCCGCTGCGAGCCGCCGAAGGGCGGCGGGAAGCCGAGCGAGATCTCGGGCTTGGCGAAGGTCGCGTGCTCGGCCGCGACGGCCAGCGGGGCGGCCTCGGTGATCTCGCAACCACCGCCGAAGGCAAGGCCGTTGACGGCCACGATGACCGGCTTGGGGAACTCCTCGATCCGCCGGGTGAGGGTGTGCCCGCGCCGGACGAACTCGCGCAGCGCCCGCTCGGGCCCGCCCGCGATGCTGGCCGCCAGCGACGGGATGTCGGCACCCGCGCTGAACGCCCGCCCGCCGGCGCCGGTGAGGATCACGGCGCGGACGGTGTCGTCGGCGTCGATCCGGTCGAGCTCGGCGAGCAGCGCGTCGATCGTCGGGTAGTCGAGGGCGTTGAGCTTCTTCTCCCGGTCGATGGTGAGGGTGACGACGTGCCGGTCCCGCTCGCTGCGGATGGTCATGGGCTCGTGCTCCGTTCCTGGCCTCGCTGCTGGATGTGACGAGGCTAGGAACACCGGCCCAGGACAATCCACTTATTGTCCTGGATACACTCCGGTACGCACCCGTCCACGCCTGTGCACGCCCGTGCCCGGACCGTCCACTCCCCGGAAGGGCAGGTGACCCGTGCGACCGCCCTCCTACAAGGCCATCGTCGACGAGTACGCGACCGCCATCCGCTCCGGCGCGCTCCCGGCCGGCACCCGGCTGCCGACCCACCGCACCCTCGCCCGCGAGCGGCGGATCGCCCTCGCCACCGCCACCCGGGTGTACGCCGAACTCGCCGCCGCCGGGCTGGTGGTGGGCGAACAGGGCCGCGGCACCTTCGTCCGGCTGCGCTCCGGCTACGACGGCCTCGAACCCTCCCGCGCGCTCCCCGTGCCCCGGGTGGCCGACCTCTCCTTCAACCAGCCGCTCTCCCCCGGGCAGGGCGACCAGCTGCGGCAGGCCCTGCGCGCGCTCGCCTCCTCGGGCGACGCCGAGGCCCTGCTGCGCCAGCACCCGCCGGGCGGCCACCGGCACGACCGGGCCGCGGTGGCCACCCACCTGCTGGACCGCGGGATCGACACCGCACCCGAGAACGTCCTGCTCACCAGCGGGGCGCAACAGGCCCTGGACTGCGTCCTGCGCACGCTCACCCGCCCCGGGGACGTCCTCGCCGTGGACGCGCTCGGCTACCCGGGCATCAAACTGCTCGCCGCCGCCCACGGACTGGACCTGGCGCCCGTCCCGGTCACCGCCGACGGCCCGGACCTCGACGCACTCGACCGGCTCTGCCACACCCGGCCGGTACGGGCGGTGTACACCCAGCCGACCGTCCACAACCCGCTCGGCTGGGTGCTCGCCCCGGCACAGCGCGAACGCCTCGTCCGGCTCGCCGCCGACCACGGCCTCACCCTCATCGAGGACGGCACCTACGCCTTCCTGGAGGCCGCCCCGCCCCCACCCCTGCACGCCCTCGCCCCCGAGCGCACCTGCTACCTGGCCGGCCTCTCCAAGAGCGTGGCACCGGGCCTGCGGTTCGGCTTCGCCGTCCTGCCCGACCACCTGCTCCGGGCCGCCACCACCAGCCTGCGCGCGGCGGCCTGGGGCGCCCCCGGCCTGATCACCGCCCTCGCCACCGGCTGGCTCACCGACGGCACGGTCGCCCGGCTGGAACAGGAACGCCGCACCGACGCCGCCGCCCGCCAGTCCATCGCCCGCACCGCCCTGACCGGCCTGACCACCACCGCCCACCCCACCTCCTACATCCTCTGGCTCACCCTCGAACCCCACCAGCGCCCCGACCACGCAGCCGCCGCCCTGGCCGCCGAAGGCATCCTGATCTCCACCGCCGACGCCTTCGCCACCACCCCCCACCACCCCAACGCCCTCCGCCTCGCCCTCGCCACACCCCCGCTCCCCACCCTCCCCACCGTCCTCACCCACCTCCGCACCACCCTCGAAGCCATCGCCCCCTGACCCCCACACCAAAAGCCGACAGCCCCGACTTCCCACTCCGCCACCACAACCCGGCCGTACCGAGCGCCGACAGCACATCAGGCCCCACCCGACCCGCTCTCACCACAACCACACCAGAAGTCGGCCATGCCGACTTCCCACGCCACCCCGCCCACAAGGACCCGCCCCACCGCCACCTGACAAGCCCCACTTGCTCCCCCACGCCCGCGCGTACGTCGACGGGTCCGATTTCTCACTCCGCCACCACCAGCCAGCCGTGGCGTCTCCGAGGGCTGCTGCCACAGCTACACAGACCGGAGAAACACGGCATTCGCTGGCAGGGGACACACTCACCGGCCACACCGGCACTCAGCCCCGTCGACTTCCGACGCCAGCACCTGCACCTGCACTGGGCCGAGGCGCTAACGCCCCAACGGCCACCCGTCAGAAGTCGGCCTGGTCGACTTCCTACTCCGCCACAACGGGCCGTCGCCTGCCCAGGGCGAGCGCCAGAAGAGCAAGCCACGACAAAGCAGCCGCCGGAACGCTGCACCACACCCCTTGCCGACGCCAGAAGTCGGCCGGGCCGACTTTCCACACCGCCACCCACCCTCGGCCGCAATCCAGGGACGGGGCGAAGGCGAAGGCCGAGGGTGAGGGCAGAGGCGGGGCAAACTCCGCCCAGGCGCAGCAAGCTGCGCGGACTGTCAGCACCAGAAGTCGACCAAGCCGACTTCCCACGCCACGACCCGCCACCGCCCCCCACGCCCACGCGGCACCCACGCCCACGCCAAAAGCCATTGGGCCTGAACCCGCCCAGGGCCCGCGCCAAAAGTCGACGGGCCCGATTTCCCACACCACCTACCGGTCCGCCACAAACCCGAACGCGCCCAGAGCGGCACCAGAAGTCGACGGGCCCGACTTCCTGCTCCACCAACACCGGCCATGCCGCCACAGCTGCTCAAACCGGAAGCACGGCATTCGGTGGCCGGCGCACACTCGCCGGTCACACCGGCACTCAGCCCGGGCGACTTCCGACGCCGGCACCGGGCCAAGGCGGTGATGCGCCAATGACCACCCGCCAGAAATCGGCCCGGTCGACTTTCCACACCGCCAACCGCCCCCGGCCGCGCCCCGGGGACGGAGCGAACGCGAAGGCCGAAGGTGAGGACAGAAGCGGAGCAAGATGCGCGGACCGTCAGCACCAGAAGTCGGCCGGGCCGACTTCCCATGCCACCACCCACCCCGGCCGCGGCCCAGGGACAGGGGCGAGCACCGACACCGGAGCGAGCATGAAGGCCAACGCCGGGCGCAAACGCGGGGCCGGGCAAGCAACAGCCAGGCGCAGCGGGATGCACGGACTACCGACACCAGAAGTCGGCGGGGCCGACTTCCTACTCCGCCGCAACGGGCCGTCGTCCGACCATGGCAAGCACCGGAGCAGCAGACCACGACGAAGCGGCCGTCAGAGCGGTGCACCACGCCCCTTGCCGACGCCAGAAGTCGGCCGGGCCGACTTCCCACGCCACCACCCACCCCGGCCGCGCCCCAGGGACAGGGGCGAGCACCGGGGCCGGGCAAGCAACAGCCAGGCGCAGCGGGGTGCGCGGACTGCCGACACCAGAAGTCGGCCAGGCCGACTTCCTACGCCTCCTCCCCCTCCGCCGCTGCGCGGGCGAAGCGGGTGCTCCAGTCCGTGAGCAGGGTCCGGAGGGCGTCCGGGGCGAGTACCTGGAATTCGGCGCCCAGGGAGCCGAGGGCCATGGCGGGCCAGTCGAGCGAGTCGGCGGTCATCCGTAGGCGGCAGCGGTGCGGGGTGACGGGTTCCACGGTGCCCCAGCGGCCGACGCGGGCGCGGACGAACTCCGCCGGTGCCTCGATCAGGGCCTCCACTTGGTGCGGTCGGGGCATCCTGTTGAGGCCCGCGCGGACGAATTCCGCCGCGTCGGCCGCCGGGAGGGTCCGGGGGGCGAAGCGGGCGCCGCTGCCGGTCGGGGCGGTGAGGCGGTCGAGGCGGAAGCTGCGCCAGTCGGCCCGGTCGAGGTCGTACGCGACGAGGTACCAGCGGCGGTTCAGGCAGACCAGCCGGTGCGGTTCGACGTGCCGGTCGGTACCGCGCCCGTCGGCGGCCGTGTACGAGAACCGCACCCGCTCGCCGTCCCGGCAGGCGAGTGCCACCACCGTCAGGACGTCCGGGTCGACGCCCGTGCCCGTCCTCGTCCCCCAGTCCACCGGGACGGTGACCGCGCGCAGCGCCTCGACCCGGCGGCGCAGCCGGGCCGGCATCACCTGGACCACCTTCGCCAGCACCCTCGCCGAGGCCTCGGCGACGCCCTCGACCGGGCTCTCGGCCGCCGCCTGGAGGCCGACCGCGAGGGCGACCGCCTCCTCGTCGTCGATCACCAGCGGCGGCAGCGCCGCGCCCGCCGCCAGCTGGTAGCCGCCGTCGACGCCGCGCTGCGCCTCGACGGGGTAGCCGAGTTCGCGCAGCCGGTCGATGTCGCGGCGCAGGGTGCGGACGGAGACGCCGAGCCGGTCGGCCAGTTCGTCGCCCGGCCAGTACCGGTGGGTCTGGAGCAGGGAGAGCAGTCGCAGCGTCCGCGTGCTGGTGTTCGCCATGCATCGATTCTCCCTGGGATTCAGGACAGGAAGTGACCGCAATGGTCCGTAGCGTTGTTCTTGTCCGAGGGAGCAGGAACCCGTAGCAGGACCCAGCGAAAGGCCATGACGATGACCACGACCACCACCCCCGCCGCCGCCACCCCCGCCGCCACGCAGAACCTCACCGGCGAGCGCGCCGACCTCCTGGCGGCCCTGGAGAAGCAGCGGCACTTCCTGCGCTTCACCACCCGCGACCTCACCGACGAGCAGGTCGGCCTGCGGACGTGTGCGAGCGAGCTGTGCCTGGGCGGCCTGATCAAGCACGTGACCAGCGTCGAGCGGCTCTGGGCGGAGTTCATCGTGCAGGGCCCGTCCGCGATGCCCGACTTCACCGCCTGGACCGAGGAGGACTTCGCCCGCCGCGCGGACGAGTTCCGCATGCTGCCGGGCGAGACGCTGGCCGGTGTCCTCGCGGCGTACGCCGAGGTGGCCGTGCGCACCGACGAGCTGGTGGCCACCCTCCCCGACCTGGACGCCACCCAGCCGCTGCCGAAGGCCCCGTGGTTCGAGGCGGACGCCGAGTGGTCGGCCCGCCGGGTGCTGCTGCACATCGCCAACGAGACGGCCCAGCACGCCGGTCACGCCGACATCATCCGCGAGTCCCTGGACGGCGCGAAGAGCATGGGCTGAGCCCGGCCGGCGGGACGGCAACGGGGCCCGTCGACAGCAGTCGCCGGGCCCCGCCCCCTGCACCGCGCCCCCGGACCGCCCCGCCCGGAACCGCCCTCAGGCCTGCCCGACGAAGGTGAACCCTGCCCCGTCGACGACGCGGCGGACCAGGGCCTCGTCCAGCGGCTGCGCGGAGGCCACGGTGACCCGTCCGCTCGGCGCGTCGGCACTGACGTCGGTGACGCCCGGCAGGACGGCGAGCCCGGCGCTGACCGTCTTCTCGCAGTGGCCGCAGCTCATGCCGTCGACGGTGAAAACAGCGGTGGTGGACATGACGGCGCCTCCGATGGCAGCTCGCTCGGGACAGGGCCGACCCGGACGGATCGACCCGCCCTACGACACCCGAATCCGACGGCGCCGCCCAGGGACACGCCGCCGGGGTGACACCATCGAGCGGTTCCGGGAACCACCCGGGCCTCCCGTCCGACAGGGGCCGGCACCGTGGCGCACGCCACCGCCCGAACCGCGAAGGTGCCCCGTACCGCGAAGGCGCCCTGAACCGTCGCCGCACCCCGCCCCGTTCCTCCAGGTACCACCCTTTCGCACGACCGGGCGACGGCCCGGTCGCCGATCGGCCGCCCCGGCCCGCCGATCCCGTCCTGGAGCACTTCCGCCATGTCCACCCTGGCCCCGATCCACGCCCGACCGGACACCACCGCCCTCCTGATGGCCCACGCCGCCCTGCGCGGCGTGTACGGCCATCTGGCCGCGGCGGGAGCGGGCCGGTGAGGGCGCCCGAGCGGTTGCGCCGCTGGAAGCCCCGGCACACTCTGCCCGCCCTCGCGCTGGTCGCGGCGCTGACCGCCGGGCTGCTCTGGTGGCAGCCGTGGAGCGGCGGGGACGGTGACCGGCTGGCGTTCACCACCGCGCCGGGCGGCTCCGCCCGCTTCGGCACCGGCGAGCACCTGTACCGCTACAAGGTGCGGGTGGAGGACGGGATCGCGGAGAGCCCGGCGCAGTTCGCCGCCGAGGTGGACGCGGTCCTCGGCGACGTCCGGCACGGCTGGGCGGCCGGCGGCACGGCCTCGTTCCAGCGGATGCCCGCCGACCCGGTGGACTTCACCGTCTACCTGGCCACCCCGAAGTCCACCGACCGGATCTGCGGCCAGTACGGGCTGGACACCGGCGGCTGGGTGAACTGCGGCGTCACCCACCAGGTGGTCGTCAACCTCACCCGCTGGACCGAGTTGTCCGAGTTCTACCAGGGCAGGCCCGAGCAGTACCACGCGCTGGCCGTCAACCACGAGGTCGGCCACATCCTCGGCAACGGCCACGTCGACTGCCCCGGCCCGGGCGCCCCGGCACCGGTGATGATGCAGCAGATCAAGGGGCTGCACGGCTGCGTCCCCAACGGCTGGCCGTACTCGGACACCGGCACCCTGCTCACCGGCCCGCCCGTCCAGGCCCCCACCAACGCCCCGTAGCCGGCCCGCACGCCGCCGCACACCGCCGAGCGGCACAACCCGGCACCGACGGCCTCACGACACCGCACGGGGCGAACCACCCACCCCCCTCCCGACCCACCCGCCCGAAACACGGATAATCCTGGTCGGACCGGACGCACCCGCACCGCGCGCCCGGTCCCGGTCGTGTTCCCAGTCGGTGCCGGTGGAGGAGAAGCGTTGAACGGTGTGCCCGGCGGGGAGTACCTGGACTGGCCGGTCCTGCTGGAGGCCGCCGAGGCGGCCGCCCGGGCGACCACGGGCCGGGGCCGGGTCGCCGACTACATCCCGGCCCTCGCCACCGCCGACCCGGAGGCCTTCGGCATGGCCGTCGCCACCGTCGAGGGGGAGCTGCACGGTGTCGGGGACTGGCAGCGGCCGTTCTCCGTCCAGAGCGTCTCGAAGCTGTTCTCGCTCGCCCTCGCGGTGGCCTACGGCGGTGACACCCTCTGGCAGGGCGTCGGCCGCGAGCCGTCCGGCAACCCGTTCAACTCCCTGGTGCAGCTGGAGACCGAGCACGGCATCCCGCGCAACCCGTTCATCAACGCGGGCGCCCTGGTGGTCACCGACCGGCTCCACACCATGACCGGCGACGCCTCGGGCGCGGTACGGGAGTTCCTGCGCCGCGAGTCCGGCAACCCGCTGCTGGACACCGACCCGGTGGTCGCCGCCTCGGAGGCCGAGCACGGCCACCGCAACGCCGCGCTGGCCCACTTCATCGCCAGCCACGGCAACCTGGAGAACCCGGTCGAGACCGTCCTGGAGCACTACTACGCCCACTGCGCCGTCGCGACCAGCTGCCGCGACCTGGTGCTGGCCGGCTCCTTCCTCGCCCGGTACGGCGTGCGCGCCGACGGCACCCGGCTGATGTCCCGCAGCGAGACCAAGCGGATCAACGCCGTCCTGCTCACCTGCGGCACCTACGACGCCGCCGGCGAGTTCGCGTTCCGCGTGGGCCTGCCCGGCAAGAGCGGCGTCGGCGGCGGCATCCTCGCGATACTCCCCGGTCGCGCCGCCGTCTGCGCCTGGGGCCCGCGCCTGGACCAGGCCGGCAACTCCGTCGCCGCGGTCGCCGCCCTGGACACCCTGACCACCCTGTCCGGCTGCTCGGTCTTCTGACCCGCGGACAGCGGAACGCGGGCCCCGGCCGTCCGCACAGCGACCGGGACCCGCGGGTCCGTGACGAGCGCCCTCCTCTCCGAGGACGCCCTCCTCCGAGGCTCCGGGGGACTACTCCACCGTCACGCTCTTCGCGAGGTTGCGCGGCTTGTCCACGTCCCGCCCCAGGGCGACGGCGGCGTGGTAGGCGAGCAGCTGGAGCGGGATGTTGAGCAGCAGCGGGTCCAGCTCGGGCTCGCTCTTGGGCACCAGGATGCAGTGGTCCGCGAGCTTCTCCTCGGGCCGCCGGTGGCCGACGGCGATGACCCGCCCGGAGCGGGCCTTGATCTCGCCCAGCGTGGTGAGGTTCTTGTCCAGCAGCTCGTCGTCCGGAACCAGTGCCACGGTGGGCAGTTCGGGGCTGATCAGCGCCAGCGGGCCGTGCTTGAGCTCGCTCGCCGGGTAGGCCTCGGCGTGCACGTAGGAGATCTCCTTGAGCTTCTGCGCGCCCTCGCGGGCCACCGGGTAGCCGCGCACCCGGCCGATGAACATCATGCCTGCGGAGTCGGCGTACTCGGCGGCGAGTCCGGCGATGGCCTCGCTCTGCTCCAGCACCTCGCGGATCTGGTCGGGCAGCGCCTTGAGCGCGGAAACGATCCGGCGCCCGTCGGCGGGCGACAGGTCGTGGATGCGCCCGAAGTGCAGGGCGAGCAGCGCGAAGGCGACCACGGTGGAGGTGAACGCCTTGGTGGAGGCGACCGAGACCTCCGGACCGGCGTGCAGGTAGATACCGCCGTCACACTCTCGGGCGATAGCACTGCCCACCGTGTTGACGACGCCGAGCACCCGGCCGCCCTTGCGCTTGACCTCCTGGACGGCGGCCAGCGTGTCGTAGGTCTCGCCGGACTGGCTGACCGCGACGTACAGGGTGTCCGCCTCGATCACCGGGTTCCGGTAGCGGAACTCGGAGGCCGGCTCGCTGTGCGCGGGGATCCGGGCCAGCTCCTCGATCAGCTGCGCGCCCATCTCGCCCGCGTAGTAGGCCGATCCGCAGCCGAGGATCTTCACCCGGCGGATCTCGCGCAGCTCCCGGGCGTCCAGGTTGAGGCCGCCGAGGTGCGCGGTGGCGAAGCGCTCGTCGAGCCGGCCGCTCAGGGTGCGCTCGACCGAGCCGGGCTGCTCGTGGATCTCCTTGAGCAGGAAGTGCTCGAAGCCGCCGGTGTCGTAGGAGTCGAACTCCCAGTCCACGGTGGACGGCTGGCGGTGCGTGGTGCGGGCGTCCTCGGTGAAGGTCCGGAAGCCGTCGGCCCGGACGGTGGCCAGCTCGCCGTCCTCCAGGTGGACGACCTGGCGGGTGTAGCGGACCAGCGCGGAGACGTCCGAGGCGGCGAACATCTCCTTCTCGCCGATGCCCAGCACGATCGGGCTGCCGTTGCGGGCGACGACGATCCGGTCCGGCCGCTCGGCGTCGAGCACCGCGATGCCGTAGGTGCCGACCACCCGGCCGAGCGCGGCCCGCACGGCGTCCTCCAGCTCGACGCCCTCGGCCACGTTCGCGGCGATCAGATGGGCGAGCACCTCGGTGTCGGTCTCGGAGCGGAACACCGCGCCGTCGGCGGCGAGCTTGGCGCGCAGCTCGTCGGCGTTCTCGATGATGCCGTTGTGGACGACGGCGATCCGCTCGGCGTTGTCCAGGTGCGGGTGCGCGTTGGCGTCACTGGGGACGCCGTGGGTGGCCCAGCGGGTGTGGCCGATGCCGGTGGTGCCCTTGAACCGGGCCGGCACGGCCGCGGCCAGGTCGGCGACCCGGCCCTTCACCTTGCGGAGCTTGATCCCGCCGCTGCGCCCGGTGACGGCGACACCGGCCGAGTCGTAGCCGCGGTACTCCAGCCGCGCCAGCCCCTCCAGCAGGAAGGGGGTCGCGTCCTTGGGGCCGATGTAGGCCACGATTCCGCACATGCGTGGTCTCCTCTTCGAAGTCTTCGGAAGGTCGGGAACGAGGGCGGTCAGCCCGCTGAGGGCAGCGAGGGCGGTGGGCAGCGAGCGCGATGAGGGCGACGGGCGCTCGGCCGCCTCAGCCGTAGACGATCCGCCGCAGCTGGCGGGCCGAGAGCTCCGGCGCCGAGACCCGGCGCTGCGGCAGCTCCTCGGTGAGCCGGGCGAAGATCCGCTCGTTGGTCAGACCGCGTGCCTGGAGCTCGGTGTGGCGGCGGCGCACGTACTCCTCGGTGCTCTCGGAGAAGTACGCCAGCACCTCCGCCACGACCCGCGCCGCCTCCCGGGGCCCGAGCGGGCTGGTCCGGGTGAGGTGGGCGAGGAGGTCTTCGTGGGGGTGGGGTGAGCTCGGCACGAGTGTGGAGCCTAGGTCGGGCCGGCCGCCGAAGCCAAAGTTTCTGCCCGAAATCGGGCAGACATTACGACTTTCAGACCACATCCACGAATCCTTCACATTCGACCGTCGAACGGCCACCCGTTCGCCCCCGTTCCCGAAAGCCCCTTGAAGCGGCGCCAACTCCGCACGTAGCGTGACCCCCTGAACACGAAGCGGAAGACCGGAGGCTTGCTGATGTGCGGGATCACCGGATGGGTCGCGTTCGAGCGCGACCTCACCGCCGAACGGGGGGTCATCGACGCGATGACGGCCACCCAGGCCCGCCGCGGCCCGGACGCCGGCGGCGTCCACCTGGAGCCGCACGCCGTGCTCGGCCACCGCCGGCTCGCGGTGATCGACATCGCGGGCGGCGTCCAACCGATGACGGTCGAGCACGACGGCCGGACGCTGGCCGTGCTCACCTACAGCGGCGAGGTCTACAACCACCGCGAACTGCGCGCGGAACTGGAGGCGGCCGGGCACCGCTTCCGCACCCGCAGCGACACCGAGGTCGTGCTGCGCGCCTACCTGGAGTGGGGCGAGCACCTGGCCGAGCGGCTCAACGGCATGTTCGCCTTCGCGGTCTGGGACATCCGGCGCGAGGAGCTGCTGCTGGTCCGCGACCGGATGGGCGTCAAACCCCTGTACTACCACCGCACCCCGGACGGCGTGGTCTTCGGCTCCGAGGTCAAGGCCCTGTTCGCCCACCCCGCCGTCCGCCCGGTGGTGGACCTGGACGGGCTGCGCGAACTGCTCGGCTACGCCCGCACCCCGGGGCTCACCCCGTACCGGGACATCCACGAGGTCCGGCCCGGGCACGTCGTGCGGGTGCGCCGCGAGGGCCTCTCGGTCCGCCGCTACTGGGCGCTGGAGGCGCGCGAGCACCGCGACAGCCTGGAGGCCACGGTCGCCACCGTCCGGGCCCTGCTGGACGACATCGTGCACCGTCAGCTGGAGGCGGACGTCCCGCTCTGCTCGCTGCTCTCCGGCGGCCTAGACTCCAGCGCCGTCACCGCCCTGGCCGCCCGGACCCTGGGCGCGGCCGGGGCCGGCCCGGTGCGCTCCTTCTCCGTCGGCTTCGCCGGGCAGAGCGAGACCTTCAACGCCAACGACGTCCGGCAGACCCAGGACGGCCCGTTCGCCCGGCTGCTCGCCGACCACGTCGGCGCCAACCACAGCGTCGTCGAGCTGGACGCGGCCGACCTGACGGACCCGGCCCGGCGCTCCGTCGTGCTGCGCGCCCGTGACCTGCCCAACGGCGTCGGCGACATGGACACCTCGCTGCTGCTGCTCTTCCGGGGCGTGCGCCGCCACTCCACCGTCGCGCTGTCCGGCGAGTCGGCGGACGAGCTCTTCGGCGGCTACCGCTGGTTCCACGACCCGGCCACCATCGCCGTCGACGACTTCCCCTGGGCGCTCGGCCTCACCGGCATCGCCGGCGGCGGAGCCACCCCGCGCGAGCACCTCCTGGACGCCGAACTGCTCCGCAAGCTCGACCTGGACGGCTACCGCAGGGCCCGCTACCGCGAGGCGGTCGCCGAGGTCCCGCACCTGCCGGAGGCGGATCCGCTCGAACGGCGGATGCGCGAGATCTCGTACCTCAACCTGACCCGCTTCGTCTGCATCCTGCTCGACCGCAAGGACCGGATGAGCATGGCCAACGGCCTGGAGGTGCGGGTGCCGTTCTGCGACCACCGGCTGGTCCAGTACGTCTTCAACGCCCCGTGGGCGATGAAGTCCTTCGACGGGCGGGAGAAGAGCCTGCTGCGCGCCGCCGTCCGGGACGTGCTGCCGGCCGCGGTCGCCGAGCGGGCGAAGAGCCCGTACCCGGTCACCACCGACCCGCACTACCCGGCGAAGCTGCGCGCCGAACTGGCCCGGCTGGCCGTCGAGCGCACCTCCCCGGCCCTGGACCTGCTCGACCGGCGGCGCCTCGCCGACGCGCTCGCCCCGGACACCGACCCGCAGTCCGTCCGGCTGGCCGTCGACCTCGCGCTGGACTTCGACGCCTGGCTGACGGAGTACCGGGTGACGCTGGAGCTCTGACCGCCGGGGCCCGAACGCGTGTGGGGCGCGGGTGCCGCCACCCGAACGGCGCACCCGGCGACGCCCGCGCCCCCGTACTCCGTCCGGGTGATTGTGCGGAACCATCCCGCCGGGCCCGGAGGTCCCACGGTGCGATAGCGTCGCCGACACCTCCCGAATGGCGGGCGAAATCGCGGCTTACCGCTCACGTGCCGTCAGGATGGGAGCGAAACGTTCACCTCGATCCGCCGGGGGATCCCGTCATGCAGCCGCGAGTCTTCGCGATTCTCACCGCCCTGCTCCTGGGCGTCCTGGGCCTGGGGTCGGTGGCCGTCACCGACTGGTCGCCCGCGGCGGCCACCGCGTCCCTGACCGCCGTCGCCCCCGGGGGCCCCGCCGCCGGCGCCCGGCCGGCCGCGGCCGGCCCCGCGAGCGCCACCCCGACCGGCGACCCCGCCGTGTGGACCCGCTCCACGCTGCGCAACAAGGTGATGGCCGAGATGGACGCCACCGACCCCGGTGTCGCCCTGGCCGACCTCGACAAGATCACCAAGGAGAAGCCGTACACCGTGCGCTTCTGCCACCCGATCGCGCACGAGCTCGGCCACGCGGCGGTCAAGCGCTTCAACGCCGACTTCCAGAAGGTCATCTCCTTCCCGCACGAGACCTGCGCGGCCGGCTACCTGCACGGCGCGGTCGAGGAGATGCTCAACGCCTCCACCCAGCCCGAGACGGACCTGCTCAAGCTCTGCGCGCCCAAGAACACCGGGCCCTGCATCCACGGCGTCGGCCACGGCACCATGTTCGTCGCCAAGCAGGACGTCGCCAAGGCGCGCGACCTGTGCAACAAGTTCCCCTCCGACCAGAACCGGATCCGCTGCTCCGAGGGCCTGTTCATGCAGCTCTTCGGCCCGGACGAGGAGGACGAGCAGGCCAAGGCCAACCTGCCCGCCGACAAGCTCGCCCAGGACCCGCTCTACCCGTGCAAGGACCAGCCGTCGCTGTTCCAGTCGGCCTGCTTCTTCTACGCCCCGACCTTCTTCCTCTCCTCGCACGACTACCCGAACCACCCCGAGGTCTACGCCGAGGCCCTCAAGTGGTGCCTCAACGGCAAGGCCAGCGGCGGGGCGGTGGACTGCAGCCGCGGTGTCGGCTCGCGCACCATGAAGTACAACCTGGACCGCGAGGACTGGGCGTCCGAGCAGTGCGCGACCGCCGCCGACGGCTGGCAGCGCAAGGCCTGCGCCGAGGGCCTGGTCAGCTACTACACGGTCAACTACACCGACGGGGGCGCGGCCGGACGGCTCTGCGCCAAGATCACCAACAAGGAGATGCAGGGCTACTGCCGCTCGGCGAGCGGCCTGTCCAGCTCACTGGACTGACGCCCCCGGTCCCCCGGACCGACGCCCCCGGGTCTCAGCAAGCAGGCTCGCACCGCACGGTGCGGGCCTGCTTGCGTAGGATCACCCGATCATCGCCTGACCCGGGTGCGCCAAGGACGCCGCGCCTCGCCCAGCCCGTCCCCCGGCCTCCCTGGAGCACGCCATGACCACCGAGGACTCCCCCGGCACCGACGTCACCGACGCCGACTTCACCGACGCCGATTTCCGCCGTGCCGCCCACGCCACCGCCGACCTCGTCTCCGACTACCTCGCCGACCTGCCCGGACGCCCGGTCTGGCAGCCCATGGACGAGACCGCCCGCCGGGCCCTGCTCGACGCCCCGCTGCCCGCCGAGGGCCGCCCGCTCGACGAGCTGATCGGCGCCATCGGACGGGACGTCCTGCCGTACCCGATGGGCAACGGCAACCCGCGCTTCTTCGGCTGGGTCAACTCCGCCCCCGCCCCCGCCGGGGTGCTCGCCACCCTCGCCGCCTCCGCGATGAACCCCAGCTCGGCCGGCGGCGACCACGCCGACGTCCACCTGGAGCGCGCCGTGGTCCGCTGGATAGCCGAACTGGTCGGCTTCCCGCACCCGGCCGGCGGCGGCCTGCTCACCTCCGGCACCTCGATGGCGACCATCGTCTGCCTCGCCGCCGCCCGCGACCGCGCCGCCCGGCGGGCCGGCCGGGACGTCCGCGAGGAGGGCCTGGCGGGCCTGCCGCCGCTGGTCGGCTACGTCACCGGCGAGACCCACTCCTGCGTCCGCAAGGCCGCCGAGCTGCTCGGCCTCGGCAGCCGGCAGCTGCGCACCGTGGCCACCGGCCCCGACGGCCGGCTGGACACCGCCGACCTGCGAGCGGCCGTCGAGCGCGACCGCGCGGCCGGCCTGCTGCCCTTCCTGGTGGTCGCCTCGGCCGGCACCGTCGGCGCCGGCGCGGTGGACGGGTTCGGCCCGATCGCCGACCTCTGCGAGGAGCAGGGCCTCTGGATGCACGTGGACGGCGCGTACGGCGCCTTCGGCCGGCTCGACCCGGCCATCGCCCACCGCTACGCCGGGCTGGAGCGCGCCGACTCGCTCGCCCTCGACCCGCACAAGTGGCTCGGCGTCCCGGTCGACTGCGGCTGCGCGCTGGTCCGCGACACCGAGGAGCTGCGCGGCACCTTCAGCCTCGTCCCGTCCTACCTGCGCGACGAGTCGGCCGGCGCGCTCGGCTGGTTCTCCGAGTACGGCACCGAGCAGACCCGCCCCTTCCGGGCCCTCAAGGTCTGGGCCACCATCGCCCACAAGGGCCGGGCCGGGCTCGCCCGGGACATCGCCCGGTGCACCGCACTGGCCCGCAGGCTCGGCGAACTCGTCGAAACAGACGAGGAGTTGGAGCTGCTCGCCGAGGTGCAGACCTCGATCGTGGCGTTCCGCCACCGCGCCCCCGGCCGGGACGGGGCCGCCCGCGACGCCCTCAACCGCGACCTCCCCGCCGCCGTCCAGCGTCGCGGCCGGGTCTTCGTCACCGGCGCCCGCCTGGACGGCGCCGAACTGCTCCGCGCCTGCCTCCTCAACGCCGCCACGACGGAGGCCGACCTCCACCTCCTGCTCGCCGAGGTCAAGGCCGCGGCCCGCGACCTGCTCGGCTAGACCACCGGCGGCCCGGCCTCCCGACTTTGCCCCGCGCGTTCCTCCCGTAACACCCCGGCGCGGACCGTAACCGGCCGGTCACGACGGATGCCCGACCGGGAAACACCGGTCGGGCACGGTGGTGGCATGGAGCATTCGAAGCCCTCTCCCCTCCGTGCCCCCGCCGGCCCCGGTGCCCGACGCACCCACCGCTGGCGCCGTGACACCGTCGAACTCGCCGCCGTCTTCCTCTCCGTCACGGCGGCCGACCTCATCGCCAAGATCGTCGTCCACGGCCCGGACGGCCCGGTCGTCGTGGCCGCCTCCGCGCTCGCCCTGCTCGCCACCGCCCTGCTCCACAGCTGGTGGTCACCGCACGCCCCGCCCCCGGTCGCGCTCTGGCGGGTGCGCACCACGGCCCTCGCCCACACCGGCACGACGCTCGCCGACCACCGGATCACCCTGCTCTCCGTCCACCCCCACCCCGCCGCCGACGAGCTCTACCTCCGCACCGAGCACCCGGTGACCCCGGCCGTCCTGACGACGCTGCTGACCGCCACCGGCCACACCCTCCAGGACGCGCCGACCCGCATCGCCTGAGCCGTCGCCTCAGGCCGGGCCCGGGTCGTTGGGGTGCGGTTCGAGCGGGGTCACCACGACGGTCATCCACGGCCGCAGCGGGAGGCTGCCGAGCACCTCCGCGCGCAGCCGGGCCTCGTCGGCCGCCAGCCAGACGCCGATGCTGCGCCGTTCGCCGACCGGGCGCCACAGCCTGGCCAGGTGGCCGGTGGCGGCGAGCTCGCGGGCGCGGACGGCCTCGGCGGCGCGCCGCCGGTCGACCTCCTCCTCGGCGGTGCCCTCGGGGACGCTGGTGGTGATCTCGACCAGGAACTCCTGCACGGTCTTACTCCCTTCTCGCCCCCCGCCCCGCCCCCGCCCCCTCATCGTCGGCCCGGCACCCGACCGCCGCCACGACCGGCCCGCGCCCGGTGGGCCGGCCGGGCGAATCCGGAGCCGGCCTCCGGCGGCCCCGCACCCGGCGCGGGCCCGGGATCCGGCTCCGCCGGCGGCGGCCCGAGGACGGCGGCCACCGCCGGCGGCGGATTCCCGGGAGGCGTCAGCCCTTGTCGGCCGGCTGCACGACGCAGACGGCCTCGCCGAGCATCGGCCCGAAGCCGCCGAGCAGGGCGCCGAGCACCTGGTGGCAGGTGGCGGCCTCCTCGGGCGTCTTGGGGCCGTTGCTGTCGGCGGCGGCCGACTGGGCGAGGGCGAGCGGCAGGGCGAGCAGCAGGGCGCAACAGGCGGTGGCCAGTGCGGAGTTCTTCACGGACATCGGAAAGCCCCTTCGGAGGAGACGGGATCGGCGGAAAAGCCGAGCCATCCCTATCCGAAGGGGCTCCCCCGCTCACGGATCCTGAGCCATCCGTGAGCGTGTCCACATCATCCGATCAGCGGCCCGGGGGCTCCCCGGGGCCCGTCCGTTCCACCTCCCGGATCGCGGCGGCCAGCTCGGTCACCCCGTGCTCCCGCAGCACCCCGTAGTGGTCGCCCGCCAGGTCGACCACGGTGGGCGGGGTCGCGGAGTAGCCGGTGCTGCCCTCGATGAAGGAGTAGTCGTCGCCCGCGGCCTTGAAGACGGTCACCGGCGCCTCCAGCCGCCGCTCGGCGAGCTCGCGGAAGCTGTACTCGAACTCGTAGGTCTCGCCGACGATCCCGGTGATCCGCCGGATCAGCTCCTCGTCCAGCTCCGGCAGCATCCGGTGCACGGAGGCGACGAAGGTCGCCTCGTCCACCGTCTCGGCCAGGCAGCGCTCCAGGTCGGGGCCGCTGATCCGGCCGGCGAACACCCCGAACAGGATGGTCAGGTACGCCGGGTTGGCGTACGAGGCCTCACGGCCCCACGACCGGGCGTCGTCCCGGCGCACCTTCGGGTTGCCGGGGCAGATCAGCAGCAGCCGCTCCACCCGCTGCCCGGCGCGCTCCAGCTGCCAGGCCGCCTCGAAGGCGACCCGGGCGCCGAAGGAGAAGCCCCACAGCGTGTACGGCCCCCGCGGCTGCACCCGGCGCAGCTCGGCGACGTCGGCGGCGGCCATCTCCCGGATGGTCGGGTACGGCGTCTCGCCCGGGTTGATGCCGTGCGCCTGGACGCCGTAGAAGGCCCGGCCCGCACTCGCCTCCCGGCCGAGCGGCCGCAGGTTCATCGGGTAGCCGCCCAGTCCGGGCCAGCAGAACACGGCCCGGTCGGCCGCCCCCGGGTGCAGCGGCACCAGCCGGGAGGCCGCGCTCCCGCCGGTGCCCCCGCCCGCGCGCTCGCCGCCCTCGCCGCAGGCCCGCTCGACGCGCGCGGCCAGGTCGCCCAGCCGGGGGCACTCGAACAGCACCTGGAGCGGCAGCGCGACGCCGAACTCGCGGTTGATCCGGTGCACCAGGGCGACGGCGATCAGCGAGTTCCCGCCGACGGCGAAGAACTCGTCCGTCACCGACACCTCCTGGTACCCCAGCGCCCGCCCCCAGGCCTCGGCCAGCCACCGCTCGTACCCGGTGGCGGGTGCGACGTACGCGCCGCGCACGTCGGCCGTGCGGACGGCCTCGGAGGCGGCCAGCGCCTTGAGGTCCACCTTGCCGTTGGCGGTGAGCGGCAGGGCGTCCATCACCAGCACCCGGTTGGGCAGCATGTAGTCGGGCAGCAGGGTGGCCAGTTGGTCCTTGATCAGCTCGGCCGGCCCCTTCATGTGGACGGTGTCCTCGTGCATGCCCTCGCTGCGGATCTGCTCCTCGCTCACCTTGCCGCCGAGGAAGAAGTAGGACGGTCCCGGGGTGATGCCGCGGCCGGCCAGGATCTCGTCGATGCGGCGCGAAGCGGGCAGCGGGTGGCCGGACTTGGAGCTGTAGCCGGAGGACATGAAGCCCAGCCCCAGGCCGTTGCGCTGGAGGCGGTGCAGCTCGGCGCCGAGCACGATGTACCGCAGCCACTCCTCCTCGGCGCGGGCGACGGCCGTGATGCCGAACGAGGCCCGGGCGTAGACCGCCTGGTTGATCGCGATCACGTGCCGGGACTCCACCACCTCCTCCGAGACGTGCGTCAACTCGCCGTCGGCGTACCGGTAGAGGCCGCCCGGCAGGCCGTCCACCCGGCCCTCGTGGGCCTGGACGTACAGCTCGGTGCCCTCGTCCCGCGCCGGGCCGCCGGCCCGGACGACCGCGAAGGCGCCCAGGTAGTGGTCCTCCCCGGCGACGTCCAGCCGGCCCTTGGCCGCCGGGTCGAGGCCGATCGGGCGCATGTCCAGCCCGCACTCGGGCAGCACCTCCGCCAGGACGCCCAGCATGTGGCCGGTCTCGAACTCCAGCACCTCCCGGATGTTGTTCTTGTAGACCGGCTCGATGGCGCCGTGCTTCCCGGAGAAGTGCAGCGTCAGGTAGGCCCCGCCATCCGGGCCCGGCCGCGCGCCGGCGGGGCCGATCCGGACCAGGACGTGCTCGACCGGGTGGTAGTAGTACAGCCCGGCCGCGAGCCCGTCCAGGCCGCCGGTCTCCAGGTACAGCTGGGTCGCGTACAGCGCGCCGGGCGAGGCGTAAGCGTACTTGGGCAGCAGCCGCTCCTCGCTGTGGAACTGGCCGAACCACCGCAGGACGCGGCCGAGTTCGGGCAGGCTCAGCAGTTCCAGGTCGCGGCCGAAGGTGCGGGTTGGGCGCGGCGCGAGCAGCGCGGTGAGGTCGTCCCGGGTGACCGCGCCGCCGTCGTAGAAGCGGTAGCTCTTGCGGGCGAAGGCCTCCCGGCGCTGGGCGTCGGTCTCCTTCCGGCCGGGCAGCCCGATCCGCTCGCGGCCCGCCAGCCGGGCCCGGTCGCGCAGGCCCGGGTCGGACAGCTGGGCCTTGACCTGGAGCTTGCTGGCCTTGGACTGGTGGTGGCCGCCGTGGCTGCCCTGGTCCATCAGGGCGGCCTCGCGCGGGTTGAGCTCGACGCAGGCGACCAGGTTCGGGTGCCCGGTGCGATCGTCCCCGGTGACGACCGCGGCCGAGCGGCGCACCCAGGTGTGCTCCTCGATCGCGCGGGCGATCTCGTCCAGCTCGACCCGGTACCCGCGCAGCTTGACCTGGTTGTCCACCCGGCCGGCGAACTGGAGGGTGCCGTCCGGGTTCCACCGCACCAGGTCGCCGGTGCGGTACAGCCGCTCGCCGGGGGCGAACGGGGAGCGGACGAACCGCTCCGCGGTCAGCTCCGGCCGGTTCAGGTAGCCGCGGGCCAGCTGGACGCCGCCGATGTACAGCTCGCCGACGCCGTCGGCGGCGACCGGCCGCAGCTGCTCGTCGAGGACGTGGCACTGGGTGTCGGCCACCGGTCGGCCGATCGGCACCGAGCCGGCGCCGTCGGCCGGATCGGCCGGGTCGACCAGGTGCCAGGTGGCGTTGATGGTGCACTCGGTCGGGCCGTACAGGTTGACCAGCGCCGCCTGCGGGAGGGCGCGGCCCAGGTCGCGGGCGAGCCGCCGGGAGAGCGCCTCACCGCCGGAGAACACCCGGGTCAGGCCGGTGCAGTCGGCGAAGCCCTCGGTGTCCAGCAGCGCCCGGAGCAGGGTGGGCACGCACTGGAGCGCGGTCACCCCGTGCCGCCGGACGGCGGCGACCAGCGCCTCCGGGTCCCGGTAGAGGCCGGGCGTGCCGGCCGCCACCCGGGCGCCGACGGCCGGGGCGAGGATCTCCCACTGCGCGGCGTCGAAGCTCATCGGGGTCTTCTGCAGCACGGTGGTCCCGGGGGCGAGGTGCCCGGCGGAGCGCATCCAGCGCAGCTGGGAGACCACCGAGCGGTGCTCGATCATCACGCCCTTGGGGCGGCCGGTGCTGCCCGAGGTGTAGATCACATAGGCCAGCGACTCCGGCTCGACGGCCCCCTCGGGCGCTTCCTCGTGTGCCTCCTCCGCCGCTTCCGGCGGCGGAGCGGTGTCCTCGCAGGCCTCGAAGGTGACGACCGCGGTCCCGGCCGGGACCAGCGCGGCCAACCGCTCGCGCAGGTGCGCCTGGGTCAGCACGATCCGGGTGCCGCTGTCCTCGACCATGTAGCGGATCCGGTCCTCGGGGTACTCGGGCGACAGCGGCAGGTAGCCGGCCCCGGCGTACAGCACGCCCCAGGCCCCGGCGACCAGCTCGACGGAGGGCTCGACGTACAGGCCGACGCAGCCGTCCGGGACGGCGCCCAGGCGGCGCAGCAGCGCGGCCAGCCGGCGGGCCGTCCCGGCCAGCTCCTGGAAGGTGAGGCCGCCGCCCTCGCCGAGGACGGCCGGCGCGCCGGGCCGGGTCTGCGCCTGCCGGTCGAGCAGCCCGGTGAGCGCGGTGCCGACCGGGGCCCGGCGGGCGCGCGGGACGGCGGGGGCGCCGGTGGTGGCGGCGGTCTCGGTGGTGGCGGTGGCGGTGGTGGGGACGGACGGGGTGTCGCGCATGGAAACGGCCTTCGGTGCGTGGACGTACGGGTGTGGCCGTACGGGGCGTGGCCTCCTGCTCACCAGGAGCACCGGGGAACGCCATCCACCGTCGGCCGCCCGCTGTCCCACCCGCCTGAGGCACCGGTCGCGACCTGCGCCGATGCCGTCCCGGGCGGGGGCCCGCCCTGTCCCACCCCGCCCGGCCGCGCACCCGGGCATTCGCCCGTTCACGATCACGTAACCGAACGGAAGCGCACCGTCGGTAGCGTCGGCGGCATGAAGGCATCACGCACTCGCCCCGAACGGCTCTGGCACCGGCCCTTCCGCAGGTCCGACCGCAGGTGCGCGGCGCCCGAGGGCCAGGCCACCCGGCCGCCCGCGCTCACCGGCGGCCCGTACCGGACCGTGCGGCCGCACCCGCCCGCCGTCCGCGCCGCCGGTCCGGCGCCGGAGACCCCGTCCCGACTGTCCCTGCCGGATGGGACCGGGCTGCTGCTGCGCCCGGCCGGGCCGGCCGACCGGGCGGCGGCGCTGGCGATGCACGGGCGCTGCTCCCCCGCCGCGCTGCGGCTGCGCTACCACGGCCCGGTCCGCGACGCCGGCCGCTACCTGGACCACCTGCTGGACCCGCGGCACGGCCGCAGCTACGCGGTGGCCGCCCCGGACGGGCGGATCCTCGCGCTCGGGCACCTGATGTGGGACGACGGCGAGGCCGAGCTGGCCGTCCTGGTCGAGGACGACTGGCAGCGGCACGGGCTGGGCGCGGCGCTGCTGCGGCGGCTGTCGGCGACGGCCCGGGCGGCCGGCGTCCGCACGGTGTACGCGGTGACCCAGGGCGGCAACACCGGGCTGATCGCCGCGATGCGACGGCTGGACGCGCCGCTGGACTTCCGGGCCGAGGACGGCACCCTGGTGATCACCGCCACGCTGGCCGCCGGGGATCCGGCCGGCTGCGCCCACCATCCGGGACGCTGATCATTTCTTCACCAGATCCTTACCCGGGCAGGTCGGGAACCCGACGGTGGTCGTCGAGCGTCGTCAAAGCAGTAGGGGTTCGGAGCCGAACCCTTGGGGCTGCTCCGTACACCGCTCTCCCCGACAGGCCGTCAGCAGCACCCGCGAGCGCGTCGCAGCAGGCGGCACGGGGTCCGGATCGTCCGGTCGGGCGACGGAGTCGGTAGGCTGACCCCCGTCCCCGCCGCCCGACGGCCCGTTATTCGGCCACGGGTGGTGCCGCAGCAAGGAGGAACCACTGAGCATGGCAGGCACCGAATCGGAGCCCACAGGCGCACGCGACGCCTCGCTGCCGGCCCGCGCCAAGATCGCGGTCACCGCCGGCCGGGTCGCCGCCGCCGTGTCGCGCAAGGCCGGGCGCGGGAGCGGCTCGGTGATCGGCGGCAAGGTCGCCCTCAAGCTCGACCCCGACCTGCTCGCCACCCTCGCCGAGAACCTCGACGTCGTCCTGGTCAGCGCGACCAACGGCAAGACCACCACCACCCGCCTGATCGCCGAGGCGCTGCGCGCCGCCGGTCCGGTGGTCTCCAACGCCCTGGGCGCCAACATGCCCGCCGGCATCACCTCCGCCCTGGCCGGCGGCAACGACGCCCGCTTCGGCGTGATCGAGGTCGACGAGAAGTACCTGGCGATGGTCGCCCGCGACACCCGCCCCAAGGCGATCGCCCTGCTCAACCTCTCCCGCGACCAGCTCGACCGCGCCGCCGAGACCCGGATGATGGCCGAGAAGTGGCGCGAGGGCCTCCAGAACACCGAGGCCGTGGTCATCGCCAACGCCGACGACCCGCTGGTGACCTGGGCCGCCTCCTCCTGCAAGAAGGTGGTCTGGGTGGCCGCCGGACAGGCCTGGAAGGAGGACGCCTGGTCCTGCCCCGCCTGCGGCGGTGTGATGCAGCGCCCCGGCGACGACTGGTTCTGCCAGGACTGCGGCTTCCGCCGGCCCAACCCGCACTGGGCGCTCCAGGGCACCCACGTGATCGACCCGCAGCGCGGCGCCTGGCCGATCCAGCTCCAGCTGCCGGGCCGGGCCAACCTGGCCAACGCCACCAGCTCGGCCGCCGTCGCCGCCGTGTTCGGCGTCGCCCCGCAGGTCGCCCTGGAGCGGATGCGCTCGGTGGCCGCCGTGGCCGGCCGCTACGACGTGGTCCAGTACCAGGGCCGGGACATCCGCCTGCTGCTGGCCAAGAACCCGGCCGGCTGGCTGGAGACCTTCTCGCTGATCGACGGCCCGCCCGCCCCGGTGATCCTCTCCGTCAACGCCCTCGACGCCGACGGCACCGACACCTCCTGGCTGTGGGACGTCGACTACGAGCGCCTCGCCGGGCACCCGGTCTTCGTGATGGGCCAGCGCAAGCTGGACCTGGCCGTCCGCCTGGAGGTCGCCGGACTCCAGTTCCACGTGGTCGACACGCTGGAGCAGGCCGTCCGGATGGCCCCGCCCGGCCGGATCGAGGCCATCGCCAACTACACCGCCTTCCAGCAGCTGCGGAAGGTCGTGGCCGGCTGATGCCGCGCCCGCACACCAGTCTTTACGTGACGGAAGGCCTTCGAGGATGAGTGAGAGCAGCCTGCGCGTGGTCTGGGTCTACCCGGACCTGCTCAGCACCTACGGCGACCGGGGCAACGCCCTGGTCGTGGAGCGCCGGGCCCGCCAGCGCCACCTCAACGTGACCCGGATCGACGTCCGCTCCGACCAGGCGATCCCCACCAGCGGCGACATCTACCTGATCGGCGGCGGCGAGGACCGCCCGCAGCGCCTGGCCGCCGAGCGGCTGCGCGCCGACAGCGGCCTGGTGCGGGCCGCCGAGAACGGCGCGATCATCTTCGGTGTCTGCGCCGGCTTCCAGATCATGGGCCACGAGTTCATCAACGACCTCGGCGAGCGCGAGCCGGGCCTGGGCCTGCTCGACGTCTGGACCACCCGCGGCGAGGGCGCCCGCTGCGTCGGCGACGTGCTCGCCGACGTCGACCCCCGGCTCGGCCTGCCGCAGCTGACCGGCTTCGAGAACCACCAGGGCGTCACCCATCTCGGCCAGGGCGTGCAGCCCTTCGCCACCGTCAGCGTCGGCCGGGGCAACGGCACCGGTGACGGCACCGAGGGCGCCTGGCGGGACACCGTGTTCGGCACCTACCTGCACGGCCCGGTGCTGGCCCGCAATCCCGCCGTGGCCGACATGCTGCTCAAGCTGGCGCTGGACGTCGCCGCGCTGCCGCCGGCCGACACCACCTGGTACGACGCGCTGCGCGCCGAGCGCATCGCGGCCGCGACGCGTCCCCAGTAGTACATCCGTACGCCCCGGCCGGGTGCCCGCCATGCGGTCACCCGGTCCGCGGGCGGCCCCGGACGTACCACAATGGGGCTGCCTACTGCACACCCTCCTCGGCAGCAGGCTGCAATTCCGCGCGGGGGCGCCGACGGCGCCGCTCCCGCGTCGGCTCCTGCCCGGCCGGACCAGGGGCCGTATGCTCGACTTCGCGGCCGTTTTCGGGCGTTCTGTCCGGATCGGCCGGTCCTTCACCCCGCGGCCACCTCCCCGCCACCACGGCGAGGGAGCGCCCCGTTACGGTGACGGCTCGTCGTCCCAGCCTGTAGTCCGGCCGTTCCTCGGTTCTGCTCGGGAGTTGCAAAGCTAATGCGTATCGGAGTGCTGACCAGCGGCGGTGACTGCCCCGGCCTGAACGCGGTGATCCGCTCCGTGGTCCACCGGGGGGTGGTCGACCACGGCGACGAGATCATCGGGTTCGAGGACGGGTGGCGCGGTTTCCTTGAGGGCCACCACCGCCCCCTGACCCTGGACTCGGTGAGCGGCATCCTGGCCCAGGGCGGCACCATCCTCGGTTCCTCCCGGGTCCAGCCGAGCCACCTGCGGGACGGCGTCGAACGGGCCAAGAAGTACTGCGCCGACCTCGGCCTGGACGCGGTCATCCCGATCGGCGGCGAGGGCACCCTGAAGGCCGCCAAGCTGATGAGCGACGCGGGCCTGCCGATCGTCGGCGTGCCCAAGACCATCGACAACGACATCGCCGCCACCGACGTGACCTTCGGCTTCGACACCGCCGTCTCGGTCGCCACCGAGGCGCTGGACCGGCTGAAGACCACCGCCGAGTCCCACCAGCGCGTCATGGTCGTCGAGGTCATGGGCCGGCACACCGGCTGGATCGCGCTGAACGCGGGCATGGCCGCCGGCGCGCACGCCATCGTCGTCCCGGAGCGCCCGTTCCACATCGACAAGCTCACCGAGGTCGTCCGCGAGCGCTTCGACCGCCAGAAGAAGTTCGCCATCGTGGTCTGCGCCGAGGGCGCCAAGCCCGAGCCCGGCACCATGCACTGGGAGGAGGGCACCAAGGACATCTACGGCCACGAGCGGTTCACCGGCATCGCCACCCAGCTCTCCCGCGAACTGGAGCACCGCCTCGGCAAGGAGGCCCGCCCGGTGATCCTCGGCCACACCCAGCGCGGCGGCACCCCGACCGCCTACGACCGGGTGCTCGCCACCCGCTTCGGCTGGCACGCCGTCGAGGCCGTCCACAAGGGCGCCTTCGGGCACATCACCGCGCTGCAGGGCACCAACATCAACCTGGTGCCGCTGGCCGAGGCGGTCGCCGAGCTGAAGACCGTGCCGCAGGACCGCTACCTGGAGGCCGAGACGGTCCTCTGACCGCCCCCGCCCTCCCCGGAGGCCCCCGGCCCGCCCCGCGCGGCCCGGGGGCCTCCGTACGTCCCAGGCCTCCGTACGTCCCGGGGGCGCCTGCCGCACCCGGCGGGCGTCCGGCGGCCCCCGCCGCTAGCGTGTCCGGCATGGAGATCCTCGCCTACGGAGTGCAGGCCGACGAGCGGCCGCTGCTGGAGCAGGCCTTCGCCGGCCGCCACGGGCTGCGCTGCCTCGACGTGTTCCTCAACCGCGACACCGCCCCGCTGGCCGCCGGCTACCCGGCCGTCAGCAGCAGCGTCAACGCCGTCCTGGACGCCGAGACCCTCGCCGTCCTCGCCGCCGGCGGCACCGAGCTGATCGCCCAGCGCTCCACCGGCTTCAACAACATCGACCTCGACGCGGCCGCCGAACTCGGCCTCACCGTCGCCCGGGTCTCCCACTACAGCCCGTACTCCGTGGCCGAACACGCCTGGACCCTCGCGCTGGCCGTCAACCGCCGCCTCACCCGCGCCGCGAGCCGCTCCCGCGAGTTCGACTTCCGCCTCGACGGGCTCCTCGGCCGCGACATCCACGGCATGACCGTCGGCGTCATCGGCACCGGCAAGATCGGCGAGTGCTTCGCCCGCATCGCCGCCGGCTTCGGCACCGAACTCCTCGGCTGGGACATCGCGCGGAACCCCGCCTGCCTCGACCTCGGCATGCACTACACCGAACTGCCCGAACTCCTCTCCCGCGCCGACCTGGTGAGCCTCCACGTCCCCCTCCTCCCGGCCACCCACCACCTCATCGACGGCGCCGCCCTCGCCCGCATGAAGGACGACGCCATCCTCATCAACTCCAGCCGCGGCGGCCTCGTCGACAGCGCCGCCCTGGTCGAGACCCTGCGCGCCGGCCGCCTCTCCGGCGTCGGCCTCGACGTCTACGAGGAGGAGACCGGCGTCTTCTTCACCGACCGCTCCATCGAGGGCATCACCGACGACACCCTCGCCCGCCTCGTCACCTTCCCCCAGGTCCTCGTCACCAGCCACCAGGCCTACTTCACCCGCACCGCCGTCGGCCAGATCATCGACGCCACCGCCCGCAACATCGACGACCACGCCGCCGGCCGCCGCAACGAGAACACCCTGGTCCCCAGGAACTGACACCGCGGATGGTGACCCGGGTCACGGGAACCGGTCCTCCCGCCCGGACAAGGCATGACGTGAACCATCCACACTCCCGGCTCCGGGCCGGGAACCCCGAAGCGTTCCGCGACCTCTTCCGGGACCACGCCTCCCTGGTGTACCGCCACGCCGTGCGCGTGACCGGGAACTGGGCACTCGCCGAGGACGTGGTCTCGCTGACCTTCCTCGAGGCCTGGCGCCTGCGCGGGAAACTCCGCGACGAGGGCGACAGTCCACGCCCCTGGCTCATGGGCATCGCCGTCAACGTGCTGCGCAACACGACGCGCGCCGCCCGCCGCCACAGCGCGGCCCTGGCCCGCATGCCCGCGACCGACCCGGTCCCCGACTTCGCCGACGAACTCGTCGGCCGCATCGCCGACTCCGAGCAACTCGCCGCCGCCCACAAGGCCTTGGGGCGCCTGCGGCGCTCGGAACGCGAGGTCTTCGCGCTCTGCGTCTGGTCCGGGATCGGCTACGCGGAGGCGGCGGCCACCCTCGGCATACCCGTCGGCACCGTACGCTCGCGCCTCTCCCGCGCCCGCACCCGACTGCGCAGACTCGCGGCCGAGGAACTGCGCGCCGCGCAGAAGAACACGGAACCGCTCCCGATCCCCGGACAAGTACAGGGCAGCCGCAGCACCGCGGCCCGGCCGCACAAGGAGACGCACCGATGATCCGCAACTCGCGGCGGCACACCGAACCGCTCGACCACGCGGAACTGGCCCGTCTACTGCCGGCGCCGGCCGATCCCCGCCTGGCGGCCGACCGCCAGGACCTGCTCGAGGAGCACCTGATGAGCGAGATCCACCGGCCCGACCAGGCCGCCCCCGCGGCCGCCCCGGTACGGCGCCCGCTGCGCCGCACCGTCCTCTTCGCGGCGCCGGTCGCCGCGGCCGCGGCCCTCGCCGTGGTCGTCTCCCTGAACACCCCGGCCGACACCGTCGGCTCCCCACGGCTGGTCAGGGCACCCGTCGTGCGGATCGAGGAGGGGAGCACCGTCCAGCTCGCCTCGACGGTCCACGCGATCGCCGCCGCCGCGACGGCGCGCACCACGCCCCAGCCCGGACCGGGCCAGTTCGTCTACGTCAAGAGCCAGGTCTCCTTCATGGCCACCCGTCACAACGTGGACACCGGGGAGTCCGCCACCTGGGTCCAGCCGCTGCACGACCGCGAGGTGTGGAAGTCCCCCGACGGCACCAGGGGCTGGCTGGACGAGCCGGGCTACCAGTCGAAGGGCGGCATCACGCTGGACACCAAGGAGCCCCGCGAGCAGCTGACCTACCAGTGGCTCGCGGCCCAGCCCGCCGACCCCGACGCGCTGCTGAAGTCCGTCTACTCGACGGTGAGCGGCGACCGGGACCACGACCAGCAGGCGTTCAACGAGATCGGCTCCATCATCCGCGAGCAGCTCGTCCCCTCCGCCCTCGCCGCCGCGCTCTACGAGGCCGCCGGCAAGATCCCGGGCGTGGTGGTGGTCGAGCACGCGCAGGACGTCTCCGGCCGCGACGGGATCGCGTTGGCGCGGCTCGACCCCCAGACCGGCGAGCGATCGGAGTGGATCTTCGATCGGGAGAGCCACCAGTACCTCGGCAGCCGTGGCGTGCAGGTCCGGGAGGAGTACGGCATCAAGCCCGGCACCGTCGTGGAGCGCACGACCATCGTCACCCGGGCCGTCGTCGACGCGAAGAACCAGCGCCCCGGCGCCGGGCAGGCCACGGCCTGACGGTCCCACGCCCGATGGGGGCCGCCGGCCGCCGCAACGGGAACACCCCGGCACCGGCGGCCCCTCAACGATCGGGCCCACCTCGTCGGTCATCGGCGGAGCCGCCCCCGCCGAGCAGGGCGGCGGCCACCTGGTCGAAGTACGGTGCCACCTCGGGCAGGGTCGCGGCGGCGAGCACCTCGCTGCGCACCACGGTCCGCACCACGCTGATGCCCAGCAGCCAGGCGCTGAACAGCTCCGCCCGCAGATCCGCGTCCGGCCCGTCGACCAGGGCGCGCAGGCCCGCGATGTAGGTGTCGCACACCTGGTCGTGCAGCTGACCGCGGATCGTCTCGTCGCCGGCCGACCGCAGCATGGCGATGAACGGGTGGTCGCCCACCGACTCCGGCCGTTCCTCGCGGAGGATCATCTCCAGCAGCCTGTAAGGGAGTTGGCCGGGCGGGCCGGCCAGCACGGCCCCGGCCTCCTGCGCGTCCTCGGCCGACGCCTCCTCGAACAGCTTCCGCTTCGAACCGAAGTACCGGAACACCAACGAGGCGTCCACGCCCACGTCCTGGGCGATGCCGCGGACGTTCGCCCCGGCGTAGCCCTCACGGCCGAAGTGGACCCGGGCGGCCGCCAGCAGGGCGGCTCGGGTGGCCTCCCGGTCGCGCTTGTGGCGCGGCGGCCGGCCGCTCGACGGTGCGCTCACGGCATTCTCCCGGTGGATCGACAGGTGCTGCGGCATCAAGTCATCAGCTGTTGACATGGTATCCCGGCGCGATTAGCTTCGACCGAGTCATCAATCGATGACTTGGCGGCGCGCGTATGCGCATGCCTTCCCACAGGTCGGTTCCCGCCGCACCGGCGTTGCCCGCCGCGAGTTCTCCCGTGTTCACCGTTCCGTGGAGGTCCCAGCGTGAAAACGATTGTTGTCTCGGGTGGTACGGACGGCATCGGCAAGGCCGTTGCCCTGACGCACCTGGGGCGCGGCGACGAGGTCGTCGTCCTCGGCCGCAACGCCGAGAAGGGCGCCGAGGTGCTCGCGGAGGCCGAGCGCATCGGCGCCGGGGACCGCGCACACTTCATCGCCGCCGACCTCAGCCTGGTCAGCGAGACCCGCAGGGCCGTCGGTGAGATCCGGGACCGGTTCGCCGGGATCGACGGACTGGTCCTGTGCGCCCAGCACTTCCGCTCGTCGCGCCTGGTCACGACCGAGGGCTTCGAGCACACCTTCGCGCTGTACTACCTCAGCCGCTTCGTCCTCAGCCACGAACTGGCCGACCTGCTGGCCGCCGCACCGGCGCCCGTCGTGGTCAACGTCTGCGGCCCGGGCGTCGACTTCGGCGAGATCCGCTGGGACGACCTGGGCCGTGAGCGCGACTACAGCGGCATCGACGCCCTGATGCAGGGCAGCCGCCTCAACGACCTGCTCGGCGTCGGGTTCGCCCAGCGGCGGCCGGCCGGTCCGGTGCGGTACGTGCTGCTGAACCCGGGCAGCGTCCGCACCGGCTTCTCGGGTGAGTACGACCCGGTCATGGCCGAGCAGATCGAGGCCGCGCGGCGGAACGCCAGGCCGGTGGAGGAGGGGATCGTGCCGGTCCTGGCGGCGCTCGACGCGCCGCCCACCGAGATCATCTCCGCCTCCATGACGGGCGAGCCGCTGGAGCTCACCGGCCCCGCCTTCGACCCCGAGGCGGCGCGGCGCCTCCACGAGCTGACCACCGCGCTGCTCGCCGACGCGGCCTCCTGAACCGGGACCGGGAGGACCCCGGCCGCGACGCCCGCCTCCCGGCGGCCCCTCAGGGCCGGCCGAGCGCCCGGCGGTACCAGGGGGCAGCCTCGGGGAGGCGGGCCAGGGGGCCGGGGCCGGGCGGGCAGGCGGCGAGGTGCCAGATCCGGTCGCTGCGGTACCAGTGGTCGCGGGCGATCAGGCCGAACTGCCGCTCGGAGACCCGGCCGGGCGCGGCGGCCAGCAGTCGGCGGCACTCCTCCCAGGGGGTGTCCGGGCCGTCCGGGGCGGGCAGCAGGCCGAGGGCGGCCAGGGCCGTGAGCAGGTCGCCGCCGCGGACCGGGTCGGGGTGCGAGGCGTGGTGGACGCCCGGCGGGGCGGCCTGCCCGTCCAGGGCGAGCGCGGTGATCAGCCGGGCCAGGTCGGCGCGGTCGACCATCGAGAGCCGGGTGCGGCCGCCCTCCCAGCGGACCGGCACCCGGCGGACCAGCTCGGCCAGCGCGGGCACCACCCAGCGGTCGCCGGTGCCGGTCACCAGTCCGGGGCGCAGCACGCACCCGCCGGCCGCCAGCGCGTGGCGCTCGCCGAGCAGCCGGGTGCGGCTGGCCTCGGACACCGGGGCGGGCGGCACCTCGTCCACCTCGATGCCCTGGTGCGGGCCCTCGCCGTAGACCGCGGCCGTGGAGAGGTGGACGATCCGCCGCACCCCGGCGCGGGTGGCGGCCGCCATCAGGGCGGCGGTGCCCCGGTCGTTGACCGCCTCGCACTCCTCGGCTCCGCCGTCGACCCGGGAGGCGAGGTGCACCAGTGCCCCGGCGCCCGTACAGAGCTCCGTGAGCGCCGCCGGGTCGGCCAGGTCGCCCGGGACCCAGGCGGGGCCCGGTACGGCGTCCTGGGGCGGTGTGCGGGCCAGGGCGCGTACCCGGACGCCGCGCGCGGCGAGGGCCGCGAGCACGCCGGAGCCGATGAAGCCGGTCGCCCCGGTCAGCGCGACCGTGGTGGGCGCCGCGGGGCCGTGTTCCGTCGCCATCTCCGAGCCTCCTGTCGAATCCCCGAGCCCTCGGACTCCGAGCCCCGAGCCTCCCCGCCGACCGGCCGGTCAGTCTAGCCAGGAGGCGCTCCGGTGGGGAGACACCCGTACGGAGGGGGTGGGGGGATGGCCCGGGGTAAGGCCCACCTAGGCTGTATGTCAAGCAAAACGGGCGAACCGGACCCGCGTTTTGGACCACGAGGACGGAAAGCAGGACCCGCCGATGGGCGACGGAATGTCAGGAATGCACCACCACGGCGGGATGACCCAACTAGGCCCGTTCAGCTTGTCCAACGTCTGGACCTGGTCCCCCGACTGGGTGTTCCTGCTCGGCGGACTGGTCCTCCTGGGGCTGTACGCGGCGGGCGTGGTGCGGCTGTACCGGCGCGGCGACCGCTGGCCGATCGGCCGGGCGGTCGGCTGGGCGGCGGGTGTCGCCACCATGCTGCTGGTCACCTGCACCGGGCTGAACGACTACGGCATGGTGCTGTTCAGCGCGCACATGATCCAGCACATGGTGCTCTCCATGCTGACGCCGATCCTGCTGCTGCTGGGCGCCCCGATCACGCTGGCGCTGCGCGCCCTGCGCCCGGCCGGCAAGGGCCGTCCGCGCGGGCCGCGCGAGCTGCTGGTGGCGCTGCTGCACAGCCGGTACATGCGGATCGTCTCGCACGCGGCGTTCACCATCCCGATGTTCATCGCGAGCCTGTACGGGGTCTACTTCACCCCGCTGTTCGACTTCCTGATGCAGTACCGCCTCGGGCACATCTTCATGATGGTGCACTTCCTGCTCACCGGTCTGGCCTTCTTCTGGCCGATCATGGGCGTGGACCCGGGCCCGCACCGCCCGGGCCACGTGATGCGGATCATCGAGCTGTTCATGGGGATGCCGTTCCACGCCTTCTTCGGCGTGGCGGTGATGATGGCGGGCCACCCGCTGGTCACCACCTTCACCGTGGAGGGCGCACCACCGGGGACCAACCTGCTGGAGGACCAGAAGCTGGCCGGCGGCATCACCTGGGCGTTCGGCGAGATCCCGACCGCGATCGTGCTGATCGCGCTGGTCTACCAGTGGATGGGCTCCGAACAGCGGCAGGCCCGCCGCCGCGACCGCTCCGAGGAGCGCACCGGCGACGCCGAGCTGGAGGCGTACAACGCCTACCTGGCCTCGCTGCACAAGCGCGACCGGCGCCCCGGCTCGGCTCCGGCCGCCCCGGCCGCCCCGGTGGCGGGCGCCACCCCGGCGGCCGAGGCCGGCTGAGGCCACCCCACCACTCACCGCGGAACGATCGTTCCCGGGAACCCCCGTTCCGCCTCCGGAACGGGGGTTCCGCCGTTCCGGGAGCGCCCCGGAACGGTCGTTCCGCCGCAGGCGTTCGAACGTATATGCACGTCCTGCTGTTCGTCGCCGTCCTGCTCTGCGGGTCCGTCCCGCTCTGGCTGCTCGGCTTCCTCGGCCTGGCGCTGTACCACCGCCGCCGGCCCGTGCCGGCCGGCTCCGACTACCTGGTGGTCCTGGGCGCCGCGCTGGAGGGCTGCGAGCCCGGGCCCCCGCTGGCGGCCCGGCTGGACGCCGCGCTGGAACGTTTCGCCGCCGAGGAGGCCGCCGGGTACGCCCCGCTGGTCGTGGTGACCGGCGGGAAGGGCCCGCACGAGGACTGCACCGAGGCCGCCGCGATGGCCCGCTACCTGGTCGCCCGGGGCGTCCCGGCCGAGCGGATCCGGCGCGAGGAGCGAGCCGTGAACACCGCCGAGAACCTGCGTTTCAGCGCCGCCCTGATGGCCGCCGAGCGCCCCGGCTACCGCTGCACGGTGGTCACCAACGGCTTCCACACCGTCCGCTCCGCCCTCGCCGCCCGCCGGGCCGGCGCCCCCGCCGCCGTGCTCGGCGCGGACGGCCCGCTGGCGCACGGCCCGTACCTCCTGCTGCGCGAGGCCGTCGGCACCGCCCTCGCCCTGTGGCGCCCGCACGGGGCCGCCCTGCTCCTGGTGGTGGCGGCGGCCGGGGCCGGGGCACTGCTCGGACTGTCCTGAGGACGGTCCCGGAGCACAGCGACCCAGGTGCCGGGCCCTGGATCGTGTCGCACCCCTCCGCCAGGATGGAGGCGGAACCGAGTGCGGAGGGGGCACGAGCGTGTCCAAGTGGAGCACGTTGCAGCGGGCCTGCGTCCTGGTGGCCCTGGCGGCCGCCCTGGTCGCGGCGGTGGTGGGCGGGCTGGCCGCCTGGCAGTGGGTGTTCGACGACCCGGGGTGGCTGTCCTGGCACGGGTGGGTGTTCGGGGCCGCCCTGCTGGCGGGCGCGGCGGCCTCGGGACCGTTCCTGCGGTACGAGGTCTCCCCCGGCGCGGTCGTGGGCATCGGCCTGTTCCTGCTCGTGCCGCCGCTGGTCGGCGTCCTGATGGCGGCGTCCGCCACGGACGACATCCGGAGCTGGATGCGCACCGACAAGGCGGTGACGGCCACCCTGAGCGGCTGCCACGTCTCCGGTTCGGAGACCCTGGAGAGCGACCGCGGCCCGATCGGCTCGATCGACGTCTACAGCTGCACCTACCGCTGGACGGCGGCCGGGCAGGACTGGGAGCAGGTCCGCCGCTCCCACGACGGCGACCACCCGGACGGCCATCGGGAACAGGTGTGGGCGGACGGTTCGACCGGCGAGGTGGCCGAGCACCGGCCGGTCAGGATCGGCATGGGCATCCTGGTCGCGCTCGCCTGTCTGGTCGGCACCGTGCTGGTGTGGGGCGGCCAGGCGCTCCTGCTGCACGAGACCGGCCTGCTCGGCCGCCGTCGGCCGGCCGACGCCTGAGCGCGGAGGAGGCCCCCGGGCTGGTCCGTACGGACCGACCCGGGGGCCTCCGGTGCCTCAACTCGCCTGGATTCAGCCGAGGTTGGCGAGCGCCTCGTTGAAGGTCTTCGACGGGCGCATCACGGCGGCGGCCTTGGCCGGGTCCGGCTGGTAGTAGCCGCCGAGGTCGACCGGCGAGCCCTGGACGGCGATCAGCTCGTCCACGATGGCCGACTCCTGCTCGGTCAGCGTCGCGGCCAGGCCGGCGAAGGCCTGGGCCAGCTCGGCGTCGTCGGTCTGCTGGGCCAGCTCCTGGGCCCAGTAGGTGGCCAGGTAGAAGTGGCTGCCGCGGTTGTCGATGCCACCGAGGCGGCGGCTCGGCGACTTGTCCTCGTTGAGGAAGGTGCCGGTGGCGCGGTCCAGGGTGTCGGCCAGCACCTGGGCGCGGGCGTTGTCCGTGGTGGTGGCCAGGTGCTCGAAGCTGGCGGCCAGCGCGAAGAACTCGCCGAGGCTGTCCCAGCGCAGGTAGTTCTCCTTGACCAGCTGCTGGACGTGCTTCGGGGCGGAGCCGCCGGCGCCGGTCTCGAACAGGCCGCCGCCCGCCATCAGCGGGACGACCGACAGCATCTTGGCGCTGGTGCCCAGCTCCAGGATCGGGAACAGGTCGGTCAGGTAGTCACGCAGCACGTTGCCGGTCACCGAGATGGTGTCCTCGCCGCGGCGGATGCGCTCCAGCGAGAACGTGGTGGCGTCGACCGGGGACTTGATCTCGATCTGCAGGCCGGTGGTGTCGTGCTCCGGCAGGTACTTCTTGACCTTCTCGATCAGCACCGCGTCGTGGGCGCGGTTCTCGTCCAGCCAGAACACCGCCGGGACGCCGGTGGCGCGGGCGCGGGTGACGGCCAGCTTGACCCAGTCCTGGATCGGCAGGTCCTTGGTCTGGCAGGCGCGGAAGATGTCGCCCGGCTGGACGGCCTGCTCCAGCACCACGTTGCCCTCGGCGTCGACCAGGCGGACGGTGCCCGCGGCGGCGATCTCGAAGGTCTTGTCGTGCGAGCCGTACTCCTCGGCCTTCTGGGCCATCAGGCCGACGTTCGGCACCGAGCCGATGGTCGCCGGGTCCAGGGCGCCGTGGGCGCGGCAGTCGTCGATGACGGCCTGGTACACGCCGGAGTAGCTGCTGTCCGGCAGCACGGCGAGGGTGTCGGCCTCCTTGCCGTCCGGGCCCCACATGTGGCCGGAGGTGCGGATCATGGCCGGCATCGAGGCGTCGACGATGACGTCGCTCGGCACGTGCAGGTTGGTGATGCCCTTGTCGGAGTCGACCATGGCCAGGGCCGGGCCCTCGGCCAGCTCGGCCTCGAAGGAGGCCTTGATCTCGGCGCCCAGGTGCGGCACGTTGTCGAGGCCGGCCAGGATGCCGCCGAGGCCGTTGTTCGGGTTCAGGCCGGCGGCGACGAGCACCTCGCCGTACTTGGCGAAGGTCTTCGGGAAGAAGGCGCGGACCACGTGGCCGAAGATGATCGGGTCGGAGACCTTCATCATGGTGGCCTTGAGGTGCACCGAGAACAGCACGCCCTCGGCCTTGGCCCGGGCGATCTGCGCGGCCAGGAACTCGTTCAGGGCGGCGACGTGCAGCACCGAGGCGTCGACGACCTCGCCCGCCAGCACCGGCACCTTCTCGCGCAGCACGGTGGTGGTGCCGTCCTCGCCGAGCAGCTCGATGCGCAGCGCACCGTCACCGGCGATCACGGCGGACTTCTCGGTCGACCGGAAGTCGTTCTCACCCATGGTGGCGACGTTGGTCTTGGAGTCGGCCGTCCAGGCACCCATGCGGTGCGGGTGGGTCTTGGCGTAGTTCTTGACCGACTGCGGGGCGCGGCGGTCCGAGTTGCCCTCGCGCAGGACCGGGTTGACGGCGCTGCCCTTGACCTTGTCGTAGCGGGCGCGGACGTCCTTGTCCTCGTCGGTCTGCGGGTCGTCCGGGTAGTCCGGCAGGGCGTAGCCCTGGGCCTGGAGCTCGGCGACGGCGGCCTTGAGCTGCGGCACCGAGGCCGAGATGTTCGGCAGCTTGATGATGTTGGCGTCCGGGGTCTTGGCCAGCTCACCCAGCTCGGCCAGCGCGTCGCCGATCCGCTGCGCCTCGGTCAGACGCTCCGGGAAGCTCGCGATGATCCGCCCGGCCAGGGAGATGTCGCGGGTCTCCACGCGCACACCCGCGGTCGAGGCGTACGCCTGCACCACGGGCAGGAACGAGTAGGTCGCCAGGGCCGGAGCCTCGTCGGTGTGCGTATAGATGATGGTCGAGTCAGTCATCGGTACTCCGCTTCACGTCTCCAACGTCTTGACGTCAAGATATCTCGTCACGGGCCTCCGACTCCACCTCCCCCCGTTTCCGGGCGCGCACCGGCCCGGTCGGCGGGCGCCCCGGCCCTCCCGGAGGGGCGTTCCGACGGGCGGCGTGGAGGACGGAACGGAGGTCGTGACGGGGGACGGGTTCCACGGTCGTCCGGGTCGGGGCGCTCGGCAAGCGGAGCGCCCGACCAGTGGTTTGGTCCACTCGGGTGAGCCGAACGTCAGGAGTGCGTCAACGCACGACCGCATTCGGTCAACGGCGCGTCAGGACCGGAGCCTCCCGGGCCGGGTCGACCTAGCGTCGAGGCAGTAGTTCCGGCAGGCACCACCACCCCACTCGGGAGCATTCGCATGGCCCGCGCCGTCTGGCACGTTCCGGTCACCGTCTCCGGCACCGGAAGCACCACCGCACTCCGCCTGTTCCGCCTGCGCGACGGCCGCCGCTGTGCGGTCGGATTCTCCAGCCCCGAGGCCCTCGCCGCCCTCCTCGGGCCCGACCAGGCCCGCACCGAGCTCGGCGAGCCCGCCCTCCGCGACCTCACCGCCCCGCTCGGGATCGACACCCTGGTACTGGACCCGCGGCTGGTCGCCCCCTCGGTCGCGGCCCCCTCCGCCGCCACTCCCTCCGCCACGGCCCCGTCCAGGACCGCCCCGCCCGGCCGCGCCCCCGTCGCGGCGCCCTCCGCCCCGGCCCCGACCGTCCAGTTCCAGCACCGGTGACCGCCCCGCTCCGGCTCGTCCCGGACGAGCCGGACCCGGCGGGGCGGGCCCGCCCGGCCCGGGCGCTGCACGCGATCGCCCGGATCAGCCACGGCCCCGTCCCGCTCGACTTCGACCGCCTCGCGGCGGAGTTCCCCGCCGTCCAGAGCGGCCTGGCCCTGGCCGGTGAGGCCGACCTCGAACTGCGCCTCGCCTGCACCGGCCCCGAGGAGTTACGGACGATCTCCACCGCGCTGTACCGCGCGGGCGCCGCCAAGGTGCGCGTCGACCTCGTCCTGCGCGCCCTCACCCCGGCCCCGGTCACCCTGCGCCCGGTGCCCTGACCGACCCCGTACGGGCTTCGCGCCGCGCTCCCCTGCCCGGGAGCGGGGCGCGGGGCCCGTACGGCGCTCACTCCTCCCCGGGCCGCGGGTTCGGGTTGACCGCCTGGCCGTCGATGGGCTCGCCCCAGGCGTCCTCGCCATCCGCGTCGACGCAGTAGCCGCTGCCCTCGACGTGCCCGCCCGCGCCCCGGCACTGGTCGGCGGTGACGTCCCGGCGCCCGGTCGCCGCCGCCGGACCGGCGGCGGCCACGGTCCCGGCCGCGGTGAGCGGGAGGAGCAGGAGGGCGGAGGCGGTCGCGGCGGCCACCCGGGCCGGCAGTGAGCTGTTCATGCGGACCACGACAGCACGCCACCGGACCCCCGGCGACCACAGGACGCCCGCCCGGGTGGCCCCCGCCCTCCGCCGCTCCCGCGCCGGAGCCGCTACTCCCGCGCCAGCGCCGCGATGGCCGCGAGCAGCAGCGCCGAGCCCGCCAGCAGGCCCGCCGTCAGCGGCTCGCCGAGGCAGAGCACGCCGATCACCGCCGCGGTCGCGGGCTCCAGCAGGACCAGCACCGCGGCCGTCGTGCTGGGCACGGTGGTCAGGCCGGTGAAGTACCAGCGGTAGGCGAACAGGGTGGGCACGGTGCCGAGGAAGAGCAGCGCCACCGCGGTCACCAGCGGGTCCCCGTCGACCGGCAGGACGCCCTGGACGCCCTGGACGGCGACGAGCGGAAGCAGGCAGAGCAGCCCGGTGGTGAAGGCGCCGGTGCCGGCCCGGGCCGAGCCGCCGCCCCGGGCCCAGAGGGTGAGGCCGCTCTGGCCGGCGCCCGCGAGGACGGCCAGCGCGACGCCGAGGGCCGGGCGCGGGCCCGCCGCCGGGGCGGCCACCAGCAGGGCGAGGCCGGCCAGGGCCAGGGCGACCGCGGCCGCCGTTCGACGGGTCAGGCGTTCGCCGAGCAGCAGGTGGGCGCCGAGGCTGGTGAACACCGGGCCGGCGCCGATGGTGATCAGGGTGCCCAGCCCGAGGCCCGCGTACCGCACCGAGCCGAAGTAGGCGCACTGGCTGACCGCCAGACCGAGCCCGGTCAGCGCGGCGGCGCGCCACCCGGCGGCGCCCCGCCCGGCGCGCGGCCGGCGGCCCGGCAGCAGGGCCAGGCAGAGCGCGGCGACGCCGAAGCGCCAGCAGGAGACGCCCGCCGGGCCGAGTCCGCTGGTGCTCATCAGCAGTGCGGAGACGGCGCCGCCGACGCCCCAGGCGACGGCGGCGGCGGAGATGGACAGGAGGCCGCGCCGGAAGGGCACGGCGGTGTACGAGGTCATGCGTCGGTACTCCACGATGAGTTGCCGGTTCAGGTCCGCTGGGTACGCGGGCGGCAGTCATCGCCCCGGCTGCGGGCAGTCCCGTCGGGCCGGAGGAGGTGGAGTGGGCCGCCCGCTAGCGGGCCGGCGGGGGGAGGATCACGAATCGCACGGGGCCAGCCTACGCGCGGTCCGGCCCCGGCGTTCGTGATCTTTCCTTCGCCCACGGACGGGACGTACGGTCGTCCTGGCCGGGACTCCCGGTGGCACGTCCCCTCGACGAAGGAGCGGAACACGATGGACCAGCTGACGTACGACGAGGTCGAGGCCGCCGGGAAGCGGATCGCCGGGCGGGTGCGCCCGGTGGCGGTGGCACCGGGGGACGACGGCGGACGGACCTGGCTGGCGCTGGAGTTCCTCCAGCACACCGGCAGCTTCAAGGCGCGCGGCGCGCAGAACTTCCTGCTGGCGCACGCCGAGGCGGGCACCCTCCCGGACGCCGGGGTGACCATCGCCTCGGGCGGCAACGCCGGGCTTGCCTGCGCCTGGGCGGCCCGCGAACTCGGCGTCCGGGCAACGGTGTTCCTGCCCGAGACGGCCTCCCCGGTGAAGCTGGCGCGGCTGCGCTCGTACGGCGCCGAGGTACGGCTGGCGGGCCGGGAGTACGCGGAGGCACTGGCCGCCTGCGAGGAGTTCGCGGCCGGCAGCGGGGCGCTGTCCTCGCACGCGTACGACCACCCGCTGATCGCCGCCGGCGCCGGGACGGTCCTGTCGGAGATCCGCGCCGGGGTGCCCGGGCTGGACACGGTGGTGGTGTCGGTCGGCGGCGGCGGGCTGTTCGCCGGCGTGGCGGTGGCGGCCCGCGAGCACGGCATCCGGGTGCTCGCCGTGGAGCCGACGGGCAGCCGCGCGCTGAACGCCGCCCTGGCCGCGGGCCGCCCGGTGGACGTCCCGGTGGACTCCGTCGCCCAGGACTCGCTCGGGGCCCGTCGGGCCACCGCCCTCGCCGTGGACGCCGCCGCGCACGAGGGCGTCCGGTCGGTGCTGGTCGACGACGAGGCCATCGTGCGCGCCCGCCGGCAGCTCTGGGAGGACCGCCGGATCGCCGTCGAGTACGCGGCCGCCACGGCGCTCGCCGCCGTCGACCGGGCCGAGGGCGAGCGCGTCGCCGTGCTGCTCTGCGGCGCCAACACCGACCCGTCCGATCTGGTGGACTAGCGCCGCTCCGCTATACGGAGCCCACTATTCCCATCCTCGGGAATTTCCCCTATCATGCGACCCCGCACGGCGCGGCCCGAATTTCGGTCGGATCGATCGGATACGTAATATGCCGGGCGCCATAACGCCCCCTACCTGCAAGGACGTCCAGAAAAGAATGTAAACATTCAGTAATGAAATCTGTGCAGAGGGGGCTGAAAAGTCCTAGTGTGTGGCAACTCTCATCGCTCCGCCCACCCCGGAGTCCCCACACACAGAGAGATCGTTCATGGCTTCCCTCAACCAGATCTCGCCGCCCGGCCAGGGCACCGGTTCCGAAACCGGAACCGCCCAGCGGTCACTGCGCCGCCACGTCGGCCTCGTCGGCCTCATGTGGGCCTCGGTCGGCTCGATCATCGGCTCCGGCTGGCTGTTCGGCGCCAAGGAGGGCGTCGTGGCGGCCGGCCCGGCCGCCGTCGTCTCCTGGGGCATCGGCACGGTGGCGATCGTGCTGCTCGCGCTCGTGCACGCCGAGCTCGGCAGCATGTTCCCGGTCTCGGGCGGTACCGCGCGGTACCCGCACTACGCCTTCGGCGGCCTCGCCGGGATGTCCTTCGGCTGGTTCTCCTGGCTCCAGGCGGCCACCGTCGCGCCGATCGAGGTCGAGGCGATGATCGGCTACGCCCGGCACTGGCCCTGGGCGGGCGGCCTGCTCAACGACAACAACACCCTCACCGCCAGCGGCTTCGCCGTCGCCACCGTGCTCATGGCGGTGTTCGTCGCGGTGAACTTCCTGGGCGTGCGCGTCCTGGCCCGCACCAACAACGTCGCCACCTGGCTGAAGATCTTCGTCCCGCTGTTCACGATCTTCGTGCTCGCCGTGACCAACTTCCACGGCTCCAACTTCACCTCGCACGGCTTCGCCCCGTTCGGCGCCCAGGGCGTGCTCGCGGCGATCAGCACCAGCGGCATCATCTTCGCCCTGCTCGGCTTCGAGCAGGCCATCCAGCTGGCCGGCGAGAGCCGCAACCCCAAGCGCGACATCCCCCGCGCCGTCCTCGGCTCGGTCGCCATCGGCGCCGTGGTCTACACCCTGCTCCAGGTCGTCTTCATCGGCGCGCTGCCGGTCAGCTCCTTCGCCAACGGCTGGGACAAGCTCGACTTCCCCGGCATCGACGGCCCCTTCGCGGGCCTCGCCACCACCGTCGGCCTCGGCTGGCTGGCCTGGGTGCTGTACGCCGACGCCGTGATCTCCCCCGGCGGCAGCGGGCTGATCTACACCACCTCGACCTCGCGCATCTCCTACGGCCTGAGCCGCAACGGCTACGCCCCGCAGCGCTTCGAGGAGCTGGACAAGAACGGCGTGCCGTGGTTCGGCCTGGTCATCGCCTTCGTCACCGGCGTGATCTGCTTCCTGCCCTTCCCGAGCTGGCAGGAGCTGGTCGGCTTCATCACCTCCGCCAGCGTGCTGATGTACGCCGGCGCCCCGCTGGCCTTCGGCGCGATGCGCCGCCGGCTGCCCGACCGCGAGCGCCCCTACCGGCTGCCGGCGGGCGGCGTGATCTCCCCGGCCGCGTTCGTGGTCTCCAGCCTGATCATCTACTGGTCCGGCTGGCACACCCTCTCCCGCCTGGGCATCGCGATCGTGCTCGGCTACGTCCTGCTCGGGAGCTACGCCGCGTACGCGATCAGGAAGGGCCTGCCGAACGCGCCGCGACTGAGCTGGAAGGCCGCCCAGTGGCTGCCGCCCTACCTGATCGGCCTCGGCCTGATCTCCTGGCTCGGCGGCTTCGGCGACGGCATCGGCCGGATCCCGCTGTGGACCGACATGGCCCTGGTGTCGGTGTTCTCGGTGGCCATCTACTACTGGGCGATCCGGGTGGCGCTGCCGGCCGAGGAGATCGAGCAGGAGGTCGCCGACGTCGAGGTGGTCGACGAGGGCGGCCACTGACCGCCGACGAACGACAGGACGGGCCCGCCGGCCGTGCGACCGGCGGGCCCGTCCGCGTCCGTCAGAGGCTCAGCACCGTCCGCAGCGCCGCGGCGAACTCGGCCTCCGCGTCCCGCGGCGGGCCGGGCGAGCGCCAGGCGACGAAGCCGTCCGGGCGGACCAGCACCGCGCCCAGCGGGCCGATGCCGTGCAGGGCGGCGAAGTCCGCGCCGGGCTCCGGCGCCAGGTCGTCCTCAGCCCCGTCGCCGATCCGGAAACCGTCCAGCGGGACGGCCAGCCGGTCGGCCGCGCGCCGGGCGCCCGCCTGCCAGGCACCGCCCTCGGGGCCGGTGAGCAGCACCATCGCCTGCTCGTACAGGTCCAGCGTGGAGAGCCTCACCCCCGCCCGCAGCAGCCACTGGTGCGGGGCCCGGCTGCCCGGCTCGCCCGCCGACTCGAACTGCTCGGGGACCACCGGGCCGTCCCGGTCCGCACCGACCACCGCGCCCACCGGGTACCGGTAGCCGAGCGCCACCGCCAGCACCCCGGCCTGCCGGCCCGCGCCGGGCACCACCGCGTAGCCCGGGTGGCTGTGCTCGGCGGACCGCGCCGAGGCCCGCTCGCCGGTCACCCGGGCGACCGGGCGGCGCTCCTGCCCGTACGTCTCCAGCAGCCCCGGCCCGGCCCAGCCGCAGAGCACGGCGGAGATCTTCCACGCCAGGTTGTGGGCGTCCTGGATGCCGGTGTTGGAACCGAACGCCCCGGTCGGGGACATCTCGTGGGCGGAGTCCCCGGCGAGCAGGACCCGCCCGGCGCCGTACCGCTCGGCCACCCGCTCGGCGGCGTGCCAGGGCGCCCGGCCGGTGACCTCGACGTCCAGTTCCGGCAGGCCGACGGCGGTGCGGATGTGCCGTTCGCAGCGCTCGTCGGTGAAGGCCTCCAGCGGCTCGCCCTGCTCGGGGTGCCAGGGCGCGTGGAAGACCCACTCCTCCTGGTTGTCCACCGGCAGCAGCGCGCCGTCCGCCTCCGGGTTGGTCAGGTAGCAGGCGATGAAGTGCCGGTCGCCGACCACCTCGGCCAGGCGCTTGGCCCGGAAGGTGATGCTGACGTTGTGGAACAGCTCGCCCTTGCCGGACTGGCCGATGCCCAGCCGCTCGCGGACCGGGCTGCGCGGGCCGTCCGCGGCGATCAGGAACTCCGAGCGCACCACCCGCCGCTCGCCGCTCTCCCGGCTGCGCAGCACCGAGGTGACGCCCTCCGCGTCCTGCTCGAAGGAGACCAGTTCGGTGCCGAACCGCAGGTCGCCGCCGAGCTCGCGGGCCGCCCGCCGCAGCACCGGCTCCAGGTCGTTCTGGCTGCACAGGCACCAGGAGCTGGGGCTGAACCGGGCCAGCCGGCCGCCCGGGTCGATCTCCCGGAACAGCCACTCCTGCTCGGCGCCGGTCAGCGACGGCGCCTGGAGGATGCCGTGGTTGGGGGCCAGGATCGAGGCCGCCTCACGGATCGCGGGTTCGATCCCGGCCACCCGGAACAGCTCCATGGTGCGGACGTTGTTGCCGCGCCCCCGCGGGTGGTGCGAGGTGTCGGCGTGCTTCTCGACCAGCAGGTGCCCGACCCCGAGCCGCCCGAGGAAGAGCGAGGCCGACAGCCCGACCAGCGAGCCGCCCACGATGAGGACCGGCACCCGGTCGTCAACCTTCGGATTCATCAATTGCTCCGCCCTGTCAGGGGATTCCGCGGCCCGGAGACTGGGCTCGGCGCCGCCCTCGGCGGGCCCGCTCGACCGGGGGCCCCGCTCTTCCATCCCCCGCCGGAGGGGGCCCGTGGCGCCCCTTCGCCCGGATGGCCCGCAAATCTCGCGCCGCGCCCGCCGCGCCGCCCACGATCGACCTCAGGCCTGGCGCCGACGCGCCCGGCCGACCCGCCGTCGCACCGCCCTCCCAGGCCGGGGAGCACCCGCCGGGCACGGCCGACACGGCCCGCAGCGTGCGGCCCAGAGCAGAAAGTGGATCATGACAACTCTGTCCGAACCCCAGCCGAAGCAGCACGACGAGGCCGACACCCGGCTGCGGGTCGTGCTGATGCTGGAGATCCAGGACGGCGCCCAGCAGCGCTTCCTCGACGTGTACGAGCAGCTGCGCCACCAGGTGGCCTCGGTCCCCGGACACGTCAGCGACCAGCTGTGCCAGTCGATCAACGACCCGCGCCAGTGGCTGATCACCAGCGAGTGGAAGGACCAGGAGACCTTCCTGGAGTGGGTGGACAGCCCGGCCCACCGGGAGATGGTCAAGCCGATGCACGGCTGCGTCAGCGACAACTTCCGCTCGCTGCGCTACGCCGTGCTGCGCGAGACCTCCGCGGCCGGCTCGACCGGCACCCGGGCCCCGATGGAGGTGCCGCCCGGGCTGCCGCGCACCACTCCCGCCGGGCACGTCGGCCCGCCCAGGGTCGACCCCGGCCCGGACGGGGTGGTGCGCCACGCGCTGACCTTCACCGTCAAGCCCGGCAGCGAGCCCGAGGTGGCCCGCATCCTCTCCGGCTACGCCTCCCCCCGGGCCGAGGTGGACGAGCACACCCGGCTGCGCCGCACCTCGCTGTTCATGCTCGGCAACCGGGTGGTCCGCGCCGTCGAGGTGATCGGCAACCTCGGCGACGCGCTGCGCCACGTGGCGATGCAGCCCGAGGTGCGGGCCGTCGAGGAGGCGCTCAACCCGCACCTGGAGGAGAGCCGCCAACTGGGCGACCCGCAGGCCGCCCGGGCGTTCTTCGCCAGGGCCGCGCTGCCCGCCCGGCACCAGGCGATCGCCAGCTCCCCCGCCTCCGCCCGGCTGCACCGGCACGCCGTGCTCTACCCGGTGCGCCCGGACCGCGGGCAGGAGGTGGCCGAGCTGCTGGCCGAGCACGACAACCTCGCCACCGCCGACCCGACCGGGCCGGTCGCGGCGGCCACCGTCTTCCACCGCGAGGACGTGGTGGTGCGCCTGGTCGACCTGCGGGTGCCGGCCGAGGCCGACCCGGCGGCCGCCCTCGGCGTGGCCGACGACCGGCAGGCCGCCGTGCTCGCCGGGCTGCTCGACCTCGGCCCGCAGGGCGACCTGCGCACCGCCGCCGGGCTCGGCGCCTTCCTCGCGGCCCGCGCCATGAACCCGGTCACCGACCGCAGTTCCGCCGACCCGATCAACAACTGACGTTCCGTCATCTCACGGGAGATCTCCATGACCACGCAGTCCCCACGGATCGTCAGCGTCCACGAGGCACCGGAGAACCGCCGCCACGGCGCCGAGCTGCGCACCATGCTCACCCCCACCAGCTGCGGCGCGACCAGCGGCTTCATGGGCCTGGCGATCGTCCGGCCCGGCGAGCGGATCGGCGAGCACTACCACCCGTACTCCGAGGAGTTCGTGTTCGTCGTCTGCGGCGACCTGGAGGTGGACCTGGACGGGAAGCCCCATCCGCTCAAGCCGGACCAGGGCCTGATGATCCCGATCAACATGCGCCACCGCTTCCGCAATGTCGGCGACACCGAGGCCCGGATGGTCTTCCACCTCGGCCCGCTCGCCCCGCGCCCCGACCTCGGCCACGTGAGCACCGAGGGGACCGCGGCCTCCGGCCCGCCGGAACACGCCAAGGTGGTCTCGTGACCCGGCGCGTCGCCGTCACCGGGATCGGCGTGGTCGCCCCCGGCGGGGTCGGCGTCCCGGCGTTCTGGGAGCTGCTGACCTCCGGCCGCACCGCGACCCGGGGCATCACGCTGTTCGACCCCACCGGGTTCCGCTCCCGGATCGCCGCCGAGGTGGACTTCGACCCGGCGGCCCACGGGCTGGGCCCGCAGGACGTCCAACGGGCCGACCGCTACGTGCAGTTCGCGATGGTCGCGGCCGACGAGGCGATCGCCGACGCCGGCCTGGACCTGGCCGCCGAGGACCCGTGGCGGATCTCCGTCTCGCTCGGCACCGCCGTCGGCGGCACCACCCGGCTGGAGCACGACTACGCCCTGGTGAGCGCGGCCGGCGCCCGCTGGGACGTGGACCACCGGCAGGCCGAGCCGCAGCTGCACCGGGCCTTCGCGCCCAGCACGCTGGCCTCCGCGGTGGCCGAGCGGACCGGCGCGCACGGCCCGGTGCAGACCGTCTCCACCGGCTGCACCTCCGGCCTGGACGCGATCGGCTACGGCTTCCAGGCGGTCGAGGAGGGACGCGCCGACATCTGCCTCGCCGGCGCCTCCGACTCCCCGATCTCGCCGATCACCGTCGCCTGCTTCGACGCCATCAAGGCCACCAGCGAGCGCAACGACGACCCGCGGCACGCCTCCCGCCCCTTCGACGCCGACCGGGACGGCTTCGTGCTCGGCGAGGGCGGCGCCGTCCTGGTCCTGGAGGAGCTGGAGCACGCCCGCCGCCGCGGCGCCCGGGTCTACGGCGAGATCGGCGGCTTCGCCACCTTCGGCAACGCCTACCACATGACCGGCCTCACCAAGGAGGGGCTGGAGATGTCCCGGGCGATCGACCACGCGCTCGCCCACGCCCGGGTGGACCGCACCGAGGTGGACTACGTCAACGCGCACGGCTCGGGCACCAAGCAGAACGACCGGCACGAGACCGCCGCGGTCAAGCGCTCGCTGGGCGCGCACGCCTTCAGGACCCCGATGAGCTCGATCAAGTCGATGGTCGGGCACTCGCTCGGCGCGATCGGCGCCATCGAGGTCGTCGCCTGCACCCTGGCGCTCGCCCACGGGGTCGTGCCGCCGACCGCCAACTACGAGACTCCGGACCCGGAGTGCGACCTCGACTACGTGCCGCGCACCGCGCGCGAGCTGCCGCTGAGCCGCATCCTCTCGGTCGGCAGCGGATTCGGCGGATTCCAGTCCGCCGTCGTGCTCAACAGAACGGGGTGAGTTCCATGACGTCACGTCAGCAGGGCCGCCGGGCGGTGATCACCGGGCTCGGCGTGGTGGCTCCGAACGGGGTCGGGGCCGACGCCTTCTGGAAGGCCACCAGGCAGGGCGTGAGCGTCCTCGACCGGATATCCCGCGAGGGCTGCACCGGGCTTCCGCTCCGGATCGCGGGCCAGGTGAACGGCTTCGATCCGCAGTCGGCGATCGACAACCGCTTCCTGGTGCAGACCGACCGCTTCACGCACTACGCGATGGCCGCCGCCGACCTGGCGGTGGCGGACGCCGGGTTCCGGCCCGACCCGGAACAGCCCTTCGCGGTCGGCGTGGTGACCGCGGCCGGCTCCGGCGGCGGCGAGTTCGGCCAGCGCGAGCTCCAGCAGCTCTGGGGCCAGGGGCCCCGGTTCGTCGGCCCGTACCAGTCCATCGCCTGGTTCTACGCGGCCAGCACCGGCCAGATCTCGATCCGCGGCGGCTACAAGGGCCCGTGCGGGGTGGTCGCCAGCGACGAGGCCGGCGGCCTGGACGCCCTCGCGCACGCCGCCCGCACGATCGAGCGCGGCACCGACGCGGTGGTGGTCGGCGCCGCCGAGGCCCCGCTGGCGCCGTACTCGATGGTCTGCCAGCTCGGCTACCCCGAGGTCAGCCTGGCCGGGCGGGCCGAGCGGGCGTACCTGCCGTTCACCGCGCTGGCCTGCGGCTTCTCCCCCGCCGAGGGCGGCGCGATGCTGCTGCTGGAGGACGAGCAGGCGGCCCTCCTGCGCGGCGCCCGCATCCGGGCCCGACTGGTCGGCCACGGCGCGACCTTCACCGGGGCCTCCCGCTGGGCGGAGTCCCGGGAGGGGCTGGCGGCCGCCATCCGGATCGCGCTGGACGAGGCCCGCATCGCGCCCGAGGAGATCGACGTGGTCTTCGCGGACGCCCTGGGGGTGCCGGAGGCCGACCGGGCCGAGGCCCTGGCGCTCGCCGACGCGCTCGGCCCGGCCGCCGAACGCGTCCCGGTCACCGCGCCCAAGACCGGTACGGGGCGCGCCTACTGCGGCGCCCCGATGCTCGACGTGACCGCCGCCGTGCTGGCCATGGAGGACGGCGTGCTGCCGCCCACCCCCAACGTCACCGAGGTCTGCCACGACCTCGCCCTGGTGACCGGCCGCGCCCGCCCGGCCGAACTGAACACCGCCCTGGTGGTCAGCCGCGGGCTGATGGGCTCCAACTCCGCGCTGGTGGTCCGGCGCTGGCGGCCCTGAACCGCCGCCCCGGACCACCGCCCCGCACCACCCCGTCACACCTCCGAAAGGGACACCCGTGAGCAACACCCTCAGCTATCCGGAACTCGCCGTCCTGCTCCAGTCCCGGGCCGGCGTCACCGTCGACCCGGGCGACCTGGCGCGGCCGGGCGCGGAGTTCGACACGTTCGGCGTCGACTCGCTCGGCCTGCTCGGCGTGGTCGGCGAGCTGGAGAACCGGCACGGCCTCAAGGTCACCTCGGGCGCCGAGTCGGCCAAGACCCCGGCCGAGTTCCTGGAACTGGTCAACTCCTCCCTCGCCACGAAGGCTGGTGCCTGAGATGCCCGGACACACCGACAACGAGATCGTCATCGCCGCCCCGCTCGACCTGGTCTGGGAGATGACCAACGACCTGGAGAACTGGCCGCAGCTGTTCAGCGAGTACGCCTCGGTGGAGGTGCTGGACCGGCAGGGCGAGCTCGTCCGGTTCCGGCTCACCATGCACCCCGACGAGAACGGCCAGGTGTGGAGCTGGGTCTCCGAGCGGGAGACCGACCGGGACGCGCTCGCGGTGCGCGCCCGCCGGGTCGAGCCCGGCCCGTTCGAGTTCATGGAGATCCGCTGGGAGTACGCGGAGGCGCCGGCCGGCACCAGGATGCGCTGGATCCAGGACTTCGCCATGAAGCCGACCGCCCCGGTCGACGACGAGGGCATGACCGGCCACATCAACCGCAACTCGAAGATCCAGATGCAGCTGATCCGGGAGAAGGTCGAGAAGCGGGCGGCGGAGCTGTGACCGGCCTGCACCGGGCGCTGATCGTCGCCCGGATGAAGCCCGAGGCCGCGCCGGACATCGCCGAGGTGTTCGCCGAGTCCGACCAGGGCGAACTGCCGCACCTGATCGGCGTCACCGGCCGCAGCCTCTTCCAGTTCGGCGACGTCTACCTGCACCTGATCGAGGCCGACCGCCCGCCGGGCCCCGCCGTCGCCAAGGTCGTCGGGCACCCGGAGTTCCGGACCGTCAGCGACCGCCTGACCGCCTACGTGCAGGCGTACGACCCGGCCACCTGGCGGGAGCCGAAGGACGCCATGGCACGGGAGTTCTACCGCTGGGACCGCTGACCCGGCGGCTCCCCGACGGGGCCACTGCCCCCGCGGCTCCCCGACGGGGCCACTGCCCCCGCGGCTCCCCGACGGGCCCGCTGATCCAGCCCCCGATGGGCCCGCCCCCGGCCGTGCGCCGGGGGCGGGCCCACGTGCGTCCGGCCGGACGGCCCCCCGGGTGGATTCACCCGGATCACCCGGCCAGCCGGGTGAACACACCCGGGACTCCACCCGAAGGGCGCACGCCGCGCACCGGCGCTGCCACACTCCGGTGGCAGGCGGCCGCACGGTGGATGACGGTGGATCAGGCGCACCCCCCGCGAGTCCCCTTGTCCGGCACCGTGTCGGCAGTCGCGGTCCTGCGCGCCGGAAGGATCATCCTCATGCGTTCTGCACGCACGCTGCTCGCCGGGGCGGCCGTCGCCGCCGTCCTGACCGTCGGTACCCCCATCGCCTTCGCCGACGGTGCCGACCAGGGCAAGAACCTGACCTGGCAGGAGAAGCAGGAGAAGACCGAGAGGGCCTCCGACAACTCCAAGGGCAACGACGACAGGAAGGGCGGCGCCTCCGAGGAGCACAAGGGCTCCGACGATCGGAAGGGCGACGACGAACACAAGGGCGGCGACGAGCACAAGGGTTCCGACGAGCACAAGGGCGGCGAGGCCAGGGGGGACGAGGACCACAAGTCCCCGCACGGCGGCGTGCACACCGGTGGCGGCGGCCTGGCGCTGTCCGGCGGCGGGCTCGCCTCCGGCGCGGTGCTGCTGCTCGGCGGCCTCGGGGCGGGCGCGTACGCCCTGCGCCGCGGCCGCCGTGCCTCCGGCGCGGTCGCCTGACGCCGGGCACCCTGCTTCCGCCGCCTCCGGGCGCCCGCCCGCACGGGGCGGGCGCACCGGGGGCGGCGGGCCGTCGCGGAACCGGTTGAGCGGAGGAGAGGAATGACGGGCGGTCCCGCCTCTGGAATGCCCCGGCTGCTGCGCGCGGGGATGGGCACGGCAGCGGTCGGGCTGCTGCTGATCTACAACTCGGTGGACACCCGGTCGGACGCGGGCGCGGAGGACGGCAGGCCCGCTCCCCCGGCGGCCGCCGCGCCGGCCGTCCCCGGGCCGGCGGCCCCGGCCGCCGCCCCGGGGGCGCCCGCGCTCCAACGCGCCAAGCCGACCCGGCTGCGGATCCCGCAGATCGCCGTCGACGCGCCGTTCACCGAGCTGGCCCTCAACCCCGCGGGCCAGCTCGACGCGCCGCCGCCGGACGACAAGAACCTGGTCGGCTGGTACCGGGACGGCGTCACCCCGGGCGAGCGCGGCAGCGCGGTGCTGGCCGGGCACGTGGACACCACCAAGGGCCCGGCGGTGTTCCTGCTGCTGAGCTTCCTGCTGCCGGGCAACAAGGTCGAGGTGAGCCGCGCGGACGGGACGGTCGCGGTGTTCTCGGTGGACTCGGTGGAGACCTTCGCCAAGAACGCCTTCCCCGACGCCAGGGTCTACGGCAGGACCCCCGACGCCCAGCTCCGGCTGATCACCTGCGGCGGCGCGTACGACAAGAAGCGGCGGGACTACCTGGACAACGTGGTGGTCTTCGCCCACCTGGAGTCCTCGCACCCGGCCTGACCCGGCCCGCGCACGACGACCGCCGGCCCCCGATGTCCGGGGGCCGGCGGTCGTTCTGGTCGTACGGTCCGTTCTCGTCGTACGGGGGCGTGCAGGGGTCGGCTCAGCCGCTCACGACGGCCTCGAAGGCGTGCAGGTACGGGTTGACCGGGTTGACCGCGGTGACCACCAGTCCGGCCTCCGCCATCAGCCCGACCATGCTCTCCTCGGAGTGCTTGGCACCGCCCACGTTGAGCATCAGCATCAGGTCCATCGCGGTGGTGAAGCGCATCGAGGGGCTGTTGTCGACCAGGTTCTCCACCACCACCACGCGGGCGCCGGAGCCGGCCGCCTTCACCACGTTGGCGAGGGTGCGGCGGGTGCTGTCGTCGTCCCACTCCAGGATGTTCTTGATGATGTAGAGGTCGGCGCGGACCGGGATCTCCGTCCGGCAGTCGCCCGGGACGAGGCGGGCCCGGGCGGAGAAGGCGCCGCCGTCCTGGAGCCGGGGGTCGGCGCCGGCCACCACCTTGGGCAGGTCGAGCAGGGTGCCGTGCAGCGCCGGGTGCTTCTCCAGCAGGCTGGCCAGCACGTGGCCCTGGCCGCCGCCGATGTCCGCCACCGAGTCGATGCCGGTGAGGTCCAGGTAGTCGGCGAAGTCCTCGGCGGACTGCCGGCTGGAGGTGGTCATCGCCTTGTCGAAGACCTTCGCCGAGTCGCCCGCGTCGCTGTGCAGGTAGTCGAAGAACTCCTTGCCGAACAGGTCGGGGAAGACGTTGCGGCCGGAGCGGACCGCCTCGTCCAGCTTCGGCCAGGCCTCCCAGGTCCACGGCTCGGTGCACCAGAGGGAGATGTAGCGCAGCGAGTTGGGGGCGTCCTCGCGCAGCAGCCGGGACATCTCGGTGTGCTCGAAGCGGTCGTCGCCGCTCTGCGCGAAGAGCCCGTAGCAGGCGAGCGCGCGCAGCAGGCGGCGCAGTTGGCGGGGCTCGGTGTCGAGGGCGACGGCGAGGTCGGTCACGGTGGCCGGGGTGTCGCCGAGCACGTCGGCGACGCCGAGCCGGGCGGCGGCGCGGACGGCGGCGGCGCAGGCGGCGCCGAAGACGAGCTCGCGCAGGCGCATCGCGGCCTGGGGGCTGGTATGGACGGGTGCGGTGGTCATGGCTGGGTTTCCTCGGGTCCTAGGGAGTTCCTGGTGCGGCGGCGGGCGGCGAGGGGGTACCGGGGCTCAGCAGCGGCCGGCCGGCTCGGAGCGCCCGCAGGTGTTGCGGGCGAAGGTGTTGTCGGTGCCGGAGTCGCGGTCGGCGAGGTCGGCCGGACCGTTGCCGCTCAGCTCGTTGTCGGCGATCACGGCGCGGGCGTTGGCGACGCCGACGACGCTCTTGAACAGGACGATGCCGCCGGAGAAGTCCGAGGTGCCGGTGTTGTCGCGCACCTCGTTGCCGGTCACCCGGGTGTCCTCGGTGCCGGTGAGGACGATGCCGGCTCCCTGGATGGCGCCCAGGCGCGGGTTGGCCGGGCAGAACTTGTTGTTGCCGATGACGGAGTTGTCCCGGACGTCGAGGTCCCCGGCGCGGGGCACGCCCTCGTCGCCGACCACGAAGACGCCGGCGCAGTTGCCGCTGATCCCGTTGGACTGGACGGCCAGCCCGCGCAGCCGGCGGACGGTGACGCCGACCCGGTTGCCGGTCAGTTCGTTGCCCTCGACCACGGTGCCGCCGGTGTCGGGCGAGCCGCCCTCGCGGTAGGCGTAGTTGGCGAGGAAGACGCCGGACTGGCCGTTGTCGGCCGAGCGGTTGCCGCGGATGACGGCGCGGGTGGACATCTCCTGGCTGATGCCCTGCTGGCCGTTGTCGTGGACGTAGGTGCCGCGGACGGTCAGGCGGGTGGTGCCGCTGGCGTCGATGCCGTTCTTGCGGAAGCCGGTGACGGCGAGGCTGTCGATCCTGACGTCGGACAGCGGGTCCTCCTCGGTGCCGACCACGCAGATGCCGTGCCCGGCGGTGGCGCAGGCGTTCTCGCCGCCGTCCCCGGGGGTGATCACGCTCTCGTCGCCGAAGCCGCGCAGGGTGAGGCGGGGGGTGGTGATGCGGACGCTGCCCTGGTAGGTGCCGGGGAGCAGTTGGACGGTGTCGCCGGGCCGGGCGGCGTCGACGGCCTGCTGAATCGATTCGCCGGGCTGGACGAAGTGCAGCGGGAAGCGGGGGGCGGCATGGGCCGCGGGGGCGGCGGCCAGCGAGGTGAGGACGGTGGTCAGGGCGGTGGCGGCGGCGGTGGCCGCGGCGAGGTGGTGGACCCGTCGCGTGGGCATGAGTGGTGACCTGTTTCCTTTCGGCGCGCGCGGCGCTCGTACGGGTGCGGTGGTCTTCCGCTCGGTCCAGCGGTGGGGCTGACGCGCTGTGCGCGGGCGGTGACGGCCGGTGGATGCGGCCGTGTCGACGCTACGGGCGGCCCGGTGGGCCCGCCACCAGGGCTGGGCTGCGGGGCTGACGGGGCGTCGACCAGGGGTGGGACGGGCCCGGCGTGGCGCGGCAGCGGGCGGTCGGGCGGGGGGCCTTCCCCAGGGCCCGGGTTCACTCGATCGAGCACAGAGAAAGCCTTTTCCTCGGGCCGCCGGGAGCCCGGCCTCCGGACCGCCCGCCCCGGCCCGCCCGACGACCGGGGCCGGGCGCGTGGCATGCTCGGGGCCATGACCACCGCACCCGTACCGTCCGTCGCCGCCCTCCGCAACCCGATCGGCGCGCACGTCCCGGTGGCCGGTCGCGGGCTGGCCGGCACCGGCCTGGCGTACGCGGGCCGGGTCGGCGCGGAGACGGTCCAGGTGTTCGTGGCCAACCCGCGCGGCTGGGCCACTCCCCCGGGCAACCCGGCGCAGGACGAGGAGTTCCGCACCGCCTGCGCCGAGCGGGGCGTCCCGGCCTGGGTGCACGCCCCGTACCTGATCAACTTCGGCTCGGACAACCCGGCCACCCGGGAGCGCTCGGCCGACTCGCTGCGGCACTCGCTGCGCCGCGGCCACGCCATCGGCGCGCTCGGCGTCGTCCTGCACACCGGCTCGGCGGTCGGCAGCGCGCCCGGCGGCGGCTCGCGCCGGGCCGAGGCGATGGCGCAGGTCCGGTCGGACGTCCGGCCGCTGCTGGAGGAGCTGGACGGGCTCGGCGACGACGCGCCCTGGCTGCTGCTGGAGCCGACGGCGGGGCAGGGCAGCTCGCTCTGCTCGCGGCTGGAGGAGCTGGCCGCGTACATGGAGGCGCTGGACCATCACCCGAAGGTGGGGGTCTGCCTGGACACCTGCCACGCCTTCGCCGCTGGGCACGACCTGGCGGAGCCGGGCGGGGTGACGGCCGCCCTGGACGCCCTGGCCGCCGCCGCGGGGCCGGGCCGGCTGCGGCTGATCCACGCCAACGACTCCGAGGACGTCGTCGGCGCCCGCAAGGACCGGCACGCCAACATCGGCGCCGGGATGATCGGCGCCGAGCCCTTCCGCGAGCTGTTCGAGCACCCGGAGACGGCCGGGGTGCCGCTGGTGGTGGAGACCCCGGACCGCAAGCACGGCGGGGACGGCACCGGGCACGCGATGGACATCGCGGTGCTGAAGGAGCTGCGGGAGCGGGCGGCGCTCCGGGGCACCGGGGCCCGCGCCGCGAGGCTGCTGGAGGCCGCAGCCGCCGGGCGGCCGTGAGCCCGGAGGCCGACGGACGGCCTCCGGGCTCGGGGTGCGGAGGGGATCAGCAGCCGCAGTCGCTCTCGCCGTGCTCGGCGAAGTTGAACCAGGTGGCGTGCGGGCCGAACAGGCCGACGCCCGCGGAGCCGGACTCCAGGCTCTGCCCCTCCGACTGCGTCGGAGCGAAGCCCCCCGCCATGGCCGAGGTCGGGACCGCCACCACGGCACCGGCCACGGCGACGATCACGGCGAGCTTGCGGATCTTCCCACGAAGCGACATCTGCTGTCCTTTGGTTCGTCTCTGGTCCTCAACCCGCGCCCCCGACCGGCCGGTTCGGCCGCCCGACGGGCTGGGCGCGCCCCACCGGGGAGGCGCCGCGCCCACGTTGGCACACGAACGCACGGCTTCGGGCGCGCGCCGCAACCGGGCTGAGGCAATCGGGTGAGGCAACTCCCCCGACCGGACGAATCCGGGCGTACGTCCGTGAATCCGGTCGAACAGCCGCGAGGAGGGCGCCGGACGAGTACCCGTCCGGCCGCCCCGCGACCGCAAGTCTTGCGGTGACGGACCCGGCGAACTGAACAAATCCCGCCGATTTGGTGCACAGTGCCGCCCGGTCCGAGCATGAACGGTCGCTCCATGGCGCTCCACCGCTCCACCGGGCGGGAGCAGCAGCGAGCGCGGCCGCGCAACCCGGCGGCAGCAGGAGCAGCACCACGAAAGGCGCACCACCCTCATGCAGACCAGTCCCGCCGCACCTCGGCAGGCGACCCGACCGAGCGGCCCGGAGACCCCGGGGCCGGTCGACTCCCCGCCCACCGGCACCGCACCGACCGGCCCGACGCCGCGGAAGGGCGGCCGCCGCTTCGGGCTGACGACCGCCACCGCCCTGGTGATGGGCAACATCATCGGCGGCGGCATCTTCATGATCCCGGCCGCCGTGGCCCCGTTCGGCACGGTCAGCCTGGTCGCCTTCGTGGTGCTCACCGTGGGCGCGATCGCGCTGGCGCTGGTCTTCGGGCAGCTGGCCCGCCGCAACCCGCGCACCGGCGGGCCGTACGTCTATGCCCGCGAGGCCTTCGGGGACTTCGCCGGCTTCCTGTCCGCCTGGTCGTACTGGATCACCACCTGGGTCAGCAACGCCGCGCTCGCCGTGGCCGCCGTCGGGTACCTGGACGTGCTGCTGCCGCTGCACCACTCCATCCCGCTGGAGATCACCGCCGCGCTGGCCTTCCAGTGGCTGCCGGCGCTGGCCAACCTGGCCGGCACCCGCTACGTCGGGGCGGTCCAACTCGTCTCCACCGTGCTGAAGTTCGTCCCGCTGCTGCTGGTCGCGGTGGGCGGGCTGTTCTTCTTCGACCCGAAGAACCTCGGGCCCTTCGACGCCAGCGGCCAGGGCTGGGCCGGCGGGATGTCCGCCGCCGCGGCGATCCTGCTGTTCAGCTACCTGGGTGTGGAGTCGGCGGCGATGAGCGCCGGTAAGGTCCGCGACCCGGAGCGCAACGTCGGCCGGGCCAGCGTGCTCGGGACGGCCGGCGCGGCGGTGGTCTACCTGCTCGGCACCCTCGCGGTGTTCGGCACCGTGGCGCACCAGCAGCTCGTCCACTCCGCCGCGCCGTTCTCGGACGCCGTGAACGCGATGTTCGGCGGCACCTGGGGCGGCACGGCGATCGCCGTCGCCGCGCTGGTCTCGATGACCGGCGCCCTCAACGGCTGGACCCTGCTCTCCGCCCAGGCCCCGTACGCGGCTGCCAAGGACGGCCTGTTCCCGGCCGCCTTCGGCAAGGAGCGGCGCGGGGTGCCGACCTTCGGCGTGCTGGTCAGCGTGGCGCTGGCCTCGGCGCTGACCGTGCTCAACTTCGCCAGCGGCGCGAAGGGCGCCTTCGACATGCTGGTGCTGGTCACCACCTTCACCGCGACCGTGCCGTACCTGCTCTCCACCGCAGCCCAGCTGTACTGGCTGGTGCGCGGGGCCGGCGAGAAGGTCGACGGCGGGCGGCTGGTGCGCGACGCCGTCCTCGGCCTGGGCGCCTTCGCCTTCTCGATCTGGCTGCTCGCCGGGGCCGGCTACGCCGCCGTCTACCAGGGCGTCCTGTTCCTGTTCGCGGGCATCCTGGTCTACGTCTGGATGGCGGGCCGGCGCCGCGACTGAACTCCCGGCGGCAGTCGGAGAAGCCGACACATCCCCTGAAATCCTCGTGAACCTCCGTGGCGCGCGCCGGACTTGTCCGGTGCACGTCCGATGTGCACGAGGATTTCACTTCCCGGGTCTACCCGCGTAGGTCATCGAATCGCCACACTGGCGCACGCAATTCAGCAGTTCATCCGATCTGATGATGGAGCGTCCGCCATGGCCCCCAGCGCACCCGCACGCCGGTTCCTGTCCTGCATACCGGTGGCCGCCGTCCTCGCCGCCGTGACCGTCGTCACGGCCGGCACCCCCGCCCAGGCCGCCCTGCCGACCCCGATCTCCGCGGCCACCGCCCGCACGTACCTCGCCGCGATGCCCGCCACCGCGGAGACCCACGGCGACACCTACGACCGCACGCTGTTCCCGACCTGGATCACCGTCAGCGGCACCTGCGACACCCGCGAGTGGGTCGTCAAGCGGGACGGCAGCAACGTCGCCACCGACACCTCCTGCAAGGCCACCAGCGGCAACTGGTCCTCGCCGTACGACGGCGCTACCACCACCAACGCCTCCTCCTTCGACGTCGACCACCTGGTGCCGCTCTCCGAGGCCTGGGCCTCCGGCGCCTGGGCCTGGACCACCCCCCAGCGCCAGGCCTTCGCCAACGACGTCACCCGCCCCCAGCTGCTGCTGGTCTCCGCGAGCAGCAACCGCTCCAAGGGCGACCGCGACCCGGCCGAGTGGCTCCCCCAGGCCTCCTACCGCTGCACCTACGCCCGCGCCTGGGTCCAGGTGAAGCAGTACTACGGCCTGAGCGTGGACAGCGCCGAGAAGAACGCGCTCACCGGCATCCTCGCCAACTGCTGAACCCCGCGGCCCCCGCGGCCCGGCGCTCACCCCGCGCCGGGCCGCGGTGCCGTACGCGGCCCGCCCGGGTACGCCCGTACAGCGGCGCGGCGGCAGCCGGACGGCGCGCTCACGCGACCCGCTCGGGAACCTCCGCCCCGTCCCGCAGCAGCCTGACCTGCCACCGGACCAGCAGGAAGCAGGGCAGGCAGACCGCGGCCATCGCCAGGAACGCCCAGTGCGGGGAGGCCGCGTAGAGCGGGCCGGTGACGGCGGTGACGGCGGCGACACCGAGGCCGATGGCCAACCCGGCGTAGAGCGCCTGGGCGTCGGACCAGAGGTCCTCGGGGACGTGGCCCTGCACGCAGCGCGCGTGCGCGACGTGGGTCAGCGCGAAGGTGCCCGCGTGGAGCGTCTGGGTGAGCACGACGCACACCAGCGGCATCGGCACCGCGAGCAGGCCCCAGCGCAGCACCGAGAGCACCGCGGCGGCGGCGAAGAGGACCGGGACCGGGTAGCGGCCGAGCATCGGCCCCGCGTACTTGAACAGGAGCAGCTCGCACCCCACGGCCAGCGCCAGCATGAGGCTGACGTTGATGCTCGACACGCCGAGCCGGCCGAAGTACTCGACGCCGAAGGCGTAGTAGGCCGCGTGGGCGCCCTGGAGCAGCACGGAACTGCCCAGGCCGAGCGCGTAGACGCGGTTGCGCAGCAGCCGGCCGCGGCCGCCGCCGGCCACGGTCGCCACCGTCGGGAACCCGACGGGGTGCGCCAGGTCCGCCAGCGCGAGCAGCAGGCACCCGACGACGAAGACCCCCACCAGCGCGCCGCTGCCGACCGTCCGCCCGACCACGCCGGACACGCCCAGGCCGAAGAGGAACCCCGCCGAACCGAAGTAGCGGACGCTCCCGTAGTCGACCTGCCCGTTCGCCGCGCCGATGGTCGCGAGGGTCTCGCTCAACGGCATCAGCAGCGGGTAGCTGACGCCGACGAGCACCGACACCACCATCATCGAAGCGAACTGAGGATGCGTCAGGTAGAGCGGGCTGAGCGCCGTCGCCGTCCAGGCGAGCAGCTGCGACAGTCTCCGGAGCGGGACCGTCCGGCAGAGCACCGGGAAGACGACGGCGATGGAGACCGAGCGCGACAGCAGACCGGCGGTGATGACCGCGGTGACCTCCGTCGGTCCGAAACCGGAAGCGAGCAGCCAGACCCCCCAGTAGGAGAGGTACGAGCTCCAGGTCAGGAAGAACAGGAAGAACCTGGCCGACAGCCACACTCGGAACGACATCTCAAGCTGCTCCTACACGTGCTCAGTTGCCCGTGGCCAGTTGGGCGACAGCCTCGGCGACCGTCCGTGCCGCCCGCTCGCACTGCTGCTTGTCGACGTCCAAGTGGGCCACCAGGCGGACCGTTTGCGGTCCCATCACCGAGACCCTAACGCCGGACGCCGCGCAGAGCTCCTGCACCCCTGCCGCGTCGGGCACGTCCACGAACACCAGGTTGGTCTGCGGCTCCCGGACGTCCAGTCCGCCGTCGCGCAGCAGACCGGCGATCAGGGCCGCGTTCGCGTGGTCCTCGGCCATCCGCCCGATATTGTGCTCGAAGGCGTGGATGGCGGCGGCGGCCAGGATCCCGGTCTGCCGCATGGAGCCGCCCATCCGGTGCCGCATGACCCGGGCCTCCTCCACGCGGTCGGCGTCCAGGAGCAGCACGGTGCCGGCGGGCGCGCCGAGCCCCTTGGAGAAGCAGAGGGACAGCGTGTCGAAACAGGCTCCGTAGGCCTCGAAGGGGACGCCGCTGGCGACGTGGGCGTTCCAGATCCGGGCGCCGTCGCAGTGCACCGTGACCCCGGCCTCGCGGGTGACCCGCCGGATCTCCTCCAGCGCGGCCAGCGGGTACACCACGCCGCCGGCGGCGTTGTGGGTGTTCTCCACCGCCACCGCCCGGGTCCCGCTGCCGTAGGCGGTGGCGGGACGGATCATCCGGGCGAGCACCTCCGGGTCGATCAGGCCGTCCTCGGAGACCGTCGTCCGGGTCAGGATCCCGCCGTGCCAGGCGACTCCGCCGTCCTCGTAGAGCAGGAAGTGCGCGCCGGCGTCGGCCAGCAGCTCCTGCCCGGGCGGCACCAGCAGCCGGAGCGCGAGCTGGTTGGCCATGACCCCGCTGGGCAGGAACAGCGCGCCGGTGAACCCGAAGGCGTCGGCGAGCATCCGTTCCAGCCGGATCACCGTGGGGTCGTCGCCGAGGGTGTCGTCGCCGACCTCGGCGGCGGCCATGGCGGCTCGCATGGCCGCGCTGGGCCTGGTGACGGTGTCGCTCCGCAGGTCGATGGTCTGGGTGGTCACGGCGCTCCCTTGGGGTCGGGTGCCGGACGGACGGCCGGGGCCCCGGTGAGGGCGCCGAGGCTGTCCGTCAGGCAGTCGAAGAAGAGGTCCGGGTGGTCCCGGAAGTAGAAGTGGCCGCCCGGAAGGATCCGGACGTCGGACGGGCCGGTGGTGTGCCGGCCCCACTCGCGCAGCCTGCCCTCGTCCTCCCAGTCGTCGGTGGCGCCGAGCGCGAGGACGGGGCAGCTCAGCGGGGCGGTCGGGACGTGCCGGTAGGTCGCGACGACGGTCAGGTCCGCGTGCAGGTTGGCCAGGTACAGCTCGCGCATCCGCGGGTCGTTCCCGAGTTCCGGCGGCAGCGGCCCGTACCGCTCCTCGACCCGGGGGACGAAGTCGACGCCGTCGAGGAGGTGGAGCGGCAGTCCGGGGCGGTGCAGGTGCGGGGGGCCGTTCACGGACACGATGAGCCGCTCCGGCTCCGGGCGTCCGAGCGCCCGCAGCGCGACGGCCGTCTCGTAGGCGACGATCGCGCCGAGGCTGTGCCCGAGGAAGGCGTACGGGCCGGTGAACTCGGCCTGTTCCGTCAACGCGCCGACCAGCTCCCGCAGGTCGGTCATGGCCGGCTCGCGCATCCTGCTTCCGCGGCCCGGGAGTTGGACCCCCCACACCTCGACCTCGGCGGGCAGCCGGTCCGCCCAGCGCAGGTACTCGCCGGGCGAACCGCCGCTGTGCGGGAAGCAGTAGAGGCGCAGGGCGGCGTCGGGGCGACGCTGACGGCACATCAGCCAACGGGGTGCTGCCACGGTCGTCCCCACCTCCTTCCGTCGGTCAGTTCTTCTGCAGCAGCGTGTCGTGGGCCAGCTCGTCGATCGCGCCGTGGTCGACCTTGCCGTTGGGCAGCACGGGCAGCCGGGGCAGCGCCACGATACGGCTCGGTACGGCGACGGCCGGCAGGCGTTCGATGAGGTGCGCCCGGAGGCTGCGCCGGTCGACCTCCCCGGTGGTCGAGCTGACGAAGCCGACCACCTTCTTCCGCCCCTGGACGGTGCAGACGCCGACCGCGGCCGCCGCCACGTCCCGGTGGGTGCGCAGCGCCTGTTCGATCTCGGAGCGGTCGACGCGCATCCCGCCGAGTTTGAGCTGGTGGTCGGCCCGGCCGTGGAAGCGCAGCTCGGCCCCGGCGGTGACGGACACGATGTCCCCCGTGCGGTAGAGCTCGCGGGCCGGCTCGGCGAGGCCCGGTCCGCCGATGTGGAGCTCCCCGGGCTCCCCAGGCGGTACGGCGGCGCCGTCGGCGGAGCGGACGTAGAGGCTGGTCCCGGGGACGGCGCCGCCGATCGGCACGTCCGGGAGGTCCGCGTCCGCCGGAGTGCACTCGTGGACCGCGCTCCACACCGTGCACTCCGTCGGGCCGTACTCGTTGTAGAGCCGGGTGCGCGGGAGCGCGTCGAAGTGCTGCCGGACCAGGTCGGGCGGGCAGGCCTCCCCGGCGACGATCACCGTGGAGAGCGTGTCGGCCCGCTCGGCGAGGCCGCCGCGCAGGGCGATGTCGTAGAGCGACGGGAGCATGAGCAGGTGCGACGCCCGGTGGTCCCGCGCGGCCCGGCCGACCGCCAGCAGGTCCGCCGGGCGGTCGCTCGGGATGACCAGTCGGCCGCCGCAGGCCAGGGTCCAGTAGATGCCGGCGACCGAGCTGTCGAAGGAGATCGACGAGCAGAGCAGGAAGGTGGAGACCGGCGTCGGGTAGTACGCGAGCCGGGCCGCGGTCGAGGCCGCCAGCGCGGCGGCGGAGATCGTGACGCCCTTCGGCCGGCCGGTCGACCCGCTGGTGAAGCAGGTGTACGCCAGGGTGCCGCGGACGGTCCCGCCCCGGGGGCCGTCGGTGTCGGCCGGCACCGTGCGGAGGCCCTCGAGCCGGACGTCCAGCCCGGGCTCCGACACCGCGAACCGCGCGCCGCTGGCCTCCGCGATGTAGCGCTGCCTGGCGACCGGGAACCCCGCGTCCACGGGGACGTACCGCGCTCCGGCCCGCAGCACCCCGAGCATGGCGACGACCGCCCAGCGGGACAGCCGCGCGTGCACGACGACCGGGCTGTCCGGCTCCACCCCGGCGGCCCGCAGCGCGGTGGCGACCACGGCGGACCGCTCGTCCAGCTCGGCGTGGTCGAGCGATCCCCCGGCGTCCACGACCGCCGCGCCCCGGCCCCGGAACGGTTCGACCAGGTCGAGGATGTGCGGCGGGGCGTCGAGCGGCACGACCGGCAGGTCCGGTACCCAGTGGGTCATCCGCCTCAGCCCTTCACGGTGGCCCCGCGGGGCACGCCCGCGACGGGCACCCGCTTGAAGCCGGCCAGGAACGTCGAGTGCATCCGCTCGATCCCGCCGACCACCTCGATCGAGGAGAACGTCGCGAACAGCTCGGTGAACAGCAGGCGCAGGGCCAGCCGGGCGAGGTGCGAGCCGACGCAGTAGTGGTGGCCGACGCCGAAGGCGAGGTGCCGGTTGGGGCGGCGCCGGATGTCGAACACGTCGGGGTCGGGGAAGACCTCGGCGTCCCGGTTGGCCGAGGCGAGGTAGGCGACCACGGCGTCGCCCTCGGCGATCCGCACGCCGGAGAGTTCGACCGGCTGGAGCGCGTAACGCATGAAGTTGCTGGCCGGCGTGGCCCAGCGCAGGGCCTCCTCGATGCCGGAGTCCAGCAGCTCCGGGTGCGAGGCCCAGTCCTCGTACCGCGGGCTGCCGGCCAGTTCGACGATCGCGGCGATCGGGACGTGCGGCAGCGTTCCGGCCGAACCCAGCAGCATGCTGTAGCAGTTGGAGATCACCGAGCCGGTCGAGATGGGCTCGCCGTCCACCTCGGTCTCGGCCAGCACGCTGATCAGGTCGTCGCCGGGATCCCGCAGCCGGGCCCGGACCAGGTCCGAGAAGTAGGCGAAGATCTCCCGGTGGCCACGCTTGAGGGTCGGCTCCACGCCGCCCGGCAGCTGGAACTCCGGGTCCTCCTCCGCCGTCGACATCATGGCCAGGCGGATGAGGCGCTCGTGGTCCTCGGCGGGCAGCCCGAGGATGGGGCTGAGGGCGACCAGGGGCAGCCGGGCCATCGCGACCGCGAAGTCGAAGGGCTGTCCGTCGGCTCCGGGGGCGAGCAGGTCACGGATGCCGGCCTGGATCCGGTCGGAGAACGAGGCGAGCGGCTTGACGGCGAGGGCCTGCTTGAGCGGGATCCGCGCCCGGTCGTGGTGCGGCGGGTCGGTCGCCGCCAGCTGCTTCCCGGCCGCCGGGTCGCCTCGGCCGAGCAGGTTGAGCAGGGTGCCCCGTTCGGAGGTGAAGGCGGAGTAGTCGTGCAGCACCCGCTCGACGTCGGCGTACCGGGTGACGACCCAGTAGCCGCCGCCACGGCCGGAGTTCGGCTGCCAGTGGACCGGGTCGTGTTCGCGGAGGCGGCGCCAGACCTCGTGCGGTTCGCCCTGGGAGTAGAGCGCGGGATCGGTGAGGTCTCCCGCCGTGCCGGTGCTCACTGCCGGCCTCCCGGGTACGCCTCGGCCGTCCCGGGCCGGGCCGCCGCCACCGCCTCTTCGATCACCTGGGTCAACTCCGCGATGGTGGGCGACAGGAAGAGGGTCGTGGCCGACACCTCCACCCCGAATTCCCGGTCGATGTCCCCCTGCAGTTCCGCGGCGGTCAGCGAGTCGCCGCCGAGTTCGAAGAAGTCCTCGTCCAGGCCGATCGACGAGATCTCCAGCCGGGCGGCCCATAATTGTGTGAGGCGTTCCTGGACCGACGTCTGCCGTGCTGTTTCCACTGCCACGAGCAACTCCCTTACGCGTCGAAGGAATAGACCGAGAAGAGAGGCACGCTCACGCGCGACCTTCCCTTCAGGAACGACTTCTCGATCAAGCACGTGATTCCGACCACCGTGGCGCCCAGCTCCTCGAGCATTTCCACGGCGGCCGCCACCGAGTTCCCGGTCGCGACGATGTCGTCATGGATGAGGACCCGGGCGCCGGGCGGCACCAGGTCCTTGCGAATCTCGATCCGGTCGGTCGAGTATTCGCCGGAGAACGTCCGCCCCACCGTCTCGCCCGGCAGCTTCCCCTCTTTGCGAATGGCCAGGAAGCCGCAGCCCAGGCGGTCCGCCAGGGCCCCACCGAGGATGAAGCCGCGCGCGTCTATGCCGGCGACGTAGTCCGGGGCGAGTGGAGTCGACCACTCCGTGAGGCCGTCGATCGCCGCACCGAAGGACTCCCGGCTGGCCAGGACGGGCATGACGTCGCGAAACGCCACGCCGGCCCGGAAGTCCTTGAACACTGGAACCGTTGATTCGCCGTCCCGCTGATGACCGGTCTTCATGAGTCCTCCTTGCTGCCGTACGGCAGTGAAAGGTCCCGGCGAGCGCTCGAGCCCGTGAGCCTGTGAGCACGTGAGCACGCGGGTACGTGAGCACGTGAGCACGCGGGCACGCCAGGAAAGGCCTGCTACTGAAAGTGGTTCCGGATTTGCAGAGTGAGGGGGACGATCCGCCATCGTGCCGAAGCGGCCGATGCGCCTGCCCGGGGAAACGGTTCTCCTACGCCGGAAATCTCATCGGCGGGCTCTTCCAGAGCCGGGAGCCCCCTGGGCACGTTCACGCAGCCCGTGGCAGTCGGATCACTGGTCAACACCAGAACTTCATCGGCAAACACAGCCCCCCGGTTGATTCCGCACCGCTAGCTGGCGTGTTCATGACGCTACAGACGAAGCTACATCGCGGGCGACCCCTCGGCAAGATCGCCTGGTCTTTCATCCAGAGGGAAACAGTAATTGACGGTAAGTCAGGCCGAAAATGCCCTGGCCGCACCGGCATTGGCGTCGAAATCATCGGGTCTGCCGGATTGCGGGCGGTTTGCCGGAGTCGGTCGCCTGCGGCTCCCCATGCGCCCGCCGGGAACCCGACCTGTCAACAGGCCTCGGGCCCTCAGATCTGACGAAGTCTCAAACTTGCTTCGCCACAAGGTTGGTCGGATCATTGCTGCCATGAACACGACCGAGAACGCGTCCCCCGCACCCGCACTGACCATAGGGTTCGACCTCGACATGACGCTGGCCGACGGCCGGCCGGGCATCAAGGCGGTGCTGGACATGGTGGCGGCCGAGACGGGGGTCGCCATCGACAGCGACCTGGCGATCACCCGCGTCGGCCCGCCGATCGAGGAGGAGCTGGCCAACTGGTTCCCCGCCGACGAGGTGGACGCGGCCGCCGACCGGTACCGGGCGCTGTTCCCCCAATACGGCGCCCCGGTGGGCGAGTTGCTGCCCGGCGCGCTGGAGGCGATCGCCGCCGTCCACCGGCACGGCGGTCGGACGATCGTCGTCACCGGCAAGTTCGAGCCCAACGCCCGGCTGAACCTCGCCGCGCTCGGCATCAAGGTCGACGACGTCTTCGGCTCGGTCTTCGCCGACCGCAAGGGCGCCGTCCTGCGCGAGCAGGGTGCCTCCGTCTACGTCGGCGACCACCTCGGCGACATCACCGGGGCGCGGGCCGGCGGCGCCCTCGCGGTGACCGTGGCCACCGGGCCGTTCACCGCGGACCAACTGCGCGAGGCGGGTGCCGACGTCGTCCTGAAGGACCTGACCGAGTTCCCGGGGTGGCTCGACGCCCACCTCGCCGGCTGACGGCACCGGACCCGCGGGTGGTCGAGCCTCCGGCTCTCGATCACCCGCGGGTCCGGTCATGCACGGGCCCGGTCGCCCGCGGGGCCGTTCGTCGTCGGCCCGTTCGTCGCGGGTACGCCCGCGGGGTCCCTTCAGCGGGGTTCCGCGTCGCAACCGCTCACGCCGTTGCTCAGGCGACCGTCCCGGAGGTGTCCCGCAGGGTGACGCTCGCGTGGCTCTCCTGGAAGCTCTGCTCGGACACCAGGGTCAGCCGCGCGGTGGACTGGAACTCCGGCAGCGTCACGGAACCGCAGGAGACCATGGTGGACTTGATCTTCGCCATGGTGGTGGCCAGGCCCTCGTTGAGGTCGCCGGCGTAGGGAACGTAGCCGTCGACGCCCTCCTCGAAGACCAGCCCCTGGCCGCCCTGGCCGTAGCGCTGCCAGTTGCGGGCACGGTTGGAGCCCTCGCCCCAGTACTCCTTGACGAAGCCGTCCCTGGTCGGGACCTTCGCGCCGGGCGCCTGGTCGAAGCGGGCGAAGTACCGCCCCATCATGACGAAGTCCGCGCCCATCGCCAGCGCCAGGGCCACGTGGTAGTCCTCCACCAGGCCGCCGTCGGAGCAGAGCGGCACGTAGTCGCCGGTACGCTCCAGGAAGGCGTCCCGGGCGGCGGCGACGTCGAGGACGGCACTGGCCTGGCCCCGGCCGATGCCCTTCTGGTCGCGCGTGATGCAGATGGAGCCGCCGCCCACACCGATCTTCACGAAGTCGGCGCCGGCCTCGGCGAGGAACGTGAACGCCTCGCCGTCCACCACGTTGCCGCCGCCGATCGGGATCTCCGGGTAGTTCTTCTTCGTCCAGGTCAGCGCCTCCGCCTGCCAGTCGCTGTAGCCGTCGGACGAGTCGAAGCACAGGACGTCCGCGCCCGCCTCCAACAGGGCCGGAACCCGCTCGCGGTAGTCGTGGGTGTTGACGCCCGCGCCCACGCGCAGGCGCTTGCCGCCGTCCACGACCTGGTTCGGGAAGCGCTTGTTGTCCGCGTAGTCGGACCGGAACACCAGGTGCTGGAGGTGCCCTTCGCCGTCCAGCACCGGGAGGCAGTCCAGCCGCTCCTCCCACAGCCTCGCGTTCGCCTCGGAGAGGGTGACGTCGCCGCCCGCGTGGGGCAGCTCGCCGAGGGGGGTCATCCGGCCGCTGACGGGACCGTCGAGGTCGTGCCGCTGGGGGTGGAAGTCGCGCGAGGTCACCAGGCCGAGCAGGCGCCCGGTCGCCGTCCCGTCGTGGGTGACGGCGGCGGTGCTGTGGCCGGTCCGGCGCATCACCGCGACCAGGTCGCAGAGGGTGTCGTCGGGCCGGACGTTGGTGTCGCTGGTGACGAAACCGGCCTTGAAGTTCTTCACCTTCCGGACGGCCGCCGCCTGTTCCTCGACCGGCTGGTTGTGGTGGATGAAGCTCAGACCGCCGTTGCGGGCCAGCGCGATCGCGAGCTCCGGGGAGCTGACCGCCTGCATGATCGCCGACACGAACGGGGCGTGCAGCTCGATCGCCGAGGCCTCGCCCACCCGGTGCCGCACCAGGGGCGTCCGGAGATCAACGGCCGCGGGCCCGCAGTCGGTCCGAGTCCGGTTCGGGAGCAGCAGGTACTCGTTGAACGTCCGCGACACCTCGGCGATGATCTGTGCCATGCATTCCTCCTGATCCCGAGCGGGCGGCGCCGGTCGGCCCGACCGCGAAGACCGCGCCCGTGCCCGACGGCTCGACCGGTCAGGTTCACGGACGGGCACGGCGGAGCTCCGCCCCACCAGGGCGCGCATCCTGACCGGGCCTCAGGTGCGAGGCGCGGCAGTTGACTACGCACCTTATCGACTGCCCGACTTGTTGACGAATCACCGTCATCGCCGTCGGCGGCTCCCGAGGAGCGGTGCGCCCGACGGTACGGACACGGAGAACCGAGGTGTCGTCAAAGACACTTGACGACGCGGACGGCTCCGGTCGGGCGGCGGACCCCGGGCCGGAGGTTCCACGCGCGGGTGGGGCGGGACCGGCCCGTCGCCTCCGCGCGTGGGCCGTTCGCCTGCTCGCCCGGTCGCCCGGCGGGGCCCGGGAGCGCGGCTGGCCGGCGACGCCGCGCGGCGGTGTGACCCGAACGGGTCCGGTCGGCGGGCGGCGTGGTGGGGTGGGCCCTAGGTTGCGGTGCCAGGGGGTCATCCGAGCGGAAGGCTGTATCTGGCATGGCCGGGAAATTCGAACTGTACGTGGACGAGGGCGGCATGCACCGGTTCCGACTCAAGGCGAGCAACGGGACGATCGTGGTGACCGGCGACCCGCAGGAGAGCAAGGACGACTGCCTGAGGAGCATCGCGTCGATCCGCAAGCTCGCGCCGTACGCGGAACTCAAGGAGACCGCCGGGTCGGTGTGACGGGCCGGGCCCCGACGCACGGGACGGTGTGACGGGCCGGGACGCGGGACGGTGTGACAGGCCGGGATCCGACGCACGGGACGGTGTGGCGGGCCCGGCTCCGGAGCGCGGGTCGGCGGTGCAAATCGCCGACCCGCGTTCGCCTCTACGACAGATCCCTTTGGCCGGGTGCACGCCGGACGCGGACAGAACACTGGCATGCGCGTCGTCATCGTCACCGAATCCTTCCCGCCCGAGGTCAACGGAGTCGCCCACAGCGTGCTGCGGACGGCCGAGCACCTGGTCCGCCGGGGCCACCGGCCCCTTGTCGTCACCCCCTCGCCGGCGCGGGGCGCCGAGTGCCCGCCGGAGACCTTCGGCGGCGGCGCGGCGCCGGAGATTCCCGTGGTGCGCATCCCGTCGGTGCCGCTGCCGGGATACCCCCAGGTACGGATCGCCCTGCCCAGTCGGCAGCTGGCGGCCGCCGTCGCCGGACACCGGCCGGACCTCGTCCACCTGGCCAGCCCGTTCGTGCTCGGCGCGCGCGGGATGCAGGTCGCGGCGCGGCTCGGGGTGCCCGCCGTCGCCGTCTACCAGACCGATCTGGCAGGGTACGCGCACGCCTACCGGGCCGGGCGGGGGCTCGGGGAGGCCGCCGCCTGGCGGCGGATCCGGGCCGTGCACCGCGCGGCCGCCCGTACCCTGGCGCCCTCCACCCCCGCCGCCCAGGACCTCACCGCCCACGGGGTGCCGAGGGTGCAGCTGTGGCCGCGCGGAGTGGACTCGGTGCGGTTCCACCCCCGGCACCGGGACGAGGCGCTGCACCGGGCGCTCGCCCCGGGCGGGGAGGTGCTGGTCGGGTACGTCGGACGGCTGGCGCCGGAGAAGCGGGTCGACCTGCTGGCGGCGGCCTCGGCGCTGCCCGGGGTACGGGTGGTGGTCGTCGGGGACGGCCCCTCGGCGCCCGGGCTGAAGGCCTCGATGCCGGGCGCCGTGTTCCTCGGCCGGCGCACCGGGGACGAGCTCGCGCGCTGCTTCGCCACCCTGGACGTCTTCGTGCACACCGGCCCGCTGGAGACCTTCTGTCAGACCATCCAGGAGGCGATGGCCAGCGGCGTGCCGGTGATCGGCCCCGCGGCGGGCGGCCCGCTGGACCTGGTCGCCCACCACCGCACCGGCCTGCTGGTGCCGCCCCGGGACGCCGCGGCGGTGGCCCGGGCGGTCGCCGAGCTGGCCGCCGACCCGGCACGGCGGGCCGGGTACGGGCAGGCCGGGCGCGCCGAGGTGACCGCGCGCACCTGGGAGGCGGTCGGGGACCTGCTGCTGCGGCACTACGCCGAGGTGCTGGCGGAGCACCGCGGAGTGCGGCTGCCGTCCGCCGCCCCGGCGTCGGCCGCGCCGGTGGCGCCCGCCCTGTCGGAGGAGCTGCCGGCATGAGCTCCGTTCCCGACGGCGGGGCGCCTACGGCCGGCGCCTCGCCGATCGCCGGTGAGGCTCCGGCGACCGGTGAGGCTCCGATGGCCGGCAGGGTCTCGGCGACCGGCGAGGCGCTGACGATCGTCCGGCTCGCCAACTTCGTCACCCCGGTCTCCGGCGGTCTGCGCACCGCGCTGCGCCACCTCGGTGCCGGGTACCGGGCGGCCGGGCACCGTCCGGTGCTGATCGTCCCCGGGGAGCGGCGCTCCGAGGAGGAGACCGAGCAGGGCGTGGTGGTCACCCTGCCCGGCCCGGTGCTGCCGGCCAGCGGCGGCTACCGGCTGCTCACCGACCGGCGGGCCGTCGCCGCCGAGCTGACCAGGTTCTCCCCCGACCGGCTGGAGGTGTCCGACCGCACCACGCTGCGCTGGACCGGCGCCTGGGCGCGGCGGCACGGCGTGCGCTCGGTGATGGTCTCGCACGAGAGCGCCGCCGGCCTGCTGCGCACCTGGGGCCTGCCCGGTCCGCTGGCGGGCGCGACGGCCGACCGGTTCAACGCGGCCACCGCCCGCGCCTACGACTCGGTGCTCTGCACCACCGACTGGGCGGCGGCGGAGTTCCGGCGGATCGGCACCCCGAACCTGGTCCGGGCCCCGCTGGGGGTGGACCTCGACGCGATGCGCCCGCTGCCGCCGACCGCACGGGCGGCCGAGCGGGCCCGGTACGCCGCTCCGGACGAGACGCTGCTGGTGCTCTGCTCCCGGCTCTCGGCGGAGAAGCGGCCCGAGCGGGCGATCGAGGCGCTGGCCGTCCTGCGGGCCCGGCGGCGGCCCGCGGTGCTGGTGGTGGCCGGCACCGGCCCGCTGCGGGACCGGCTGGCGGCGCGGGCCGCGCGGCTGCGGCTGCCGGTGCGCTTCCTCGGGCACCTGGGCGGGCGGGCGGAACTGGCCCGGCTGCTGGGCTGTGCGGACGTGGTGCTCGCGCCCGGCCCGGTGGAGACCTTCGGGCTGGCCGCGATGGAGTCACTGGCCTGCGGGACCCCGGTGGTGGTCAGCCGCTCCTCCGCGCTGCCCGGCCTGGTCGGGCTCGCCGGGGTGGCGGCCGTCGACACCGGCGACGGATTCGCCTCCGCCGTACGGCAGTTGCTGGGTCGGCCGGAGGAGCTGCGACGGGCCTCCGCCCGGGCTCAGGCCGAGCGGTACGGCTGGCCGGCGGCGGTGGCGGCGTTCCTTGCGGCGCACGGTGTACGCGACGACGAGGCGGTGGACGGAGGTCGGGGGTCAGGATGAGCATGCTGGAGGCCGGGCGTGGCCGGGCCGCGGAAGAACGCCCCACGGCCGGCGAGCTGCTGCGCTTCGTCGCCCTCGGGGACTCGCTCACGGAGGGGGTCGGGGACCAGGTCGGCGAGGGCTGGCGCGGCTGGGCCGCCGTCCTCGCCCGCGCGCTGCCGCCCGAGGGTCGGGACGTCGAGTTCACCAACCTGGCGTACAGCGGGGCGCTCACCACGGAATTGACGACACGTCAGTTACCGGGCGCGCTGGCTCTGCGGCCGCAGCTCGCGGCGGTGGTGGTCGGCGGCAACGACACCCTGCGCTCGGGCTTCGACATCCGGCGCGCCACCCTGGAACTGGACGCCACGATGGGGGAACTGTCCGGCCACGGCGCCAGGCTGCTGACCGCCTGCCTGCCCGACCCGGGCAGCCTGCTCCGGCTCCCGGCGCCGCTCGCCCGTCCCCTGGCGCGCCGGATGCGGGCGGTCAACACCGTGGTGCACGCCCTCACCGAACGCCACCGGGCGGTGCACCTGCACATCGCCGAGCTGCCGTGGCTCACGGAGCGCCGGCTGCTGAGCGTCGACCGCCTGCACCCCAGCGCCGAGGGCCACCACCTGATCGCCCGGCGCTTCCACGACCTGCTCACCGAGGCCGGCCACCCCCTCGGCCCGCCCCCGACCGCCGCTCCCGCCGAACCACCTCCGGGCCTGGCCGCCGACCTCTGGTGGATGGCCACCCGGGGCACCCGTTGGCTCGCCGCCCGCAGCACCGACCTCCTGCCGGGCCTGCTCGCACTGGCCGCCGCGGAGGGCGTCGCCCGCCTGCGCGGCGGGAGCCGGCGGCACGACGAGCAGATGGCCCGGGCCGCGGCGCAGGCCCTCGCCTCGCTGGGGTGAGGAGCGCGCCGGGGTGGCGGGGACGGCGAAGGCGGTGGAACCGGGGACTGTTGCGGAAGTGCGCGCGGCGGCGGGAGTGGCGTAGTACTTGTGGAGGGTCCCGGAGGCATTCCCGTTCTTGTCTGGAGTCGTCGATGTCCGTTCGCCGTGTCGTGCCCAACATCCGGTCGGAGGCCGCGCAGGAGAGCCGGGAGTTCTACGGCCTGCTGGGCTTCGAGGAGGTCATGAACCACGGCTGGATCATGACGCTCGCCTCCCCGTCCAGTCCGGCGGCGCAGGTCAGCTTCATGACCGGCGACAGGACCGCGCCGGTCACCCCCGACCTGAGCATCGAGGTCGACGACGTGGACGCGGCCTACGCGGCCGTGCTGGCCGGCGGTGCGGAGATCGTCCACCCCTTGCAGGACGAGGAGTGGGGCGTACGGCGGTTCTTCGTCCGCGACCCCAACGGCCGTGTGGTCAACGTCCTGGGCCACCGCTGACACCTTCGCTCCCCCGCGACCGGGGACGGTGCCGGTCACGGCCGGGATCGGCGGGGCCGTTCGGCGGGAACCATCGGGGTGGCCCGGGTTGTCGTGTCCGGGGAGAGCGTGACGGAGGGAGTCGGGGTGGAGAGCTCGGGCGCGGTGGGTCGGGACGTGATGGCGGCGGCGGGGGTGCTGTTCTCCGACGGGGCCGGGCGGCTGCTGGTGGTGCGGCTGCCGTACGACCGGAAGCACCCGGTGGCGATCCCGGGCGGCGGGTGGGAGCCGACGGACCGGTCGCCGAGGGAGACCGCCCTGCGGGAGATCCGGGAGGAGCTGGGGTTCACGCCCCGGTTGGGGCCGCTGGCCGGCGTGGACTGGGCGCTGCTGCGCGAGGGCGACCGGCCGATCGTCGTGTACCTCTACTGGGCCGAGCCGCTGACGGCGGAGCAGGTGGCGGCGTTCCGGCCGGACACGGCGGAGGTCGGCGGCTGGACCTGGCTGACGGCGGAGCAGGCCGGACACGCCCTGCCACCACGGCTGTCCCGCCGGGTGACGGCCTGTCTGCGGGCACCGGGCGACACCGGGCCGCTGGAGCTGGAGGACAGCCGGCCGGTCGGCCACACGCTCGCGCGGTTGCCCGCCGACGCGCCGGTGCCCGAGTACGCCGGACTGGCCGCCGCACCGGGGCTGACGCCGTCCGCCGAGGAGCCGCCGGAACCCTCGCAGCCGCCGATGGACCGGGCGACCTACTACGCCACCCGGCCGCGCATCCGGACCAAGGCGCGGGCACTGTTCACCGACGCCGCCGGCCGGGTGCTGCTGGTGCGGCTGCGGCCGTGGGACGGGCCGCTCGGGCAGGTGCCGCACTGGACGCTGCCGGGCGGCGGGGTCGAGGCGGACCGGGAGATGCCCCGGGCGGCCGCCCGGCGGGAGATCCGCGAGGAGCTCGGCTGGGACGTGGAACCGGGGCCACTGCTGGCGCTGGACTGGCAGCCGGGTGCGGCGGCCGACCCGGAGGCGGACCCGGCGACCGGCCGGGACACCGCCGTCCTGGTGTACGTGTTCGACGGGGGCACGGTGACGGAGCGGATGCTCGACTCCCTCGTGCTGCCGGAGGACGAACTGGTCGAGTGGCGGCTCTGCGACCCGGCCGAGGCGCGGACGCTGCTGACCGGCCCGTCCTGGGACCGTACGGCCGCCGCACTGGCCGCCCGGGAACGGGCGGGCGGACCGGTCGAGCTGGTGCGCGGGCGGAGCGTCGGGCCGGACCTGCCGCAGGGGTGAGGCCGGGTGGACGGAGCCCGGCGGGGCGTGAGCCACCGCCGGGGCCTCGTCCGCTTCCTCGCACGTCGGGCGCGGTGGGCCGGCGCGGCGCTTCGGGGCGCCGCGTCAGACCTCCAGCTCGGCCTCGATCCGGCCCAACTGGTGGCGGGCCATCGCGAGGTTGGCGCGCGCCTTGTCCAGCGCGAGGTAGAGGAACAGGCCCTTGCCGGTACGGCCGGTGAGCGGGCGGATCAGGTGGTACTGGCTGGTCAGGGTGATCAGGATGTCCTCGATCCCGTCCTGGAGGCCGAGCATGTCCATGGTGCGCATCTTGGCGCGGACCACGTCGGTGTTGCCGGCGGCGGCGACGTTGAGGTCCAGGCCACCGGGGCCGTCGAGGGTGGCCAGCGCCATGCCGCTGTTGTAGTCCACCAGGGCCGCGCCGATGGCGCCCTCGATGCTGGTCATGGCCTGCTTGAGCGCGCCGGCTGCGTCGGTCATCTGGGTAACTCCCTTTCAGTGGTGGGTGGTTCGGTTTCGGTCGGTGCGGTTTCAGGCGGTGCGGTGGTCTGGTGGCGCGGTCAGCCCGCGTCGCGCGGGTCCTTGGGCACGAGCGCGTCGTTGAGCAGCTCCGCGATGCGCTGCGCGCTGCGGCGGGCCTCCAGGTGCAGCCGGCCGACGTTGACGTCGGGGTGCGCCAGCAGCGTCAGCACGCAGCTGCCGCCGGCCGCGTAGGTGGCGACGTAGCCGTTCTCGCCGCGCACCAGCGACTCGCGGAACTCGCCCTGGCCGGTGGTGTCGGCGAGCCGCTGGGCCAGCGAGAGCGAGGCCGCCGTCATCGCGGCCAGACCCGAGGGCTCGGTGCCGTGGGTGTCGTGCGCGATCAACAGGCCGTCCACGCTGGCGACCAGACCACCCGCGAGGTGCGGGACGCGGTGCTTGACGGCGCGCAGTTCGGCGAGCAACTCGGTCTCCAAGGCGATCAGTTGTCTCCTTCCGACACGCTGCTTGAGTGCCCGCCTCATGGCCGGAACGACGGGGTCGCGGGCGGGGAATGGGTCAAAGTCGGGCCTCCAGAAGGTCTCGGACCCGGGTCAGCAGCGCGATGTCCGGGTCGGGAACGGTCAGCGGGTGGGCCGCTGCCGTGGTGGGCGGGCGTTCTGATCGCGTGGGGGCGTCGGTCCCGGCGTCGGTCCCGGTGTCGGTCCCGGCGGGGGTGCCGGTACGGGCTGCGGCGGGGTCGGCCGTGACCGGGGCTCCGGGGAGTCCGGCACCCCGGAGGCTGGCGCCGGGGACCCTGCGGTGCAGCCCTCCGGCCGGTCCGCTCGTGACCGGTGGGGGAACTTCGGCTGCCGGTACGGCCGTTGGCGACACCTCGGGCACCTGGGCCGCCGTCGGCACCTCGGGCGGGCGCGGCACGTCGGCTGGCAACGGCGCGTCCAGCAGCCCGGCGGCGGCGAGCCGTCGGACGTCGGCCGTCACGCCGAAACCGGAGCGGCCGAGCAGCCGGGCCAGGTCGGCCGGGGTCCTGCGGCCGTCGGCGTGGTCCAGCAGCTCGCGGCGCCGACGGCCGGACGGGCGGTGGGAGGCTCGGCGGACGTGCTCGACCGGGCGGACGGGCGCGGTGTCGAGCTGCCCCCACGGCCAGATCCCGTCGAGCAGTTGCCGACGGCGTGCGACCTCGCGACGGATCCGGGCCGGGTCGACGTCCGCGACCGGTCCGAGCCAGTGCCGGGCGTCGGCCTCGAACCGCCAGACTCCGCCGCCCGGGTCGGCGAGGACGAAGAACGAGGCGTCGAACAGCGTTCCCAGGTGGCCGAGTTCGAGCTCTCCCCGGGTGAGCAGCCGCCGGTCGACGAGCGCCTCGCCGACCCTCGACCGAGGTCCGTGGATCCGGAGCAGCTCCGCCCAGCCCTCGGGGGTGATCCGGCCGCAGCCGATGAGCAGGTCGGCCAGGCCGGGGGCCCGGGAGGACTGGGCGGCGGCCACCCGCCCGTCGACCAGGTGGAGGCTGCCGAGCGGTCCGTGCAGGGCGCCGGTGGCGCGACGGTCGGCGAGCAGGGCGAGCGCCTCGCCCGGGGTCCTCGGGGTGGCGGCCCCCGCCCAGGGCGGCGGCGCGGTGCCGGTCGCGGCGGTCACGCGCTCACCCCAGCACCAGTTCGTCGGTGAGCGCCCGGAGGCGGAAGCGGGCGGCGGCGAGGTTGCCCTCCGCGCGGTCCAGCCAGAGGTGCAGCACGAGCCTGTTGTCGAAGACGGTGTCGATGAAGCGGATCAGGTGGTAGCTGCGGCCGGCGGTGACGATGATGTCCTCCAGCGGGGCCCGCCGGTCCTCCGTCACGGTGAAGGTCTGGCTCTCAACGGCCGCCCGCACCAGGTCGGTTGCCTCGGCGGCGGAGGTTTCGTGCTCTCCGGTCGGGCTGTCCCCGAGGCTGCCGAGGGCGAGCCCGCTGCTCCAGTCGACCAGGCTCGCGGCGCGGGCCCCGGGGATCGCCATCGCTCCGGAGAGGCATTCGTCGATACCGGGCACACCGGCTCCTTCGCGGGGTCTGGGCGGCCGGACGCAGCGCGGCGCCGACCGGTTCACCACCAGCAGTGGCTAGTTCGACACGGAAGGCTACTGCCGGATTCCGTCGGACGAACATTCCGATGGCATATTCACACCGGCAACGGCCAGTTCCGGCCAAGAATTGACGATGCATCAGTCCGGGAGGGGAGGTGACGCCACTGGTGGGCCAGGGCGGTTGGAGCGCCGTTCACCGGCCGCCTGGCACGGGACCTTGGCCGATACCGGGCCGTGCCGGAGGGTTTCGTCATCGAAAGTGCGATAAGAGGACGAGCCCATGGAGCGCGAACACGCCGAAGGGGCCCGTTCCGTTGGACGGAACGAGCCCCTTCGATGGGAGCGCCAGGCCCGGATCGCACGGACTCTCCCTACTGAAAGTAGGGCGTGCTCTGGTAGCACCGCTGACGCCTGTTCGAGATTCGTTTCCCGGAAGGTCACTTCCTCTCGACGGGAAGAACACTAGCAGGCCATCACGCCTGGTCAGAAATCGCGACCGGGGGGCCGCCGGGCACTTCCGGGCCGGCCCGTGCCGGTCAGCCCAGCAGCGCCCGGTAGCCCCCGATCAGGGCGGTGAGCCCGAGCTCGAAGGCCCGGTCCGCGCGCTCGCGCCCGACGGGGACGGCATCCAGGGCGTCGGCCAACCTCGGGGTGGCGGCGCGGTCGACGGCGTCGACCATGACGTCCGGGGCGACGAGGTCCAGCGCCGAGCCCAGGATGAAGCTCTCCAGGGCGGTGATCAGGCCCATCACGTCCTGCGCGGCGAAGCCCGCGTCCTCCAGGGTGGCGACGGCCCGCTCGTACAGCTCGTGCATGAACGATTCGGCAAGCGGCGCGGTGGCGAGCAGCCGGACGATGCCGGGGTGTTCTGCGAAGGCGTCCCGGTAGGCGTGCGCCCAGGTGCGCAGCGCGGCGTCCCAGGGCTGGTCCCACATCGACTGCTCGCCGATCGTGCGCACCAGCTCGGCGCGCATCAGGGCGACGATCTCGGCCCGGCCGGCCACGTGGTGGTAGAGCGCGGAGGGGCTGACCTTGAGCGCACCGGCCAGCGCGGGGATGGTGAGGTCCCCCGCCTCGTCGACCAGCCGGAGCGCGGTGTCCACGATGCGCTGCCGGTCCAGCAGGGGTGTGCGCGGCCTGGGCATGCCCGGTTCCTCACCTTCGGGGTCGCCGGGCGGCCCGTCGGCCCCCGACAGACCAAGATCGTCGTTATCCAAGCGTTATTGAACGGCTTTCAGTAAAACCCTTCCGCACCCGCCGGTGCCGCGCCTACGGTAACCGAACCCCATTCGGTTAGGCAGGCCGCGCACCCGTCGGCCCGCCCTGCCCCGGAGAGGACGCACACCCCCGTATGCGTGCCGAAACGATCTTCACCGGCGGCCGGATCCACACCGGAGACCCCGCCCTCCCCCGCACCCACGCCCTCGCCGTCAGCGCGGGGCGGATCGCCGCCCTCGGCGACGCCGCCCTCGCCCTGCGCGACGAAGGCACCGAGACCGTCGACCTCGACGGCGGCGCCCTGCTGCCCTCCTTCGGCGACGGCCACGTCCACCCGCTGCTCGGCGCCATCGGCCTGCGCGGCGTGCCCGTCCGCGACTGCACCAGCGTGGAGCAGGTCGTGGCGGCCGTCCGCGACTGGGCGCGGCGCCACCCCGAGGCCGAGTGGATCACCGGCGACGCCGTGGATCCGTCACTGGCCGAGGGCGGGCTGTTCGACGCCCGGCTGCTCGACGCCGCCGTACCGGACCGGCCGGTCCTGCTGCGCACCATGGACCACCACACCGGCTGGGCCAACAGCGAGGCGCTGCGCCGGGCCGGGTACGGGCCGGACACGCCCCAGCCGGTCGGTGGCGAGATCGTCCGACGACCGGACGGCAGCCCGCTCGGCACCCTGCGCGAGTTCGGCGCGCTCAACCCCGTCCTCGCGCTCGTCCCGCCGCGGCCGCTGGCCGAACAGGTCGCCGCACTGCGGGAGACCACCGCCGCGCTCGCCGCCGCCGGACTCACCTGGCTCCAGGACGCCTGGGTCGAACCCGCGCAGGTGGACACCTGGCTGGCGGCCGTCGCCGAGCAGGACCTGCCGGTCCGGGCCGGACTCGCCCTGCTGCTCGAACCGGACGGCTGGCGCGAGCGGCTCCCCCGCCTGGCCGCCGACCGCGACCGGGTCGAGGCCGCCGGGCGCGGACGGCTCAGCGCGCGGGCGGTCAAGTTCTTCGCCGACGGCGTCATCGAGTCCGGGACGGCCGCGCTGCTGGAGCCGTACAGCGACTGCCCGCACTCCCACGGCGTCGCCAACTGGACCGGCGCCGAGCTGGCGGAGGCCGTCACCGCCGTGGACGCGCTGGGCTTCCAGCCGCACATCCACGCGATCGGCGACCACGGCGTACGGATCGCGCTGGACGCCGTCGAGGCCGCCGCCCGCCGCAACGGGCCGCGCGCCCGCCGGCCGGTGATCGCACACGTCCAGCTGGTCCACCCGGACGACCTGCCGCGGTTCGCCGAACTCGGGGTGATCGCCAACTTCGAACCGCTGTGGGCGCAGACCGACCCGCTGATGACCGAGCTCACCCTGCCCCGGATCGGCCCGGACCGCGGCTCCCGGCAGTACCAGATCGCCGCCCTGCTGCGCGGCGGCGCCCGGGTCTCCTTCGGCAGCGACTGGCCGGTCACCCGCTACGAGCCGCTCGCCGGGCTGGCCACCGCCGTCACCCGGCAGACGCCGGACGGGCTGCCGGACGGCGGCTGGCTGCCCGAGGAGCGGATCGGGCTCACCGAGGCGCTGGCGGCGTACTCGGCGGGCGTGGCGCACCAGGCCTTCGAGGAGGCCGAGTGGGGCGTGCTGCGGCCGGGCCTGCGGGCCGACCTGGTGCACCTGGCCACCGATCCGTACGCGGTGCCGGCCGGTGAGCTGGCCTCGATCGAGGTGGCCGGCACCTGGCTCGGCGGACGGCGCACCCACGGTGGGCCGCCCGGCCGTGACCGCTCGACGCGCTGAGGCGCGCCCCGGCCGGCTGTCCGGCTGCGGCTGGTCCGGCTTGTTTGGCTTGTCCGGCTTGTCCGGCTGCGGCTCGACGCGCTGAGACGTCCTGGCCGACCGGCCGCCCCGCCCGGACGGATGTCCCGACCGGTTCCGGCCGTCCCCCACGGCGTCCGTGCCTCGTTCCCCGGTCGGCGGCCGACGCGTCCGCGCCGCCGACCGCCCTACCCTCGTACCCACGACCCCAGGAGAGCTCCCCCATGACCCTGCCCTCCGACGCGGCCTCCCCCGCCGCACTCCGTCCCCCCGACCCCGGCGCCCCTTCCACCCCCACCTCCGCCGGCACCCCCGGCACCCCCGGCGGGCTGGAGCGCGGGGTGCTCGGCACCGGCGACATCGTCTTCTTCGTCGTGGCCGCCGCCGCGCCGCTGACCGTGATGGCCGGCGTGGCGCCGTTCGCCATCTCCTTCGGCGGCATCGGCGCGCCGGTCGCCTACCTGGCCACCGGCGTGGTGCTGGCGCTCTTCGCGGTCGGCTTCACCACCATGACCGCGCACATCCGCAACGCCGGCGCCTTCTACGCCTACGTCACCCGCGGCCTCGGCCGGGCGGCCGGGCTGGGCGCGGCGCTGCTCGCGGTGCTCTCGTACAACGCGATCCAGATCGGCATGTTCGGCGCCTTCGGGTTCTTCGCCCACACCACGGCCGAGGACCTGCTCGGGCTGGACCTGCCCTGGCCGGTCTGGGCGCTGCTCGGGGTCGCGGTGGTCTGGTTCCTCGGCTTCCGCTCGATAGACCTCGGGGCCAAGGTGCTCGGGGCGCTGCTGATCGCCGAGACCGGCATCCTGCTGGTGCTCGCGGTGGCGGTGCTGGTCAAGGGCGGGGCGCACGGGCTGAGCCTGTCCTCGTTCGCCCCGGAGCACGTGTTCTCCGGCGGGATGGGCGGGGTGCTCGGCCTCTCCTTCGCCGCCTTCATCGGCTTCGAGGCGACCGCGATCTACCGTGAGGAGGCCCGGCAGCCGCAGCGGACCGTGCCGCGCGCGACCTACGCCGCGATCGTCTTCCTCGGCCTCTTCTACACCTTCGTCACCTGGATGATCGTGCAGGCCTTCGGCGACACCGGGGCCGTCGCGACCGCCACCGCCGACCCGGCCGGGATGTTCTTCACCGCGATGACCGACTACGTCGGCGGCTGGGCGACGGACGTGCAGCGGGTGCTGATCGTCACCAGCCTGCTCGCGGCGCTGCTCGCCTTCCACAACACCATCACCCGGTACGGCTACGCGCTGGCCACCGAGCAGGCCGCCCCGGCCGCGCTGGGCCGCGTCCACCCGCGCCACGGTTCACCGTGGATCGGCGGCATCGTGCAGTCGGTGGTGGCGGCGGTGGCCGTCGTGGTGGCCGCGCTGATCGGGGCGGACCCGTACAACCAGTTCTTCCTCTGGGCGAACTCCCCCGGGGTGGTCGGCATCCTGGTGCTCCAGGCGCTGGCCGGTCTGGCCGTGTTCGCCTTCTTCCGCCGCAACCGGGCGGCCGCCGCGAGCGCCGGGGCGTTCCGTACGGTCGTGGCGCCGCTGGCCGCCACCGTGCTGCTGTGCGGGGCCACCGCGCTGGTGGTGTGGCGGCTCGACCTGTTCACCGGCGCCGGCCCAGAGGTCAACTGGCCGCTGGTCGCGATCGTGCCGGTGGTGTTCCTGACCGGCGTCGGGATCGCGCTGCGGCTGCGGGCCCGACGGCCGGAGGTGTACGCGCGGCTCGGGACGACCGAGGTCGACGGGGGCTGAGCGGCGGTGCCGGGCAGCGAGCGCCGGGCAGCCGGCGAGGCCCGGACCGGACCGGTGACGGCTCCGCCTCCTCCGGGCCCACTCGGGCCCGGCCCGCTCAGGCCCGGCCGACGGCCTCGGCGAGGAGCCGGTAGGAGTCCAGCAGCGCGGCGCGGTCGTAGGTACTGGTGGTGACCAGGAACTCGTCCGCCCCGCTGCGCTCCACCAGCGCCAGCAGCTCGGCGGCGGCCTGCGCCGGGGTGCCCGCGATGTGGCCCTTGAGCGACTGCTCGTACGCGGCCCGCTCCCGGACGGTCATCTCCCGGGCGAGGATCTCCGCCGCCGGGGCCAGGGGCGGGAACTCGCCGTGGGTACGGGAGTACGCGCCGGACCAGGCCTCCGGGACGAGCAGCTCGCGCGCCCGCTCGGCCGTCTCGGCGACCGCCACCGTGCCCGAGACCACCACGTACGGCTCGGCGGCGTGCGCCGAGGGGCGGAACCGGTCGCGGTAGCGGTCGATCGCCGCGAGCATCCGGTCCTCCCCGTGCGGGGCGGCGATCACCAGCGGCAGCCCGGCGTCGGCGGCCAGGTCGGCGCCCGCACCGGTGGCCAGGACGAAGGCCGGGACGTGCAGGCCCTCGGCCGGCCGGGCGTGGACTCCGCGGTGCGCCTGCTGCGAGCCGTCGAAGTAGCCGAGCAGTTCGGCCAGCTGGGCACCGAACTCGTCCGCTGCGCCCTTCTCGCGCCCGAGCGCCCGCCGGACGCCGTCGGTGAAGCCCACCGAGCGCCCGAGCCCCATGTCGATCCGCCCCGGGAACAGCGCGGCCAGCACCCCGAACTGCTCGGCCACCACCAGCGGCTGATGGTTGGGCAGCATCACCCCGCCGGTGCCGACCCGGATCCGGGAGGTGGCCGCCGCCACCGCCGCGGCGAGCACGGTGGGCGCCGACCCGGCCACCCCCGGCACGCCGTGGTGCTCGGAGACCCAGAACCGGTGGTAGCCGAGCCGCTCCGCCTCGCGGGCGAAGGCCACCGTGTCCCGCAGTGCCCGGGCCGGCTCCTCACCCTGTCTGGTCCGGGAGCGGTCGAGCACGGAGATCCTGGTCGTGGACGCGGCGCTGGTCACGTTGGTGCACAACGCCCTCCCTGCGCGCGGGCATTCCCCGGGCGGCCCCGGGCCGGGGCCGGCGGCCGTCGGCCGGCCGGTCAGGCGCCCGCCCCGGGTATTCGGCCCCGGCGGGCGTCCGCGTCCACGGCCCCGGCACCGGCCTTGGACTTCCGGCGGCCCCAGGGCTTGTACACCGACAGGACCACGGTGAACAGGTAGAGCGACAGCGCCACCGCCGGGACGATCACCGTGTTGTACCGGACGAAGCCGAGGTCCGCCGCCGTGATCGGGCCGGTCGGGTGCGCGTCCACCACCCGCACCGCGTCGTGCAGCCGGTCGCTGAGCGCGAAGACGGAGGCCGCCATCGCCCCCAGCGTCAGCCAGAACTTGGTACTCACCCAGTAGTACCGGAACAGCCCCCAGGAGGTGCCGAGCCCGAGCGCCACCCCGCTCAGGAAGGTGAGCAGGCTCAGCGGCAGGATCAGCACGTCGCCGAGCAGGCCCATCGCCCGGTAGGCGGTGCGCAGCCGGTCGGCGTCGCCGGCGCCCACGGCCGTCAGCGCCGTCACCGCCAGGGTGAGCAGGCAGAGCATCAGCGCCAGCCAGCTCACCGAGGCGGTGATGTGCAGGACGACCAGGCGTTTGCGCGCCGCCGGTGTCAGGCGGCGGCCCGCGGACCGCCGCCTGACACCGGACGCCGGTTCGGACGCCGTGACGGCGCCGGTGGGCGAGCGCACGGGGTACCTCCTTCGAGTCGGGGCCACGAGGACGGCCCCAGGCTCTCCCGTCCGATCCTCATCGGGCATCTGACGGTGGAAGTAACCTCGCCTACTCCCCGGCGAGTACACGCACCGGGCGACAGCCGGAGCGCTCCTCCCCGAGGAGCAGCACGGAACAGCGGGGAGCAGCCGGAGACAGCGGGAAACAGCCCCGACCGCGGTTCCCCAGGAGCCGGCCTCAGTCGGTCACCGCGAACCCCTGCGCCGCGCCCAGCTGCTGCAGCGAGGCCTGGCCGGGGATCCCGTCCGCCGCCCCCGCCTGGTACCCGCAGCGCCGCTGCCAGGCCGCGTACGCGGAGACCGTCCGGGTGCCGAACGAGCCGTCCACCCACCGCTGGTCGAGCAGCCCCTCGTCGGCGAGCGCCTGCTCCACGATGGCCACCTCGGACCCGTACGTCAGGTGCCCCTGCGCGGCCCCCGGGTCGGTCCCGGCGGCCGCGACCACGTGGGACACCGAGACCGTCCGCTGCCCGGGCAGGTAGCCGAGCAGCCGGCGCAGCGAGCTCTCCCCCGGGACGCCGTCCGCCGCCTGCCCGGCGTAGCCCAGACTCCCCTGGTAGTCCGCGTAGTTCTCGGTGTCCGCGTCCGTCCAGTTCGGGCCGGGGCCGGAGCGGTAGTGGTCGCCGAAGCCGTGCGCGACCAGCGCCCGCCCGACCACCGTCACCTGGTAGCCCTGGGCGCCGTAGCCGTACGGCAGGCCGTTGATGCTGACCTGGTAGCGGGCGGTCGTGACCGGGGGCACCGGCTGCTGCTGGGGCGGGATGCCCGGGGAGCCGGGCCCGGCCGTGAGGTCGGGCCAGGAGCCGGGGTCGGTGTGGTCGTTGTACGGCACGTGGGCGTGCGCGTACCAGCCGCCGAGGGCCTCCCAGGTCCGCTCGTCGCGGTGGCCGGAGAAGTCGGTCGGCCGGCCCATCGGCCAGATGTCGGGCACGCCCCAGGAGGAGATCCAGGCGTGGATCCGGTCCCAGCCCGCGCACGGGGTGTCGACCAGGCGCGGGTAGACGGCGCCCTGGTAGCGGCAGTAGGGGAAGAACACCGCCTCGATCTGGATCACCACCCGCCCGGCCCGGTTGGTGCGGGTGGGGCTCTGGCTGGGGCTGAGCAGGCTCTTCGAGCGGGAGTCGGCCGGGAACAGCTGCGCCGTGCGGCCGCTGAACGGGTCCCAGACCAGGTGCGGCGCGTCGCCGGCGCCGCTGCCGGTGAAGTAGCCGACCAGGTCCTCGTAGGAGCACCAGTCCTGCGGCGCGGCGGCGGTCGCGTTGCGGTCCCAGGTGATGTGGGCGATGGCCTTCGGCGGGTACTGCTGATCGGTCGGCGCGTGGTCGCCGAGGTCGTGGATCTCGGCACCGGGCAGCCACAGTTCGGGCATCGTGGGCTCCTCCGAACGGCGTGAGGGCATCACCTCCGGTATCGGCAGGCAGGGCTCACGGATTGACCCCGACGGCGCAAAACCCCGGCAATGAACCCCCCGTACCCGTCCGGCCGTTCGACTCAGCGAGGGCTCTTCGTCCTCGCGTGCGATTCGGGCGCCCGTGCGGGGACGGCCGGTCGCACGGAAGGGGGCGCATTCCACCCCGTCGGGGCGCCGCTGTCAATCGTTGACTTCACAAGTGGTCTAGTCCACGGTGGTCCGGCAGACCGGCCCGAGCCGCCGTCCGGGGTCCCCCTGTGCGCTCAACTGGCAATCACTGCACCGAATCTGACGATCCGATGGAGAAACCCGCACCATGCAAAGAGTCTGCCTCGCCCTGCCCACCATGCGGTCCTGCCCCGACACCATCGCGGAACTCGCCGAGGAGGCGGCCTACGCCGTCGCGACCTTCGGGGTCGAGGTGCACCTGCTCGTCCTCGACACCACCGACGCCGTCGCCTTCGCGGAGAACGCGGGCGCCGTGGCCGCGCTGGAGCCCACCCCCGGCGTGGTCGTCCACCACCTCGGCGAGGCGCGGCAGCGGGAGTTCCTGCGCCGGGTGGCCGAGCGCTCCGGCGCCGCCGACCCCGAACTGCTGCTCGACATGATGCTGCCGCCGGCCGTCGCGTACGGCTCCTGCGTCAACCGGCTCTTCCTCGGCGCGGCCGCCCTGGGCTGCACCTCGGCGCACCTGCGCAACGACGACGCCGACTTCCAGGTCGTCGACGGCCGGAAGGTCTTCCCGATCCACCACGAGCTGCTCTCGATCGGCCGGCCGGCCGGCGAGGCGGCGGCCGTCGTGTCCCGCTCCGAGCTCGACCCGGCCGACGCGGACAAGCCGGTGATGCTGGTCAGCGGCTCCTTCATCGGCGAACTCAACGTGGACATCAGCGAGATCCACGAGCTGGACCCGGCCGTCTACCGCGAGGTGGTGCGCCTGTGGACCCCGCCGGTGTGGTCGCAGGAGGAGCAGGACGCGATGGTGGACGTCTCCTTCAAGGGCGCCGGCTCCGAGCCGTTCACCACCGACGAGTCCGTCCTCGGCGTGCCCGACATCTGGGACGTCTACATGTGCAACATCGCCCTGGACCACCGGGCCTACGAGGTGCTGCCGCTGCTGCCCTCGATCGAGACGATCGGCAGCGACTACGCCCTGCTGCACGCCATGGTCCACTCCCGGCTGCCCGGCGTCGTCCACAACCGCCACATCGTCAACTACTACACGCCCGAGCGCCGCACCGGCTCCGGCTTCGTCAACTACCAGCTGCGGTTCGTCAAGTTCCTGCTCTCGATGCTGTACCTGTACCCGGTCTACGGCGGGATGATCGACCTCGGCCGCGGGCTGCTGGACGAGCGGCACGGGCTGAAGGTCGAGCCGCTCATCGACCTGGTGCGCGGCAGCGTCGACTGGGACCGGGCCGGGAACGAGCACTGCCTCGACGTCCTGGACCGCTCCTACCGCAAGCTGGGCGGCAAGTACGCCGAGCTCGCGGACGTGGTGGCCGAGCGGCGGCAGCAGCTGCTGGACGAGGCGCGGGCGGACGCCGAGCGCTGGGCGGTGCTGGTGGAGGCCTGGGCGGCACTGGTGGCCGCCTCCCGCGCGGAGGGGCTCGGCGCCTCGGAGGTTCCGGCCTAGTGGGCGAGGACCTCCGGATCCGGCTCCTGGCCGACGGCGACTGGGACGCCGTGGTCGCGCTGGAGTACGACGCCTACGCGGCCGACGGCCTGTCGGAGGGCCGGGAGGCGCTGCAGTCCCGCGCCCTCGGCTCGCCGGAGACCTGCTTCGTGCTGGAGCAGGGCGGCACGGTCCGCGGCTACCTCCTGAGCCTGCCGTACCCGCCGCTGCGCTGCCCGGACCTCGCCCGGGCGGAGGACGCGGTGCACGAGTCGGGCAACCTGCACGTGCACGACCTGGTGATCGCCGAGGACCTGCGCGGCCGGGAGGTCGCGCTGGGGTTCATCCGGCACTTCCGGGAGCGGGCGGAGGAGCTGGGCTTCGAGCGGATCTCGATGGTCGCGGTGCGCGGGGCGGACATCCTGCTGCGGCTGCTCGGCTACCGCGCGCACCGGGAGGTGGCGGTCCCCGCGTCCTACGGGCGACGCGCCGTCTACATGTCGATGCCGGTGCGCTGACCTGCGGGGATACCTGGCCCCATGCCCACTCTTTTGGCCTAGTCCGGACGGCGAAGATCACCCCATCGGGTGAAGCTGGTGGCGGCTGCGCCCGCGCGCGCGGCCGCCGGCAGCACCCGTCCGTACGCCCGAGGGAGAAGCGCATGAAGGCCGCCGTCGTCCACGACTTCACCGCACCGCTGGCCGTCGAGGACCGCCCCCTACCGAAGCCCGCCGCGCACCAGGTCCGGGTCCGGATCGAGGCCTCCGGTCTCTGCCACACCGACATCCACGCCGCCCACGGCGACTGGCCGGTCAAGCCCAGCCCGCCGTTCGTCCCCGGGCACGAGGGCGTCGGCATCGTCGAGGCGGCCGGCGACCAGGTCCGGCACGTCCGGGTGGGCGAACGGGTCGCCATCCCCTGGCTCGCGGACGCCTGCGGGCGCTGCGACCACTGCGTCTCCGGCTGGGAGACGCTCTGCCTCCAGCAGCACAACAGCGGCTACTCGGTGGACGGCGCCTACGCCGAGTACGCGCTCGCGCACGGCGACTACGTCGTCCCCGTCCCGGACGGCATCGACCCGCTGGACGCCGCCCCGCTGTCCTGCGCGGGCGTCACCACCTACAAGGCGCTCAAGGTCTCGGACGCCCGGCCCGGCACCCGGGTGCTGGTCTCCGGCATCGGCGGGCTCGGCCACCTGGCCCTCCAGTACGCCCGGATCTTCGGCGCCGAGACCATCGCCGTCGACGTCACCGACGACAAGCTCGCCCTGGCCCGCGAGCTCGGCGCCGACCACGTCCTGGACGCCCGCACCCAGGACGTCGCGGCCGAGGTCCAGGCCCTGGGCGGCGCCCACGCCTCGATCGCCCTCGCCGTCAGCAACGCCTCCTTCCAGGCGGCCTACGGCGCCCTGCGCCGCGGCGGCACCCTCGTCCTGGTCGCCCTCCCGGCCGAGGGCAGGCTCGAACTCCCGGTCTTCGAGACGGTGCTGAACGGCACCAAGGTGATCGGCTCGATCGTCGGCACCCGCGAGGACCTCGCCGAGGTCTTCCGCCTGCACGCCCTCGGCCGCACCCGGGTGATCCGCGAGACCCGCCGGCTGGAGGACGTGAACGCCTGCTTCGACGAGGTCCTGAGCGGCAAGGTCTCCGCCCGCCTGGTCTTCGACCTGCGCTGACACCCCCGCCCACGGCGCGGGTCGGCCGCCGGGCCGCGCCCGGCTACGTCCGGATCGCGTCTCAGTCGCGTCTCCGTTCGGTTCGGCATGGGTACGAACCGGGCCCCGGTCCGGGATCGTGGGGGCAACCACTCGTGCGGCAAGGGGAGTTGCCATGGGGGACGGCCGGGGCTTGGCACCGGATGCGGTGGCGGCGCTGCTGGGCGACGGGCCGCACCGGGCGGTGGCGGAGGTCCTCCGGGCGCGGTTGCGGACGGTGCCGGAGGGGGCCCGGGCGCTGACGGCGGCGGAGGCGAGCCCGGGGGACGCGCGGGCACGGGCGCTGCTGACCGCCGCCGTCGACCACCTGCTGGCCGCGGATCCGGCGTTCGCGCGATACCTCGCCACCACCGGGCTCGGGAAACCGGCCGACCCGCCGACCGTCCAGCTGCGGAGCGAGCCCGGCACCGTGCAACTGCGGGTCGGACCGCCGTCCACGCCGCCGCCGGCGAACCCGGCCACCGTCCAGCTGCGGCTCGACCCGGGGGCCGCCCGCGCCCGCACGCTCGCCGCCCGACGGAGCGGCACCGGCATCGTGGTGGCGCTCGCCCTGGTGCTGATCGCCGCGCTGGTCGCGATCGGCATCCACCTGGGCTCGCGTCCGCTGCTGAAGCCGGGCGGGCCCGGACTGGCGCACGCCGCACCGCCGCTGGGCGACCCGGCGCTGGTCCGGGCGGTGCTGCCCGACGCGCGGGCGCTGCCGGGCGGCTGGCAGGTGCGGCGGGAGCCGACGGCGGGGACCGCCCGGGGCGGCGGGCTGCCGTGCCTGCTCCCGGACTCCTGCGACCTTCAACTCGCCTCCGCCACCGTGACCTTCGGTTCGGCCTCGGCGCAGACCGTGGAGTTCGGCGTGGCCTCCTTCGCCTCCCCCGAGGCCGCCGCCCGCGCCTTCGACCACACGCTCGACCGGACCGCCGGCACCGAACCGGCGGCGGCCGTCCCGCGGATCGGCGACCAGAGCGCCGTCCGCGTCCAGGACTCCTCGTCGGCGGTGGCACTGGCCAGGGTCGGCAGCGTGCTGCTCGTCGTGCGCGGGGAGGGGTCGGGCGACCAGCTCACCGGGCCCGCGTTCACCGGCCTCGCCGAGCTGGTCGCCGAGCGTGCCCGGCAGGCGCAGGAGGGCCGCACGCCCGATGCCGCCGCGGACGGCGCGAGCAGCTGACGGTCCGGTCCCGTCGAGGCGGTCCGGGACGGCCGGTTGCCGCCCGTCCCGGACCGCGGACCCGAGCGGGGAGCCGGGCGACAACGGGGACCAGGAGCCAGGGAGCACCGGAGGCGCCGGGGAGCGCCACCAGGGCCGTCGCCCGAATGCGTGTATCGCTCTCTTGACTGGCGTCACTGAAGCGCCATACTGGGCCTCACTCCCCGCTCGCACAACGAGGTGCCCGCCCATGGAGCTCTCACCCTCGGCGCACGTGGACACGTTCTGTCGAGACCACCTCCCGCCCTTCGAGCAGTGGCCCGAACTCCTCTTCGAACTCCCGGAGTTGGCCTACCCCGACCGCCTGAACTGCGCCGCCGCCCTACTCGACGACACCATCGAACGCCTCGGCCCGGACCGCCGCTGCCTGCTCACCCCCACCGGGAGCTGGACCTACGGCGAACTGCGCGGCCACACCGACCGGATCGCCCGCCTGCTGACCGAGGACCTCGGCCTCGTCCCCGGCAACCGGGTCCTGCTGCGCGGCCCCAACACCCCCTGGCTGGCAGCCTGTTGGCTCGGCGTGCTGAAGGCCGGCGGGGTGGCCGTCACCACCATGCCGCTGCTGCGCGCCGCCGAGCTGACCGAGCTCACCGGCATCGCCCGGCCCGCCCTCGCCCTGTGCGACCACCGCTTCCTCGACGAGCTGGACCGGGCCCGGACCCCCGGGCTGCGGGTTCTCCCCTACGGCGGCCCCGGCCCCGAGGACCTCACCGCCCGCTGCGCCGCCAAGCCCGCCGGCTTCCCCGCCGTCCCGACCGCCGCCGACGACGTCGCGCTGATCGCCTTCACCTCCGGCACCACCGGCCGCCCCAAGGCCACCCTGCACTTCCACCGCGACGTGCTCGCCATCGCCGACACCTTCTCCCACCACCTGCTCCATCCCACCCCCGATGACCTCTTCACCGGCACCCCGCCGCTCGGCTTCACCTTCGGCCTCGGCGGCCTGCTGGTCTTCCCGCTGCGGGCGGGCGCCGCCGGCCTGCTGCTGGAGCAGGCCACCCCCGAGCAGCTCGCCGAACAGGTCCGCCGGCACCGGGTGAGCGTGCTGTTCACCGCGCCGACCGCCTACCGGGCGATCCTGGCCGCCGGGCTGGCCGACCGGCTGGCCGGGGTGCGGCACTGCGTCTCGGCCGGCGAGCCGCTGCCCGCCGCCGTCTGGCAGGCCTTCCACACGGCCACCGGACAGCGGCTGATCGACGGCATCGGCGCCACCGAGCTGCTGCACGTGTTCGTCTCGGCCGCCGGCCGGGACATCCGCCCCGGCTCCACCGGCCGGCCCGTCCCCGGCTTCCGGGCCGCGGTCCTGGACGGGCAGGGCCGCCCGGTGCCGGACGGCGAGCCCGGGATGCTCGCCGTCAAGGGCCCGACCGGCTGCCGCTACCTGGACGACGAGCGCCAGCTGGACTACGTCCGCGGCGGCTGGAACCTCACCGGTGACACCTACGTCCGGGACGGCGACGGCTACTTCTGGTTCCGGGCCCGCAACGACGACATGATCGTCTCCTCCGGCTACAACATCGCCGGGCCCGAGGTGGAACAGGCGCTCGCCGCCCACCCTGACGTGGCCGACTGCGCGGTGGTCGGCGCGCCGGACGAGCGGCGCGGCGCGGTGGTCAAGGCGTACGTGGTGCTGCGCGCGGGCGTACCGGCCGGGCCGGAGACGGCCCGCGCGCTCCAGGAGCACGTCAAGCGCGCCATCGCGCCCTACAAGTACCCGCGGGCGGTCGAGTTCGTGCCCGAGCTGCCGCGCACCGCGACCGGCAAGCTGCACCGCGCCGAGCTGCGCCGACGGGCCGCGCTGACCCCGGCCAGCGTCACCGTCGAGCGCCGGGTGGAGTGGTCCGACACCGACGCCGCCGGGCACTACCACTTCTCCGCCGTGCAGCGCTGGGCCGAGGCGGCGGAGGCGGCCCTGCTGCGCCGGCTCGGGCTCGCCGAACTGTTCGGGCGGATACCCCGGGTGCACTTCGAGGCCGACTACCGCGAACGGCTCTGGTTCGGCGACCTCGTCCGCACCGAACTGCGGGTGGTCCGGGTCGGCGGCTCCTCCCTGCACTACGCCTTCGAGGTGCACGGCCCGCACGGACTGGCCGCGAGCGGGCGGATGTCGGTGGTGCACGCCGCGCCGCAGGACGGGGGCTCCCAGCCGTGGCCCGCGCAGGTCCGCCGCACGCTGGCCGAGGCGGGGCCGCAGCGGCCCGAGGTGCTCGCATGAGCACGGCACCGGACCGCGCGGGCCGACCGGAAGCGGCTCCGCGGGCGGTGCGCCGGATCGCGGTGATCGGCGCCGGCCCCGGCGGGCTCTACTTCGCCGCCCTGGCCAAGCAGCTGGCACCCGACCGGGACATCACCGTCTTCGAACGGGACGGCCGGGACGACGAGTTCGGCTTCGGCGTGGTCTTCTCCGACGAGACCCTGGACGGCATCGCCCGGGCCGACCCGCTCGTCTTCGCCGCGATCAGCGCCGAGTTCGCCCGCTGGAGCGACATCGACATCCGCTACGCGGGCGAGGTCCGCACCAGCGGCGGCCACGGCTTCGCCGCCCTGGACCGCAACCGGCTGCGCGCCGTCCTCCGACAGCGCTGCGCCGAGCTGGCGGTGGACGTGCGCTACCGCACCCCGGCCCCGCCCGTCGACCGACTGGCCGCCGAGTACGACCTGGTGGTGGCCGCCGACGGAATCCGCTCCGGCACCCGGGCCGCCCACCCCGAGAGCTTCCGCCCCGACCTGGACGAACGCCACTGCCGCTACATGTGGCTCGCCACCGACAAGGTCTTCGAGGCCTTCACCTTCATCGTCGAGCGGTACGACTTCGGCGTCCTCCAGGTGCACGCCTACCCGTACAGCGCCACCCGCTCGACCTTCATCGTCGAGGCGGCCGCGGACGCCTGGCACCGCGCCGGCTTCGAGGCCCTGGCCGCACGGGAGTCGGCGCGCGGAGAGAGCGACCTGGCGAGCGTGCGGCGCTGCGCCGAGCTGCTCGCCGGGCACCTGGACGGCCACCGGCTGATCCCCAACGCCTCCCGCTGGATCCGCTTCACCACGGTCCGGAACGCGAGCTGGCGCCACCGCAACGTGGTCCTGCTCGGCGACGCCGCGCACTCCGCGCACTTCTCGATCGGCTCCGGCACCAAGCTCGCCCTGGAGGACGCCCTCGCCCTGGCCGCCGCGCTGAGCGAACAGCCCACCCTGGACGCGGCGTTGGCCGGGTACGAGGCCGAGCGGCGCCCGGTGGTGGAGTCCACCCAGCGCGCCGCGCAGGCCAGCCTGGAATGGTTCGAGACCATCGGGCGGCGCACCGGGCAGGGGATCGACCGGTTCGCCTTCAACCTGCTCACCCGCAGCCGGCGGGTCACCTACGGCAACCTGCGGGCCCGCGACCCCGCCTTCGTGGACGCCGTGGACACCGCCTTCGGCGGCTCGCCCGGGGTGCCGCCGATGTTCCGGCCGCTGAAACTGGGCGCGCTGGAACTGCGCAACCGCGTCGTGGTGCCCCCGCTCGCCACCTTCACCTCCCCCGACGCGCTGCCCAGCGGCTTCGACCGCGCCCAACTGACCGGCCACGCGCTCGGCGGCGCGGGGCTGGTGATCGCCGGGATGACCGCGGTCAGCCCCGAGGGCCGGGCCACCGACCGCTGCCCGGGCCTGTGGGCCGACCACCAGGAGGCCGCCTGGCGCCGACTCGTCGACGCCGTACGGGCGGTGAGCGACACCCCGCTCGGCATCCAGCTGACCCACGCCGGCCGCCGGGGCGCGACCGCCGCCCCCGGACCGGACGGCGTCGGGCACCCGCTCGCCGAGGGCTGGCCGCTGATCGCCCCCTCGGCCCTCCCCTGGGACACCGGCAGCCCGGTGCCGCACGAGGCGAACGACATCCAACTGACCGCCGTCACCGCGGACTTCGCGGCCGCCGCCGAGCGGGCCGCCCGGGCCGGCTTCGACGTGCTGGAGCTCCAGTTCGGCCACGGCCACCTGCTCTCCTCCTTCCTCTCCCCGCTCACCAACCGCCGCACCGACCGCTACGGCGGTCCGCTCGCCCACCGGCTGCGGCTGCCACTGGAGGTGCTGACGGCGGTGCGCGCCGTCTGGCCGGCCGGGCGGCCGCTGCTGGTGCGGATCTCGGCTTGCGACTGGGCGCCCGGCGGCACCACCGAGGAGGAGGCCGTGGCGATCGGCCGCGCGCTCGCCGGGGCCGGGGCGGACGCGCTGGACGTCTCCACCGGCGAGGTGGTGGCGCACCAGCGGCCGCCGTACGGGCGCGGCTACCAGACGCCGTTCGCCGAACTGGTCCGCACCGCCACCGGCCTGCCGACCATCGCGGTCGGCGCCATCTCCGGCTTCGACGACGCGGACTCCGTCCTGCTGGCCGGCCGGGCCGACCTGGTCGCGGTCGGCCGCGCCCACCTGTACGACCCGCTCTGGACGCTGCACGCCGCCGCCGAGCGGGACCACACCGGGCCGGGCGCCCGCTGGCCCGAACCCTGGCGGGCCGGCAGCCGGAAGCCGCCCGGGCCGAACGCCGACCGGGTCGCCCCGCGCCTGCACCTGCTGCGCGAGCCGCCCCCGCCCGTCCACCGCCGCTGGTCACCGGACCTTCCGTGAGCGGCCCCCGAGCCCCTCGAGAAGCCGTCGCGTTCCCCACCGCAGCCCCCGAGGAGGGACGAGGAACCATGCCCGACCTGCCCCGCTTCACCGCCGCCGCCGTCCAGGCCGCCCCGGTCTACCTGGACCCGGCCGCCACCGTCGACAAGGCCGTCGCGCTGATCCACGAGGCGGCCGGGCACGGCGCCGAACTGGTGGTCTTCCCCGAGGTCTTCGTGCCCGGCTACCCGTACTGGAACTGGACGATGAACCCGGTGCAGGGCTCGCCCTGGTACGACCGGCTGTACCGGGCCGCCGTGGACGTCCCCGGCCCGTACGTCGACACCCTGCGGGCCGCGGCCCGGCAGGCCGGCGTGGTGCTGGTGATCGGGGTCAACGAACGCGGCCGGCCCGGCCTCGGACCGCTGTACAACACCCTGCTGATCATCGGCGCGGACGGCGAACTGCTCGGCGTGCACCGCAAACTGGTGCCGACCTGGGCCGAGAAACTGACCTGGGGGCAGGGCGACGGCAGCACCCTCACGGTGCACCCCACCGCCGTCGGCCCGCTCGGCGCGCTGGCCTGCGGCGAGAACACCAACCCGCTGGCCCGCTTCACGCTGCTGGCCCAGGGCGAACTCGTCCACGCCGCCTGCTACATCGCGCTGCCGGTGGGCCCCGAGGACTACGACATGGCGGACTCCATCGCCCTGCGCACCGCCGCGCACTGCTTCGAGGGCAAGGTGTTCTCGGTCGTCGCCTGCTCCACCGTCTCCCCCGAGATCGTGGACCTGATCGCCGGCGACGACCCGCGGCTCCGCAAGCAACTCGCCCGCCCGCACAGCGCCCTGTCCGGGATCTTCGGCCCGGACGGCCGCGCCGTCACCGAACCGCTGGTGGACGAGGAGGGCATCGTCTACGCCGAGATCGACCTCGGCCGCTGCGTCCAGCCCCGGCAGATGCACGACATCGTCGGCCACTACAACCGCTTCGACGTCTTCCGGCTGCACGTGGACAACCGCCCGCTGCGGCCGCTGGTGTTCCCCGAGGAGGAGGCATGACCAGCCCCGAACGCACCCCCGGTCACGACGGTCACGACGGTCGCGGAAGCCATGCCGGTCACGACGGTCACGACGGTCACGACGACGACCGGATCGGCCGGGCCAGGGTCACCGACAGCCCGGAACTGCTCGCCTACTACGAGGAGTTGGCCAAGTACCAGGCCGGCGCCCTGTGGACGGTCGCCAACGAGATCGAGCCCTGGTACCCGCAGCCGAGGTCCGTCCCCGTGCTCTGGCGCTACGCCGACCTCCGCCCACTGGTGCACAAGGCCCTGCCCCTGGTGAAGGCCGACGACGCCGGGCGCCGGGTGGTGATGCTGGTGAACCCCGGCCGCCGCGAACTGAGCGCCGCCGTAGGCCTGTTGTACACCGGGCTGCAGATCATGGGCCCCGGCGAGGCGATGACGGCGCACCGCCACCAGGCCTCCGCACTGCGCTTCGTCCACGAGGGCACCGGCGCCTGGACCGTCGTGGACGGGCAGAAGCTCAAGGTCGGCCCGCGCGACTTCGCGATCACCCCGAACAACACCTGGCACGAGCACGGCAACGAGGCCGACGACGCCCCGGTGATCTGGCAGGACGGCCTGGACATCCCGCTGGTCAACACCCTCGACGCCAACTTCTACGAGGTCCACCCGGAGCTGTACCAGCGGCCCGGGCCGGTCACCGACTCCTCGCTGCTCAGCTACGGCGGCAACCTGCTGCCGTACGGCGTCGAGAAGTGGACCCGCCCCTACTCGCCGCTGTTCGGCTGGCCCTGGGAGCCCAGCTACCACGCGCTCTGCCGACTCGCCCGCGCCACCGAGGGATCGCCCTTCGACGGCGTGGTCATGGAGTACACCAACCCCGTCACCGGCGGCCCGGTGATGCCGACCATGTCCGCCCACCTGCAACTGCTTCGACCGGGCCAGGCCACCCGCGCCCACCGGCACACCGGCTCGGTGGTGTACACCGCGGCCAAGGGGCGGGGCGTCTCGGTGATCGCCGGCCACCGCTTCGAGTGGCAGCGGGGGGACGTCTTCGTCGTCCCGTCCTGGGCCTGGCACGAGCACGCGAACCTCGACCAGGGCGAGGACGCCTGCCTGTTCTCCTTCAACGACTTCCCGGTGATGCACTCGCTCGGCCTCCACCGCGAAGAGGCCCACCCGGACGGGCAGCAGCCCACCACCACCGCCTGACCAGGAGCCCCACCGCCATGCACCTGTTGACCTTCCGAATCGCCGACCCCGCTGCCACCGCCGAAGCCGCAGCCGCCCCGCGCCTCGGCGCCCGGCTCGACGGCGACCGGGTCGCCGACCTGACCGCCCTGGCCACCGCCGCCGGTGCTCAACTCCCGCCCGACCTCCTCGGGTTGATCCGCGCCGGGGAACCGGCCCTGGCCGTCGTCCGCGAGCTGCTCGCCGGCTCCCCGGCCACCAGGCCGCTCGCCGAGGTCTCGCTGTGCGCGCCGCTGCGCCCCGGCAAGATCGTCGGTGTCGGCCTCAACTACGTGGAGCACGTGGCCGAGTCGCACCGCACCCTGGACACCGACCGCGAACTCCCCGACCGCCCGGTGCTGTTCGGCAAGCCCTCGACCGCCGTCACCGGCCCGGGCGGGCCCATCCCGCACAACGCCGACCTCACCAAGCAGCTCGACTGGGAGTGCGAACTCGCCGTGGTGATCGGCGCGCCGGCCTTCCGGGTGGCCGAGGCGGAGGCGCTGCGGCACGTGTTCGGCTACAGCATCGTCAACGACATCAGCGCCCGCGACCAGCGCCGCTCCGGCCAGTGGTTCTTCTCCAAGGGCCAGGACGGCTACGCCCCCTTCGGCCCGGTCGTGGTGACCGCCGACGAGATCCCCGACCCGCAGCGGCTCGACCTCTCGCTGAAGGTCAACGGCGAGCCGCGGCAGGACTCCAACACCCGCCACATGCTGTTCGGCGTCGCCCGGCTGATCGCCGACATCTCCTCCGGCGTCACCCTGGAACCGGGCGACGTGATCGCCACCGGCTCCCCCTCGGGCGTCGGCGCCGGGATGGTGCCCCCGCGGTTCCTCCAGCCCGGCGACCTCGTCGAGGCCACCATCGAGCGGATCGGCACGCTCGCCAACCCCGTGGTCGACGCCCGCTGACCAGCCCCCGACCGGAAAGGACCGTCCGCCCGATGACCACCTACCGGATCGGCCAGATCGTCCCGAGTTCCAACGTCACCATGGAGACCGAGGTCCCCGCCCTGCTGCGGGCCCGCGAGGCGGTCGCCCCCGAGCGGTTCACCTTCCACTCCAGCCGGATGCGGATGACCAGGGTCACCCCCGAGCAACTGCGCGCCATGGACGCCGAGTCCGACCGCTGCGCCGCCGAGCTCTCGGACGCCCGGGTGGACGTGCTCGGCTACGCCTGCCTGGTCGCGGTGATGGCCACCGGCCACGGCTACCACCGCGAGGCCGAGCGGCGGCTGCACCTGCGCACCATCCAGAACGGCGCCCCCGCACCCGTGGTCACCAGCGCCGGCGCCCTGGTCGCCGGGCTGCACGAGCTCGGGGCCGCCAAGGTCGCGATGGTCACCCCGTACCTGCGGCCGCTGGCCCGGACGGTGGTCGAGTACCTCGCCGCGGAGGGCATCGAGGTGCTCGACCACGCCGCCCTGGAGATCGCCGACAACCTCGACGTGGCCGCCCACGACCCGGCCCGGCTGCCCGCGATCGCCCGCGGTCTCGCCCACGCCGGGGCGGACGCCGTGGTGCTCTCGGCCTGCGTGCAGCTGCCCTCGCTGTCCGCCGTCGAGGAGGCCGAGCAGCAGCTCGGCAAGCCCGTGGTCTCGGCCGCCGTCTGCACCACCCACCAGCTGCTGCGGGCCCTCGGCCTGCCCGCCTTCGCCCCCGGGGCCGGGACCCTGCTCTCCGGCGCCTACGCGTAGCGGGCGGTAGCGGTACGCGCAGTAGGCGTTACCCCTAGCAGGTGTTCCGTGCGCTTCCCGCCGGATCGGCGCATCCGGCAAAGATCGGCAAGACCCTTCCGATGTCCCGCACCCTCGTTATGATCGCCACCAGTCGCCGGGGAGGAGGGCCCGCGCATGTCCGAGAACGCACCCCGGCCGAGCTCCCTGATCAACACCGTCTACGGCGAGTTCGTCCGCCGCCTCGGCGGCTGGATATCCATCGCCGACCTGATCGCCCTGCTGGCCGAGCTGGACGTCGACGGCCCGGCCGTCCGCTCGGCGACGTCCCGGCTGAAGAAGGCCGGCACCCTGCTCCAGGAGCGTCGCGGCGGAACCGGCTACCGGCTCGCCCCGGCGGTGGAGCCGGTCTTCGAGGAGGGCGACCGGCGGATCTTCCACAGCCTGGAGCCCGCCGCACTCGCCGACGGCTGGGTGGTGGCGGTCTTCTCGGTGCCCGAGTCCGCCCGCGCCCACCGCCACCAGCTGCGCTCCCGGCTGAGCTGGCTCGGCTTCGGCAACGCCGCCCCGGGGGTCTGGCTGGCGCCCGCCCGGCTGCTGCCGGACGCCCGCCGGCTGCTGGACCGGCTCGGGCTGAGCGCCTACGTCCACCTGTTCCTCTCCGCCGAGTACGCCGGCTTCGCCGATCTCCGGACGGCGGTGGCGAGTTGGTGGGACCTCCCGGCGATCGAGGCGCAGTACGCGGCCTTCGCCGACGCCTGGCACCCGGCCGCCGAGGAGCGGCGCGACCGGTCGCCGGTCGACCCGGCCGAGGCGTTCCGCGCCTACGTGCCGATGCTCACCCAGTGGCGCCGCCTGCCGTACCTGGACCCGGGGCTGCCCGCGCAGCTGCTGCCCGCCGACTGGAACGCGGTGCCGGCCCGCGCGGTGTTCACCGAGTTGCACGGACTGCTCGCCGAGCCCAGTCTTCGGTACGTCGAGAAGGTCACCGGGCTGTCCCGCCCCCCGGTGCGTCCGGCGATCCAGGAGCCGCAATGACCGACCCCGCCCCCGTCCCCGCCGACCTGCTGATCCGGGCCGCCGCCGTGCACACCCTGGTGCCCGGCGAGCCGCCCCGCCGGGCGGTCGCCGTCACCGGCGGCCGGATCACCGCCCTGTCCCCCGCGCCCGACGGCCTGGACGCCCTGGTCGGCCCGGCCACCGAGGTGGTGGACGCCCCGGGCTCGACGGTGCTGCCCGCCTTCGACGACACCCACACCCATCTGGTCATGGCCGGGCACAGCGTCCACGGCGTGCCCGTCCACCGGGCCCACGACCTGGCCGGGTTCCTCGCCCTGATCCGCGAGCGCGCCGCCCGCACCCCCGCCGGGGAGTGGATCCAGACCACGGTCAACTGGCAGGAGGTGCTGCTGGCCGAGCAACGGATGCCCACCACCGGGGAGTTGGACGCGGCCACCGCGGACCACCCGGTGCTGGTGCGCCGCGGCGCGTACAACATGGTGCTCAACTCGGCCGCGCTGCGGCTGGCCGGGATCACCGAGGCCACCGAGGCACCGCCCGGCGGCGTGATCGAGCGCGACCGGCACGGGCGGCTCACCGGCCGGCTGGTCGACCGGGCGGTCGAGCCGGTCGAGCGGGTGCTGCCGCGCCCCACCCTCGCGGAGCGGATCGAGGGCCTGCGCGCCGCCTCCGCCGACTTCGCCGCCACCGGCATCGGCACCGTCCGCGACTGCCTGGTCCCGGTCGAGGACCTGGAGGTGCTGGACGCCGCGCGGGCCGAGGGCGCCCTGGCCGTCCGGGTCCGGGCGCTGGTCTCCGGCTTCGCCGCCCGCACGCCGGAGCAGGTGGACGCACTGCTGGAGCGGATGGACGCCTGGCGCTCCGCCGGCCGGGACGACGGCCGACTGAGCCTGTGGGGCGTCAAGTTCGGCATCGACGGCGGTTTCGAGGCGGGCGCCGTGGAGGAACCCTACCGGGGGCAGCCGTGCTACCACGGCCGGCTGCTCTGGGAGCCGGCCGAGCTGCTCGCGGCGGTGGACCGGGTGGTCGGGCGGGGCTGGCGGGTCGGCGTGCACGCCTGGGGCGACCGCGGGCTGCGGGTGCTGCTGGACGTCTTCGAGCAGGTGGCCGCGCGCCGCCCCGGCCTGCCGCCCGGCACCCTGGTGGTCGAGCACGGCGGCCTGGCCCGCCCCGAACAGCGGGCCCGGGCGATCGCCCTCGGCATCCCGGTGACGGTCCAGCACCCGCTGCTGCACGACGGCGCGCTCACCCAGCAGCGGGCCTGGGGCGAGGAGCGCACCGCCGCGCTCTTCCCGCTGCGCGAGTGGCTGGACGAGGGCGCGCTGATCACCGGGGGCTCGGACTTCCCGGTCGGCCCGTACGGCGCGATGGTGTCGGTCTGGGGCATGACCACCCGGGGCACCACGGCCGGGGTGGTCGGCCCGGAGCACGCGATCGGCCGGGCCGAGGCGGTCGCCCTGCACACCGTGAACGCGGCCCGGCTGACCGGCGAGAGCGCGGTGCGCGGCAGCCTGCGGCCGGGGGCGTTCGCCGACCTCACGGTGTGGCCGGTCGATCCGCTGGACTGCCCGGTGGACGCGCTGCGCGACCTTCGCCCCACCCGTACGGTGGTCGACGGCCGCACCACGCACCGGAGTTGATGGATCGTCAGGCCGCCGCGAGCTCCCGCAGATCGATGCCGCGGTGCAGCGCGCGCAGGTCCTCGTGCAGCGTGGACGGCGGAACGGCGAGCACCCCGCACCGGGCCCGGGCCAGGCACTGCCGGGTGACCGAGCGGCGCGTCAGCCCGCGCAGCCTGACCCGCAGGCCGCCCTGCTCGCCGGTGCTGACCACCAGCAGGTCGCCCGGACGGTCGGCGAGCCCGGTCAGCACCGTGGCGGCATCGCCGCGCACGACCAGCGGCCGCACCGGCGCGCCGATCGGCAGACCGCCGAAGGCCTGCTCCAGCGCGCTCGCCATCCGCGCCTCGGCGAGTTCCTGCCAGGCGCGCAGCAGCGGCGGGCACGGCCGGGCCCGGTAGTTGCGCTCGCCGCCGACCGGCGTCCAGGCGAGCACCGGCACCAGCACCGCCTGCCGGACCCGGGCTTCCTCGGCCGCCCGGTGCAGGGCGGTCAGGCTGTGCAGGGAACCGCTGACTCCGACGATGACGCGGGCGCCGTCCGACATGATCCTTCGCTTTCCGATGTCAGAACTCTTCAATGTCTGCGATTAGGTTGCCACACTCCCGATTTGGCCTGCAAATCGAAGGCATTAACTGAATATCACCGTGCATCGCTCGGCATACCCATGCCCTGGGCGCAATATTCGAGCACCTGTTCGAACAAGGGCGTACGCTGACCCCATGCACGGCACCGTCCACCTCCAGCCCTCGCTGTTCGACGACACCGACCGCGGCGGCGTCCGCCTCGGCCCGCTCGACGGCCTGCGACGGCAGCCGCTCGGCGACGGCGCCTGGCTCGACCTGCTCCCGGGCTGGCTGCACGGGGCCGACGAGCTGTTCGAACAGCTGGCCGCCACCGTGCCCTGGCGCGCCGAACGCCGCGAGATGTACGAGCGGACGGTCGACGTCCCGCGCCTGCTGGCCTCCTACCCGGCGCACGCCGAACCGCCGCACCCGGTGCTCGGCCTGGCCCGGGCCGCCCTGAGCGACCACTACGCCCGGGAGCTGGGCGAGCCGTTCCGCACCCTCGGACTCTGCTACTACCGGGACGGCCGGGACAGCGTGGCCTGGCACGGCGACCGGATCGGGCGCGGCGCCCGCGAGGACACCATGGTGGCGATCCTCTCCGTCGGCGAGCCGCGCACCCTGGCGCTGCGGCCCCGGTCCGGCGGCACGACCGTCGTCCGCCACCCGCTCGGCCACGGGGACCTGGTGGTGATGGGCGGCTCCTGCCAGCGCACCTGGGAACACGCGATCCCCAAGACGGCCCGCCCGGTGGGCCCGCGGATCAGCGTCCAGTTCCGGCCGCACGGGGTGTCCTAGGCATCGTCGCCGGGGACGCCCGCTTGCCGCGCACCCGCCGGGCGCGGAGGCTGGCGGGTGGGGCCGTTGCTCCGGGCACCGGACGCCGGGCGCCGGACACCGGGCCCGCCAGGAGGACCGCATGCCGAAGCCGGGCAACTACCGCGCCGGGGTCCCGTGCTGGGTCGTGCTCACCACGCCGGACACCGCACGGGCGCAGGCCTTCTACGGCGCGCTGTTCGACTGGGAGTTCGTCCCGACCGGCCGCGCCGAGGCGGTGGCCACCCGGCACGGCGCCCAGGTCGCGGCCGTCGAACGGGCCCGGCCGACCGACCCGCCCGCCTGGACCACCTTCCTCGCCTGCCCCGACCCGCTGCGCACCGCCGCCGCCGTCCGGGCCGCCGGCGGCCGCCTCGCCCGCGAACCGTACGAGGTGCCCGAGCAGGGCCGCGCCGCGCTCGCCGTCGACCCGCTCGGTGCCCGCTTCGGGCTCTGGCGGGCCGGCACCATCGACGGCGCCGGCCTGGTCGACGAGCCCGGCGCGTTCGCCTGGAACGAGCACCTCTCCCCCGACCCCGACACCGCGCGGGCCTTCTACCGCCGGGTCGTCGGCTACAGCTACGACCGGCCGCGGGCGGGCCACACCCTCGCCCGGGTGGCCGGTCGGCCCGCGTGCAGCATCGGCCCCTCCGACCCCTCCAGCCCCTCCGGCCCGGGCGCCGGTCCGGAGGGAGGCGCACGCTGGCTGGTCCACTTCGCGACCGAGGACACCGACCGCGCGGCCGACCGGCTGCGCGCCCTCGGCGGCGCCGTCGTCACCGGTCCGGCGCCGGGGCCGTTCGGCCGCACCGCGCTGGTCCGGGACGACGCCGGCGCGGAGTTCGTGCTGGTCGCCGTCCCCGCCCGCGACTCCGCGGCCGCGGCCTGAGCCCCGGCCGCCGACGCTCCCGCCCCTCACCCGGGGAGCCGGCGAGGCCGCTGCCGTCCCGTCAACTTGCCTGTACGGCAAGACGATTCAGTACGACCCCACCGCCCGAGGGCGGCCGGACCCGCCGACCCGGCTGTCCGTTGCGCCCGCTACCGTGCTGATATGAGTTCCTTCCTGCGCGCGTACCTGGTCGACCCCGCGGAGCTCCGTGCCCGCGTCGGCAGCGGCGACGACGGAGCGGTCGACGAGGCCCTCGCGTACTTCGGCCCGTCCCTGGACAGGTCCGACGAGCACTTCGCCGACGAGATCGCGCAGGGCGCCCCGACCGCCCTGGAGGCGCTGCGCGCCGTGGTGCACGGCGGGCCCTTCTCCGGGAACGAGGACCACGCCTTCCAGTACGGCTACGCGTACCGGCGGCTGTGCTGGCTGGTCGGGCAACCCCTGGAGGTCGACTCCTTCGGCCCGTTCCGGGGCAACTGGCTGGAGGTGGTCGACGACGGTCTGAAGGCGTACGGGATCACCGCCGTCTCGGTCGCGGACTTCCAGTACGGCGGCGGCCTTCCCACCGGACTGCCCTTCTGCGCGGTGCCGTCCTGCGGCACCTGGTCGGCCGGGGACTGCGGGCAGGCGCTGGACCGGTTCGACCGGGCCGGGCGCGAGGGCCGCGCCCCGGTGCCGGAGCGCGAGGTGGCCGAGGCCGTCGCGGAGGTCGTCGGCTGGCTCCGGATCGCACGGAGCCGGAAGGGCACCGACATCGTCGGCTTCGTCTCCTGAACCGGTGCCGGCGCCCACGCCCGGAGCGCCCACCCTCACGTACGACAGGGAGTCCCGCACGACGACGGGACTCCCGGCCGCTCCGCACGCGCGGGCGATCAGTCCTTCACCGCACCGGCCAGCCCGGAGACCAGCTTGCGCTGCACCGCGATGAAGAAGATCAGCACCGGCACGGTCATCAGCGTGGACGCCGCCATGATGCCGCCCCAGTCGTTCTCGTCCGGCTTGAAGAAGACCAGCAGCGCCGAGGGCAGCGTCTGGTTCTGGGTGGCGCTGATGATGAAGGTCTTGGCGAAGACGAAGTCGTTCCACGCCGCGATGAAGGAGAACACGCTGGTCGCGGCGAGGCCCGGGGCCACCAGCGGCAGCAGGATCCGCCACAGGATGCGGGTCCGGCCGGCCCCGTCGATCTGCGCCGCCTCCTCGATCGAGACCGGGACGGCCGCGACGAAGCCGCGCATCATCCAGATCCCGAACGGCAGCGAGAACGCCAGCTGCACCAGGACCAGCGAGGCCAGGGTGTTCAGCCCGATGCCCGGGGCGAACCGTCCGGCGTCGCGGAACATGAAGAACAGCGGGATGGTCAGCGCCTCGACCGGGATCATCTGGGCGATCAGGAACATCACCATGATGGTGGTGCGGAACTTGAACCGGAACCTGGTCACGGCCACCGCCGCCAGGAAGACCACGATCGCCGACAGCACCACCACCGACAGCGCGACCACCAGGCTGTTCCCGAAGTAGCGGGCGAAGCCGTCCACGCTGAGCACCTGACGGAAGCTCTCCAGCGTGGGGTGGGCGGTCCACGGCCTGGGGTCGAGCGACTGGATCTCGCCCTTGGGCTTGAAGGCCGAGAGCACCATCCAGAAGATCGGGAAGGCGGTGACCACGGCCAGCACGATCGCGCCGCTGTTGGCGGCCAGCCGCCACCGGCCGCGGGTGTTCCGACCACGGGTGTTCCGGGGGCCGCCGGTGTTCCGGGGGCCGCTCCCGTCCTGGGGGCCGCTCCCGTCCTGGGGGTCGCCGGTGTTCCGGGCCGGCTTCACGGCCGGAGAGTTCGCCGGGGAGTTCGCCGGGCTCACAGTTCGTTCCCCGTCCGTCGCAGGGTGCGGATGTACAGGACCGTCGGGATCACCAGGATCAGCAGCATGATCACGCCGATCGCCGCGCCCAGCCCGTACTGCGAGGAGGCGAACGCCTTCTGGTACGCGTACACGTTGAGCACGAGGTTCTGGCCGGCGATGCCGCCGCCCTCGGTCATCACATAGATCTGGGTGAAGACCTTGAAGTCCCAGATCACCGACTGGATCACCACGATGGTCAGGATCGGGCGCAGCATCGGTGCGGTGATCCGGCGGAAGGTGGTCCAGGTGTTGGCGCCGTCCAGGGCGGCCGCCTCCATGATCTCCTCCGGGATGGCCCGGATGCCCGCGTAGAGGGTGACCATCACGAACGGGTAGGAGTGCCACACCACCACGGCGCCGACGATCAGGAACGCCGTCCACTTGTCGTAGAACCAGTTGAACTCGTGGAAGCCGGAGAGTCCGAGCCCCTCCAGGGTGTGGTTGACCAGGCCGAGGTTGGTGTCGAACAGGAAGCTCCACACCGTCGAACCGGTCATCGCCGGCGCCGCCCAGGCGGCCATCGCCGCGGTGGTCAGCACCAGCCGGGGCCACCGGCCGACCTTGGTGAGCAGCACCGCGAGGGTGGCGCCGACGGCCAGGGTGGCGACCACGCAGAACGCCGCGAAGCCGATGGTCTGGAACAGCACCGTCCAGAACTGCTCGTCCTCGAGGATCTTCGAGTAGTTGCCGAAGCCGATGAAGGAGGTCGGGGCGCCGCCCGAGGCCTGGGCCTGCCCGAAGTCCAGTACGGACAGCAGGCCGAGCTGGTAGATCGGGTAGGCGACCAGCGGGATCAGGATGACCGCGGCCGGCAGGAGCAGCAGCAGCGGGGGCCGCCGGCGCCGGCCGCCCGGGGGTGCGGCCGGCGCCCTTCCCCCACGGCGCCTCTGCGGGGAAGGCGGCGCCGGGGCGGTCGAGGTGGATACGGACACGTGCGGGACCTGCTCTCTGAGACGAACCGGGAGGGGGGCCGTCCGTACGCGGCCGGGGGCCGGCGGTGCGGCGCCGGTGGCTCGGTGCCGGCGGCGGTGACTCGGTACCGGCAGCGCCGGTGACTCGCTGCCGGCGGCGGTGACGGTGGCGGTGACTCACATGCCGGCGGCGGCGGTCGTGGCGCGCCCCCGCCGCCGGCGGTCGGCCGTCAGTGCGCGGCGAAGGCCGAGGAGACCTGCGCGGCCGCGTCGCCCGAGGCCTTGGCCACGTCCGCCTTGCCGGTGACGACCTGCTGGAGCATCGTCGGGATCACCGCCTGGGCGTCGATCTGCGCCCACGCCTGGTCGAGCGGGACGAACCTGGTGCCGGCCGCGATGGTGTCGGTGAAGGGCTTCAGGAACGCGTCCTTCGCCGCGACCTTGCCGCTGACGGACTTGAGCGTCGGCAGGTTGCCCATCGCGTCGTACATCTGCTCCTGGTACGCGGGGCTCGCCAGCAGTTCGGCGAACTCGACGGCCAGCGTGCGGTGCTTGGCCGCCTTCATCACGCCCAGGTTGTTGCCGCCGGCGAAGGCCGGGGCGATCGAGCCGGGCTTCTCGCCAGGCAGCGGGACCACGCCGTACTTGCCCTTGACCGCGCCCGCGTCCACCTTGCCGCGGTTGGAGTTGAGCAGCACCGCCATCGCCGACTTGCCGGCCGCGAACAGGTCGACGGTCTTGCCGCCGGTCAGGTCCGCGCACTGCTGGGCGGGGCAGCCGTCCGCGCCGAAGAGGTCGGTGTAGCGCTTGATCCCGGCCTGCGAGGCGGGCGAGTTGATCGCCGCCTTGAACGCGGCGCCGTCCTTGGTGGCGATGTCGCCGCCCGCGTCCCAGACGAAGGGCAGCGCGGCGAAGGTGTACTTGCCGCCGACGGCGATGCCGAAGGTGTCCGGGTGGGCGGCGTGGATCTTCTGGTTGGCGGCGACCAGTTCGGCGTACGAGGTCGGCGGGGTGAGGCCGGCCTCGGTGAACAGGTCGGTGCGGTAGTACAGCGCGCGCACGCCGACCCACCAGGGCAGGCCGTAGGTCTTGCCGTCCACCACGGCGGTCTTGGCGATCGCCGGGTCGAGGTCGCCCTTGTCCTGCCACTTGTCCAGCTCGGTGGTGATGTCGGCGAGGCCGCCGGCGGCGACGTAGCCGGGCAGGTCGGTGTTGCCGAACTCGACCAGGTCGGGGGCGCTGTTCGGGTCGTTGAACGCGCCCTTCATCTTGGCCGCGCGGGCCGAGGCGTCGGTGTCGATGTAGCTGACGTTGACGGTGACGCCCTGGTGGGAGGCCTGGAAGTCGGTCACGGCCTTGGCGATCACGGCCTCCTTGGCCGCGTTGCCCGCCTCGTTGTACAGCCAGACCTGCAGCGTGCCGGTCCGGTCGTCGGCGGCCTTGTCGCTCGCCGGCGAGGCGGTGCCGGGGGCACAGGCGGTGGCGGCCAGGCAGCCGGCGGCGAGCACGACGGCTGCGGCGGTCCGTCCGATGAGTCGCATGGTGGAGACCTCCCCTCCCGACAGCTGCCGCCGAGACGTCCGCCGCGGGGACGGGCACGTCGAAGCAGGCCCTGACCGGGGCCGATGGTGGGTGAAGTGGTGGGGGTACGGCAGGGCGCAGCGCTCGGGTGGGGCGACGTCGCCTGCTCGATGGCAGGGACGTTAGGCGGGGGCGATCGGCGCCAACAAGAGGGAGTTGGGGAAAGTTTTGCACTGCACAACGTTGTATCGAAGATGAGGCGATCCCGTCACGACCGGGTACGTTCTGACAACCGCCGCCGACCTGCGGGGGAACACCGGCAGAACGACACAGGGAACGGACCCATGACGGAGACGGCGCCCAAGAAACCCGCGACCGAACGCAACCAGTCCTCCTCACTGCGCCGCGCGCTCGCCGTCCTCGGCTACGTCCGCGACCACGGCGACGGGCGCGGCGTTCCGCTCGCCCAGCTCGCCGACGGGCTCGGCCTGAACAAGAGCACCGTGCTGCGACTGGCCGGCCCCCTGCTGGACGAGCACCTCCTCGACCGGGACCGCGAGACCGGCTGGTTCCGGCTCGGCCACGGCTCCCTGCGGCTCGGCCAGGCCTACCTGACCACCCTCGACCTGCGCAGCGTCGCCGCCGAACACCTGCGCCGGCTCCAGCGCGAGGCGGGCGAGACCGTCCACCTGACCGTCTGGCAGGCCCCCGGGATCGTCTACCTGGACAAGGTCGAGGACGAGACAAACGTCCGGATGGCCTCCCGGGTCGGCAGCCGGGCCCCCGCCTACTGCACCGCCACCGGAAAGGCGATCCTCGCCTGGCTGCCCGAGGAGGCCGTCGCCGAGGTGGTCGCGGCCGGACTGCGCCCGGTGACCGCCTGGACCATCGCCGACGAGCCCCGGCTTCGCGCCGACCTCGCCCGCATCCGCGCCCGCGGCTACTCGATCGACGACCGCGAGAACGAGCCCGAGGTCCGCTGCGTCGCCGCCCCGATCTTCGACCACACCGGCGAGGTGACCGCCGCCCTGTCCGTCTCCGGCCTCACCTCACGGATGACCGCCGCCCGGGTCCGCGCCCTCGGCCCGGTGGTCGCCCAGGTCGGCCTGCGGATCTCCCGCGAGCTGGGCTCCGACCGCCAGCCGTCCTGAGAACGCCTCGCCTCGAGAACGCCCCGTCCTGAACGGTCGTCCGGCGGTCGCCCTGTTCCCGGAAACGCGGACAGGGCCCGGCGCCGAACGAACGGCACCGGACCCTGTCCGACTCTGGAGCGCCAGGCCCGGGTCGCACGGACTCTTCCTACTGAAAGTAGGACGTGCTCTGGTAGCACCACTGACGCCTGACGAGGAATCCCTCCCTCGCGACGAGAAGTACAGTACCAGCTCCGTGATCATCCACCGAACCGGAGGGGAACCCCGCATGACGAGCGCTCGACCCGAGGCCGGTCCGCCTGCCGCCCCGACTGCCGCTCCGTACGCGGAAGGGCGGCTGATGGACGTCCACCTCCCGGCCGCCGGCACCGCCGGACCGGCTCCCGTCGTGCTGCTCTGGCACGGCAACGGCCCGAACGAGCGCGACGTGCTGCGGCCGCTGGCCCGGGAGGCCGCCGGGCTGGGGCTGCTGGTGCTCGTCCCGGACTGGAGCTCCGAGCAGCCGGACCGCGGCGGCGCCGAACTGCTCGCCTCGCTGGCCCAGGCCCGCCGGATCGCCGCCGAGCACGGCGGGGACCCGGCCCGCTTCGTGCTGGCCGGCTGGTCGATGGGCGGCCGCGAGGCGATAGCCGTGGCCACCCACCCGGACACCCCCGCCGAGCTACGGCCCGTCGCCGCCGTCGGCATCGCCTCGCACTACTCGACCACGGCCGTCACCACCGGCGAGGCCCCGCTCGACCACCTGGCCGCCGGCCCGTCCCCCGTCCCGCTCTGGCTGGTCCACGGCACGGCGGACGGGATCGTGGACATCGAGCACACCCGGCGGTTGAGCGCTGCTCTGACAAAGCAGCGCTCGGCGGTACGGACCCTCGAACTGCCCACCGACCACGCCGGCGTGGTGATGACCGCCTACCACCCCGAGGCCGGCCGCTGCCTCCCGGCCACCGACGCCGACACCCTGGCCGCCGGCCGGCGGACCGCCGCCGTCCTCGCCGAGGCGGCCGGGCCGGCCTGACCTCAGTTCCCCGCCGCCGGCTCCCGCAGCCCGCCACCGCGCTCCAGGGCCTCCAGCTCGCGCTGCAGCGGCGGACGCGGGACGGCCAGGACCGGGCAGGCGGCATGCCGGACGCAGTAGGCGGTGACCGAGGGGTGCACCAGTCGGGCGAGGCGGCCGCGCTCCCGTCCGGCGCCGAGGACGAGCAGGTCACCGGGCCGGTCCGCGCACCGCACCAGCGTGTGGCCGGTGTCGCCGCGGACGGCCTGGCAGCGCAGCCGGACACCCGCGTGGCGTCCGGCGAAGGCCTCGTCGAGGGCCTGCCGCAGCCGGGCCACGGCGGCGTCGCGGCCGGCCTCGATCACCGGCGGGCACGGGGTGCGGCGGTAGCCGAGTTCGTCGCCGGGCGGGGTCCAGCAGAGCACCGCGAGCACCTCGACGTCCGAGCGACGGGCCTCGGCCACCGCGCGGTGCAGTGCGGCGAGGCTGCCCAACGAGCCACTGATGCCGACCACGATCCGGCCCCCGTCCGCACCACTGTCCGTCATGGCCCGCCCTGCCTCTCCGTCCGCCCGCGCGCCCGGGTGCCCTCGCACCGGGCCGGACCGGACCGCGCCGATTCCACCCCAGCAAAGCGGCCCGCGCCCGTACGGCCACGGGCCGTTGACGCGGCTCTGACGCGGGGCCCGTCCTTCCGTACGCGTCCCTGATGCGGCACGGGCGGAAGCTGGCTCGGGCTTGCGGCGGGCTCGGGCTTGCGGCGGGCTCGGACTCAGGAGGGCTCGGACTCAGGAGGGCCCGGGCTCAGGAGGGCCCGGGCTCAGGAGGGCTCCGGCTGCTCCGCCTCCCAGAGGTCCGCGAACATCCGGTCCAGGTGCTCCTCCCCGATCGGCGGGACCGGCAGCGGGTGGGTGGCCTGGGCGCGGAAGCCGTCGAGCAGCAGGGCGAGGTAGCGGCGCCAGAGGTCGGGGCGCAGCTCGGTGGCGGCCGGCAGGGCGCGGCAGAGCGGGCCGAGCAGGAAGAGCAGGTCCATGGTGACGACGTCGCGGCGCATGGTGCCCTGCTCCTGGGCGCGGGCGATCAGGGCGCCGACGGTGGTGGCGTGCCCGCGGCTGATCTCGATCATCCCGGGGATGGTCGGGATGGCCTGGGTGACCAGGTCGTTGATGCCCCGGTCGGCGGCGACCAGTTCGAAGATCCGCCCGAAGTACCGTTCGAGGCCGGTCCAGGCGTCCGCGTCGGCGAGCGCCTCCTCGCCCGCGGCGGCCAGGCCGCCCCCGGCGTCCGCGAACACCTCGCCGATCAGCGCCTCGCGGGTCGGGAAGTGCCGGTAGAGGGTGGCGTTGCCGACGCCCGCCTCCTTGGCGATCTGGTCCAGCGGCACGTCCAGGCCGTGCCGGGAGAACATGTCGCGGGCGGCGGCGAGCAGGAGGTCGCGGTTGCGCTGCGCGTCACGCCGGAGCCGCCCCGGGGGGTTCGCGCTGCTCGGTGGTGCCATGCCCCCGACCCTAGCAAGCGGCGGGCGGATCCACCCCGTCCCGCCTCCGCCCCCACCGACCCGCTCAACTACCCTGTGGGGTTCGCGAGATGGACGGTACGCGGGCGTAGCACGGCACGCCGGCGCGAAGGGGGAGCAGGACGATGGCCACGGTGACGGAACTGCGGTACTACCCGGTGAAGGGCTGCGCGGGGGTGGCGGCCGCGCAGGCGGAGCTCACCCGGGCCGGGCTGGCCCACGACCGGGCGTTCATGGTGGTGGACGAGGAGGGCGTGTTCCGCTCCCAGCGCCGGGACCCGGTGCTGGCCACCGTCCGCCCGACGGTGGCGGAGGACGGCCGTTCGCTGACCCTGGCCGCCCCGGGGACGGAGCCGGTGTCGGTTCCGGTGGACACCGGGGGCCCGCGCCGCGAGGTGCGGCTGTTCGGTGCGCCGTTCTTCGGCATCGACCAGGGCGAGGAGGCCGCCGACTGGCTCTCCGGGGTGCTGGGCGCGCGCAGCCGACTGGTCCGGGTGCCGCCGGAGCACGACCGGGTGACCGACGGGCTGGTCCCGGGCACCTCGGGCTACGCGGACAGCTGCGCCGTGCACCTGGTGTCGCACTCCTCGCTGGAGTACTTCAACGAGCTCTCCGGCACTCCGCCGCTGCCGATGGACCGGTTCCGCCCGAACGTGGTGGTGGACGGCTGGTCCGAACCGCACACCGAGGACCTGGCCCGCCGGATCGAGGTGGGCGGGGCCGAACTGGGCTACGCCAAGCTCGCGATCCGCTGCGCGGTGACGATGGTGGACCAGTCCCACGGCACCAAGGCGGGCCCGGAGCCGCTGCGCACGCTGGCCCGGTACCGCCGGGCGGCGGCGGGCGGGGTGGCGTTCGGCAGCAAGTTCGCGGTGCTGCGGCCCGGCACGCTGCGGGTGGGGGACGAGCTGGCGGTGGGCGCCTGGGGGCCGTCCGAGCTCTGAGCCCGGGGGCGGCCGTAGCGACTACGGCTACGGTTACGGCCGCACGGCGGTGACCTCGGCGGGGAAGCCAGCCGAGGCCACCGTCGCGTCGGAGCGTCCGGGGACGGCCCCGGGGTGATCAGCGGACGGTCAGCAGGTCTGGTCGATCAGCGAGAACGTGGCGTAGTGGTCGCCGGTGTAGTAGTCCTCCTGGCTGGCCTGCCCGGTCACGATCCGGCGGGCGCCGCGGGTCGGGGAGCCCGGGGTGATGACGGTGTACTCGTGGTAGTAGCCGTAGGACTCGCTGGGCAGGACGCCCTCCCGGTTCTGGAAGACCACCCCGTCCTGGGAGTAGGGGAACGGTCCGCCGGAGGCGATCAGGTTGAGGGTGTCGGTGGCCTGCGACGGGAGGGCGGAGAGGCAGACCGAGCCGCTCACGTCGGCGTGCGCCTCGGTGGCGACGGCGACCGGGGCGAGGGTCATCAGGGCGACGGCGGTGACGGCGGCGGCGCGGGTCTTCCACGCGCGTAGAGTGCGAGTCATGTCCACCAGTCTGACGAGACACCGTCAGCTCCGGAAGCCCTCAGAAAAACTATTAACCAGCGAGTAACTACCCTTTACCTACGAGGACTTGAGCCGTACGCCGAGCCTCGCACCCCTCCCCCGGAGCCGTCCGCGAAACGCCCACGAACCGCCCGTCCGGCGCAAGGGTCGACCGCCATCGAACTCATGTCGGAGCTGTCCCGACCGGACCGTGCCGCATAGAGTGCCGCCTAGCCGGACGGATCACGGCGGGGCCGGGACAACCGCCGGAACGATCGCCGGAGCAATCACCGGAACGATCGCCGGAACGACTCTGACGGGGTGGGCATGGGTACGGGCTCGGGCACGGCACTGACGGCCCACCAGCTGATCGGCCTGCTGGTCGATCCGGGCGGCTTCCGCGGCTGGGACGAGCCACCGGTCGTCGACCGGCCCGACCCCGACTACCGCGCCTCCCTCGACCGCGCCCGCGAGCGCACCGGCCTGGACGAGGCCGTCCTCACCGGCGTCGGCTCGATCGACGGCCGGCCGGTCGCCCTCATCGCCTCCGAGTTCGGCTTCCTCGGCGGATCGATCGGCGTCGCCACCGCCGAGCGGATCACCCGCGCCGTCGAGCGCGCCACCGCCGAGCGACTGCCGCTGCTCGCCCTGCCCGTCTCCGGCGGGACGCGGATGCAGGAGGGGTCGGCGGCCTTCCTCTGCATGCTGCGGATCACCGCCGCCGTCCAGGCGCACCGCGCCGCCGGCCTCCCCTACCTCACCTACCTGCGCAACCCCACCATGGGCGGGGTCTTCGCCTCCTGGGGCACGCTCGGACAGCTGGTCCTCGCCGAGCCCGGCGCCCGGCTCGGCTTCCTCGGCCCGCGCGTGTACGAGGAGCTGCGCGGCGTGGAACTGCCGCCGGACGTCCAGCGGGCCGAGACCCTCGCCGGCCAGGGACTGGTGGACGCCGTCGTACCGCCGCAGGAGCTGCGCGAGCTGCTCCGCCGCACCCTCGCCGTCCTCGCCGCCGCACCGCCGTCCCCTCCTACAGACCCCACCGCCTCTCCGACCCCCGCGCCCGTCCGCACTCACGGGCACCCCGACGCCTGGGACTCCGTCCTCCGCACCCGGCGCCCCGACCGCCCGGGCACCCGCGAGCTGCTGCGGCACACCGCCGAGGAGCTGGTGCTGCTGGACGCCCCCGGCGGGCGCGGCGGCGCACTGGTCCGGGCACTGGCCCTGCTCGGCGGCCGGCCCGTCCTGGTCGTCGGCCAGCAGCGGCAGACCCCCGAGCACGAGCGCCCCTTCACCGCCGCCGACCTGCGGGCCGTACGGCGCACCGCCCGCCTGGCCGAGCAGCTCGGACTGCCGCTGGTCACCGTGGTGGACACGGCCGGCGCCGAGCTGTCCGCCCAGGCCGAGCTGGACGGCATCGCGGTGGAGATCGCCCACTGCCTGACCACCCTGCTCGCGCTGCGCACCCCCGTCCTGGCCGTGCTGCTCGGCCAGGGCTCGGGCGGCGGGGCGCTCGCACTGCTCCCGGCGGACCGGGTGATCGCCGCCGAGCACGCCTGGCTGGCGCCGCTGCCGCCGGAGGGAGCCTCGGCGATCGTCCACCGGGACGGCGCGCACGCCGCCGAGCTGGCCCGCGCCCAGGGGATCGGGGCGCACCGGCTGGCCGAGGTCGGGCTGGTCGACGAGGTGGTCCCGGAGCTGCCGGACGCCGCCGAGGAGCCGGCGGCCTTCTGCGCCCGGCTCGGGCAGGCGGTCGGCGCGGCGCTCGGCGCCCTGTCGGCGACCACCGAAACGGACCGGCTCGCGGCCCGGGCCGTCCGGCACCGACGGCTGGGCGACCTCCGTTAGGACCCGCCTCCCACCTCCTGCCGCTCGGCGCGGCGGTGTGGCGCCGATCCCGCCGGTCGGGTGTGGCGCCGATCCCGCCGCTCGGGTGTGGCGCCGGTCTCAGCGCGGGGTTGATCGTCTGTACCCACCGTGCTTCGACCGGGCCGGCGAGTGACGCCCGCCGAGCCCCGCACGGTGAGTGCGCTCACACGTGATCAACACCCACGACGGGCGGTAGTAGACACCCCCGGAACGCCCGCGTCACTCCGACACCCCCCGCGTTCGCGCTGCTCACCCCCGCTCCGCACGCTCCGCGCGACCGCCCCTTCGAATCCACGGCGGCCCCTTCCGTACGACCGTGGGTCGTACCGAGGGGGTCTTGGCGGGGGCCGATGCCGTCTGCCAACAATGGCTCAGTCGTCAGCCGCACCGGCACCTGTCCCGCCGGTGAACGGCTTGCTGCCGGGTCACGACCCCGCGACCGTTACGGCCCCTGTCCGGCCGAGGTCCGCGGCGGGGAGTGACCCGGCCCAACCCGATTGAGGTCCTGCTCTTTATGCCCGCTTTCAAGCTCCGTATGCGCACCTCCGCCGCGATCCTCGCCGGCGCCGCCGGTCTGACCGCCCTGGGCGCGGGTGTCCTGCCCGCCACCGCGAACGCCGCCACCGCCTCCCCGCAGGCCATCGCCGCCCAGATCGTCCCGGCCAACCAGCTGGCGTCCTTCAGCCAGATCATCGCCCACGAGTCGAGCTGGAACGTGTCCGCGACCAACGCGAGCTCCGGCGCGTACGGCCTGGCCCAGGCGCTGCCGGGCTCCAAGATGGCCTCGGCGGGCTCGGACTGGAAGACCAACCCGGCCACCCAGATCAAGTGGGCGCTGGACTACATGAACACCCGCTACGGCAGCCCGAACGCCGCCTGGAACTTCTGGCAGGCCAACCACTGGTACTAAGCCGACCCCATCGGCCCACCAGCCTCCGACCGTCACCTGACCACTCCCCCTCACCCCGGGGGTCGGACAGGGACCACCGGGGTGCCCGAGAGGGCCCGGACCCGCGCGATCCGCGTGGTCCGGGCCCTCTTGTGGTTCCCCGGCGCCCGTGGGCGGCGGGCTCCGCAGGTGCTCAGGCTCCGGCTCCTCGGGCCCCGGCTCCTTGGGCCCGGCTCCTTGGGCCCCGGCTCGGGGACTACAGCTCGTGGACTACAGCTCGCCGGTGAGTCCGAGCAGCTCGCGCATCCGCGCGTACTTGGCGGCCAGCCGCTCGGCGGTCGCCGGGTCCAGCACGGCGAGGCGGGCCGGATCGGAGTTGTGCGCCAGGTCCGCGCGCTTGACCAGCAGCGCGCCCGGCGTGGCCAGGATGCGAGCCGTGTACTCCTCGACCGGCTCGTCCCGGCGCCGGGTGAGCGCGTCCACGATCGCCTTGGTCTCCTCCGGCAGCGCGGCCCCGGCCAGCCACTCCCGGCTCAGCCGGTCGTCCTCGACGGTGTCGTGCAGCCAGCCCGCCGCGACCTGCGCCGCGCTGCCGCCCCGCGCCGCCGTCCCGTGGGCGACCGCCGCGATGTGCTCGCCGTACGGGTGGCCGTTCTTGTCCACCTGCCCCCGGTGGGCCCGGCGCGCGATCGCCTCCACCTCGGACAGGCTCAGGTACTGGTCCTCCATCGGCTCATCGTAGGCCCGGGCGGTCGGCGTCGCTCCGGGCGGTCGGCGTCGCTCCGAGCGGTCGACCTCGTGCCTGGCCCGCCGATCCCGCCGATGGCCCGACCCGGCTGGCGTGCCCGCGACAGACCCGTTGATCACCTCGCCGACGGCCACTGGTTTACTGCCCCGGGGGTTCATGGGCTTCGGGGGGTCACCGCGCTCGGGAGTCGGCGCCCCCGACGGGAGACCCCCGTCGCACCGGCAGATCCGCCCGAGCGATCCGAGGAACCATGCCAGCCCTGCACCCCCTGCTGTCCGCCTTCGCGCCGATCTGGGCGCTCACCGGCGTCGGCTACGTCGTCGGCCGCACCGGGCTGCTCGGGCCGCAGGCCGAGACGGTGCTCAACCGGTTCGTCTTCCACGTGGCGATGCCGGCCGCGCTGTTCCTGATGATCGCCCGCACCCCGCTGGACCGCTTCGCCAACGCCTCGATGCTCGCCTTCACGGCGGGCACGGTGGTCACGATCGGCCTCGGTCTGCTCGTCGGGCGGCTGCTGTTCCACCGCAAGCCCGGCGAACTGGCCGTCGGCGCGATGGCCTCCGGCTACGTCAACTCGGCCAACCTCGGCATCCCGGTGACCATGCAGGTCCTCGGCGACGCCTCCTTCGTGGCGCCCGTGGTGCTGTTCCAGATCCTGGTGGTCACCCCCGCCGTCCTGGCAGTCCTGGACGGCGGCGCGGCCGGGCGGCGGGCGCTGCTCACCCTGCCCGTCCGCAACCCGATCCTGCTGGCCACCGCCCTGGGCGCCCTTGCCTCGGCGACCGGCGTGCACCTGCCCGCCGAGCTGAATCGTTCCTGCGAACTGCTCGGCGGCGCCGGCGTCCCGACCGCGCTGATCACCCTCGGCATATCGCTGCACAACCGCCCGCCGGCGGAGGGCCGTCCGCGCCGCACCGAGGTCGGGCTGACCGTCGCGCTCAAGACCCTGGTCCAGCCGCTGGTGGCCCTCGCCGTGGCTGGCCCGCTGCTCCACCTGCCCGCGCACCAACTGCTCACCGTGGTGCTGTTCTCCGCGCTGCCCACCGCCCAGAACGTGTACACCTACGCCCGCGAGTACCGGCAGGGCATCGCCCTCGCGCGGGACGCGGTGCTCTGGTCGACGCTGGTGTCGATGGCGACGCTGTCGGTGATCAGCTGGACCCTCGGCCCCGCGTAGCCCCGGCCCTCCCTGGACGCTCAGTTCTCCCGGGCGGCCGCCACCACCCCGGTCATCGCCGTCAGGAAGCGCCGGGCCGTGTCCAGCTCCCCCGGCTCGAACTGCCGCATCGCCGCGACCAGATCGCCGATCAGCCCGCCGAAGAAGCCCTCCCCCAGCTCCATCGCCCGCTCCTCCACCAGCAGCCGCACCCGGCGCCGGTCCCGCGGGTCCCGCTCGCGCCGGATCAGCCCGAGCCGCTCCAGCCGGTCCACCAGGCCGGTGGTACCCGCCGAGTTCAGCCCCAGCGCCTCGCCGAGCCGGCCCGGGGTGACCACCTCCCCCGCCCTGGCCGCGTCCAGCAGGTGGATCAGCGCCCGCAGATCGGTCGGATGCAGACCGTTGCGGGCCGCGAACTCGGCGCCGAACAGGTCGAGTTCGACCGTCAGGCCACGCAGCAGGTGCACCAGCCGCATCGGGTCGGCAACCTCGGACACCCTGTCGTCCTTCCTCGGGGAGGGCATGTGCGACTATTCTCTCGCTCAGCGAGATACTTGTTTAGCACGATACGTGTTCAGCGTAATACTCGTTCACCGCGACACTTGCCCGGCGAGTGGTCCAGCCGGCTCGGCCGCCATCACACCACACCCGCGGAGGCCCTCATGTCCGCCCGCACCGCCCCCTTCCTCGCCCCCTTCCTCGCCGCCTACGACGCCCTGCTCGCCCGCTGGCCCGTCCCGGTCGAAGCGCTCACCGTCCGCACCGCCCACGGCACCACCCGGATCAACGCCTGCGGCCCCGCCGACGGCCGCCCGCTCGTCCTGCTCCACGGCGGCGGCGCCACCTCCACCCTGTGGTTCGCCAACGCCGGCGCCCTGGCCGAAGCAGGACACCGCGTCCTCGCCGTCGACCTCATCGGCGACCCGGGCCGCAGCGTCCACGACGGCGCCGCCCTCGACGGCGTCCCCGGCCTGCTCGGCTGGCTGGACGCCGTCCTCGACGGACTCGGCGTCCAACAGGCCGACCTCTGCGGCCACTCGTACGGCGGCTGGATCGCCCTGGAGTACGCCCTGCACGCCCCCACCCGGGTCGGCCGGCTCGCCCTGCTCGACCCCACCCAGTGCTTCGCCGGCTTCCGCCCCGGCTACCTGCTGCGCGCCCTCCCCCTCTTCCTCCCCCACCGCACCCCGGCCCGCGCCCGCGCCTACCTCGACTGGGAAGCCGGCACCACCCCCCGACCCGACCCCGCCTGGCGCGAGCTCTACGCCCTCGGCTACGCCGACTTCCCCGCCTCCCCCGTCGTCACCGGCCCCCGCCCCACCCCCGAACGCCTCCGCACCCTCACCACCCCCGTCCTTACCCTCCTCGCCGCCCACAGCCGCACCCACGACCCCCACGCCGTCGCCCGCACCGCCCACCACACCCTCCCCCGAGCCGAAGTCGCCATCATCCCGGCCACCTCCCACCACACCCTCCCCATGGCCGCCCCCCACGACCTCAACCCCCACCTCACCACCTTCCTCACCCCCACCCACCACCCCTGACCACGTACCCCCGCAGCATGAGAAGTCGGCCCATCCGACTTCTCACGTCCCCCCACTCAGTCGCATCAGGAGGCACGGCCCGGATCCGCCACCGCATGCCGCCTATCAGTTTCCGCCGCGTCCACGCCTGCGGTCGGCCCGGCTTGATGCCCTGCGGCAGCAACGGTTCAAACCACGTCAACTGACTGTTCGTCAGATCTCCATGTCCCACGGAGCGTGATCGTTTCACCGCCGAGATCCACTTCCGCGACAAGCCCTCGCGCACTCGCTCGCCAGGGCAGCAGGCGCTTCACAGGCGGCCGGTCGGGACAGGGAGGCGATCAGTCCGGGCGGAGCTCTTGCAGGCCTTGCGCTTGCCCCGGCCGTCGTCCCACCGGGACTGTTCGCCGGGTTTGCAGCAGATCAGGGTGACGATCGAGACCCGTCGACGGGAGCGGACATCGCTCCATCTCCCGCTCCACTTAAGCAAATTGCCACTCACTCAGCCCGGGAAGCGAGCGACTGCGGCCGGGCAGTAAGCACCACCTGATCACCGACGCCAACGGTATCCCGCTCGCCGCCCCCTGACCGGCGGGAACCGCAATGACGTCACCCAGCTCATTCCACTGCTTCAGGCACTGCCGTCCGTTCGCGGCAAGCGCGGCCGGCTCCGGCGCCGGCCCGACGCCGTGCTCGGCGACCGCGGCTACGACCACGACAAGTACCGCCGCCTGGTCTGGAACCTCGGCGTGAAGCCGCTCATCATCCGCTGAGGCACCGAGCACGGCGCCGGACTCGGCGCTCAACACTGGGTCGTGGAAGGCGCCTTCGCCCACCTGCACTGGTTCCGACGCCTGCGCATCCGCTGGGAGATCCGCGATGACATCCACGAGGCCTTCCTGAGCCTGGGTTCCATCGGGCGCCGCATTCGCCTGCACCCATGCCGGGTTCAACCGCTGGTTGAGGCCGAGCTCGCATGCCCGCTCCTCCAGCCTGACCAGCGAGGTCGTATCGAGGACCTTCAACTCCCGAGGCACCGGCTCATCCGAGTTCATCGCCCCCATGCTGCCCGATGGCACCCCAGCGACTGGAACCGACCATCGAAGATCATTTCGTTAGGAGTTCCTACTCCTGGATGGTGGACCGACGCCGCGCACGTATCGCACGACGAGGGCGTACCCGCGGATCGACGGCTCTCAGCCTCTGCGGCGAGGCGGGTTCAACCTGAGCCTGTTCCTTATGGTGCGGCTCGGTTTCGCTAGCGGGGCGGGTGTGAGCGGACCGGTCCGGTTCGGTCGCGTTCGATCAGCGTGGCGGGGCGTTTGACGGTCTTGCCCACGTCGCAGCGGGGGGGCTTGGTCCGGTTCGGGACGCCGGCCGGCCTGGGCCCGGGCGGGTCGGCTTGGGTGCACGTTGTCTGTAGTCGGCCCTACTCGGCGTCCTGTGCCTCGATCAGGTCGAGGTCGCGAACGCAGAAGGTGTGGTGCTCGAAGGTCTCCTTGAGCACCGTGCCGAGGCACTGCCGCACCAAGCGGCCCCTGGCGTACGGCGGCCAGACATCGTCGTCGGGCACCGGCGCTCGCGCTGCGAGCTGCACGGCGGTGACCTCATCGAGCCAGGCCTCAAGCTCGGCGGCCTGCGCGTCACGCACGCTCACGACCTCGTCGAGGGCCGGATCGAGCGAGAGGTCAAGCCCGTGCGCTCCACGGTAGGGCTCGACGGTCGGCCCAATGCCCATCGGCGTGAACAGCTCCGTCGAGCCCAGGCAGCAGCGGCGGAACCACGAGTCGTGGACGAAGACCAGGTGGCGCAGCGTCTGCACCGCCGACCACTCGTCGTTCACGCTGCGGCGCTCGATGCCGGGCGTACGGCGGATTCGCTCGATCGTGGCGGCCCAGACGGCATGGAGCTGACGCGATGCCTCGCGCAGATCGTCAGGGTCCTCGGAGCGGATCAGCACCCGCACCGGATGACGTCGGTCGAGCTCTGCCTCGACGTACTCGGTGACCTCGACACCGTTCACTACGAGGTTGGTGACGTGCCCGTCGATCACGGCATCCTGCATGACGACGCCGATCAGGCGCGCCCCGGTCAGATCGCACTCGCGGAACTCCGCACTGTGCAGATCCTCGTCGATATATCGCGTCATGATCCGCATACTAGGTCCGAGCACCGACAAGCCGGCCTCCCCGGTTTGACTTAGCTTGTTCCTTGGCATCGGGCCCTGATTGTGCTCGTCGATGGCTCACTCGTTCGGGTGATCGGCGGACATGGGGACGGCCCGGTCGTGATCCTGACTCTGCGAGGAGATCGAGGAATCGACGACGGGGCCGTGCCGATGAATGTGCTCCGACTTGCCACCCGGCGAGACATGTTCGTGGAACTGTCACTCTTCCGGGAGGACTACTACGCCAGCCTGTCCGCGCGGGCGGACGCGTTCTTTGAGCCGACCGACACGCTGCTGTGCTCGGATGCGCCCACCCGTACGCCGGTGGAGCTGTCACTGACCGCCGAGCAACGCCGCGACTACGGCTCCCTGTACGGCGCGCTCGACCACGGCCGTCTGGACACCGAGCTGCTGCGGGACCTGCTGGCCGAGCTGCCACTGCCCCGCTTCGCGGGCCGGATCGTGCTCACCGTGGACGTCTCGCCGTGGCTGCGCTCCGACGCCGCCTGCTCGCCCGAGCGGCTGTTCTGCCTGGTCCACGGCCGCGCTGGCCAGGCGTCCAACCACGTGGTGCCGGGCTGGCCCTACTCGTTCGTCACCGCGCTCACCCCGGACCGGACCTCGTGGACGCAGGTCCTGGACGTGGTCCGCCTCGGCCCGACCGACGATGCTGCGCTGGTGACCGCCGCCCAGCTGCGGCAGGTGGTCCGGCGCCTGGTCGCTGCGGGTCAGTGGCGCGACGGCGACCCGGACATCGTGATCGTGATGGACGCGGGCTACGACCCGATGCGCCTCGCGTACGTGCTGCGGGACCTGCCCGTCGAGGTCGTCGGCCGCCTGCGCTCGGACCGCGTCCTGCGACTGGCGAAGCCCGCCTACGTCTACGACCCGAAGGGCGGGGCCCCCGAAGCGCGGGCCCCGCTTCCCACTCGCCGACCCCGCCGCCTGGCCCGAACCCACGCTGACCACCAGGAACGACACCCCGCGCTACGGCAAGGCCGAGACGACGGCGTGGGACCGGTCCACCCCTACCTCACCCACCGCTCCGCCTGGATCGGCGACGACGGCGAACTCCCGCTGGTCGAGAGCACCCTGATCCGGCTGAAGGTCGACCACTTGCCCGGCGACCGCGACGCGCCACCGGTCTGGCTGTGGTCCTCCAAGACGGGCGCCACCGCCGATGACGTCGACTTCATCTGGTCGAGCTACCTGCGCAGATTCGACCCGGAGCACACCTGCCGCCTGTTCAAGCAGACCCTCGGCTGGGCCCGACCCAGGCTCCGCTCCCCGGAGGCCGCGGACCGCTGGACCTGGCTCGTGATCGTCGCCCGCACCCAGCTCCGCCTCGCCGCCCCACTCGCCGCCGACCAGCGCCGCCCTTGGGAGAAGACCAGCCGCCCCGGCGTCGCGCTGACGCCGACCCGCGTCCGCCGGGGGTTCCGGAACATCCGACCCCCACCTGCCCAGTCCGGCCCGTGCGCCCAAACCCAGCACGCCCGGCCCCGGCCGGCCACCCGGCATCCCGAACCGGACGAAGGCCACCCCCTGCGACGTGGGCAGAACCGTCAAGCTCCCCGCCACGCTGATCGAACGCGACCGAACCGGGCCACAGCGATCAGCGCCCCGGTGAGCACGCCCCCATCCCGTTGGTCAAGGATCAACCTGAGTAACGGCGCAGGAAGTCGGCCAGGCGGCAGGATGTGGGACCCCGTTCCGGAAGGGGGCCGGGAGCAGGGACCGGATACAGCTGGCCGGCGCCGCTGGTGGAGGGTTAGGCCACGAGGTGCAGGGGTGGGTGTCGGAGGTGTGGGGGTGCGGGGGGCGTGCGTAGCGTTGCCGGATGACCGAAGGGACGCGGGGCGGCGGCGCGGCACAGGTGAGTGCGGCTCATGTGATGGCGCCGGCGGTGGTGTTCGCCATTCCGGTGCTGAAGCTGGCGTGGACGCTCGGGGGTGGGGACGCGGCCCGGGACGCGCTGCTGGCCATGGGGCCGGCGAACTGGGTGGACGTCGTCATCGGGATGTTCTTCGCCGAGCCGGTGCTGGCGGTCGTGCTGGCGGCGGTGCTCTCCTACATCGGCTACGCCTACCGGGCCGCTCACGGCGGGGCCGCCCGGCGCCAGGGGCGGGCCCTGGCGGAGACGGCGGCCCGGGCGGCGATCCTGCCGGGGGCGCTCGGGGTGGTGGTCGGGGCGTTCAACGGGCTGTGGTGGGGTGTGGCGGCGGGCGTCCTGGGCTACCTGTTGCGGCTCGGCGTGGTGGCCGAGTACCGGACGGGCGCGCGCTCGGCCGACACCGGCCGGCGCACCGGGCGCACCGCCGTGGCCTTCGGGCCCCGGGCCGTCGAGGCGGTCCGGGTCGCGGCGCTGCTGCTCTCCCTGGTGGTGCTTCCGGTGCTCTCGGTCGTCGCCGCCCTCGACGGCCGGTCCTGGACGAGCGTGTTGATGTGCGACGTCGACACCGGCGCCGGCCCGCAGCGCGCCCGGCTGGTCGAGCTGGACCGTCAGGCTCCGGGCGTCGTCGGCTGGGACGTTCCCGCCCACGAGGTGGTCAGCGGCACCAACTGCGCCACCGACCCGGACGACGTCCTCCGCGCCCCGTGGTGGCGCCGGTAGGGCCGACGACCGGACAGGCCGGTCCGATGATGGCCCTCCTCCCTCCGAGGTCATGGCGTACCTTCGCTGGAACGCGCCTCCGTGGGCGCCGTCCACGTCGATCGGGCGGCCGCCGGGCTGCCCGGAGCCGCTGCGGACCGGGAGGGGCGGGGCGGCCGGTGGGCTCAGTAGATCAGGTAGCCCGGGCGGTGCCCTTCGTCGTCGATCTCCCCGGTCGCCTGGGCCCGCAGCTTGCGGGACAGTTCCTCCAGGGCGCGGGAGGCCGCGACCTCCTCGCCGATCCTGGCGAGCGGACGGTCGTCCGCGCTCTTCACGGACTCGCCGTGCGCGCTCAGGCCGGGCGCCCTGGCGCCGGTCAGCCTGGCGTCACACGCCGTGTGCACGCCGTCTTCCTCGAACCTCAGCTCCACGTCCCACTGGTTGTGCATGCCACACCTCCTGGCGGCGGCCCCCGTCGCGCCTGTCCGGACCGGCACGGACGGTGACCCGTGGCGGCCGCTCACACCAGCGTGCGCCTGCCCTGCCGATGGCGGCAAGCGCTGCCGGAGGGCCTGGTGGCCCGCCCCGTCGCGGGCGTGTCGTGCGATCGGCCCGGGCACCGGCCCGGCGGTAGGCTGACGGGAGCGGCCGCGACGCCCGACCCACCTCTCGGACTCGTCGGCGCGGCGCGGGCAGCGACAACCTGGTGGTCCCTCCGTGGCGGTCTTCCTCCTCGCTCTCAGCGCGGCCTGCTGTCTGGGGCTCGGCTTCGTCCTCCAGCAGCACGCGGCTCAGCAAGCCCCGCGCTCCGATCTGCTGCGCTGGCGGCTGCTGCTGGACCTGATGCGGATGCCGCAGTGGCTGCTCGGCACCGGGTTCATGGTCAGCGGGCTGATCCTCTCGGCGTTCGCGCTCAACCAGGGCGAGGTGTCGCTGGTCGAGCCGCTGCTGGCCACCAATCTGATCTTCGCGATGGCGCTGGCCCGGGTGCTGACCCGTCAGACCCTGGGCCGTTCCGGCTGGGCCGGGGTGGCGCTGCTGGCCCTCGGGGTGACGGCCTTCATCGTGGCCGGGCGGCCGACCGGCGGGGGGCCGCCCGCCGGGGAGCTGCGGCACTGGCTGGTGGTGGGCACCGTGGTCGGGCTGGTGGTGCTGCTGGTCTCGCTGGCCCGTCGGCTGCCGCTGTTCGAGGAGGCGACCTTGCTGGCGCTCGCCGCCGGGCTGCTCTACGGCCTCCAGGACGCGCTGACCCGGACCACCACCCAGCGCCTCGACCACGAGGGCCTGGCCGCGGTGCTGCGCAGCTGGCAGCCGTACGCGGTGGTGGTGGCGGGGGTGGTCGGGCTGCTGCTGGTGCAGAGCGCCTTCGAGGCCGCGCCGCTGCGGATGTCCCTGCCGGCGCTGACCGCCGCCCAGCCGCTGGCCGGGATCGCGTGCGCGGTGGGTTTCCTCGGTGACCGGTTGCGGGTGACCCCGGGGGCGTTGGCGTGGCAGTCGGTCGGGCTGTTGGCGATCGTGATCGGGGTGATCGTGATCGGCCGCCATCCGGCGATGCCCGGGACCGCACGCGACACCCTGGAGAGCATCGGGGCACCACCGGAGGACGAACCCGGGGACGAAGCCGGGCAAGAACCCGGGGACGAAGCCGGGGACGAACCGGAGGACAAGGCCGAGGACGGAGCGGGGCAGGGACCCGAGGGGGACGACCGCCCCGGGAGCACCGGCTAGGCCGCGATGTGCTGGAGCGCGCAGGCGGACGCCGTGGCCGGTGGGCTGGTCGCGGTCACGGGCGTGGCGTGTGTGGTCCGTGCCCGTCGGGCCGGCCGGCCCGAGCGTTTGCCACTCGCCGCGCTCCCCCTGGTGCTGGGCGTGCACCAGCTGATCGAGGCGCTGGTCTGGCTCGGTACGGACGGCGGGCTGCCGGACGGCCTCGCCGGAGCGGCCCGCACCGCCTGGGCGGTGGTCGCCCTGCCGCTGCTGCCCGTCCTGGTCCCGGCCGCCGTGTGGTGCGCCGCCGTCGGACCGCGCCGACGGGTGCTCGCCGCGCTCACCCTGCTCGGCGCGGCGGTCGCCGTCCCGCTGGCCGTGGCCGTCGGCTCCCATCCGGTGACGGCCGCCGTGCACGGCCACACCCTCGGCTACGCGGTCGGCATCCCGTACCCGGCCCTCCTGCTGGCCGGTTACCTCCTCGCCACCGTCGGCTCCCTCCTGGTGAGCGGCGACCGGCTGCTCCGCCGTCTCGGTCTCGTCACCGGTGCGGGCGCCGTCGTCTGCGCCCTGCTCTGGCACCTCGCCTTCGTCTCCACCTGGTGCGCCCTCGCCGCCCTGGCCAGCCTGTTGCTGCTCCACTGGGCGGGCCACCGCCCGGCGGATGAGCCCGGCCCGGTCACCGATCGGGCCCGCTAGCCACGCCCGGGGGGGCGGCTTACGCGCTGCGCGCCGGTTCCGGCTCGACGGCCGCGTCGCCCGCGTCGCCCGCGTCGCCCGCGTCGCCCGTGCCGACCACACCGCTCGCGTCGGCCACGCTGTCCGCTCGGCCCGAGCGGCCACGGAGGCGGTCCATCTCCCGCCACTCGGGGCGCAGCCCGGCCAGCGTGGTGGTCGCGAAGTACAGGGCGCCGGCCGCGATCAGGCTGGGTATGAGGCCGACCGTGGCGACCGCCGCACCGGCGACCAGGCCGCCGAGCGGGATGCCGGCCCAGGCGAGGGAGTCGCCGAGGGCGTGGACGCGGCCCAGCAGGTGGCGGGGCACCCGCTCGAAGAGCACCGCGCCGAGGATCGGGTTGAGGAAGCCGGAGCCGAAGCCGCCGATCGCGAAGACCGTGATCACCAGCCACATCGGCGCGCCGAGGGCGAGCACCAGGAAGCGCGGTGCGCCGCACAGCAGGAAGCCGGTGAAGAAGACCGTCCGACGGGGCAGCCGGGAGGCGACGGCCGCCGCTATCAGGCTGCCGACGACCGCGGTGGCACCCATGGAGGCGGCCAGCAGGCCGATGGCGGCCGGTCCGTTTCCGGACTCCCGCGCCCAGACCGGGACGAGGACGGTGATGAACCCGGCATCGATCAGGTTGGTGATGCCGATCATCACGATCACGGTGAGCAACAGCGGCTCCGAGCGCAGGAACGTGAAGCCCTCGCGGAACATCCGCCAGTAACCTGCGGGCTGCTCCTCCCCGGACGCGTCAACGGCCGGGTCGAGGGCCGGATCGGCGGCCGGATCCGCGGCCGTGGTGGGCACCGCCGGGCGCCCCATGCCGCGCGGGAGCGCGACCGCGATGATCAGCGACCCGAGCGCGAAGGTGACCGCGTTGATCGCCAGCCCGGCCAGCGGGCCCATCAGGGCGACCAGCCCGCCGCCGACCGCCGGCCCGATGGTGGAGGCCAGCCGCTCGGTGACGCCCGACAGCCCGGTGGCGCGCTCCATCGGCACCCGGGCGTGGTCGGCCGCCTCCGGGACCATGACGGACTTGGCCAAGTCCCCCGGGCCGCGCATCGCCCCGATCACCGCGACCATCACCAGCAGCACCCAGAACGGAAGCAGCCCCTGCGCGTGCAGCAGCGGGACCAGCCCGGCCGCGACGGCGCTGACCGCGTCCGTCGTCCAGGACACCACGCGCGGCCCGAGCCGGTCGACTAACGGGCCCGTCAGCGCCTTGACCGCCACGTACGGCGCCATCTCGGCGAACGCGACGAGGCCCGTCATGGTGGCGCTGCCGGTGGTGGCCAGGACGAACCAGGGCAGGGCGATGGCCGAGACGCGCGTGCCCGTCACGGAGACGGCCATGGCCGTCAGCACCCCGGCCAGCGGGCGGAAGCTGCGCCCCGGCGCGTCGGTGGCGGTAGCAGCGGTGGCGGCGGTTCCGGTGGTCATGCGGTCTCCCCCTCGCTTGCGGTGGCGGTGGCGGTCGCGTCCGGCAGGAGGTGGACGACGACGGCCACCTGCTCGGTGCCCTCCGGCGCGGGCCCGCCGTGGTCGATCTGCCGGTAGCGCCGGACCACCTCGAACAGCTCGCCGGACAACCGCTCGGCCTCGGCGGGCGTGAGCTGCAGGACCCGGTCACTGAGGTCCGTCACCCGGCGCCACTCGCGCGGCATGGTCTCGAAGGCGTCCAGCGTGCGCTGGGCGGTCTGGGTGTGCGCGGCCAGGACGGACCGCAGGAAGCCGGCGGCCGTGTCGAGCTCGTCGTCCGCCATGTCGTCCACCGTCCAGACGGTGAGCGGGTGGGCCGAACGCCACCACCGCTCGCGGGCGTTGCCGCGCTCCTCGTCCTCCTCGACGAAGCCCGCGGCGGCGAGCTGGCGCAGGTGGTAGCTGGTGGCTCCGGAGTTGAGCCCCAGCTGCTCGGCGAGCCTCGTCGCCGTGGACGGGCCGTGCTTGCGCAGGAGCCCGACCAACTGCATCCGCACGGGGTGCGCCATCGCCCGCATGTTCTTGGCGGTGATGGCGATGTGCGGGTCGTCGCTGTGCTTCCAGCCGCGTTCTTCGGTCATGGCAGGAGACTAGAACCCCAAAGAGTTCTTTGCAAAGGGTTTTTTGCGAAAGATCTTTTGCGAAGAAGTCCTTGCGGTTACTCGATCCGCAGTAGGCCACGCCTCCGGGCCCCGCCGGTCGGCGGGTGCCCGGCCGGCCGCTCGGCGGGGGCCCCGGAGCGGACCGCGACCCGGAGCGGGATTGTCACCCGGGCGGCCGAGGCGCACGCTGGCAGGAAGGGCCCGGAAGCCGGCCCACCCCGGTCGGCCGCGGATTCGATGACGGCCGCCGGGGAGCACGAGGGGCAGGGCGATGGCACGCGGGAGGCTCTGGGGCTACGTCGCGTCGGGAGCCAAGGCGCTCGGCGCGCTCGGCGGCACCGTCGGCGCGGTCGGCACCGGGCGCCGGGGCGGGTCCGGGCGCGTGGGCGCGGCGGCGCCGGCCGGGGCCGAGGAGGGCCCCGGCCCGTACTCGCCCGGCGCGATGGCCGCGCCCAGGGCGCTCGACCGCACCGAGCTGGAGCGGCTGCGGTGGACCGGCCGGCAGGCCGGCTGCGAACCGATGGCCCGGCACGTCCAGGTGGCCGACGTGGTCCGCCGGGTGGTGCGCGGCGGCGGGCGGGCGGCGGCCGTCACGGTCCGGGTGGCCCCCGGGCTCCCGGTGGTGGCCGGGGACGCCCGCCGGCTGGAGGCCGTCCTCGCCGGGCTGGTCGACCACGCGATCCGGCGCAGCCCGCTGGGCGGCCGGGTGCTGGTCCGGGCCGACGTGGCGGGCGGCGCGTCCGCGCTGCGGGCGCCCGGACGGACGGCGGCGACCCGCGCCCGGGTGGAGGTCCGGGTCTCCGACCGGGGCGCCTACGAGCCGCCCGAGGCGCGCGAGCGGCTGATCGCGGGCGTGCGGGCGGACGGCCCGGTCGGGCCCGCCCTGCACCGCCTGGTGGTGGCCGCGGGCGGCCGGCTCGCGGTGGAGCCCACCCCCGGCGGCGGGCTGACCATGGTCCTGCTGCTGACCGTCGCGTACGACTGACGGAGTACACGAGGAAGTACACCCGGCGCCCCCGCCCCACCGACCCTAGACTTGCCCCATGCCCCGGCTCAACGACCAGGTCAGGGAGCTGCTCCAGGAGTACGCCGACCTGATCAACATCACCGGCGGGGACGCCTTCCGGGCCCGCGCCTACGAGAAGGCCGCCCGCGCGGTCGGCGGCCACCCCGAGGACCTGGCCGGCCTGGACGTCAAGGGCCTGCAGCAGATCCCCGGCGTCGGCAGGTCCACCGCCGAGAAGATCGCCGGGTACCTCGCCACCGGAACCATCCCCGCCCTGGAAGCGCTGCGCGCCGAGGTCCCGTCCGGCGTACGGGAGATGACGGCCGTCCCCGGGGTCGGGCCCAAGCGCGCCCTGGCCCTCTACCGCGACCTCGGGATCGCCTCGGTGGACGAACTCGCCGCGGCCGCCCGGGCCGAGCGGCTCGCCGACCTGCCCGGCTTCGGCGAGCGCAGCGGCGAGCGGATCCTGCACGGCATCGAGCTGATGCGGCAGTCCGGCGGCCGCACCCTGCTGGACACCGCCACCGAGCTGGCCGAGCAGCTGGTCGCCGCGCTCTCCGCCGTCCCCGGCTGCACCCGCTGCGCGTACGCGGGCTCGCTGCGCCGGATGCGCGAGACGGTGGGCGACATCGACGTGCTCGCGACCGCGGCGGACTCCGCCCCGCTGATGGCCGCGCTCACCGAACTCCCCTACGTCGCCGAGGTGATCGGCAGCGGCGGCACCAAGACCTCGGTCCGTACCACCCAGGGCGTACAGGTGGACCTGCGGGTCCTCCCGGAGGAGGACTGGGGAGCTGCGCTGGTCTACTTCACCGGCTCGAAGGCGCACAATATCCGGCTGCGCACGATGGCCGTCCGGGCCGGGCTGAAGCTCTCCGAGTACGGGCTGTTCGAGGTGGACGGCGGCGCCAAGGTGGTCTCGGAGACCGAGGAGGAGGTGTACGCGGCGCTCGGCCTGCCGTGGATCCCGCCGCCGCTGCGCGAGGACCGGGGCGAGATCGAGGCCGCGCTGGAGGGCGGACTCCCGGATCTGGTCCAGGAGTCCGACCTGCGCGGCGACCTGCACACCCACACCGACCTGACCGACGGGCTCGCCACCCTGGAGGAGATGGTCGACACCGCCGCCGCCCGCGGCTACTCCTACTTCGCCGTCACCGACCACGCCCCGGACCTGGTGATGCAGCGGATGACGGACGAGAAGATGCTCGCCCAGCGCGAGCAGCTGCGGCAACTCGCCGACCGGCACAAGAAGTTGCGCCTGCTGCACGGCACCGAGCTGAACATCGGCCCGGACGGCGGGGTGGACTGGCCACCGGAGTTCCTGGCCGGCTTCGACGTCTGCGTGGCCTCCGTGCACTCGCACTTCGCCCTGGACCGGGCCGCCCAGACCCGTCGGCTGATCCGCGCCTGCGAGAACCCGTACGTGCACGTCATCGGACACCTCACCACCCGCCGGATCGGCCGGCGCGGACCGATCGACGTCGACCTGGACGCCGTGTTCGAGGCCGCCGCGCGCACCGGCACCGCGATCGAGATCAACAGCTCCCCGCAGCGGCTCGACCTGCGCGACGAGGACGTCCTGCGGGCGAGGCGGCACGGCGTCCGGTTCGCGATCGACAGCGACGCGCACGCCACCGGCCAGCTCGGCTACCCGCGCTACGGCATCGGCACGGCGCAGCGCGGCTGGCTCACCGCCGAGGACGTGGTCAACACCTGGACCTGGCAGAAGCTGAAGCACTTCCTCCGCAAGGACGCGGTGCCCAGGTAACCCCGGGCAGGCCCGCCGCCGACGGGCCCGCCGAAGGGCACCCGCCGAACCGTCACTCCCCGCCGAAGGAGGCCCCGGGCGAGGCCAGCACCCGGGCCGCGCTGCGGTGCCCGAGGCCGGCCGCGCGCCCGAGGTCCCCGGTGTCCAGGAAGCCGGCCAGGAACCCCGCCGCGAAGGCGTCCCCGGCCCCGGTGAGGTCGCGCACCTCCGCCACCGGCGGCACCGGCACCATGACCAGCGGCTCGCCCGGGACGTCGACGGCGGTCGCCTCGGCGCCCGCCTTGGTGACCACCGTGGTGGCCGCCAGCCGGGCCCGCTCCGGCCCCGGCAGGCCGCCGACCAGCAGTCCGAGGAACGCCGACTCGGAGCGGTTGGCGAACACGAAGGTCGGCGCCAGCCCGGCCAGCAGGACCAGGAAGCGCTCCCGGCCGAAGCGCTCCAGCATGCCGGTCGAGGAGGCGTCCACCGAGGTGGTGCCGCCCGCCCGCCGGACCCGGGCGAGCGCGTCCACCGCCGTACCGCCGACCGGCTCGCCGTCGAAGGAGTAGGCCGGCACGTACAGGTGGGTCAGTCCGGCCAGCCAGGCGTCCGGGACCCGCTCCAGCAGCGTGGCGGCGCCCCGGTCGGGCAGCATGGTCCGCTCGCCGCCCTGGTCGATCAGCACCACGACGCTGCCGGTCCGGCCGCGCCGGGAGACCCGTACGTCGACGCCGTGGCCGGTCAGTTCGGCGACGACGCCGTCCCCGACCGCGTCCTCGCCGACGCAGCCGAGGAAGCGGGCCGGGTACTGCCCGGCGGCGAAGCAGGCGACGTTGGCCGCGCTGCCGCCGCGCCGCCGGAAGACCCGGGCGCCGGAGTCGGTGCCGTGCCGCAGCGGGCCGTCGGCCCAGACCACGATGTCCTCGACGAGGTCCCCGAGCACCCCCAGCACGGCTCAGGCCCCGGTCTCGACGGCGCCCGCCGAGGCCGCAGCACCCGCCGAAGCAGCGCCGGAGGCACCGGAGGCACCACCGGCCAGCGCCGTCGCGATCTCCCCGCCGAGCCGGACGTTGCCCCGGTACACCTCGACGTTGACGTCCAGGCTGCGCCCGCCGGTGTCCCGCTGGATGAAGTCGAGCAGGAACGGCGTGGCGGCGTTCCCGGTGACGCCCCGCCGCTCGGCCTCGGCCCAGGCGCGGGCCAGGATGCCGTCCAGTTCCTCCGGCGGCAGCTGCTTGGCCGGGTCGACCGGGTTGGCGATCAGGACGGCCTGCGGCAGGCCGAGCCGGTCGCGGGCCTCGATCACCCCGGCGGCCTGCTCGGGCGACTCCACGCTGAAGTTGATCTCGTGGCCGGAGTCGGTGACGTAGAAGCCGGGGTACCTGCGGGTGCGGTAGCCGATGACCGGGATGTTGTACGTCTCGAAGCGTTCCAGGGTGGCCCGGATGTCGAGGATGGACTTCACGCCCGCGCTGACCACGGTGACCGGGGTGGCGGCCAGGGCGGTCAGGTCGGCCGACTCGTCGAAGCTCTCCGAGGCGCCGAAGTGCACGCCGCCGAGGCCGCCGGTGGAGAAGACCCGGATGCCGGCGCGGTGGGCGAGGAAGGCGGTGGCGGCGACGGTGGTGCCGCCGTGCCGGCCGAGCGCGGCGACCACCGGGAGGTCGCGCAGGCTCACCTTGTCCAGGCCGTCGGCGGCGGACAGTTCGGTGATCTGTCCGGTGCTCAGCCCGACCGTGGGCACCCCGGCGTGCACCCCGATCGTGGCGGGCACGACGCCCGCCGCCCGCAGCTGCCGCTCCGCCTCCAGCGCGACGGCCAGGTTGCGCGGCCGCGGCAGGCCGTGGGTGAAGATGGTCGACTCCAGGGCGACCACCGGCCGGCCGTCGGCGAGCGCCCGGGCGACCTCCTCGGAGACCTGGACGGCGGGAGCGGCGGGGGGAAGAAGTCCGGTCATGATGCGAACTCTCTGTGAGGCTGCCGCTGCGGTGGGGCAACGTGCTGCTCAGCGTATGGACGGTTCACATCGGAATCCAGAATGAGTACTGAGGTTTCTGATAGGCCATCACCTATTGGTTCGTCTACCCTGCCACCCATGGGTTTCACCTTGCGCCAGCTCCAGGTCTTCCTGACCGTCGCCGAGACGCTGCACTTCGGGCGGGCCGCCGAACGGCTGCACATCTCGCAGCCGACGGTCAGTCAGGAGGTCGCCCGGCTGGAGCGGACCGTCGGCGTCGAGCTGTTCGACCGCAGCCGCCGCTCGGTCGCGCTGACCGAGGCCGGCGAGGTGATGGCCGCCGAGAGCACTCTGCTGCTCCGGCAGGCCGAGACGCTGCTGACCCGGGTGCGGCTGCACGAGGAGTCCCGGCTGGGCACCGCCCGGATCGTCGCCTCGCCGAGCGTGGTGAACCGCCTGCTGCCCGCCGTGGTCAGCCGGGCCGAGCAGGAGCTGCCCGCGCTCGACACCGCCGAACTGGCCGTGGACACCGGGCAGGTCTCCGCCACCCTGGCCGCCGAGCTGGCCGACATCGGGCTCGGCCGCTTCCTGGACGAGGTGGACGGCTACCGGCTGGAGCGGATCGCCGACGAACCGGTGCTGGTCGCGCTCGGCCGGGACCACCCACTGGCCCGCCGGAGCAGCCTGCGCCTGGCCGAACTGCGCGACCTGCCCCTGCTGTTGTGGCCGCGCGAGCAGCACCCCCGCTACTACGACCACGTGCTCGGCCTCTGCGCGGAGCACGGCGTGGACCCGCCGGTGCTGGTCAGCCCGCCCCGGATCGTCGGCTCCCGGCTCTACCTGCTCGCCCGCAACCGCGCCTTCTCGCTGGTGCCCGGCTCGATGACCGGCCACCTCACCGAGGACGTGGCCACCGTACGACTGGAGGGGCGGGCCGCGCTGCCGCTGGAGATGCAGTGGCGGACGGACGACCGGCGGCCCCGGCTGGCCTCGCTGCGGGACCTGATCCGGCAGGAGGCCGCGGAGTTGGAGGACCGCTGACCCGACGCACTCCGTGACCGGCCCGACCCGACCCACTCCCTGACCGGCGCGACCCGACCCACTCCCTGACCGACCCGACCCGACCCACCCGCCGGCCCGGATCCGGTCGGCGCGAATCCTTGACGCTGGCATGCCACCCCCGGAAGGATTCCCGGACCATCCGACCGGCCCGCGGCACCCGCCCGCGGGCCGCCCGACCCCGGGAACCCGCCTTGGCCCTGCGCCCGTTGCTCCGCCGCACCGCCGGTCTGATCGGCGCCGCCGTCCTCACCCTGGCCGGCACCCTCACCGCCGCCGCCCCGGCCCACGCCGACTTCGGCACCGACTACCACGACCCGGTCACCGCCACCAAGCCGCTCACCCGCCCCGACACCCGCTCCTGCACCGTCGAGGTGATGCACGAGCGCGAGTTCCGCAACGGGTACGGCAACCCGCCGGACACCCCGTACAACGCCACCCTCACCCCGCCCGCCGACTGCGCCGGCCCCTGGTCCGCGGTGGTCATGGACCTCCACGGGCAGGTCGCCGGACGGCAGTTCGACCGGATCTTCAGCGTCCGCGTCGGCGGCGTCCAGGTGCTGCTCTCCTCCACCCCGGAGCCGTCCAAGGACGGCATCGCCTGGAACGTCGAGCACGACGTCACCCGCTACGCCCCGCTCTTCGCGGGCGGCCCGCAGGAGTTCTCCTTCGACCTCGCCAACGTCACCGACGCCACCTACACCGGCGTCTTCACGATCAGCGCGAAGCTGACCTTCTACACCGCGGACGCGCACTGGCCGGCCGCCCGCTCCGCCGACCGGCTGCTCACCACCGGCCCGTTCGGGCTCACCCAGGCCGCCCCCGCCGCCGGGCGCGACCTCGTCTTCCCGCAGAACCTCGAACGCCTCACCGCCGAGGTCTACGCCCGGGGCGGCGGCGCCTGCGAGGAGTTCGCCTACGCCTCCGCACCGGACGCCTTCGCCGCCGCCAACCCCGGCAGCGGCATCTGCGGCAAGGGCCCGTTCCGCGAACTGCGGCTCACCGTGGACGGCCGGGTGGCCGGCGCGGTCTGGCCGTACCCGGTGATCTACACCGGCGGCTGGGACCCATTGCTCTGGCGGCCCGTGCCCGGCGTCTTCGCCTTCGACCTGCCCGCCTACCGGCTCGACCTCACCCCGTACGTCGGACTGCTGCTGGACGGCCGGCCGCACAGCGTGGGCGTCACCGTGAACACCGCCGAGGCGCAGAGCAACGACGTCTGGACCGGCCAGGTCAACCTCTTCGCCGAGACCGACCACGGCGCCGCCCGCACCACCGGACAGCTCACCGACCACCGGGTCGCCCCGGAGGCCACCGTCGCCACCGACCTCGCCGACCACGGCGGCGGCAGCGGCGACTGGACGGTCACCGCCGCCCGCGACGACCTCGCCCGGGGCTGGGTGCAGACCTCGCACGGCCGGATCACCACCGAGGTCCGCGACGAGCTCGCGTTCCGCTCCGCCCAGCGGCTGCGCGACGGCGGCAACGACGTGACGCTGCACAACGGCACCGACCTCACCCGCACCACCGCGACCTGGGGTGGCGGCCCGCACCGCACCACCACCGTGCACGAGGGCGAACCGCTGGACGTCAGCTACCGGGTGAGCCGCGACGCGGCCGGGAACACCGACCAGACCACCGCCATGGAGCTCGGCTACCACCGCGAGGCCACCGCGGCGACCGGCGGCCACGTCACCGAGCGCTCCACCGTCGACCACACCCTGCGCCCCACCGCCCGGCGGCACGACGGGGACCGCACCGTCCGGACCGGCGGCAGCACGGAGGAGTACCGCAGCACCGGGCCCGACGGGCCGTACCAGCGGACGCTGACCTTCGTGGACGGCTGGCCGCGCCCCTGACGGAGGTCTCGTCGCCCGGCAGTCCCAGTGCCCGGCAGCCCCGTCGCCCGCCAGCCCCGTCAGCCGATCCACCCCGGATTGCCCGAGTTGCGAAAATTGGTTGGATTCATACCGTTCACCCCTGGTGCACAGCCCGCAGGAGGCGCATGATGGGAGATGGACCTGCGAGGTAGCTGAAGGAGTTCGACCGCAGGAGGCAGTGGCGACGGATCGAGACGGATCAGGGTCCGACGCTGGATGACTACCTCGGTCGACGATCGAACTACCGGCCGGAGGACGTCACGTCCGGAGGCCACCCCCACCTCGTAGGTTCCGCGCGTCCACGGAGCATCCCCTCGGCCCCGTGGGCGCGCACCCGTCTCCGCGGCACCGCCGCTACCGCTCCTGCGCCGCCCAGCCCATCTCCCAGGCGTGCACCGCGATCCCGACCCGGTTCGCCACCCCGAGCTTGCGCTGGATGCTGGCGACGTGGGTCTTCACCGTCCCCGGCGAGATGAACAGCTCCGCGGCGATGTCCGCGTTGGTGCGGCCCGCCGCGACGTGCCCGGCGATCTCCACCTCCCGCTCGGTCAGCGGCACCACAAGCGCGGGCCGCCGCCGCTCCGGGCGGCGCGGAGCCGTCACGTGCCGCAGCAGCCGGACGGTGACCGACGGGCTGATCAGGCTCTCCCCGTCCGCCGCCGCCCGCACCGCCTCGGCCAGCAGCGACGGGCCGGAACGCTTCAGCAGGAAACCGGACGCCCCGTGCCGCAGGGCCGGGTACACGTACTCGTCCAGGTCGAAGGTGGTCAGCACCACGACCCGCACCGGCTCCGCCACCCCCGGCCCGGCCAGCCGCCGGGTCAGCTCCAGTCCGTCCATCCGCGGCATCCGGATGTCCACCAGCGCGACGTCCGGCCGCAGTTCGGCCGCCAGCTCCAGTGCGGCGAGCCCGTCCGCCGCCTCGCCCACCACCTCGATGTCCGGCTGGGCCGTCAGGATCCGCCGCACACCGCGCCGTACGGCCTCCTGGTCGTCCGCGATCAGGGTGCGGATCACCCGCGGGCCGTCGCCGTTCGTCCTCGTCACGCCCAGCAGTGTGACGCACGGGTGACGGACGGGAAAGTTCACGCGGCGGACCCGGCGCGGTTCACCTTCGTCCGGTGGGCTGGCCGCCATGAACGATTCCAGTGGACGTCTCCCCGTCAGCAGGCGCGGGCTCCTGGCCGGGGCGACCGGCGTCGGCCTCGGCGGTGCCGTGTCCCTCTCCGGCGTCTCGGCCGCCCCCGCCGCCGCCTCCCCGGTGCTCTGGCAGCGGCCGGACCGCTCCGGCGCGCCGCGGGTGGCCGGCCTCCACCTCCAGTTCGGCTCGGACGCCTCCCGCGAGGTGGTGGTCTCCTGGCACACCACCCGGTCCGCCGGCAACCCCCGGGTGGTGTACGGGACTTCGAACGGCGGCTTCGGCCGGACGGTCCAGGCCGCGACCCGCACCTACCGGGACGCCGCGTCCGGCACCGAGGTCCAGACGCACCACGCCCGGCTGACCGGCCTGCGCGCCGACACGGACTACGTCTACGCCGCCGTCCACGACGGCACCACCCCCGAACTCGGCACCGTCCGCACCGCCCCGCGCGGCCGGTCCGCCTTCACCTTCACCAGCTTCGGCGACCAGGGCACCCCGACCCTCGGCAAGAAGACCGCCAACGGCTACGTGAACGACAACCTCGGCAGCCCCGCCGCCGGCGACACCACCGCCGGGGTCGAGCGGATCGCCCCGCTGTTCCACCTGCTCAACGGCGACCTCTGCTACGCGAACATCGCCACCGACCGGGTCCGCACCTGGTCCGACTGGTTCGAGAACAACACCCGCTCGGCCCGCCACCGCCCCTGGATGCCCGCGGCCGGCAACCACGAGAACGAGAAGGGCAACGGCCCGATCGGCTACGGCGCCTACCAGGCGTACTTCGAGCTGCCGGACGCCCGCTCCGACGCGGAGACGCGCGGCCTGTGGTACTCGTTCACGGCCGGCTCGGTGCGGGTGATCAGCCTCAACAACGACGACGTGGCCTACCAGGACGGCGGCAGCAGCTACGTCCACGGCTACTCCGGCGGTGCCCAGCAGCGCTGGCTGGAAAGGGAGTTGATCGCGGCCAACGCGGACCCGGGGATCGACTGGATCGTGGTCTGCATGCACCAGGTGGTGATCTCCACCGCCGACAAGTTCAACGGCGCCGACCTCGGCGTCCGCGAGGCCTGGGTGCCGCTGTTCGACAAGTACGGCGTGGACCTGGTGGTCTGCGGCCACGAGCACCACTACGAGCGCTCGCACCCGATCCGCGGCCAGCAGCCGACCGACACCCGCACGCCGATCCCGGTCTCCACCGGCACCGAGACCATCGACACCACCAAGGGCACCGTCCACATGGTCATCGGCGGCGGCGGCACCTCGGCCCCGTCCAACCAGCTCTTCTTCAGCCCCGCCAAGGCCCGGGTGATCACCGGCGTCGGCGCCGTCGACCCGGCCACCGGCAAGCGCCCGCCGGTGTACGTCATCGAGGACGCCCCCTGGTCCGCCTTCCGGGACGCCGACAACCCGTACGGCTTCGCCTCCTTCGACGTCGACCCGGGCGGGCGCAACGGGCAGACCACGATCGGCGTCACCTACTACTCCGTCAGCGGGCCGTACGGGGACCTCGTCCCGGTCGACCGCTTCACCCTGACCCGCCCGCGCGGCACCCGGGGCGGCGGCCGGGGCCACTGAGCGCGACGCACCCGGAAGCGGGGGCAGCCCTGCCGCGCCGGCCGACGCCACAGGGCGCGTGCCTCAGCGACCCGGCAGGGAGCAGCTGACCCACCAGCCCCCGGGCGTTCCCGGGCCGGCGGTCAGCGAGCCCCCGTGGGCGGCGGCCCGGGCGGTGAGCCCGGCCAGGCCGGTGCCGCCGGCGCCGGGGCGGCGGCGCAGCAGCGGCTTGCGGGACGGGCCGCCGTCGTCGGTGACGGTCAGCTCGACCGTGCCGTCCGTGCCGGGGGCCACCCGGACGGTGACCTCGGTGGCCTGCGGCGCGTGCCGACGGATGTTGGTGAGGGCCTCCAGGACGACGGCGTACGCGGTCGCCTCGGCCTCGGCGGAGAGCCGGCCGGCGGTCTCGGGCGCCAGCTCGGCGGTGGCGCGCGGGGCACCGGCGGTGCCGCCGGCACCGGTGGCGCCGAAGCGGGTGACCAGTTCGGGGAGGTCGGCCAGGCCCAGCCGGCGGGTGGTCGCGCCGTCGGACTCCTCCTCCCGATCCGGCGTCTCGGACCGGCCGTCCCGGCCGCCCTCTCCGCCCGGCTCGCGCAGGGCGCCGACCATCTCGTCCATCGAGTCCAGCGCCCGCAGCCCGGCCTCCTCCAGGCGCCGCAGCAGTACGGCGGTCTCCTCCGGCTCCTGGTCCGGGAGTTGACCGGCCTGGGCCTCCAGCACGATGCCGGTGATCTCGTGGGCGACGAAGTCGTGCAGCCCCCGCGCCACCTCCAGCCGCTGTTCGCGCCGGGCCCGGGCGACCGCCCGCTCCCGTCGGGCGTCCAGGACCCGCAGGTAGAGGGCCGCCCCCGCGACACCGAGCAGCGGCAGCAGCGAGAGCAGCACCCCGACCACCGACCAGGCCGCACCGCCCTGCGGCGTCCGCAGGGAGAACCGCAGCGGCAGCAGCACCGCCGCGAGCCCGAGCAGCCCGCCGACCGGGCCGACCCGGCGGTCGGACAGCCCGCGGACGGCCCGGAAGAGCAGCCCGAGCAGGGCGAGCCACTCGAACGGCAGCCAGAACGCGGGCAGCCGGTACGGCCCCGGGTAGACCAGGTCGACCAGCAGCGAGGCCCCGGCCACCGCCCCGACCGCCGCACCGAGCGTGATCCGCCCGGCGGGCCAGGGCAGCAGCGCCACCACCGCGGCGAACGCCGCCGTCAGGGCGAGCAGCGCGGCCGCCGCCCGGGCGTCCGGTTGCGCCAGCAGGACGGGCGCCAGCAGGGCGAGCGCGGAGACGGCGGCGAGCGGCCGGCGGATCCGGGCGGAGCGGGGTCGGGCGGAGCTGGGTTGGGCGGAGCTGGTTCGGGCTTCGGTGCGCACCCACCGAGCCTAGGGGGCAGCTCTCCCGGGGGAGGCCGGTTCCTTCCCGGGGAGGAGCGACCCACCGTCAACTCCCCTCCGCAGCGGGAGGCCCGCGCGGCCGGGCGGAAGCATGCTGAGTGGCACCGGAACGACCGAACCCGAAGGAGAACCCACCCCATGAACCGCCGCCTCGCCACCGCCGCCGTCTCGCTCCTCCTGCTGACCGCGACGGCCGCCACCGCCGCACCGGCCGCCGTCGCCGCACCGACCACCACCGTCGCACCGGTCCCCGCCGCACAGGCGTCCGCAGCACAGGCGTCCGCCGCGGAACCGGCCGACCCCGCGGGCGGCTTCGGACCGGTGAGCGTGCGCGGCACCGGCAACACCGTCCTCACCACGGCCTTCCAGGGCTTCGAGGGCGACCCGGTGCAGATCTCGGTGGACGCCCGCACTTCCACCAACACCGATCCGCGCGGCACCGCGGGCCACTTCCACGTCCGTCACGTGCACACCGACGGCCGGCTGGTCGCCGACTTCGAGGGCGACATCACCTGCCTGGCCGTCGGCGGCCGGGAGGCGATCGCCACCGGGGTGATCACCAAGAGCGAGGCGCCGTGGTTCCCGGGCCTGGAGCTGACCGGTCAGAAGGTCGCGCTCTCGGTGGAGGACAACGGGCGGCGCGGGGACCGGATGGGCTGGGTCTGGGGCGTGTTCGGCCAGCCGGTCTCGGACTGCCAGGGCACGGTACCGTTCATCCGCACGACCAGTGGTGACTTCTCCGTGCGCGGCTGACACCCGGCCGACCAGGCCTGCCCGGGCCGCTCGGGTCCGACCGGGGCGACGCGCATGGTCGCCCGAGCACCCGCAGACCTGGAGGCCCCGATGCCCCTCGACCATCCGACCACCCCGCCGCGGGCGGGTGCGGGGTTCAACGACCGCACAGGGGACGGCCGTTGAACCCCGCACCCGGCCTTCGGCCGCCGGACTACGCCCGACTCGCCGCCGTCGGGCCGTACTTCGCGCTGGACACCGCACCGGCCGACCGGCCGCCCGAGGGCTTCCGGCCGCTGGCCGAGCTGTACGACACCGGGCCGGACGCGCCGTTGGCGGCGCGGCTGCGGGTGGTGGCGCAGCGGCTCGGCACCGACGAGCCCCGGGTCGCCGCCTCGATCCTGCACCTGGGACTGGCCGCCCGCTTCTGGTCGGTGGGCCTGGGCTCGGCCGTCCTGCTGGGGACGGTCCTGACCCTGGAGCACGCCTGGGTGCGGATCCCGGACCAGGGCCCGCTCGACCTGTGGACCCCGCCGGAGCCCGTCCGGCCGTCCGCCGTTCCGTCCGCCGTTCCGTCCTCCGGGACGGCCGCCGGGCCGACCGCCGGGAAGGCCGCCGGGACGCTCGCCGACCAGCTGCACGAGGCCGTCCTGCTGGGCCAGTTGGAGCCGCTGGCGACGGCCGTACGGGCGGCCGCCCCGCTCTCCCGCCGCCTGCTGCTCGGCAACGCCGCCTCCGCGCTGGCCGGGACGCTGCGGATCCTGGACGCCCATGCGCCGGTCGCCGCACGGGCGTTGGTGGCGGAGTTGCTGGACCGTCCGCCGCTGGCCGGGTCGGGTACCCTGCGCACCGGGCCGCGCGGTACGGCGTTTCGCCGGAACAGCTGCTGCCTCTACTACCGGCTGGGTCCGGGCGCCGGTCTCTGCGGCGACTGCTGCTTCAGCACGCCGCCCGGCCGCGGGAAGCGGAACGACTAATACCTTCACAAATGAAGGTCATATCGGCTTGCCGGCACCGTCCGGTCACCCGTCAGCCGCGCACCACCGTCCAGTCCACCGCCGCCGACGGCACCCCGACCCGCTCGGCCGCCGGGTCCGCGAGCAGCCCGCGCGCCAGCGAACCCACCGGCAGGGCCGGGGTGGTGGCGGCCAGCACCCGCCCCTCGCCGTCGAGCAGCGCGGCCTCGCCGGCCAGCTCCCGCAGCGGCGGCACCAGCAGCCGTTCCAGCGCGGCCAGCGGGACGTCCCCGGCCGCCACCCCGACGAAGCCGGCGCCCGGGACGACCACCGGCCGGGCGCAGCACAGCACGTACCGGTCGGCACAGAGCAGGTCGACCTGCGGCCCGGCCACCACGGCCCGCCCCTCGTCCCGGGGCCGGGCGAACCAGGGCAACACCCGGTAGTCGTAGAACTCGGCGTCCGCCGGGTCGAGCACGAGGCGCAGCCGCCGCTCTCCGGCCCCGCGCGCGCCGCGGTACCACCACTCCGCGTGCAGGTCCGCGTCGGCGAGCGCGCCGGGTGCCACGACCGCTCCGCAGCCGAACCAGCGCGAGCCGGGCCGCGCCAGCAGTTCGCCCACCGCCCCGCGCACCGCGGCGAGTTCGGCGGCCCCGGGCCGGCGGCCCTCGGCGGCCGCCCGGGTCCAGCAGTCGGCCGCGGCCGCCCGCAGGCCGTCCAGTTCGGCGAGCACCTCGTCGACGGCTGCGGCGACCCGTCGGGCGCAGCGCTCGACGGCGGCGGGCCCGCCGCGGGCTCGGGCAACGGGCAGGGCGGGGCTGGACGCGCTGGTCATGACGGCTCCGGCGGCGAGGGAGGGTTCCGGCGGCAACGGGCTTCCGGCAACGGACTTCCGGCGAGGGACGGCTCCGGGAACAACGGGTTCCGGGAGCAACGGGCCCCGGCTCAGCCGTCGTCCGCCAACTCCAGGTGCCGCCGGACCAGATGGTGGACGCAGGCCACCGCGTGCGCCTCGGCCGCGGCCCGGGCGCCGGCCGCGTCGCCGGCCAGCACCGCGACCAGGATCTCCCGGTGCTGCTCGGCGAAGCGCGCCTGGTCCGGCCCGTGCGGGGCGGGCAGCCAGAGCAGCGGCCCGAGTTCGGCCTGGAGCCGGACGGCGAGCTGGGTGAGCCGCACCGACTGGGCGGCGACGGCGAGTTCGATGTGGAAGCGGGCGTCGGCGCGGCACCGCTCGGCGGGCCCGGCGGCGTCGCGCAGGTCGTGCACCAGCCGGGTGAGCCTGGGGCCGAGGTCGGCCGGGGCGCGTTCGGCGGCGAGCCGGGCGGCGGTGCCGAAGACGGCCAGCTCCTCGTCGCCGAGGTCGCGCAGGTCGACGGTGGCGAGGTCGCGCAGCCGGGCGAGCTGGAGGTGTTGGGAGCCCTCGGCGGGGGTGCGGACGAAGCTGCCGCCGTTGCGGCCGCGCCGGGTCTCGATCAGCCCGGCCTCGCGGAGCAGGGCGAGGGCCTCGCGGACGGTGCCGTTGGCGACGCCGAGCTGGTCGGCGAGGTCGTTCTCGCTGGGCAGTTGGTCCCCGTCCGCGACCAGCCCGAGGGCGATCGCCTCGGTGATCCGGCGGGCCACCGCGTCGGCGCGCCCGAGGTCGGCGAGCGGCGCGAGGACGGCGCTGAGCAGCGGGGTCGCACTGCCGATGGTCGTCACACCGCCCCCTCCTCGATCACCGTCGCCGGGTCGCCCGTCGCCGGGTCGCCCGTCGCCGGATCACCCGCCTCCGGATGAGCGTCCCCGAACCGCCGCCTCCGAACCGCCGACTCCGGATCACCGTCCGACCTGATGTTTCCCGCAGGGTACCTCCCGGTCGAGCGCGCACCCTTGCCGCTAGAAACTCAATCTCGTATGTTCTCCCGCAGCCTCGGCCCGAACAGCACCCCGCAGCACTCCCCCACGCATCACGACGACGCGTCACGACGACGCATCACGACGACGCGTCCTGACGACGCATCACGACACGTTCCCAGGAGCAGGTCATGACCGATGCCAGTGCCCGTGCCACCGCCCACTCCCCCGACCCGGACGCCGAACGGCTGGCCGCCCTCGGCTACACCTCCGAGTTCAAGCGCGACATGAGCCTCTGGGCGAACTTCTCGCTCGGCTTCACCTATCTCTCCCCCGTGGTCGGCGTGTACACACTCTTCGCCACCTCGCTCCAGACCGCCGGGCCGCCGATGGTCTGGAGCTTCCTGATCGCGGGCCTCGGCCAGCTGCTGGTGGCCCTGGTGTTCAGCGAGGTGGTCGCCCAGTTCCCGGTGGCCGGCGGGGTGTACCCGTGGGCGCGCCGGCTCTGGGGCCGCACCTGGGGCTGGCTGACCGGCTGGGTCTACCTGCTGGCGCTGATGTCCACCATCGCGGCCGTCTCCTACGGCGCCGGTCCGTACGTGGCCGCCCTCCTGGGCGTCGAGCCGAGCACCGCGACGACCGTCTGGTGCGCGCTCGGCCTGCTGGCGCTCGCCACCGTGATCAACCTCGGCGGCACCCGGGTCCTGTCGGCGGCGGCCATGTTCGGTTTCGCCGCCGAGCTGCTCGGCGCCCTGGCGGTCGGCGCCTGGCTGCTGCTGACGCACCGCTACCACGGCCTCGGCGTGGTCTTCGACCGCTTCGGCGCGGGCGGCGACGGGAACTACGCCGACGCCTTCCTGGCCGCCGGGCTGATCGCGGTCTTCCTGTTCTTCGGCTTCGAGGCCTGCGGCGACGTCGCCGAGGAGGTGGCCGACCCGGGTCGACAGATCCCCAAGTCGATGCGGCGCACCATCTACGTCGGCGGCGCGGCGGCGATCGGGGTCAGCCTGGCCCTGGTGATGTCGATCCAGGACATCGGCGCGGTGGTCTCCGGCGACGACAAGGACCCGGTGGCCAAGGTGCTGCACGACGCCTTCGGCGCGGCCGGCGCCCGGGTGGTGATCGGCGTGGTGTTGATCTCCTTCCTGTCCTGCGTGCTGAGCCTCCAGGCGGCGGCGAGCCGGCTCGCGTACTCCTTCGCCCGGGACCGGATGATCGCGGGCAGCCGGCTGCTGGCCACCGTCTCGGGCCGGCTGCGGGTGCCGCCGTACGCGCTGCTGCTCGCCGCGGCGCTGCCCGGCGTGATCATCGTGGGCGCCTCGGCGCTCTCCGAGGGCGCCCTCACGAAGATCATCTCCTTCTCCAGCATCGGCATCTACCTGGCCTTCCAGATGGTGGTGCTGGCCGCCCTGCGGGCCCGGCTGCGCGGCTGGCGCCCGAGCGGGGACTTCCGGCTCGGCCGCTGGGGCCTGGCGGTGAACATCGGCGCGCTGGTCTACGGCGTCGCCGCGATCGTCAACATCTGCTGGGGCCGCACCCCGGACGCCGCCTGGTACGACAACTACCTGGTGCTGCTCTCGGCGGTGGTCGTGCTCGCGGCCGGCGGCCTCTACCTCCTGCTGGCCCGCCCGCACCTGCGCGGCGACGCCCCCTCGGGCGACGCGACGGCCGGTGGCGCGGCGACCGGCGGCGCGACGGCCGCGGCCGGGGCGGCCAGGGGGCGGTCGTGACCGGGCTCCCGCTGGACGGCGTCCTGGTCGCCGACTTCGGCCGGGTCCTCGCCGCGCCCTACCTGACCATGCTGCTGGCCGACCTCGGCGCCGACGTGATCAAGGTCGAGCAGCCCGGCACCGGCGACGACACCCGCGCCTGGGGCCCGCCGCACGCCCAGGGCGAGGCCACCTACTTCCTCTCCGTCAACCGCAACAAGCGCTCCCTCACCCTCGACCTGCGCGACCCGGCCGACCACGCCCGCGCCGTCGCACTCGTCCGCCGCGCCGACGTGCTGGTGGAGAACTTCCGCCCCGGCACGATGGCCCGCCACGGCCTCGGCCCGGACCGCGCCGAGGCGCTCAACCCGCGGCTGGTCTACTGCTCGATCACCGGCTTCGGCTCCGGCGAGGGCGCCGGACTGCCCGGCTACGACCTGCTGGTGCAGGCCGTCGGCGGACTGATGTCCGTCACCGGCCCGGCCCCCGGCGAGCCGGTGAAGACCGGCGTCGCGCTGGTGGACGTCCTGACCGGACTGCACGCGGCGGTCGGCGTGCTGGCCGCGCTGCGCGAGCGCGAGACCACCGGCCGGGGCCAGCTGGTGGAGCTGAACCTGCTCTCCTCCCTGCTCTCCGGCCTGGTCAACCAGTCCGCCGGCTACACCCTGGCCGGCTCCGTGCCCGGCATCCTCGGCAACCGCCACCCCTCCATCGCCCCGTACGAGGTGTTCACCGCCGCCGACCGCCCGCTGGTCGTCGCGGTCGGCAACGACCGGCAGTTCGCCGCGCTCTGCCGGGGCGTGGGCGCCCCCGAACTGGCCGCCGACCCGCGCTTCGCCACCAACGCCGACCGGGTCGCGCACGTGGGCGCGCTGGCCCGCGAGCTCACCGCCCGGCTCGAACGCCGCACCGCCGCCGAGTGGTTCGCCGTGCTCACCCCGCTCGGCGTGCCCTGCGGACCGGTCAACGACCTGGCCGGGGCCTTCGCCCTCGCCGACTCGCTCGGCCTGCACCCGCGGGCGCCGCTGCCCGGCCCGGACGGCCGCCCACTGGAGCTGGTCGCCAACCCGATCGGCCTCTCCCGCACCCCGCCCCGCTACCACCTGCCCCCGCCCCGGCTCGGCGAGCACACCGCCGAGCTCACCGCCTGGCTGGACGCCCCGCACGACCAGGACGCCCCGACCTACCCGACCGACCCGTACGACAGGGACCCCGAGGACCGCCCATGAGCACCCCGCACCGCACCCGCACGCCAGGGTGACCCCGACGGGCACCGGCGAGATCCACACCCTGGTGGCCGGCCAGGCCCTCACCGGGCAGGCGGCATACCGCTAGGGACGTACGGGGGGACGCCGAGGCCCGCGTCCGGCTTGTCCAGGGCCGGGCGCGGGCCGCCGATCCCCACCCGGTGCCGATGCCCGCGGCACCCGGTGAAGCCTTCCGAGGGGCGCGGTCAGACCGCGACCGCCTCCTCCATCTCCTCCTCGGCCTCCGCCGGCGTCTCGACCGGACGGCGCCCGCGGCCCTCGTACATCGCCGCGGCCACCAGCGCCGCCCCGCCGAGCAGCAGCCAGGCCAGCAGGGTCACGACGTGCCCGCCGAGGCCCGCGCCGCCGTCGAAGTACATGATGCTGCGCGCGCCCTCTAGGAAGCCGGCGCCGGTCCAGAAGCCGTGCAGGCCGCCGAAGAACCCGTTCTGCAGCTCGGGCCGGTAGATGCCGCCGGAGGAGGTGAAGTTCAGCATCACGAACAGCACCATCAGGGCCAGCGTGGTCCACTTCTTCAGGAAGCTGTGCAGGCCGATGCCGATCAGCACGATGCCCGCCGAGTAGAGCCAGCCCAGCGCCCAGATCGCCGCGTAGTCGTGGTCGACCACGTGGAAGACCGGCCCGGCGGTGACGATGCCGATCACGCTGACCGCCAGCGAGACCGCCACCCCGACCAGCGCCCGGACCGCCATGCTCAGCCCCGCGCCGGCGGCGCCGATCACCGCGACGCTGGCGTAGGAGCCGATGCTCAGTGCGACCAGCAGGAAGAACAGGCCCTGTCCGGTCGGGTCGCCCGCGGCCGGGGTGGTCAGGTCGGTGACGTGCAGCGGCACGCCCTGCCGGTCGGTGACGTTGGTGAACACCGCCGTGGCGGCCACCACCGAGGTGTCCGAGTTCCCCTTGGCGACGATCAGCTCGGGGCTCTTGGCGTCCGGCACGAAGGCGCCCACCAGGTCCCGGTCGCGCAGCTGCTGCTCGGCGGCGGCCCGGTCGTCCACGGTGCGGACGTCGAGCGCGTTCCCGGCCTTGCCCTGGATGGCCTGCGCCAGGCCCTGCGCCTGCGGTGTGGTGCCGACCACCGCCACCTTGAGGTGGTGGGGCTCGGGCTGGTGGAAGGCGCCCTGGTAGGCGAGCGCCATGCCCAGGCACATCAGCAGCGGGGTGATCAGGTGGATGGCCAGGTGCTTGAGCGAGTGCCCCAGGGTGGGCGCTGCGGCGGGGTTCCGGGGTGTGCTCATGGCGTTCGTACCGTCCTCCGGTGGCGTGTCTGTCAGCTTGATCATGAAGGTGGCAAATGCAACCAATGAGGGTGGTAAATGCAACCATCTATCGATGTAGCTTACAACTATCCGACACCGATCGGAAGCCGGGCCCCGAACAGGACCCGGCTACCGCACCACGCTCGGCCCGGCTACCGCAGCCGCATTCGGCCCGACCGCCCCGCCCGCGCTCAGCCCAGCTCGAACACCCCGTACGAGAACCCGTCCGCCCGCAGCTCCCCGTCCGCGACCCGCACGCCCTGCACCTCCAGCGGCCGGACGCCCGGCGCCGACGGGACGCCCTCCGGCAGGCCCGGCAGCCGGACGGACGCCGGCTCCCGGCGCGGATTGACCGCCACCAGGTACCGCCCGGCCCGGGTGTACACCAGCGGGTAGCCGGTGTGCCGGACCTCCACCCCGCCGGCCGCGCCCAGCCCCGGGTGCGCCCGGCGCAGCGCGATCAGCCGCCGGACGGTGTGCAGCAGCGAGGTCGGGTCGGCACGCTGGGAGAGCACGTCCGGGCGGTGCGGGTCCGGGTCCACCGGCAGGTACAGCCGCTCGGGCGGGGCGCTGGAGAAGCCGGCGGTGGGGCCGGGCGTCCACTGCATCGGGGTGCGCGAGCCAGCCCGGTTGAACCGCGGCCCGAGGACGCTGCCCTCGGTGTCGGGCAGGCCCGGCAGGTAGCGCATGCCGATCTCGTCGCCGTAGTAGACCGCCGGGAGGGTGGGCCAGGTGAGCAGGAAGGCGAAGGCCGGGGCGAGCTGCTCCGCGGTGCGCGGACCGGTGGCCAGCCGGGAGAAGTCGTGGTTGGCGGTGGGCAGCACGATCTGCCCGCCGCCCTCGGTGAGTTCGGCGGCGGAGCGCCAGGCATCCAGGAAGGGCTGCGGGGTGCCCCGGCCCTCGGCCTCGAAGTAGCAGGCCTCCTGGTGCCAGAACTCCTCGACCGTCCCGCCGTTGTTGTTCCAGAGCGAGCGCAGCGGCAGGCCGTGGTCCGCGCCGCCGAAGTGCAGGAAGAAGTCGGCGTGGAAGCCGGCCGTGACGGCGGCGGCCGGGTCGCCCCACTCGGCGAGCAGGACGGCCTCGGGGTGGGCGCGGTCCAGCCAGTCGCGCAGCTCGGTCCAGAGCTTGGCGGTCTCCACCTTGCCCGGGTCGTCCTTGACCAGCGAGTAGGCCATGTCCACCCGGAAGCCGGACACCCCGAGGCCGAGCCAGTGCGCCATGATCGCGCGCAGCGCCGCCCGGTTGGCGCGCGGGCCGTCCGCGTCCACCGCCTGCCGCCAGGGCTCCTCGGAACTGCCGCGCGCGTAGCCGAAGTTGAGCGCTGGCTGACAGTCGAAGAAGTTCGGCAGGTACCAGCCGGGGCGGCTGCCGGGCGAGGCGACGAAGCCGTCCACCGGGTGGTCGGACCAGATGTACCGGTGGTCGGACGGGTCCTCGGCGGAGGCCAGGAACCAGGGGTGGCGGTCGGAGGTGTGCCCGGCCACCAGGTCCAGCAGAACCCGGATGCCCTTGCCCCGGGCGGCCTCCACCAGGGCGGCCAGGTCCTCGGTGCTGCCGTAGCGCGGGGCCGGGGTGAGGTAGTCGGCGACGTCGTACCCGGCGTCGCGGAACGGCGAGGCGAAGCAGGGGTTGAGCCAGACGGTGTCGACGCCGAGCCAGGCGAGGTGGTCCAGGTGCTCGGCGATGCCGGCGAAGTCGCCGATGCCGTCGCCGTCGGAGTCGGCGAAGCTCTGGGGGTAGATCTGGTACAGCACGGCGTCGGCGAGCCAGTCGGGGCCGGGGCGGGTCGAGGTCATGGGCGGTTCCTCCTGCCGGGTCCGGGGCCCGGGGCTGGCCGGGCGGGGAGGGGGCTGGGCCGGGACGGGCTCGGCCGGGGCCGAGCCGGGTGTCCCCGATTCTCGTCCAATCCCGGCCGTCCCGACAGCCCGCCTCGCCACGCCGCGAGCGCCGACGACCCGCTACGCCCCCGCCGCGAACACCGGTGGCCCGCTACGCCCCCGCCGCCCCGGCGCAGGCCGCCGTGAACGCCCGGGCCCGCCGGGTGATCTCCGCCCAGTCCCCCGCCGCGACCACGTCCGGCGGCACCACGTCCGTCCCCGCGCAGACCGCGAGCGCGCCGTGCGCCAGGAACTCGGCGGCGTTGCCCGCGTTCACCCCGCCGGAGGCCACCAGCGGCACGTCGGGGTACGGGCCGCGCAGGTCCTTGAAGTAGCCGGGGCCGAACGCCCGGGCCGGGAAGATCTTGACGGCGGCGGCCCCGAGGTCCACCGCGTGCGCCACCTCGGTCGGGGTGAGCGCCCCGAGTACCACCGGCACCCCGGCGACGGCCGCCGCCTCGGCGACCTCGGGGCGGCAACCGGGGGTGACCAGGAAGGACGCCCCCGCCTCGACCCCGCGCCGCGCCTGCTCGGCGGTCAGCACCGTTCCGACGCCGACCCGCCAGCCGGCCTTCGAGGCCCGGAACAGATGGTCCGTCACATCCGGTGTGGTGTAGGTGAATTCGGTCAGGTTGATGCCGCCCTCGGCGAGGGCGGCGCAGAGCGCGGCGGCGTCCGGGATCCGGGGTGCGCGGACCACCGCGATCACCGGTTCGTCGCGCAGGACGGAAAGCCCGGTCGGAACGGAGGGGTCGGAGGAGGGGTCGGTCGGGGCGGACGGCTCGGTCATATGGCCAGGGTTCCTCGGTCGGTTCGGCGCAGGGCACGCCCGGGTCGGGCGCCGGTGGTGCGGCCCTCCCGGACGACGGCGCTGCCGTTGACGTACACGTACTCGATGCCCTCGGCGGGCAGCCGGGGGTCCTCGAAGGTGGCGGCGTCCCGGACCTTCCCGGGGTCGAGGAGCACCAGGTCGGCGTGGTGGCCGGGGGCGATCCGGCCCCGCCGGTCCAGTCCCAGCCGGGCGGCGGGGCGGCCGGTCATCCGGGCGATCGTCTCCTCCAGCGTGAGAACTCCCAACTCCCGGCTGTAGTGGCCGAGGTAGCGCGGGAAGGTGCCCCAGGCGCGCGGGTGCGGCCGGGCGCCGACCAGCAGTCCGTCGCTGCCGACGGTGTGCGCGCGGTGGCGCATGATCGCCCGGACGTTCTCCTCGTGCCCGACGTGCTGGAGGATGGTGGTGGCCAGCCCGTCCCGGCGCAGCAGGTCCAGGAAGACCTCGGTGCCGGTCCGCCGCTCCTCGACGGCCAGTTCGGCGACGGTGCGGCCGACCGTCCCGGCGAGCGGGGCCGAGCCGACGCCGGAGATCTGGATCGTCGCCCAGTCGGTGACCACGCCGTGGCAGCCGTCGCTGCCCTTCTCCTCCACCTCGTACCGGATCCTCGCGCACTGCGCGGGGTCGTCGAGCCGCGCCAGCGTCGCGGCCGGGCCGCCCTCGGTGGCCCAACTCGGCAGCAGGGCGGCCAGGGTGGTGGAGCCGGGCAGGTAGGGGTAGCTGTCCAGGGTGAGGTCGACGCCGTCGGCGAGCGCCCGGTCGAGGAGCTCCAGCAGCTCGCCGGCCCGGCCCCGGTTGACCCCGAAGTTCATCGTGGCGTGGGTCAGGTGCAGCGCGCAGCCGCTCCGCCGGGCGATCTCCACCATCTCCGCGTAGCCCTCCAACGCCCCTTCACCGTACGAGCGTTGGTGCGGGGCATGGAAGCCGCCGTAGGCCGCGACGACGGTGCACAGCTCGACCAGCTCGGCGGTGTCCGCGTACATCCCGGGGGTGTAGCTGAGGCCGCTGGACATGCCGACCGCGCCGTCCAGCAGGCTCTTCGCCAGCACCTGCCGCATCCGGTCGAGTTCGCCGGGGGTGGGCGGACGGTTGGCCCAGCCCATGACGAGCATCCGCAGCGTGCCGTGCGGGACGAGGTAGCAGGCGTTGACGGCGACGCCGCTGCGGTCGATCCGGTCGAGGTAGCCGGCGACGTCCCGCCAGTCCCAGTCGAAGCCGTCCGGATCGCCGTTCCAGCCCGCGAGTTGGCGGCGCAGCGCGGGCAGCGTGGTGTCGTCCACCGGGGCGTAGGACAGGCCGTCCTGGCCGAGGACCTCGCAGGTGACGCCCTGGGTGACCTTGGCCGGGTGCTCGGGTTCGCGCAGCAGGGCGAGGTCGGAGTGGGCGTGCATGTCGATGAAGCCGGGGGCCAGCACCAGCCCGTCGGCGTCCACCACCTCGGCCGCGCCGACGCCCTTGCCGATCCCGCCGGTCCCGCCGCCCTCACCGGACTCGGCGATCTCCGCGATCTCGACGATCAGGCCGTCGGCGATGCGGACGTCCGCCCGGTAGCGCTCCGCGCCGGTGCCGTCCACCACGGTGGCGCCCCGGAAGACCGTCGCGCCCCCGCGGGCCGCTCTCTCCCCGGGCATCAGAAGAACGTCCTGACCAGGCCGGTGACCTTCGGCTCGGCCGCGTCCGCGGAGTCCAGCACCGGGATCGCCGTCCACTTGTCGAAGGCGGTGCAGGGGTGCGAGACGCCCAGCCGCAGCACGGCGCCGATCGGCGCGAGGTCGCCCGCGTCGCGCAGGAAGGCGTGCTGGTCGTTGAGTGCCGTGATCCGGGCCGCCGTACCGGTCAACTCGGCGCCGCCGCGCACCCGTTGCGGCTCCGGCAGGCCCTCGTCGAAGGGCAGGTCGCGCTTGCCGGCGTCCAGCAGCGCGAGCTGCGGCTCGGGCCGGGAGACGACCCGGGCCCAGCCGTGCAGCGCGCCGCGGAACGGCGTCCGCCCGCCGTCCCGGGCCAGCGGCGAGATGCCCCGGTAGAAGCCGTCGTCGTGGGCGATGTACGCGCCCGAGCGCAGCACCGTGAACGACTCCGGCAGGTTCGCCAACTCCTCGACCACCAGGTCGAAGTAGGCGCTGCCGCCGGCCGAGACCACCGGCGGGGTGCCGTCCGGATAGGCGCTCGCCAGCCGGCCGTGCAGTTCGCCGAGCTCCCGCAGGTAGCCGCGGACGGCGGCCAGTCCCTCGGTCGAGGCGTCGTGCGCGATCGCGCCCTCGTAGCCGCCGATGCCCGCCAGCCGCAGGGTGGGGGCGCGCAGCACCGCGGCGGCGACCTCGACGGCGGCGTCCGCACCGCGGGCGCCGGTCCGCCCGCCGGGGCCGCCGAGCTCGACCAGCACCTCGACCGGCCGTTCGGCCCCGGCGGCGCGCAGCGCCTCGTCCATCAGCCGCACGCTCTCGACGGAGTCGACCCAGGAGAGGAAGGCGAAGTCCGGGTCGGCGGCGAGTTCGTCGGCGAGCCAGGCCAGTCCGGCCGGGTCGAGCAGGGCGTTGGCGAGCAGGATGCGCTGGACCCCGAAGGCCCGGGCGATCCGCACCTGCGGCAGGTTGGCGAGGGTGATGCCGTGGCTTCCGGCGTCGAGCTGCGCCTGCCAGAGGGCGGGCGCCATGGTGGTCTTGCCGTGCGGGGCGAGCGCGACGCCCGCCTTGGCGCACCAGTCGGCCATGGTGCGGACGTTGTGGTCGAGGGCGGCGCCGTCGAGGGTGAGCAGCGGGGTGCCGAGCGAGGAGAGGGTGGGGCCGGTGGCGAGCCACTCCCGCGTGCTGCGGCCCCACGACTGCGGCGGAGCGGCTTTGAACCGCCAGTCGAGCGGTTCGTCGGCCAGGGCCGCCACCGCTCCCCGGGCGATCCCCGGCCCGGTACCGCTGCTTGCGAAGGTCTGCTCCACCGTGTTCCTCCATCCGCACAGGTTGCAACATGCGCAACGAGGGTTGCACATGCTGGCAACACGGTTCTAGCATCGGCGCCGGATCACGGTCAACGGACCGGGCTCCCGGTCGACGGGGTCGGCTCACGTGCGGTGCTCGCGGAGAACGCGGTGCTCACGGACGAACGCGGCGTTCACGCGCCACGGAGTCGGCCCGGTGGGCCCGCTCTCGACGGAACGGCCGCAGACGAGGAGCCCCGCACATGCCGCGACAGGACACCCAGGGCCCGACCCGCCCCGGCGCTCCCCCGACGGCCGTGTGCGTGGGCGAGTCGATGGCCGTCCTGCTGCCGGACCGCCCGGGCCCGCTGGAGTCGGTGGAGAACTTCCGGCTCTCGGTCGGCGGCGCGGAGTCCAACGTGGCGGGCGCGCTGGCCGCGCACGGCGTGCCGACCGCCTGGATCAGCCGGGTCGGCGACGACGGCTTCGGCCGCCGGCTGCTCGCCGAGGTCGCCGCCCGCGGCGTGGACGTCTCGGCGGTCGCGGTCGACCCGCACCGCCCGACCGGCCTCTACCTGAAGGAGGTCGGCGGCACCACCGGCGACCGCCACGACCTCGGCCCCGGCCGCAGCCGGCTGCACTACCACCGGCGCGGCTCCGCGGCCGCCGCACTCTCGCCCGGCCTGCTCGCCGACCCGGCCGCCGCCGCGCTGCTGGCCGGCGCCCGGCTGCTGCACCTGTCCGGCATCACCGCCGCGCTCTCCGACGACTGCCTGGCCCTACTGCGCGCCCTGCTCGCCGACCGCCGTCCGGGCCGCCTGGTCAGCTTCGACCTCAACTGGCGCCCCTCGCTCTGGCTCGACCGCGACCCGGCCGTCCTGCCGCCGCTGCTGGACGCCGCCGACCTGCTGCTGCTCGGCGCCGACGAGGCCGAGGCCGCCTTCGGCACCGGCGACCCGGCCGAGCTCCGCCGCCGCTTCCCCGCCCCGGCCACCGTCGTGGTCAAGGACGCGGCCCGGCAGGTCACCGCCCTGGAGCAGGACGGTACGGCGGTCACCGAGCCGGCCCTCGCGGTCGAGGTGGTCGAGGCCACCGGCGCCGGCGACGCCTTCGCGGCCGGCTACCTGGCCGGCACCGTCCGGGGCTTGGACCAGCGGCGCCGACTGCGGCTCGGCCACCTGAGCGCCGCCTGCGCGCTGACCGCCCCCGGCGACCAGGCCGAGCTGCCGGACGCCGCCGTGGTGGCCGCCCTGCTCGACGCCTCCCCCGCCCAGTGGGCCGCCACCCGGGTCACCCCGGAGGGCATCACCGGCCCGTCCCTGCCCGCCGGCGTCGCACGCCCGACCGACCGGACGCCGTGCGCCGACCGGTCGTCGTCGGCCGACCGGGCCCGGGCACAATGAGCGGGAACCCCAGCCCTCGAAGCGGAGCACGATGAGTCAGACCGTCACCCGCGCCCTGCGCATCCTCGCCGAGCTCGGCGAGGGCGAGCGCTCCCTCGACCAGCTCGCCGAGGTGCTCGGCGTCCACAAGACGACCGTGCTCCGACTGCTGCAGAGCCTCGAAGAGGAACGGTTCGTCTATCGCGACGCGGCCTACCGCTACCACCTGGGCGCCGGCCTCTTCGCGCTCTCCGGTCTGGCCCTGGAGCAGCGCGGCGTGCGCCGGATCGCCGCCCCGCACCTGGCCGAGCTGAACGCCGCCACCGGCCAGACCGTGCACCTGGCCGCGTACGAGGGCGGCGAGGTGGTCTACATCGACAAGTTCGACTCCCGCCACCCGGTGCGGATGTACTCCCGGATCGGCCTGCGCGCCGCCCTGCACAGCGCCGCCGTCTCCAAGGTGCTGCTGGCCGACCTGCCGCTGCCGGAGCGGCGCCGGGTGGTGGCCGGGATCGACTTCGTCCGGCACACCGAGCGCACCCTGACCACCCCCGAGGCGCTGCTCGCCGAGCTGGAGAGGGTCGCCGCCCAGGGCTGGGCGCAGGACCACGCCGAACACGAGTCCTTCATCAACTGCGTGGCCGCGCCCGTCCGGGACGCCAGCGGGCGGGTGGTCGCCGCCGCCTCGATCTCCGTCCCGGACGTCGTCCTGCCGTACGAGCAGGTGCTGGACCTGCTCCCGCAGCTGCTCGCCACCACCCGCGCCGTCTCGGCCGACTGCGGCCGCCCCGACCACAACTGACGAATCGTCACACAACGTAAGGAACCCGATGTCCGCCGAGCACCCCCAGACCTTCGAGAAGACCGAGATCCGCACCGACGGCGCCCCCGCCCCCGCCTGGATGTTCTCCCAGGGCGTCCGCAAGGGCCCGTTCCTCCAGGTCTCCGGCCAGGGCCCGCAGGACCCGGCCACCGGCGAGTACCTGCACCACGGCGACGTGAAGGCGCAGACCCGCCGCACCCTGGAGAACGTCAAGGCCATCGTCGAGGCCGGCGGCGCCACCATCGAGGACGTGGTGATGTTCCGCGTCTACCTCACCAAGCGCGCCGACTTCCCGCTGATGAACGAGGTCTACGCCGAGTTCATCGACGAGAACGTCAAGCCCGGCGGCGTGAAGCCGTGCCGCACCACCGTCTTCGTCGAGCTGCCGCAGGAGCCGATGCTGGTCGAGATCGACGCCCAGGCCGTCATCGGCTGACCCGGCCCCGCCCGACGGAAGGGCCCGGACGCCACCCACGCGTCCGGGCCCTTCCGCCTGCCCGGGCCCGCCCGCTCGCCCCACCGCCCGCTCGCCCCACCGCCTGCTTGCCACACCCCCAGTCGCACATTAGGTTAGGCTCACCTAACTAACTGGAGGTCCGTCCATGAGCCTGCCCACCGGCGACACCGAGGTCCCCGAGCCCAGCACCGCCGACCGGATCCACAGCCTGCTCGGCACGACCTCCTCGCTCACCGTCCGCGCCCTGGGCGAGCACCACCACCTGGACACCCCGGTCTCCGTGCACGGCTCCCGGCTGCGGCTGCGCGCCGCCCTGGACGACCCGCTGACCACGGCCGCCGTCGGCGCCGCCGAGGGCCTCGCCGTCGTCCTCGACGTCACCGACATCGCCCCCGTCGCCGTCCGCGACCGCGTCCGCGCCCGCCTCACCCTGGCCGGCCGGCTGTGGCCGGCCCACCTCACCGACGACGGCCTCGGCGTGCACCTGCGGGTGGACGTCGCCCACGCCGTCCTCGCCACCCCGTACGCCACCGGCGCGATCACCGCCGCCGACCTCGCCCTGGCCACCCCCGACCCGCTGGCCCGGTACGAGGCCATGCTGCTCACCCACCTCGCCGACGACCACGCCGAGGCGCTCGACGTCCTCACCCGGCTGCTCGACCCGGCCGTGCTCGCCCACGCCCCGGAGGTCCGCCCGCTCGCCCTGGACCGCCACGGCCTGGTGCTGCGCCTGGACCACTCGCACGGCCACCGCGACGTCCGCCTGGTCTTCCCCGAACCCGCCCGGGACACCGACGACTTCGGCCACCGGATGCACGAGCTGCTGGCCGCCGCCCAGTACGGCCTGCCGGTCCACCGGCGCTGAACCCGGGCCCGCCCAGCACAAACGCCCGGGCCCGCCCGGCGCGAACGCCCGGGCCCGCCGGCCACCGCGGCCCCGGCCCGGTCACCGCTCGACCGCGTCCTCCAGCACCACCCGCCCGATCCGCGCGTACAGCCCGGGCCGCCACCGGCGCACCGCGAGCGCCAGCCCGATCCCGCCCGCGAACACCCCGATCACCAGGTACGGGATCAGCCGGAACAGCAGCGTGTGCGCCGCCTCCCCCGCCGCGGCGTCCCGGTTGAGCACCAGCAGCACCACCACCCCGGCCATCGCCACCCCGCCCGCCAGCGGCGCGGCCAGCGTCCGGAACCAGTGCGCCGTCTCCGGGTGCCGTCCGCGCACGTGGAAGTACCCGACCACGGCGAAGGAGCAGAGCGTCTGCACGACCAGGATCGCCATCGTCCCGAGCAGTGCCAGCAGCGTGTACAGGTGCGCGTACGGGTCCATGCCGGCCGCCAGGAACCCCGCCACCAGCCCCACCGCGATGACCGACTGCGTCACCGAGGCGATGTGCGGCGAGCCGTGCCGCGGATGGGTGCGGCCGAGCGCCGGGTGCAGCAGCCCCTCCCGCCCGATCGCGTACAGGTACCGGGCCGCGCACTGGTGGAAGGCCATCGCGCAGGCGAACGAGCCCGTGACGACCAGCCATTGGAAGACCTTCACCGCCCAGGCCCCCAGATGCGCGGCGAGCTGGTCGAAGAACAGGCTGTTGCCGTCCTTCCCCGGCACCGCGCCGCCCGCCACCGCGACCGCCCGCTCGACCCCGTTGCCGGACACGATCATCCAGGACACGAAGACGTAGAGCAGCCCGACCCCGATCACGGAGATCAGCGTGGCCCGCGGCACCACCCGCTTCGGGTCGCGGGACTCCTCGCCGTACATCGCGGTGGACTCGAAGCCCACCCAGGACCAGAACGCGAAGAACAGTCCGAGCCCGGCCGCCGAAGTCCCCGAACTCCCCACCCCCTTCAGCGCGTTCAGCGGGTTCAGGGTCCCGGCCGCGAGCCCGTCCGGCCCGCCGCCGGAGAGCAGCACCGCCAGTGAGACCGCCGACAGGACGCCGATCTCCAGTACCAGCGCGACCCCGAGCACCCTGGCCGTCAGATGCAGGTCGAACCAGCCCATCACCCCGATCACCGCCGCCCCGAACAGCGCGTACCAGCCCCAGCCGACGTCCACCCCCAGCTGCGAACGGACCAGCCCGCGCAGCGAGTACGCGAAGAAGCCGAGGGCCGCGGCCTCGGTGACGACGTACGCGAGCACCGCGAGCAGCCCCGAGGCCATCCCCGTCACCCGCCCCAGCCCGTGCGAGACGTAGCCGTAGAACGCGCCGGCCGCGGTGATGTGCCGGGCCATCGCCACGTAGCCGACCGAGAACACCGTCAGCACCACGGTCGCCACGATGTACGCGGCGGGCGCGCCCGCGCCGTTGCCCTGACCGACGATGATCGGCAGGTTGCCGGTCATCGCGGTGATCGGGGCGGCGGTGGCGAGCGCCATGAACACCACGCCGACCAGGCCGACCGAGTCCGCCTTCAGCCGGTCGACCCCGCCCGCCCCGGGCCGCTCCCGCCCGGCCGTCTCCCCCGCCACGCCCCCGCTGCGGACCGCCATCCGGCCTCCTCGCCTCCCGGCCCGCCCGACCGCCGGACCGGCCGGGCGCTGACCGTCCGCCAGCATGGCGCCCCGGAGGCGCCCGGAGATCCCGGCGACCACCCTGCGGGACACCGGAGTTGACGCTTCGTTCGATCGCTCGAACACCCCGGCGGGCCCGGGAACGAAAGCGGCCGGCCCGGCCGCACGAGGAGGTCCTCATGCGGCCGGGCCGGCCTGGGCGTGTCCCGCGCCCATGTCCGCCGTGCGGCGATCACCCGGTCGAGCGGTCACCCGACAGGACCATCCCGGGCGATCGGTTCGCCCGCAACGGCGGTGGTTCCTGGTACCCCGGAGCTCGAAGCCCTCGGGGTCAGAGCGCGACGCCGTGCGCGCGCAGGTAGGCGACCGGGTTGATGTCCGAGCCGTACTCCGAGCCGTTGCGGATCTCGAAGTGCAGGTGCGGGCCGGTCACGTTGCCGGTGGCGCCGGAGAGGCCAATCTGCTGGCCGGCGGTGACGGTCTGACCGATCCTCACGCCGATCGAGGAGAGGTGCGCGTACTCGGCGTAGTGGCCGTCGGCGAGCCTGATCTCGACCTCGTTGCCGTAGGCGCCGCCGTTGCCGGCCTTGACCACGACACCGTTGGCGACGGCGCGCAGCGGGGTGCCGGTGGAGGCGACGAAGTCCTGGCCGGTGTGGTGGCCGGAGGCCCACATCGAGCCGGCCACGCCGTAGGCGGTGCCGAGCCGCGGGCTCGCCAGCGGGGCGACGAAGCCGGAGGTGGCGGCGGCGACCGGAGTCGCGGTCACGGCCTGGGCCGGAACGGCGACCTGGAGCTGGGTCTCGAGCTGCGCGGACGGCTTGGCGGCCTCGGTCTGCACCTGGACCTGGGCCTGCGGCTTGGCGGCCTGGGTCGCCGGAGCGGACGGCTTGGCGGGCTTGGCCGGAGCGGCGGGCTTCGCCGGGGCGGCGTCGGCGGCCGGCGCGGCGGCGTGGCCGGACAGCGCGAGCTGCTGGCCCGGGAAGATCAGGTTCGGGTCGGCGCCGACGACCGAGCGGTTCTGCTCGTACAGCGCGTGCCAGCCGCCCTCGACGTTCCTGGCGTCGGCGATCTTGGACAGGGTGTCACCGCTGACGACGCGATAGCTCTCCTGCGCGGCCTGGGCGGCCGGAGCGGCAGCCTGCGTGGCCTGCTTGGCCTCGGTGGAGGCGGCGGCCGGAGCGGCCGGGGTGTGGGCCTGGGCGCTCATCGCGGTGACGAGCGGGAGGGCGAAGGACACACCGGTGACGGCGGTGGCGATGCCGATGCGGGCGGCGCGGGGCAGGGCGATACGACGAGCCTGTGCAGGCATGGAATTTTCCTCTCCGACGCCTGCGAGGTGAGCTGTCGGGTTCGGGCTGGAGTTGCCCGGCCGCTTGCGCGGCTTCACCCCAAGCCGGTCCTGGACGCCCGCGCCCTGAGGCGCGAACTCCGGTCCGGCGACTTACCTGTGGGTCCCCCGCTCCTGCCGTACAGAGTTCGTTTCGAACCACCGGGCAGCGGCAGGACTCGGCGTTCCACCCGGCGGATCCGTCCGGACTGGCCGGGCGGTCGCTGAACTAAAACCCATCCGTTCGGGTGAAGCAATGTCGATCTCTTGAAACGGCAACGATCCCCCCTGTCCCAGTGACCCTCCGCAGGCCCGGGCCCACGGTGCGTACACAACCCATTCACCCCCCGCCACTGATCCACGACCCTGCGCCGAGATCGGCCACGCCGCGCACCCGTCCGCTCACGCACCGCCAGCCGCCAACACACCCACCGGTGACCCTTGTCACGTGCGCCTCGGCAGCGCAGGATTCGCCCGTGGCCACCTCCGAGGCCGGCACCCTGCGCCTGGGCACCGCGCAGGGTCGCTGGGTACTAATGGCGACGGTGCTCGGCTCCAGCATGGCGATGCTGGACGGCACCGTGGTGAACGTCGCGCTGCCCCGGATCGGCGCCGACCTCGGCGCCTCCCTCGCGTCCCTGCAATGGACCCTGAACGCCTATCTGCTCACCCTGGCGGGCCTGATCCTGCTCGGCGGCGCGCTCGGCGACCGCTACGGGCGGCGCAAGGTCTTCCTGATCGGCGTGGTCTGGTTCGCCGTCGCCTCCGCGGCCTGCGCCGCCGCGCCGAACATCCACGTGCTGATCGCCGCCCGCGCCGTCCAGGGCATCGGCGGGGCGCTGCTCACCCCCGGCTCGCTCGCCATGCTCCAGGCCGTCTTCCACCCTGACGACCGCTCGGCGGCGGTCGGGCTCTGGTCCGGCCTCGGCGGGGTGTCGGCGGCGGTCGGCCCCTTCCTCGGCGGCTGGCTGGTGGACGGCCCCGGCTGGCGCTGGATCTTCCTGCTGAACCTGCCGCTCGCCGCCGCCGTGATCGCGGTCACCACCCGGTCGGTGCCGGAGAGCCGGGACGAGGGCGCCTCCGGCCGCTTCGACGTCCTCGGCGCCGTGCTCGCCGCCCTCGCCCTCGGCGCGATCACCTACGCGCTGACGGCGGCCGGCGAGGGCCTGTCCCCCGCCGTCTGGGTCAGCGGGGTGCTCGGAGTGGCGCTCGGCGTCGCCTTCGTGGCGGTCGAGCGCCGCGCGCCCGATCCGATGCTGCCGCTCGGACTGTTCTCCTCCCGGCTGTTCACCGCCGTGAACCTGGTCACCCTGTGCGTGTACGCGGCGTTCAGCGGCGTCTTCTTCCTGCTGGTGGTGCAGCTCCAGATCGTGTCCGGCTTCTCGCCGCTGGTCTCGGGCTTCGCACTGGTGCCGATCACCGTGCTGATGCTGCTGCTGTCCGCGCGCGCCGGGCGGCTCGGCAAGCGGATCGGCCCGCGCATCCCGCTGACCGTCGGCCCCCTGCTGTGCGCCGCCGGCGTGCTGCTGATGCTGCGCGTCGGCCCGGACTCCTCCTACTGGGTGGACGTGCTGCCCTCCGTCACGGTGATGGGCTGCGGCATGACGCTGCTGGTCGCACCGCTGACGGCGACCGTGCTGGCCGCCGTCGAGGTCCGGCACGCGGGCATCGCCAGCGGGGTCAACAACGCCGCCGCCCGCGCGGCCGGCCTGCTCGCGGTCGCCGCCCTCCCGGCGCTGGCCGGGCTGAGCGGCGACGCCTACCGGGTGCCCTCCTCGGTCGACTCCGCCTTCCACACCGCGATGCTGATCTGCGCGGGCCTGCTGGCCGCCGGCGGGCTGATCGCCCTCGCGACCGTACGGGGCAACGTGCTCGCCGCCGACGACCAGCAGGTGGCCGAGCCGAACTGCGACTGGCCGTGCGGCACCACCACCCCGCCGCTGGACCCGGGCCACGTCCCCACGACGCGCGAGGGCCCCGCCACCGGTCCGGCGGCGGGGCCCTCGACTCAGGGCTGACGAGACGTCAGAGGATGTCGCCGGGCGCGTACTTGGCGGCCTCCGGGTAGGCGGCCGCGACGGCCTCCACCTGGCGGACCACCTCGGCGACCTGGGCGCCGGCCGCGCCGGTGAAGGACAGCCGGTCGGCGAGCAGCGCGTCCAGCGCGGCCCGGTCCAGCGGGATCCGCTCGTCGGCGGCCAGCCGGTCCAGCAGCTCGTTCTCCCGGGCGCCCGCGCGCATCGCCAGCGCGGAGGCGACGGCGTGCTCCTTGATGACCTCGTGCCCGGTCTCCCGGCCGACGCCCGCGCGCACCGCGCCCATCAGCACCTTGGTGGTGGCGAGGAACGGCAGGTAGCGGTCCAGCTCGGCCTCGATCACGGCGGGGAAGGCGCCGAACTCGTCGAGGACGGTCAGGAAGGTCTCCAGCAGGCCGTCGAAGGCGAAGAACGCGTCCGGCAGCGCGACCCGGCGCACCACCGAGCAGGAGACGTCGCCCTCGTTCCACTGGTCGCCGGCCAGCTCGCCGGTCATCGAGGCGTAGCCGCGCAGGATGACGGCCAGGCCGTTGACGCGCTCGCAGGAGCGGGTGTTCATCTTGTGGGGCATCGCGGAGGAGCCGACCTGGCCCTCCTTGAAGCCCTCCGTGACCAGCTCGTGGCCGGCCATCAGGCGGATGGTCTTGGCCAGGCTGGACGGCGCGGCGGCCAGCTGGACGAGGGCGGTGAGCACCTCGAAGTCCAGCGAGCGCGGGTAGACCTGGCCGACGCTGGTCAGCACGTTCTCGAAGCCGAGGTGCCCGGCGACCCGGCGCTCCAGCTCGGCCAGCTTGTCGGTGTCGCCACCGAGGAGGTCGAGCATGTCCTGGGCGGTGCCGACCGGGCCCTTGATCCCGCGCAGCGGGTAGCGGGCGATCAGCTCCTCCAGGCGGCGGAAGGCGACCAGCAGCTCGTCGGTGATCGACGCGAACCGCTTGCCCAGGGTGGTGGCCTGCGCGGCCACGTTGTGCGAGCGGCCGGCCATGACCAGCTCGGCGTGCTGGGCGGACAGCTTGGCCAGGCGCACCAGCACGGCCACCGTGCGGTCCCGCACGTGCTCCAGGGACTGGCGGATCTGCAGCTGCTCGACGTTCTCGGTCAGGTCCCGGGAGGTCATTCCCTTGTGGATCTGCTCATGCCCGGCGAGCTCGCTGAACTCCTCGATCCGGGCCTTCACGTCGTGGCGGGTGACCCGCTCACGGGCGGCGATCGAGCCGAGGTCGACCTGGTCGATCACCCGCTCGTAGTCGGCGACGGCGGTCGCCGGAACCTCGACGCCGAGGTCCTGCTGGGCCTTCAGGACGGCGAGCCACAGGTGGCGCTCGAGGACCACCTTGTGCTCGGGGGACCACAGCTGGGCCAGGGTCGCCGAGGCGTACCGGGAGGCCAGGACATTGGGGATCTGGGGCTTCGCGCTCACGCTTCGCAAGAGTAACAGCCGAGGTCACGCCGGACGTCGGCGGAGTGGGGTAGGCTGGGTCAATTGAGCGCCTTTCAGATGACGCCCCGCAGCCTTCTCACCGCAAGGATACCACACCGATGAGCGAACCGCCAGTGACCGCGCGGGACTCCAGCGCCCTCGCCGCGGCCCTGCGCACCGAGCAGGCCCACCTCACCCGGCTCTACGCCCGGCTGGACACCGAGCGCGAACGGGCCCGTCGCACCGCCGACGGCGCCCACGACGGCGCCGGATCCGGCGGCACCCACCAGGCCCGGCTGGAGCGCGAGGTGCGTGCCCGCGAAGCCGCCCGCCACACCGCCCGACTGGAGGCGGTCGAGCGCGGACTCTGCTTCGGCCGGCTCGACGAGCGCGACGGCACCGTCCACTACATCGGCCGCACCGGCCTGACCGACGAGACGTACGAACCGCTGCTGCTCGACTGGCGCGCCCCGGCCGCCCGTCCCTTCTACACCGCGACCCCCGTCCACCCCGGCCCGGTGGTGCGCCGCCGCCACCTGCACACCCGGGGCCGCACCGTCACCGGCCTGGACGACGAGGCGCTCGACCTCGCCGGGCTGGACGAGTCCGGCCGCCGCACCCTGGTCGGCGAAGCCGCCCTGCTCGCCGCCCTCGACCGCGAACGCACCGGCCGGATGGGCACCGCCGTCGCCACCATCCAGGCAGAGCAGGACCGGGTGATCCGCTCCCCGCTGCGCGGCGCCCTGGTCGTCCAGGGCGGCCCCGGCACCGGGAAGACGCTGGCCGCCCTGCACCGCGCCGCCTACCTGCTGTTCACCCACCGCGCCGCGCTGGAGCGCCGGGGCGTCCTGGTGATCGGCCCCAACCCCGGCTTCCTGCGGTACATCGAGGAGGTGCTGCCCGCCCTCGGCGAGACCGAGGTGGTGCTCCGCACCGTCGCCGAACTCCTCCCCGGCCTCGCCGCCACCGGCACCGACGACCCCGCCGCCGCCTTCGCCAAGGGCGGCCCCTGGATGGCCGGGGTGCTCCGCGCCGCCGTGGCCGCCCACCAGACGGCCCCCGCCGAGGGCCTGGACCTCGGCGAGGGGCTGCGGGTCTCCGCCCGGGCCTGTGCCGAGGCCCGGGACGCCGCCCGCGGCCTGCGACTGCCGCACAACCGGGCCCGCGCCTTCTACCTGGGCACCCTGCTCGACGCCCTCGCGATCGGCCAGGCGCTCACCCTCGGCCGCCCGTACGACGACGAGGAGGCGCACTACGCCCCGCGCGAGCTGTGGGAGCGGCCGGACGTCCGCGCCGCGCTCGACCCGCTCTGGCCCCGGCTCACCCCGCAGCAGCTGCTCGAACGCCTGCTCACCGACCGGGAGTTGCTCGCCGCAGCGGCCCCCGAGCACGCGACCGCCCTGCTCCGCCCGCCCGGCTCCGAGTGGACGGCCGAGGACGTCCCGCTGCTCGACGAGGCCGCCGAACTCCTGGGCGCCGAGGGGCCCCCGGCCCCCACCGGTCAAGACTCGGACGAACTGGCCTTCGCCCAGGGCGTGTTGACCATCACCGGGCAGACCGACGACGTGCTGCTGGACTCCGCCGCCCTGGCCGAGCGCTTCCGCGACGACGGCCCGTACCGCTCCACCGCCGAACGCGCCGCCGCCGACCGCACCTGGGCGTACGGCCACGTCGTCGTGGACGAGGCGCAGGAGCTGTCCGCGATGGCCTGGCGCGCCGTCCTGCGGCGCGTCCCGACCACCTCGCTCACCATCGTCGGCGACCTCGCCCAGACCGGCTCGCCCGCCGGCGCCCGCAGCTGGGCCGAGACGCTCGACCCGCACCTGCCCGGCCGCTGGCGCGAGGAACGGCTCACCGTCAACTACCGCACGCCGGAGCCCGTCATGGCCCTCGCCGCCGCCGTGCTGCGCACCGCCGTACCCGGCCACCGGCCGCCCGAGTCCATCCGCCCGGGCACCGAGCGGCCCCGCGCGGTCCGCGTCCCGGCGGGCGGCTTCGCCGCCGCGCTCGCCCGGCTGCCCGTCGGCCCGGGCACCCTCGGCGTGATCGCACCGGACGCCCTGGCCGGGGAGCTGGACGCGCTCACGGTCGCGGACGCCAAGGGGCTGGAATTCGACGCGGTCGTGGTGGTCGAGCCGGCCGCGCTCGCCCCGCGCGACCTCTACGTCGCCCTGACCCGGACCACCCGCTCACTCACCCTGCTCCACCACCGGCCGCTGCCACCGGAACTCGCCGGGCTGCTCTGACCGGGACGAAGCACTGGTGGCGTACGGGCGGCGCGGGGTCCTACTGCGCGCCGCCCGTACGACCGGCCAGCACCGGCAGCACCTGGGAGCAGATCGAGTGCAGGGCGATCCGCTGCTCGTCGGTCATCGCCTCGAAGGCCTGGTGGGTCCGGGCCATCTCGCCGCGGATGCGGTTCAGGATCTCCCGGCCCTCGGCCGTGATCACCACGATCTTCACCCGGCGGTCACCGGCCGCCGCCTCCCGGTTGGCCAGGCCCAGCGACTCCAGCCGGTCCACGATCCCGGTGACGTTCGAGGCGTCGCAGCCGAGCCTCCCGGCCAGCGCGCGCATCGGCACCGGCTCCTGCACCGCGCCCAGCGCCTTGGCCTGCGAGGAGGAGAGCCCGTGCCGGGCCGCGGCGGCCGCGAAGTCCTGGAAGTACGCGGCACCGACGGAGGCCAGCGCCTCCATCAACTCGGCGTTGGTCGGTACGGTCGTCGTCGCTGTCGAACCCATGGGGCCAGAGTACGACCAGGTGCTTCAGTAACTCAAGCTTTGACCACGGCAACCGTCCGCGAGCCGCCCCGGAACCCTCCGGTGTCAGAGCACCAGCTGGTCGAACAGCCGCCGGAGCTCCGCCTCCGGGTCCGCGGTCAGCCCGGTGTGCACCGGCCCCGGCTGGACGATCGCGCTGCGCGGCGCGGTCAGCCAGCGGAACCGCTGCCCGGCGCTGTCCCCCGCCGCCGGACCGGCCTGCGGGCCGCCGTGGCAGACCGCCTCGATCCCCTGCAGCGCCCGCCGCACGCCCTGCACGTCCGCCACCGGGTCCAGCGCCAACAGCCGGGCCTGGTCCAGGTGGGTCCGGGCGGCCAGGTGCGATTCCTGTCGGCAGTACAGCAGCACCCCGACGTTGACGCACTCGCCGCGCTCGACCCTCGGCACCGCGCGGATCACGGCGTACTCGTAGTCGTGCAGCTCGACGGTGGCCGGCAGCACGGACAGCGTGAACTCGGTCATGCGGGCACCTCCGGCAGCCAGTCGCGCGGACCGGCCAGTCGCTCGGTCAGCTGGGTCCGGTACGCGGCGCGCACCTCGTCGGGCGAGTCGAAGCCGAACTCGTCCACCAGCCAGACCTCGGGGATCTGCGCCACCGCGCCCTCGATCGCCGCCTCGGCGAGCGGCGCGAGCGCCTTGTCGGCCGCCGCCAGGTCCGGCCGGGCCCCCAGCAGCGCGTGGTCGGAGGCGTCGTACGGACGGCGGATCCAGGCGGCGGCACCCGGCCAGTTGTGGTGGAAGATCAGGCTCGCGCCGTGGTCGATCAGCCGCAGCCCGCCGGTCGCCACCAGCAGGTTGGGGTTGCGCCAGGAACGGTCGACGTTGCCGATCAGCGCGTCGAACCAGAGCACCTGCCCGGCGAGCTCCGGATCCACCTCGAAGCAGAGCGGGTCGAAGTTGAGCGCGCCGCTGACGAAGGCCATCCCGAGGTTGGTCCCGCCGCTGGCCCTCATCTGGTCCTGGATCTGGTGGTCCGGCTCGCTGCGCGCGAGCACCGGGTCCAGGTCGACCGTCACCAGCTCCGGCACCGGCAGCCCGAGCCGCCGGCCGAGCTCCCCGGCCAGCACCTCCGCGACCAACGCCTTGCGGCCCTGCGCCGCACCGACCCATTTCAGCGCGTACAGCCGCCGATCGTCGGCCTCGACCAGGCCCGGCATCGAGCCGCCTTCTCGCAGTGGCGTCACGTACCGGATCGCCGTCACCTCGGGTAGCACGGCCGACAGCCTATCGGTGTCGCCGCCCTTTCCTCTCTCCCCCTCCCGCCGCCACCCCGTTCTCCCTCTTCTCCCTTTTCTCCCCGCCCTCCTCCACCCCACCCCCACGGCCCCGCCCCGGTGGCAGCCCCCGCTGCTCCGTGCGAGTGTGGCGGACAGTAATGGGGACCTTCACGGCAAAGGGATGAGCGATGGAACGACCTCGGATCCTGATCGTGGGCGGTGGCTTCGCCGGCCTGGAGTGCGCCCGCCGCCTCGAACACAAGCTGTCACCGTCGGAGGCCGAGATCTCGCTGGTCACGCCGTTCAGCTACCAGCTCTACCTCCCCCTCCTCCCCCATGTCGCGGCCGGCGTCCTCACCCCGCAGTCCGTGGCCGTCTCGCTGCGCCGTACGCTGCGCCGCACCCACATCGTCCCCGGCGGCGCCATCGGTGTGGACCCGGCCTCCAAGGTGTGCGTCGTCCGCAAGATCACCGACGAGGTGGTGGCGCAGAAGTACGACGTCCTGGTGCTCGCCCCCGGCAGCGTCACCCGCACCTTCGACATCCCCGGCCTCACCGACTACGCCCGCGGCATGAAGACGCTCGCCGAGGCGGCCTACGTCCGCGACCACGTGATCGCCCAACTCGACCTCGCCTCGGCCACCTTGGACCAGAAGGAGCGCGAGTCCCGGCTCCAGTTCGTGGTGGTCGGCGGCGGCTACGCGGGCACCGAGACGGCCGCCTGCCTCCAGCGCCTGACCACCGCCGCCGCCCACCGCTACCCGCGTCTGGACGCCCGGCAGATCAAGTGGCACCTGATCGACATCGCCCCGAAGCTGATGCCGGAGCTCGGCGACCCGCTCGGCGAGGCCGCCCTGGAGGTGCTGCGCGACCGCGGCATCGAAGTGTCGCTGGGCGTCTCGGTGGCCGAAGTCGGCGCCGAGACGGTCAAGTTCACCGACGGCCGGGTGCTCCCCTGCCGCACCCTGATCTGGACGGCCGGGGTGGCCGCGAGCCCGCTGATCGGCACCCTGGACGCCGAGACGGTCCGCGGCCGGCTCGCCGTGACGGCGGAGATGCGGGTGCCGCAGTTCGAGGGCGTGTTCGCGCTCGGCGACGCCGCCGCCGTCCCCGACCTCGCCAAGGGCGACGGCGCGGTCTGCCCGCCGACCGCCCAGCACTCCGCCCGCCAGGGCCGCGCGGTCGCGAACAACGTGATCGCCTCGCTCCGCAACCAGCCCCTGGAGCCGTACTACCACAAGGACTTGGGCCTGGTGGTCGACCTCGGCGGCAAGGACGCGGTCTCCAAGCCGCTCGGCATCGAGCTGCGCGGGGTGCCCGCCCAGCTGGTGGCGCGCGGCTACCACCTGATGGCGATGCGCACCAACGCGGCCAAGTTCCGGGTGGGCGCCAACTGGCTGCTCAACGCGACCGCCGGCGACGACTTCGTCCGGACCGGCTTCCTCGCCCGCCAGCCCGCCCGGCTGCAGGACTTCGAGTACACCGACGCGTACCTGACGAAGGATCAGGTCATCGCGCACGCCCAGTCCCTGCTCGCCAAGGGCTGAGCACGGCGGAACGGCGGTTCGGCGCCCCCACGGCCGAGGCCGCGGGGGCGCCGAACCGTGTGCTCACCGTGCGGTCAGGTACATCCCGCCCGCGTCCTGCCCGGCCGTGTTGCGGCACGCGTAGTCACCGCTCGGGCGCGCCCACAGCAGCGTCAGGCAGCGCCCGACCGCCTGCTGGCCGTAGTAGTTGGGGTGCATCGACTCCTGCAGCACGCCCTGCGTGGAGTTGAGGCCGCCGTCCAGGAAGCGCGCCCACTCGCTGGTGGTCGCGGACGGGCCGGAGCTCGCGGTCGGCTGCCGGGTGGCCGTCGAGCAGACCTCGCGGCCCTGCAGCATGTCCGACAGGTCCAGGAACTGCGCGCCCTTGGCGGCGGCGACGCCCGCCAGCGCCTGGGAGATCTGCGGCACCATCGAGTCGCGGGCCCAGTCGGCGTCGCCGTCCCAGAACGGGCAGCCGCCGGTGTTGGAGCGGGTCCAGCCGCTCTCCGGGTACCGCATCTCGGCGCCGCGCGGGATCGGCGACGGGTAGGACTGCAGCACCAGGCGGTAGTCCGACTGCGCGTAGCCGGCGCCGGCCATCACCGCGCGGATCTCGTCGATCGCCTTGCCGACCCCGGCCATCGCGGCGGGCATCTTGGCGTCGATCCCGGACTGCGCGGAGTCGTGGCAGTAGGAGTACCAGATCAGGTAGTCCTGCACGCAGGTGGAGATGACGTCCGAGAAGCCCAGGTCGTTGCCGCCGATCGACAGGGTGATCAGCTTGACGTTGTTCTGCCGTGCCACGGTGGCGAGTTGGTCGGCCTGCGGGGCCTCGCCCTTGAGCGACTGCCCGCCGTTGGCGGCACGGAAGACGTTGGCGCTGACGGCGCCGGAGCAGGCCAGGTCGATCTCGTTCTGGGCCCCGGTCGAGGCGCTGAGCACCTCGGCGACGTCCGAGCGGTCGCACCCGCTCGCGGCGGTGGCGCCGTAGACCCGCGAGGGGTCGTACGAACTGCCGGTCCAGGCCCGGTCGGTGCCGTTGCGGCCGCCGCCGGTGCCGGCCGCGTTGCCCTTCCAACGGCCGGCCTCGCCGGAGATGTAGCTGTCGCCGAGGGTGACGCTGGCGGTGGGCCCGGACGGCACGACAGCCGGTGCGGCCGGGGCGGACGGAGCGGCGGAGGCCGGCGAGGCGACGGCCAGGCCCGCGACGGCGATCGGGAGGGCCAGGGCCGCGGCGAGCAGCCGTCGGCCGGGGCGAGGGGCGCTGCCGGTGCTGCGGGCACTGCGGGCGCTGCTCGAACAGTTCTCGGGCACTGCGGAACTCCTGCGGCTCGGTCCTCCCGGGGAAACGGGGAACGGGAGGACGCCTGGGTGAGGGTGGGCCGCCGGCCGGTGGCGCGATGAAGATGACATGCGCGCGCCCACCACCGCTAGGCGTCTGCGGGAGGTTTCCGCTTTTGTTACCGCCGGGTTCAGACCAACCGGGCGGGCGACGCCCAGGCGCCGCCCGCGGTTCACACCCGCCACACCTGCCCCACCCGCCCCGCACCCCAGGGCCCGACCACGACTCACACCAGCCGCGACCCGCCCCCGCCCGCCCCCAGCACCGCCGCCAGGTCCTCCGCCAGCTCCCGCGCCTGGGCCGCCTCCAGCCTCGCCGTGGTGAACCGCAGCCCGGGCGGCGACTGGATCCGGTACCGCGCGCCGGGCGCCGCGACCCAGCCGCGCTGCACCAGCGCCGCCAGCACCGAGGTCTCGTCCGGCACCGGCACCCAGACGTTCAGTCCGCTCCGCCCGTGCGCCGCGATCCCGCGCGCCGCCAGCTCGTCCAGCAGCGCGTCCCGCCGGGCCCGGTACGCGGCGGCCACCCGGTCGGCCGGCGCGGCGTCGCCGCTCCACAGCTCCGCGACGGTGCGCTGCAGCAGGTGGCTGACCCAGCCGGCGCCCAGCCGCAGCCGGCCGGTCACCCGTCCGATCGTCTCCTCGTCCCCGACCGCCACCGAGACCCGCAGGTCCGGCCCGTACGCCTTGGCCGCCGAGCGCACCACCGCCCAGTGCCGGGTGCCCGCCCCGACCAGCGGGTGGTACGGCTGGTCGACCATGCCGTGCCCGTGGTCGTCCTCGATCAGCAGCACCCCGGGGTGCTCGGCCAGGACGGCCTTGAGCGCCTCGGCCCGCCGCGCGGTGAGCGCCGCACCGGTCGGGTTCTGCGCCCGGCTGGTGACCACCACGGCCCGGACGCCCTCGGCCAGCGCGGCGGCCAGCGACCCCGGCAGCGGGCCCTCGTCGTCCAGTCGGACGGGCACCTGCTTCAGCCCCAGCGCGGGCAGCAGGTCGAGCAGGCTGCCCCAGCCCGGGTCCTCGACGGCCACCGCGTCGCCGGGGCGCAGCCGGGCGCCGAGGATCCGTTCGACGGTGTCCAGCGAGCCGGAGGCGACGGCGATCGGGCCGCCGGGCAGGCCGTCGGCCTCGAAGGAGGCGCGGGCGAGCGCGAGCAGCCGCGGGTCGACGCCGGCGTGCCCGTACAGCACAGGGTCGGTGCGCGCGGCCTCGGCGGCGGCCGCGAGGGCCTGGGCGAGGTCGGGCAGCAGGGCCGGGTCGGGGTTGCCGGTGGACAGGTCGCGGGCGTGCGGCGGGACGGGGATGCGGATCTGGTCGCGCGGGGTGAGCGCGGGTCTGGGCAGGATGCGGCTGCCCTTGCGGCCGGCCGTCTCGATCACGCCGCGGTCGCGCAGCAGCCGGTAGGCGGCGGCGACGGTGTTGGGGTTGACGCCCAGTTCGGCGGCGAGGTCGCGCAGCGGGGGCAGCGCGGTTCCCGGGGCGAGCTGCCCGCTGCTCACGCCCTGCTCGACGTGGGCCGCGATTTCGCTGGCGCGTCGCCCTTTCAGCGGATAGTCTCCTAGCACAAAGCTAAGTATGCACTAGTACATAGAGGATGTCATGTCGGCCAACCCGGAAGACTCGCCCAGCTACTCCCGCACCCCCAGGACCACCCCCACCCGCTACCGGGACCGGGCCACCTGGGAGCAGGAGGCGATCCACGCCATCCTCGACAGCGCCTACATCTGCCACCTCGGCTTCGTCGTCGACGGCGCCCCCGTGGTCCTGCCGACGATCTTCGCCCGGGTCGGCAGCCGGCTCTACGTCCACGGCTCCACCGGAAGCCGCCCGATGCGCAACGCCTCCGGCGAGCAGGGCATGCCGGTGTGCGTCACCGTCACCCAGGTCGACGCGCTGGTGCTGACCAAGTCCGCGTTCAACCACTCGGTGAACTTCCGCTCGGTGGTCGCCCACGGCACCGCGCACCAGGTCACCGACCCCGAGGAGCTGGACGTCGCGCTCGCCGCCCTGGTCGACCACGCGATACCGGGGCGCTCCGCCGAGGTCCGTCCGGCCAACGCCAAGGAGCTCGCCGCCACCGCCGTCGTCCGGCTGGAGCTGGACGAGGTCTCGGCCAAGACCCGGGAGGACGGCGCCGCCGACGACCCGGAGGACACCGGCCTGCCGTACTGGTCCGGGCTGATCCCGGTCACCACCGTGCACGGCACCCCCGAGCCGCACCCCGGCACCGCCGTCCCGCTCCCCGCGCACCTGCGCGGCTACCCCCGCTGACGGGAGGCCCACCCGTGCTGATCAGATCCTGGGACCGCGGCGACGAGGCCGAGTGGCGCGCCTGGCTGGCCGAGGGCCGCGACTTCGGCCTGCTCGCCGCCAACGGCGGGCGCGGCGAGGGGCCGGTGCTGGTCCCGACGCACTTCCTGCTGGACGCCGACCGCGGCGAGATCCTGCTCCACCTCGCCGCGCCCAACCCGTTGCTGGCCGCCGTCCGGGCCGACCCGAAGGTCACCCTCGCGGTCACCGACGGCTACGCCTTCGCCCCGGGCCACTGGCGCGGCGCACCGGGCACGCCCACCAGCTACTACGCCTCCGTCCACTTCCACTGCACCGCCGAGGTGGTGGAGTCCGCGGCCGGCAAGGCCGAGATCCTCAACCGCCAGCTGGCGCACTTCCAGCCCGAGACGCCGGAGGTCCGGGTGGTGCCCGGCGAGGGCGAGCTGGCCCGGCAGCTGCCCGGCCTGCGCGGGCTCCGGCTGACCGTCGACGAGGTGCGGGCCAAGTTCAAGTACGACGACAAGAAGCCCGCCGAGGCGCAGTACGCGATCGCCGACCGGCTCGCCGAACGCGCCGACGGCCGGGGGCGCGGCCGCGACCAGTACGCCGCCGCCCGGGCCCAGTTGCTCCGCCGTCACCGGCGGCGCACCGACGGGCCGCGGGGCGCGGCCGGCCCCGTGGGCGACGCCCCCCGCGCCGACCTCCCGCGCACCGTCGACCGGCGCACCGAGCGGCCGCGCGCCGCCGACTGACCCCGGATCACCCGGTCGGCCGCCCCCTCGGGCAGGTCGGCCGCCGCGCTGCTCGAATGTGAGACGAGCCCTGCCCACTCGGCGTCAGAGCGGGCCCGTCCACCCCCGGGAGCGCGCGTGTCCTCAGTCAACAGCCAACGGGCGGCCGGCGAGGCCCACCTCGGCCACGTGGTGTTCATCTCGGCGGCCGCCGCCATGGGCGGTTTCCTGTTCGGCTACGACAGCGCGGTGATCAACGGCGCCGTGACGGGCATCCAGAAGCACTTCGGGGTCGGCCACGGCACCACCGCCTTCGTGGTGGCGATCGCGCTGCTCGGCTCAGCGGTGGGCGCGGTGATCGCCGGCCGGCTCGCCGACCGCCTCGGCCGGGTCCGCACGATGCTGCTGGCCGCCGCCCTGTTCGCGGCCAGCGGCATCGGCTCGATGTTCCCGCCGAACATCGAGACCCTCGCCACCTGGCGCGTGGTCGGCGGCATCGCGATCGGCATCGCCTCGGTGATCGCCCCGACCTACATCGCCGAGGTCGCCCCGACCGCGTACCGCGGCCGGCTCGCCTCCTTCCAGCAGATGGCGATCGTGCTCGGCATCACCGTCTCCCAGCTCGCCAACTGGGCCCTCAACCAGGCCGCCGGCGGCGAGTCCACCAACCACCTCGGCGGCATCCAGGCCTGGCAGTGGATGCTCGGCGTCGAGGCCATCCCGGCCCTGGTGTACGGGCTGATGGCGCTCGCCATCCCGGAGTCGCCGCGCTTCCTGATCGCCGACCACCGCGAGGAGCAGGCCCGCAAGGTGCTGGTCGAGGTCGAGGGCGAGGGCGTGGACCTGGACGCCCGGGTCGCGGAGATCCGCTCGGTGCTGGAGTCCAGCCACAAGCCCCGGATGAAGGACCTGATGGGCGGCCGCTTCGGCCTGCTGCCGATCGTCTGGGTCGGCATCGGCGCCTCGGTGTTCCAGCAGTTCGTCGGCATCAACGTGATCTTCTACTACTCGTCCCTGCTGTGGCAGTCGGTCGGCATCAACGAGTCCAACTCGCTGCTGATCAGCCTCTCCACCTCGATCATCAACGTGATCGGCACGGTGATCGCGATGGCCCTGGTGGACCGGATCGGCCGCAAGCCGCTCGCCCTGGCCGGCTCGATCGGCATGGCGGCCGCGCTGGGCACCGCCGCCTGGGCGTTCTCCTACCGGGAGGGCACCGGCGACACCGCCACCCTGGACAACACCCACGCCACCGTCGCCCTGGTCGCCGCGCACGTCTTCGTGCTCTGCTTCGCCTTCTCCTGGGGCGTGGTGGTCTGGGTCCTGCTCGGCGAGATGTTCCCCAACCGGATCCGCGCGCTGGCGCTGTCCGTCGCCGCCTCGGCGCAGTGGATCGCCAACTGGGCGATCACCGTCAGCTTCCCGGACCTCGCCGACTGGAACCTCTCCGCGACGTACGTCATCTACGCGGCCTTCGCGCTGCTCTCCATCCCGTTCGTGGCCTTCTGCATCAAGGAGACCAAGGGACGCGCCCTGGAGGAGATGGGCTGACCCGGACCGCCCCGCCGAACTCCCGCCGCTCGCGGCCCGACCCACCGAGAGGAAGCCATGCCTGACCAGGGCGGCTCCCGGCAGAACGTCACCTTCCCGAGCAACGGCCGTACCGCGCACGGCTACCTGGCCCGCCCGCCGCAGGGCGTCGGACCGGGCCTGGTGGTGGTGCAGGAGTGGTGGGGCCTGACCTCGCACATCGCCGACATGGCCGACCGCTTCGCCGCCGAGGGCTTCACCGTCCTCGCCCCCGACCTGTTCGGCGGCGCCACCACCCACGACGGCACCGAGGCGGCCCGCTTCCGGCGCGAGCTGCCGGTCGACCGGGCGGTGGAGGACCTGGCCGGGGCGGTCGACCACCTGCTCGCGCTGGACGGCGTGGTCGGCGACGCGGTCGGCGTGGTCGGCTTCTGCATGGGCGGCGGCTTCGCCCTGCTGCTGGCCGCCCGGGCCGGCGACAGGGTGGCCGCCGTGGTCCCGTTCTACGGCCTGCCGCCCGACCCGGACTTCGACTACCGCGGCCTGACCGCCCACGTGCTCGGCCACTTCGGCGAGCTGGACGGCTCGATCCCGATGGCCGCCGTGGACGAGGCGGCGATCCGGATCGGCGAGGCCACCGACGTCCGCCCGGAGATCCACTTCTACCCGGCCGGGCACGCCTTCATGAACGACGAGAACCTGATCGGCACCTACGACCCGCTCCAGGCCCGGATCGCCTGGCGCCGCACCGTCACCTTCCTCTGGGGCCACCTCGGCTGACGGGGCCGGCACGGCCGACGGAGCAGACCTCGACGTACGGGGCCACCTCGGCCGACGGGGCGGACTCGGCCGACGGGGCAAGCTCGGCTGAAACCCCACCCTTCCGACGCCCCGGTACGACAACCGGATGGACACCCGTACGCCCCCACGGCATAGTCTCCGGGTGCCGACCCCACCCTCACGCCGCTTCGCCTGGGCGAGCCGCAACTTCCGCATCCAGACCGCCGCCACCGTGGTCAGCGGCCTCGGCAACGCCGGCGCCCCCATCGCCACCGCCTTCGCCGTGCTCGGCACCGGCGGCACCACGACAGAGGTCGGCTACGTCACCGCCGCCCGGCTGGTGCCCACCGTCCTGCTGATGGTGGTCGGCGGCACCCTCGCCGACCGCCTGCCGCGCCACCTGATCATGGTCGCCGCCAACGTGTTCAGCGGGGTCTCCCAGGCCGCCCTGGCCGCCCTGGTGCTGACCGGTGACGTCCGGCTCTGGCAGATGCTGGCGCTCTCCGCGGCCGGCGGGGCCGGCTACGCCCTCTACTCCCCCGCCTCCGGCGGCATGATCATGCAGGCCGTCCCCCAGGAGCACGCCGCCCGCGCCTTCGCGGTCTTCCGGATGGGCCTCAACGCCTCCCAGATCGGCGGCGCCGCCCTCGGCGGGGCGCTCACCGCCCTCGTCGGCCCGGGCTGGGTGCTCGCGCTGGACGCCCTGTGCTTCCTGGTCGCCGCCGCCCTCCGCTTCTTCCTGGAGCCGGAGAAGGCCCCCGCGTCCTCCGGCAGCAGCATGCTGCGCGACCTGCGCGAGGGCTGGCGGGAGTTCGCCTCCCGCCGCTGGCTCTGGGTGATCGTGCTCCAGTTCTCGGTGCTGGTCGCCTGCATCAACGCGGTCGAGTCGGTGTACGGGCCGACCGCCGCCAAGGAGCGGCTCGGCGGGGCGGGCGCCTGGGGCCTGGCGATGGCCGCCTACGGCGTCGGCCTGGTGGCCACCGGCGTGCTGATGACGCGCTGGCGGCCGCGCCGGATCCTGCTGGTCGGCAACTGGGGGGTCTTCCTGTTCGGCGTGCCCGCCCTGGCCCTCGCCGCCGAGGCGCCGCTGCCGCTGCTGGTCGTCGCGATGTTCCTGTCCGGCGTCGGCGTGACCGTCTTCGGCGTCAACTGGATGGTCGCGCTCCAGCAGGAGATACCCGAGGAGATGTTCTCCCGGGTCACCGCGTACGACGAGCTCGGCTCCTACTCGCTGGCCCCGGTCGGCACCGCGCTGGCCGGCCCCGCCGCCGTGGCGCTCGGCCTGTCGGGCGCGCTCTGGGCGTGCGCCGCCGCCTGTCTGGTGCTCAGCGCGGTCGTCCTGCTGGACCCGCAGGTACGCCGGCTGAGCCGTCGGGGCACGACGGACGCACCGGTGCCCGTCAGCGAGCCCGCGCCCGCTCCGTGAGCCCCCTGTGCGCCCCGCGTGCGCCCGCCCGTGGGCAACCGCCGGTGCGCGGGTGACGTCCGAAGTGTCAGGAAACACCACCGTCTCCGAGGGGCCACCGGTGCCGAAGCCACTGCTGTTCCTGGACGTCGACGGCGTCCTCAACCCGGTCCGCCCCCACCCGGACGCCGGGTTCGACACCCACACCCTGTTCGGCTACACCGTCCTGCTGTCCGCCCGGCACGGCACCTGGCTGCGCGAGCTCGCCGGAACGTACGACCTGGTCTGGGCGACGACGTGGGAGGAGAACGCGAACACCCACATCGCCCCGGCGATCGGCCTGGACCCGCTCCCGGTGGTCACCTTCACCGGCTACGTCCCGCAGCCCGGCGACCCGCGCGTCCCGCTGATGGAGCTGTTCTCCGCCGCCAAGTGGGCCCCGCTGCTGCGCTACGCCGCCGGCCGGCCGTTCGCCTGGGTGGACGACGTCATCCCGCCGCGGCTGGTCCGCCGCTCCCGGTTGCGCCGGGACCGCCTGCTGCTGCCCGTCGACCCCGGCGAGGGCCTGGAACGCCGACACGTCGACCGGCTGCTCGCCCGTCCGCCGCGCGGCCGGGCGCGGTCGCTCAAGGGGTCGGCAGCCAGCTGACGTGCCCGGCCAGCAGCGCGTACCCGACAAAGGCCACCGTGTCGATCAGCGCGTGCGCCACCACCAGCGGCATCACCCGCCCCCAGCGCCGGTACAGCAGGCAGAACACCGCGCCCATCACCATGTTGCCGACCAGCCCGCCGACCCCCTGGTAGAGGTGGTACGAGCCGCGCAGCACCGAACTCGCGGCCACCGCCGCCGGCCAGGACCACCCGACCTGCCCCACCCGGCGCAGCAGGTAGCCGAGGACGACGACCTCCTCCAGGATCGCGTTCTGCCAGGCCGACAGCAGCAGCACCGGCACCCGCCACCACACGTCCGGCAGCCCGGACGGCGCCACCGTCAGGTTGTACCCGGCCGCCTGCGAGGCCAGGTAGAGCGCCAGCCCCGACCCGCCGATCGCGGCCGCGACGGCGGCGCCCCGCCCCAGGTCGCGCAGCTTCTGCCCGAGGTCGAAGCCCAGCACCCGCAGCGCGACGCCCTCGCGCACCAGCAGGTACCCGACCAGCACCACCGGCATCAGCCCGCGCCCGATGTAGTACAGCTGCCACACCAGGTCCAGCCAGGGCCGCCCGGGCGCCCGCGAGCCGTTCAGCGTGGCGACCTGCTGGCCGAGCTTGAGCGGTTCGGTGAGCGAGCCGGTGAAGCTGATCAGCGCGCTGATCCCGCTGGCCCCGAGCGAGAGGCCGAGGACGATCAGCAGTTCCGCGCCGAACAGCCGACGGGTGGGCTTCGCGGTCTCCGGCGCGGTCGGGACGGTGGTCACGGGGGCTCCAGCGGACGGGCGGTCGCTCCGGCCGTCGGCCGACCGCCGGAGCGATCATCCTGACACAGCCGCCGGACCGCCCCGACGGGGAGGGCTCAGCCCACCGGCCAGGTGTGCACCGGCTCGCCGCCGCGCATGAGTTCGGCGTAGCGCCTGGTCATCGCCGCGAGCGCGGCCGGCCGGTCCATCCCGTACTGCTCGCGCAGCCGGTGGAAGGTCGCGGTCTGCCAGGACGCGCCGTTGGTGCGGCGCAGGCAGCGCTGCTCGATGATGCCCAGGTAGCGGTCCCGGTCGGCGGGCTCCACGCCCCACTCGTCCAGCCCCTGGTAGGCCATCGGCAGCAGCTCGTTGAGCACCAGGTCGACCGCGGACACGGTCTGCAGCCCGCCGCCGCGCCCGGCCCGCCCCGAGCGCGGCCACTGGAACACCGCGTCGATGCCGTACCGGGCGCCCTGCTGGAAGTTCTCGTCCGCCCGCTCGAACGGCAGCCGGGTCCAGATCGGCCGGGGCTGCTCGGCCAGCACCCGCACCAGCCCGTAGTAGAAGGCGGCGTTGGCGAGCGTGTCGGCGACCGTCGGCCCGGCCGGCAGCGCCCGGTTCTCCACCCTCAGGTGCGCCACCCCGCCCGCGATGTCGTACACCGGGCGGTTCCAGCGGTAGATGGTGCCGTTGTGCAGCCGCATCTCGGCGAGCCTGGGCGCGCCGCCGGAGGCCAGCACCTTCATCGGGTCCTCGTCGTCGCAGATCGGCAGCAGCGCGGGGAAGTACCGCAGGTTCTCCTCGAACAGGTCGTACGCCGAGTCCACCCAGCGCTCGCCGAACCAGGTGATCGGGCGCACGCCCTGGGCCTTGAGCTCCGCCGTACGGGTGTCACAGGCCTGTTGGAAGAGCACCGGACGGGTCTCCCGCCACAGCTCCCGCCCGAACAGGAAGGGCGAGTTGGCGCCGAGCGCGAGCTGCGGCCCGCAGATCGCCTGGGCCGCGTTCCACACCGAGGAGAACCGCTGCGGGGTCACCTGGAGGTGCAGTTGGAGCGAGGTGGCGGCGGCCTCGGCCACCATGGTGATCGACTCCAGCTGGAGGTGCTCAACGCCCTCGATGTCCAGCGCGATGTCCTCCCCGCGGGCGGCCAGGATCTGGTCGCTGAGCAGGCTGTACCGCTGGTTGTGGCTCATCGCGTCCAGCCCGGTGTGGGCGTGCTCCAGGGTCGGCAGGATGCCCACCATGACGATCCGGGCGCCCGCCTCGGCCGCCTGCCGGTCGGCGTAGCGCAGCCCGGTGTCGATCTCCTCGCGCAACTCCTCGAACACGTGCCCGCAGAGCCGGTGCGGCGTGATGTTGACCTCGATGTTGAAGCGCCCCAGTTCGGTCTGGAAGTCGCTGGAGCCGATCGCGCTCAGCACCTGCGCGTTGTTCATGGCCGGCAGGCCCTGCTCGTCGGCCAGGTTGAGCTCGATCTCCAGGCCCATCACCGCCCGCGGCCGGTCGAAGCGGTCCTCCCGGATCATCCGTCCGAGCACGTCCAGACACGTGTGGAGCTTGCGCCGGTAGAGCTGCCGGTCCGCCAGTTCCGCCCGAGTCGCCACGACCTTCTCGCCCACGGTCCCCTCCTCCAGAGCCACCCCGTCGAGCACCCGGTCGACCGACCGTGCAAGCATGATGCCCACCGCGAAGATCGATACCCGAACGTGCGTACTGGCTTGCAATGCAAGGCATCTGACGGAAAATCAGACGAACTGTGGACTTGCCCGACACCACAGCCTGTGATAAACAGATCACCCTGCGCACCTGTTCGAATTCGCACAGCGCTCCGGCCGGTCCGCCTCGCCCCGAAAGCCCTCGTCGAGGCGGCGACCGCGCCGGCACCGCGATCCTGCACAACCGGACACGGCCCGGCCCCGTCACCGACGACGCGTCGCCCCGCCACGCCGGTATGCCGCACTCGCACGCCGATCTCGCTTGGAGAGGCGGACCCCGCCATGACTCTGCAAACCCCCCAGCCCCCGCCGAGCGCCCTGCGCGCCGTCCTGGGCGCGCTCGACTCGGAGACCGCGCTGCGCCAGCCCGCCGCCGCAGCACTGCGCCATCCGACCGGCCCACTGCTCCCCGCCCACCCGCTCGCGGTGCACGTCCTGAACGGCCCGCGCCCGGAGCTGCCGGCCGCCCGCCGCACCGGCTGGCGCTTCCTGATCAAGGACGGCGCCGAGGTGGCCGCCGCCGCCGAGGTGGTGCAGAGCGCCGAGGGCCACAGCTTCTCCCACTTCACCGCCGGCCCCTACCTCGACTCGACGGTCCGGGCCCTGCGCGAGGCCTGGCAGCTCGCCCAGGGCTCCCGGACCCGCCGGCAGCCCCGGCTGCTGACCTTCCCCGGCCAGTACGCCACGGCGCTCTGGCTGCACAACCCCGACGCCGACCCGGACGGCGACCTCCTGATCCCCCTGGCCCCGGCCCCGCTCGGCGTCGCCGCGCACCGCGCCCGGCCGGCCGCCGAACTGCTGCCGCTGCTCGCCCGCGCCCCGCTCGCCGGGCCGCTGCTGCTCGGCACCTCCTGACCCGCCGACGCCCCACGGGCCGCCGGGCCCACCCGCCCGGCGGCCCTCGACCGCGCCCGCGCGCCCGCTCCCAAACCCTCACCCGAACGGTGACCACCCGTCCGGGCCATTCGGCATGGCCCCAATGGGCCATGTCCCGACTGACCCACCGGTGCGCCTTTTCCCGTCGGCCCCACCTGAACGGGTGATCTCTACCCGGGAGTTGTGGCGCATGTCACGAAATCCCTGCGCGCGGCTCCCGGGATGCCGACACTGGGAACCAGCGTGGAAGGACCCCCTGTCCTACCCACTTGGGCGCCGGCCCACACTTGGCCGGCGCGCGGACAGGATCCGACCACCGCGGCGGCCCCGGACGGCACCACCTCCGGCGACCGCACCACGGGGAGGATCGCAGAGCGAAGCGAGGGTACGCATGTGCCAGCACCGTCCTGAGTGCCCGACGGCCGAGTCCGAGGACCGCGAGGCGGCCGTATCGGTGGCCCGTCACCCGGAGCAGGGCTGGAGCCTGCTCTGCAACGGCGTCGTCCTGTTCGAGGACACCGGCGAACTGCTGCCCGACGGCCGGGTGATCGCCCCGCGCCGCCCCGTCGCCCACGCGGCCTGACCACCCGGTCCGACCGTACGGCGGGGGCAGCCGCCGACCAGCGCAGACGGGCAGGGCCCCGGCGGAGAACTCCGCCGGGGCCCTGCCGTCCGACCCGGACCTCCTGGGCCCGGTCGGGTCAGACGCCGTACTCGTCCAGCGGCGGGCAGGAGCAGACCAGGTTGCGGTCGCCGTACGCGCCGTCGATCCGGCTCACCGGCGGCCAGTACTTGTCCGCCGGGTTCACGCCCGCCGGGAAGACCGCCTCCTGCCGCGAGTAGCCGTGCGCCCAGTCGCCGGCCAGCGTGGCGGCGGTGTGCGGGGCGTTGCGCAGCGGGTTGTCGTCGGCCGCCCACTCGCCCGAGCCGACCTTGTCGACCTCGGCCCGGATGGTGATCATCGCGTCGCAGAAGCGGTCGATCTCGTGCAGGTCCTCGGACTCGGTCGGCTCGATCATCAGCGTGCCGGCCACCGGGAAGGACATCGTCGGCGCGTGGAAGCCGTAGTCGATCAGGCGCTTGGCGATGTCGTCCACCGTCACGCCCGTCTCCTTGGTCAGCGGGCGCAGGTCGATGATGCACTCGTGCGCGACCAGCCCGCCCGGGCCGGTGTAGAGCACCGGGAAGTGCGGCGCCAGGCGCTTGGCGATGTAGTTGGCGTTCAGCACCGCGACCTGGGTCGCGTGCTTGAGGCCCTCGCCGCCCATCAGCCGGACGTACGCCCAGGAGATCGGCAGGATGGCCGCCGAGCCCCACGGCGCGGCCGAGATCGGGCCCACGCCGGTGGCCGGGCCGGCCTCCGGCTGCAGCGGGTGGTTCGGCAGGTACGGCGCCAGGTGGGCGCGCACCGCGACCGGGCCGACGCCCGGGCCGCCACCGCCGTGCGGGATGCAGAAGGTCTTGTGCAGGTTCAGGTGCGAGACGTCCGCGCCGAACTTGCCCGGCTTGGCCAGGCCGACCAGGGCGTTCAGGTTGGCGCCGTCCACGTACACCTGGCCGCCGGCCTCGTGCACCAGGGCGCAGATGTCGGTGATCTGGGTCTCGTACACGCCGTGGGTGGACGGGTAGGTGACCATCAGCACGGCGAGGTTGTCGCGGTGCTGCTCGATCTTCGCCTTCAGGTCCTCGACGTCCACGTCGCCGTCGACCAGGGTCTTCACCACGACCACGCGCATGCCGGCCATCACCGCGGAGGCCGCGTTGGTGCCGTGCGCCGAGGACGGGATCAGGCAGACGTCGCGCTGGGTGTCGCCGTTGGCGTGGTGGTAGGCGCGCACGGCCAGCAGACCGGCCAGCTCGCCCTGCGAGCCCGCGTTCGGCTGGATCGACACGGCGTCGTAGCCGGTCACCTCGACCAGCTGCTGCTCCAGCTGGCGGATCAGGGTCAGGAAGCCCTGGGCCTGGTCGATCGGCGCGAAGGGGTGCAGCTGGCCGAACTCCGGCCAGGTCACCGCCTCCATCTCGGTGGTCGCGTTGAGCTTCATGGTGCAGGAGCCCAGCGGGATCATGCCGCGGTCCAGCGCGTAGTCCCGGTCCGACAGGCGGCGCAGGTAGCGCAGCATGGCGGTCTCCGAGCGGTGGCTGTGGAAGACCGGGTGGGTCAGGTACTCGTCCTCGCGCAGCAGCGCGGCGGGCAGCGCGTCGGCGGCCTCGGCGACCTCGACGGCGGGGACGCCGAACGCGGCCCAGACGCCGGCCAGGTGCTCGCGGGTGGTGGTCTCGTCGGTGGAGACGGAGATCCGGTCCGCGCCGTCCTGGTGGACGTTGATGCCGTTGGCGCGGGCGGCGGCGGCGATCTCGGCGGCGCGGCCCGGGACGACGGCGGTGACGGTGTCGAAGAACTCGCCGTGCAGCAGCTCGACGCCGCCGGCCCGCAGGCCCTCGGCGAGGGCCGCGGCGTAGCGGTGGGTGCGGCGGGCGATGTCGGCCAGGCCGTCGGGGCCGTGGTAGACGGCGTACATCGAGGCCATCACGGCGAGCAGCACCTGGGCGGTGCAGATGTTGCTGGTGGCCTTCTCGCGGCGGATGTGCTGCTCGCGGGTCTGCAGCGCCAGGCGGTAGGCGCGGTTGCCGTCGACGTCGACGGAGACGCCGACCAGGCGGCCGGGCAGCGAGCGGGCGAACTCGGCGCGCACCGACAGGTAGCCGGCGTGCGGACCGCCGAAGCCCATCGGCACGCCGAAGCGCTGCGAGGTGCCGCAGGCGATGTCGGCGCCCAGCGAACCCGGGGACTTGAGCAGGGTCAGCGCGAGCAGGTCGGCGGCGACGGCGACGATCGCGCCTAGGCCGTGCGCCTGCTCGATCACCGCGGTGAGGTCGCGGACCACACCGGTGGCGCCCGGGTACTGGAGCAGCACACCGAAGACGCCGCGCTCGACGATCTCGGCCGGGATGCCCTCGGACAGGTCGGCGACGACGACCTCGACACCGGTCGGCACGGCACGGGTGTTGATCACCGCGACGGTCTGCGGCAGGGTCTCGGCGTCGACCAGGAAGACGCCGCCCTTGACCTTGGTGACGCGGCGGGCCAGCGCCATCGCCTCGGCGGCCGCGGTGCCCTCGTCCAGCAGCGAGGAGCCGGAGGTCGGCAGGCCGGTCAGGTCGGAGACCAGGGTCTGGAAGTTGAGCAGCGCCTCCAGGCGGCCCTGCGAGATCTCCGGCTGGTACGGGGTGTAGGCGGTGTACCAGGCCGGGTTCTCCATGACGTTGCGCAGGATCACCGGCGGGGTGAAGGTGCCGTAGTAGCCCAGGCCGATCATCGGCTGGAGCACCTGGTTGCGGCCGGCCAGCTCGCGCAGCTCGGCGAGGACCTGGGCCTCGGTCCGGCCCGCGGGCAGGTCCAGGGCGGTGATGGAGCGGATCGCCTCGGGCACCGCGGTGGCGGCGAGCTCGTCCAGCGAGCCGTAGCCGACGGACGCCAGCATCTTCTCCTGCGCGGCGGCGTCGGGGCCGATGTGGCGGTTCTCGAAGGGGCTGGCCAGCTCAAGCTCGGTGAGGGTCGAGGCGCCGGTGGGGCGTCCCGCGTTCGGCTGGGCGTTCATGGTGGTCGAGGCCTCCTGGTCACGGACCGGCGGGGGTACGCACGCCGGCCGGCCTCGCCGCTGCGGACAGCGGACGAACCTGGGCGGGCGGACCCGACAGGCCTCCCCCTCTGTCATCGGGACCTGAGAGCTTCACCCGCACGGGGCGCTGTGGGCGCTCCGTCGGCTTGCACCGTCGGTGAGGGTGGTGATCGCCGGCTTCCGCGCCGACGCTCCTGCCCTGCTTTCCAGAGTGACCTACCCCACACGGTACGGATGCCTGAGAGATTCCGGGGAGGAGTTGCTCCTTCGGCGCTCCGACCAGCGGCTTTCGCAGTCGGAGACTCTCCCGAGCGGGCTCTGCGGTCGTCGCCCAGGGTACCAGCGGGAGGCCCCCCGATCACGGGTGCGTCAGGTCGTTCGGGGTCTACGCGCGTCCCCCGGACGGTCCAGCGCGCAGCCCGTCCGGCGCACCCCGCTCGCGTCCGTCCGATTCATGGCTTTTGGTGTGAAGTGGCGGACGGAACGGGTGCTCCGGCCGCCTTCCTGCGGGAGTTCCGCAAGCTCAGCGCACGGGAGGAAAGAGTGCAGACCGACATCGACCCCCGGGACCTCATCGGTCACAAGGCCGTCGACCGCAACGGAGACAAGATCGGCACGGTCGACGAGGTCTACCTGGACGACGCCACCGGCCGGCCCGAGTGGGCCGCGGTCCGGACCGGCATCTTCGGCCGGGACGCCTTCGTCCCGCTGACCACGAGCGAGTTCGCCGGCGACGAGCTCCGGGTGCCGTACGACAAGTCGCTGGTGAAGGAGTCGCCGGACTTCGGCGTCGGCCAGCACCTGTCCCCCGCCCAGGAGCTCCAGCTGTACCGCTACTACGGGCTCGACACCCCGATGGACGGCCGCCCGAGCCACGAGAACGGGAGCCGGCCCAAGCAGGCCGACCTCGACTTCGGCACCACGGCGGCGGCCGCCGCCGCCACGACGACCGCGGCGGCCCCGGCGAAGTCGCTCACCTTCCACACCCCCGAGCGCTCCCCCGAGCCCGTTCCCGAGCCCGCCCCGGCCAGAGCCCCCGTCGCCACCGCCCCGCCCACCGCCGCCGTCACCGCCGCGGTCGCCGACAGCACCAGAACCGCCCCGGAGGCCGACATGCGGATGCTCAGCACCCCCGAGGCCACCACCGCCACCCCGGCGGCCGCGCCCGTCGCACCCACCGTGGAGCCGAGGCCGCAGTCGCAGCCCGCCCCCGCGCCCGCGCCCGCGTCTACGCCCGCCCCGGCGGCGACCGTCAGCGCCGCGCACGCCGACGGCGCCCCGTCCGCCCCCAGCGGCCCGGTCGAGATCACCTGCCGCGAGGAGCGGCTGGAGGTCACCACCGAGTGGCACACCCTCGGCACCGCGAAGCTGCGCAAGTACGTGACGACCGAACAGGTCGAGCGCCGCATCCCCGTGGTCCACGAGCGCGTCCGGGTCGAGCGGATGCCGGTCAGCGACGCCGAGCGCGCCACGCTCAGCGAGAAGGACATCGCCGAGGCCGTCGAGGAGGTCACCCTCCGCGAGGAGCGCGCGGTGGTCCGCAAGTACCTCGCGCCCGTCGAGCGGGTCCGCCTGGTCGTCGAGCGCTACACGACGGAGGAGGTGGTCCGGGAGGAGCTCCGCCGCGAGCACGTCGAGGTCCACGACACCACCGCCACCCAGAACACCTCCCCGGCCGGCTCGACCCCGCCCCCCGCCTCACCCCCCGCCACCGACTCACCCCGCCCGGCCGCACTGCGCCCGCTCGTCTGACACCACCCGCGAAGAGGGGCCCCGGACACCGTCCGGGGCCCTCTCGCACACCCACTGCAGGCGCCCCTCCCCGCCCCCGCCACCCCCACCACGGCCCTTGTCACGTACCCGACCGTTCACCTTTGCCAAAACTTAACCACTCGATATTTGACACTCTGAAGTATCTCCCTGCATGGTTACTTCAGTTCATTCACTATGTACGGGAGGAAGCAACCGTGAGTGAGGCACCACAGCCCACCACCGCGGCCGAGAAGCAGAGCAGCGCCCGGGTCCTGCCGGCCCTCATCCTGGCGATGCTGTCGTTCAGCGTGGTGCAGACCGCGGTCGTCCCGATCCTGCCCTCGCTGGCCAAGGAACTGCACGTCTCCGCGTCCAGCGTCACCTGGCTGATGACCGCCAACCTGCTCTCCGCAGCCGTGCTGACTCCCCTCCTGGGCCGCTTCGGCGACCTCCGGGGCCGCAAGCCGATGCTGCTGATCTCGCTGGCCGGCCTGGTCGCCGGTTCGGCGCTGGCGGTCAGCACCCACTCCTTCACCTGGCTGGTCGTCGCCCGTGTCCTCCAGGGCGCCGGCGGTGGCGTCCTGCCGCTGGCGATCAGCATCGTCCGTGACGAGCTGCCCAAGCAGAAGGTGACCGGCGGCGTCGCCGCCATCAGCGCCTCGATGGGCGTCGGCTCCGGCCTCGGCCTGGTCGCGACCGGTCTCCTGCTGGAGCACTGGAACTACAAGTCGATCTTCTGGATGGGCCTGGTCTTCGGCCTGATCGCGATCGCCCTGGTCGCCTTCCGCGTCCCGACCGACCCGGTGACCGACAAGGAGGGCGGCGCCGACCCGCTGGGTGCCCTCACCCTGGCCGGCTGGCTCTCCGCGCTGCTGGTCGCGGTCAGCCAGGGCAACCACTGGGGCTGGACCTCCAACAAGACGCTCGGCCTGTTCGCCGTCGCCGCCGTGGTCGCCCTGATCTGGGGGATCATCGAGACCAAGGTCGCGCACCCGCTGGTGGACATGAAGATGATGGCCCGTCCGGCCGTCGCCTTCACCAACGTGGCCGGCCTGCTCATCGGCTTCGGCATGTACGGCTCCTTCATGGTCATCAGCAACTTCGCCCAGACCCCGGAGAAGCTGACCCACTACGGCTTCACCGCCAGCGTGCTGCACGCCGGCCTCCTGCTGCTGCCGTCCGCGATCGGCTCGATGGTCGCCGCCCCGGTCGGCGCCCTGCTGATCGCCCGTCGCGGCCCGCGCCTGCCGCTGGTCCTCGGTGGCGTCCTCGGCGCCATCGCGATGGCCTACCTGGCCGTGCGCCACGGGCACGAGGGCGACATCTACACCGCCTCGGCGATCTTCGGTCTCGGCGTGGGCCTCGCCTTCGCCGCGATGCCGGCCTACATCAACGGCGCCGTCCCGGTCGAGCAGAGCGGTATCGCCAACGGCATGAACTCCGTGCTGCGCACGGTCGGTGGCGCGATCGGCACCGCCGTCATGGCCGCCATCCTGACCGGCGACACCATGAAGCTGCCGCCGCAGATCCCGCTGTCGCTGCCCACCCTGGACGCCTACAAGCACGCGTTCTGGACCGCGGCCGTGGTCTGCGTCGTCGCCGGCGTCGTCCCGTTCCTGATCCGCGGCACCAAGTCGGCCGCCACCGCGACGGTCGTCGGCGGCTCGGCCCAGCAGGACTCCAGCCCCGAGCTGGTCAAGACCGACGCCTGACGAGGCGTCCGGCCCCCGCGCTCAGGGACAGGGCGCGGGGCCCGGTCCCCGTACATCGTGAGGGCATCACGAACGCACGGGGTCCGGCACGGTGATCGGCCCCACCCGGTACTCCCCCACCGGGTGGGGCCGCTTCGCGTTTCAGGCTCCTTCCCCCGGCCCGCCGTTCCCCTCCGACACACCGTCCGGCCCCTCGTCCGGCCCCTCGTCCCGGCGCAGCGGCAGCGGCCGGGACGGTTCGAGCGCCGGGTCGTCCACCGCGAAGGTCCGTACCCGCCCCGGCCCGTCCCACGGCGTCTCGAACCGTACGGTGACCCTCCCGACGCCGCTGCCCTGCACCCAGCCCGGACCGAACTCCTCGTGCCGGACGTCCTGTCCGGGCACCCACCGCCGCACCACGACCGCCTCCGGCTCCGCCTCGGCCTCCTCGGCCTCGGCCGCCGCCTCCGCGTGCTCCGCGGCCTCCTCCCGCAGCGCCTGGGCGAACAGGTCCTCCTGGGTGTAGTCGGCGAGTTGGGCGACGCCCACGCCGAGCAGCCGGACCCCGCCGGTGATCTCCACCTGCTCGGCCAGCCGGCGCGCGGTCGCGGTGATCACCGCCTCGTCGTCGGTGGGCCCGCCGAGCGTCTCCGAGCGGGTCAGCGTCGAGAAGTCGAACCGCCGGACCTTGAGCACCACCGTCCGCCCCGAGCGCCCGGCCGCCCGCAGCCGCCGTACGCACCGGCCGGCCAGGGCCTCCACCTCGCGCAGCACCCGTTCCCGGTCGGCCAGGTCCACCTCGTAGGTGTCCTCCACCGACACGGACTTGGCGTCCTGGTCGGCGATCACCGGCCGCTCGTCCAGCCCTATGGACATCTGGAAGATCCCGGCGCCGTGCGCCCGCCCGACCAGCTGCACCAGCTCCGCCTCCCCCGCCTCCGCGAGGTCGGCCACCGTGCTCAGCCCGGCCCGGCGCAGCACCTGTTCGGTGGCCGGCCCGATCCCGGGCAGCGCCCGCACCGGCATCGGGCCGAGCACGGCCCGCTCCTGCCCGGGCTCGATCATGACCAGTCCGTCCGGCTTGGCCTGCTCGGAGGCGATCTTGGCCATCAGCTTGGACCCGGCCGCCCCGACCGAGCCGGTCAGGCCGGTCGCCCGCTGGATGTCCGCCCGTAGGTCCTCTGCGAGCGCGAGGACCAGCCGCTCGCCGGTCTCGTGGTCCGCCTCCAGCAGCGCCGGTCCGTACGGGCCTGCCTCCAGGTCCACGAAGGCCTCGTCCAGGCTGAGCGGCTGCACCAGCGGGGACAGCTGCCGCAGCAGCCCCATCACGATCTCGCTGTTCTGCCGGTAGGCCTCGAACCGCCCCGCCAGGAAGGCCGCGTTGGGGCAGAGCCGGCGCGCCTGCGCCATCGGCATCGCCGAGTGCACCCCGAACCTGCGCGCCTCGTACGAGGCCGTGGAGACCACCCCGCGTCCGCCGAGCCCGCCGACGACCACCGGCTTGCCACGCAGGCTGGGCTTGGCCGCCTGCTCCACCGCCGCGAAGAAGGCGTCCATGTCGAGGTGGATGATGCTCGGCAGAGATCGCACCCGCCGATCATCGCGTACGGGTCCGACAGTGCGTACGAACCGGGCCGGAGGCCCCGCTCCCGGCCCCCGTCGCTACTGCTTCGCGGCCTCCGCCAGCGCCTTCGGAATGCCGTCCTCCCGGGGCCCGAGGAACACCGGGTCCGGCCGCAGCCAGGCGTTGGCCGCCGCCTTGCCCGCCCCGGCGACCTCCCGCAGCCCGCCGTACAGCCAGGTCGCGTCGTGCAGTTCCGGCACCCCGACCGCGTACGAGCGGATGCCCGCCGCCTCGCACAGCGCCAGCGCCCGGCGGACGTGGAAGTCCTGGCTGACCAGCACCGCGTGGTCCACCCCGAAGATCCGGCGCGCCCGGGTGCAGGAGTCCCAGGTGTCGAAGCCCGCGTAGTCCCGCACCACCCGGTCCTCGGGAACGCCGTTCCGGGTCAGGTAGTCGTACATCGCGTCGGGCTCGGAGTACTCGACCCGCCCGTTGTCCCCGGTCACCAGGATCGCCTGCACCTTCCCCTCCCGGTACAGGTCCACCGCCGCGACCAGCCGGTGCTCCAGGTACGGGGAGGGCTTGCCCTGGTACAGGCCGGCCCCGAAGACCACCGCGACCGGCGCGGCGGGCGCGCTCTCCACGGTGCCCACCCGGTCCCCCGCGGCGAACCACACCCAGGCGCTCGGCGCCAGCGCCAGCGAGCAGAGCACCGTTCCGACCTGGAACACCCTGCGCTGCGTCCGCCGCTGCCGCAGCCGGGCCCCCAGCAGTCCGGCCCTGCGCCGCAGCAGCCCCGATATACCGGTACCGACTCCCACGTGCCCTCCCTCGATCACGTCAACCGGGGAACACGACGGGGCCGCGGGTCCGAACGGTTCCCCGTCCGGGCCCGCGGCCCCGTCGAACGCCTGCTCAGACCGCCCGGTTGCGCCGCTGGGCCAGCTCGTCGGCCGGGTCGTGCCCGACCATCGTCTCGCCGGTGTCGGTGCGCTCGGCGTGCAGCCGCCCGAGGGTGAGCTCCAGCTCCTGCCAGACCGCTCCGACCGCGATGCCGAAGACCCCCTGACCGCCCTTCAGCAGGTCCACCACCTGCTGCGGCGTCGTGCACTCGTACACCGTCGCGCCGTCGCACATCAGCGTCATCCCCGCCAGGTCGGCCTGGTCGGCGGCCTGGAGGTGGGCGACCGCCACCCGGATGTTCTGCAGCGAGACACCCGCGTCGAGCAGCCGCTTCACGATCTTCAGCAGCAGGATGTCGCGGAAGCTGTAGAGCCGCTGGCTGGTCGACGGGTACGCGGTGCGGACGCTGGGCTCCAGCAGTCCGGTGCGGGCCCAGTAGTCCAGCTGACGGTAGGTGATGCCGGCCGCCGCACAGGCCGTCGGGCCCCGGAAGCCGAGCAGGTCGGACGTCGGGGCCAGCCGTTCGATGGCCGGCTGGCCCGCCTGTACGGCCGGGAACCTGCCGACCCGGGGGAAATCCGTGACGGTGCGAGCGGTGCGCGGCATGTGCACGGCGCACCGGCCTCCCACGGCCGCGTCATCGCCGGTGCTGCTCATGCCTGCCTCCGTCCACTTGTGCTGCGGGCAACCCGACTGCGGGCATCGGCCACCCGGACAGCCACTCCTGACGGTAGGCAGTCCCCTATGACCCGTCAACGATCGCCACGCCGGGCCAGACAAACCACTTCACTCAGGAGAGTGGTTTTTCGTGCCCCTAGTGTGGGTAGATGGACGGATTTTGGCAAAACGATGGGCCGAAAGGCCGCACGGTCGGGCCCCGCTACTGCGGGCCGCTGCCGCCGAAGTCCTCGGGCGACACCTGGTCGAGGAACTCGCGGAACTTCTCGACCTCGTCCTCCTGCTCGTCCGGGATCGCGATGCCCGCCTCGGCGAGCACCTCCTCGCTCCCGTAGATCGGCGTGCCGGTGCGCAGCGCCAGCGCTATGGCGTCGGACGGCCGCGCGCTCACCTCGACCCCGCCGGCGAACACCAGCTCGGCGTAGAACACGCCCTCCCGCAGGTCGGTGATCCGGACCTCGGTGAGCTGCTGACCGAGCGCCTCCAGGACGTCCTTGAAGAGGTCGTGCGTCAGCGGGCGCACCGGCGTCATGCCCTGCTGGGCGAAGGCGATCGCGGTCGCCTCGCCGGGGCCGATCCAGATCGGCAGATAGCGATCTCCCCCGACCTCCCGCAGCAGCACGATCGGCTGGTTGGAAGGCATCTCCACTCGGACACCCACGACGTCGAGCTCATTCACACAGGCAACCCTATGGCTCCGCTCCCGGATATGAAAGCGCAGGGCCGACGCCGCTGGTCAGCGCGGTGCGGCCAGGGCGCGCCGCGGGCGGCACGCGCTATCCGCGCGTCCGCATCCCGGCCTGGACCATGGCCGCGTGCAGCCGTACGGACAGCGTCGCGAGCTCCCGGGCGGTGGCCTCCGCGTGCGCCCTGGTCTGCGGGTTCCGGTGCCGGCGCAACGGCGCCACCACCTGTTCCACCAGCGCGATCTCGCGGTCCGCCGCGGCCTTCATGGCGCGAAGGTGCCGGGGCTCCAGCCCGTACCGGCCGAGCTCCGCGACCAGCCGGGCCACCTGGAGCGCCTCGCCGTCGTAGCCGCCGTCCGGTCCCGGGGCGACGAGCCCGTAGGACTCCCACTCGGCCAGTTCCGGCTCCCCGGCCTCAGCCGCCGCGAGCAGTTCGGCGCGCCCCAGCCGGACGCCGGAGGGCACCTCTCCGCCGGCCACCAGCTCCCGGTCCGCCTCCTCCAGCGGACCGGGCCGGGTGTCGGCGGCGGAGGGCAGCGCGGGCGGGTTCTCACCGCGCTCGATGGCGTCCAGGTGCTCCCGGATCACCCGCAGCGGCAGGTAGTGGTCCCGCTGCATGCGCAGGACGTAGGCCAGCCGCTCGACGTCGGCCGGGCTGAACTTGCGGTACCCCGAGGGCGTGCGCTGCGGCTCGACCAGTCCCTCCGCCTCCAGGAAGCGGATCTTGGAGATGGTGACCTCGGGGAAGTCGTCGCGCAGGAAGGCCAGCACCGCGCCGATGCTCAGCAGCTCGTCACCGCCGCGCCGACGGCCGGCGGGCCGCTCGGCCCGGACCGGCTGCCGCGGGCCCGCGACCACCCCGCGTCCGCCGCGGTCCGCCTGCGGACCGGGCGGGGTTGGGGTGGCCGCCCCGAGAGAAGAGGAAGGGGTATTCGTATTCACTCGGGCTCCTGCCGACGTCGTTTTCAGTACCCCCGGTTGTGGCCGGCGAAGAACACCAGCCGGTACTTCCCGATCTGCACCTCGTCGCCGTTGTTCAGCGGCACCTCGTCGATCCGCTCCCGGTTCACGTAGGTGCCGTTGAGGCTGCCCACGTCCGCGACGCTGAAGCCGGCCGGGGTGCGGCGGAACTCCACGTGGCGGCGCGAGACCGTGACGTCGTCGAGGAAGATGTCACCCTGCGGGTGGCGACCCGCCGTGGTGACGTCCGAGTCCAGCAGGAACCGGCTGCCGGAGTTCGGACCGCGCTGCACGATCAGCAGGGCCGAGCCCGGCGGCAGCGCGTCGATCGCCGACAGCACCTCGGCCGACAGGGCCGGCGTGGCGCCGGTGCCGGTCGTGGTGGTGGGGTCGTACGACTCCAGGCCGGAGATGGAGATGGTCGACGTGGTCTCCGCCGCCCCCTCCGGAAGCAGGCCGCCGCGCAGCGCCGTGCCGCAGTTGGAACAGAACCGGGCCGCGGCCGGGTTCCGGTTGCCGCACCTGGGGCACGGAGTGGGGCCAGCCATGTTCACAGCCTCCTGGCGCGGCACACCCGACGGGTTGTGCCCGGCGTACGGATCCGGGGCAAACCCTCCACCAGAGGTTGAGGGTCCTGACGGGAAACCTATGCGCGGCTCGCCGGAGGGGTCAACCGACGCGCCGTAGCCCGCCTGATTCCCCGCGTACTGGGCGGCGCCGCCGTCCCGGTACAGCTGCTGACCTGCGTACGGCGCGGCCTCGGGGGCCGGGCGCATGCCCGGCACTGCGGGCTCGTCCTCCGGTCGGCGGTGACGCGCGGTGGGCGCCTCGACGGCGGCGGCGTCACGGCCCTTGTTACGACCGAACAACTTCGAGAAGAAACTCACGGGCGAATCCCCTTGCGTGTGACAGACCCGCCCGCGGGGCAGGGTGAGAACCTCGGACATGCTGCGGGCCCGGTCGTTGCGGCTCGGGCCCGCTGGAGTGGTACTCCGGCGGTTGGTACTGCGGTTGTTGCTCCGGAGCGTACTGGTGCGAACCAGTCTCGCCCATGTGACGGCGGCGCCCCGCAGCGGGTGCCGCCCGCCCTTGACGGGCCGTTCGCCGGGCGCCCCGTCACTTCGAAGCCGGCTTGGCGTACTGCGGCGACTTCGGGTCCACGAGGGCGTCGACGACCACCTTCTGCTGCTGGGCGATCGTCGCCCGCGCCTGGTGGCTCTCCAGCGTGCGGACGACACCTCCCGGGATGTTCAGCGCGGGTGTCAGATCCTGCGGGTTCCCCACGACCGTGAAGCGGTAGGGCTGCGAGACCTTCTTCCCGTCGATCTGCACCCCACCGGCCGACAGGTCGGTGAAGTAGGTGTTGACCACCACGCGCACATCGTTGATCTGAATCGCCTCCGCCCCCGCCGCTCGAAGTTCTTGCAGGGTGTCCAGCAGCATATCTGCCTTCACCTGCCCTTGGGGATCATCGACCGTGAGTACGATGCCCGGACCAGTGGCTTTGACGGTGCCGGCGAGCACGCCGAGCTCCGTCGCCTTCTTCCTGGTCTGCTCCTGGGCCTCCTTGGCCTGGTTGGAGCTGTTCTCCAACTTCGCCAGGGACTGCTCCAACTCCGCCTTCTCCTGCTGAAGACGTTGCTGACGGCTGTCCAGTTCATCGAGGATCCGCACCAGGTCCTCCTGGCGGGCCCCGCGGAGCTGACTGTGGTGGTCGTTGGTCGACCGCACCTGGATCGCCAGCCCCAGGCCGAGCGAGAACAGCAGCAGCGCCACCACCAGCTGCCCGCGCGACAGCCGCGGCGGCCAGAGCGCCGCCTTCAGGCGCCGCCGGCCGGCACTCCGGTCCGCGACGGGCTCGGGCTCGGGTTCCGGCTCGGACTCCGCTTCCGGTGCGGGCTCCGGGTCCGGCACGGGCTCGGGCGTGGGCTCGGGCTCAGCGGCAGGCGCGGACTCCGGCTTCGCCCCGGTCTTCGGCTCGGCCCCGGGGGCCGGCGCGGTGACCTTCGTGAGCCGCAGCATCGGCTCGGGCACCGAACCGGCCTCAAGCTCAGCCTTAGCGTCAGACTTCTCCGCCGAGGCGACGACGGGCTCCACGGCCTCGGCGGTCTCCCCGGCCGTCCCGGCAGCCTCGTCCGCGTCCGCCGCACCGTCCGTCCGAGGTGCGTCCACGACCTCCCGGACGGGCTTCGAAACCGCCTTCTCGACCGCTTTCCCGCCCGGCTCTCCAGCCGGTTTCCCGGCGGCCGGCCCGGCCACCGCCGCCTCCCGCCCGTCCTCCGCCGCGGGCTCGCGGCCCGGCTCAGGCACGGAAGACATGGCGCCGGATCGCGGCCGCGTTGGAGAAGATGCGGATGCCGAGGACGACGACCACGCCGGTGGACAGCTGCGAGCCGACGCCCAGCTGGTCACCGAGGAAGACGATCAGTGCCGCGACCACCACGTTCGACAGGAACGAGACGATGAACACCTTGTCGTTGAAGATCCCGTCGAGCATCGCCCGGACGCCGCCGAACACGGCGTCCAGCGCCGCCACCACCGCGATCGGCAGGTACGGCACGACGGCGTCCGGCACCTCGGGTTGGACGAAGAGGCCGACGACCACCCCGATCACAAGACCCAGTACGGCAATCACGGTCTGGCTGCTCCTGTCCCTGTCGTGGTCTTGGTGGTTCCGGTCGGCGGACGCCGCTTGGCGGTGGAAGCACCGCTGGTCGGGGCCGACGAGGCGGAAGCGGAAGGCGAGGCCGACGGTGAGACGGACGCGCCGGGGCTCTCCTGGGTTCCGGCTCCGGCCGGCGCCGTTGCGCCCGCGGTCGCCGGGGGCGAGGCCTCGGGCGTCACCGGCTGCGCGGTCCGCAGCGTCACCCCCACCGCCGCCGGCAGCGTCAGGTTCTTCTGCACGGAGAGCGTCGACTTGATGCCGTACTGCTCCTGGAGCAGCCGCAGGTACTGCCCGGCCATGTCCTTCTCGAAGGCGGTGAGGAGCTTCGAGCCGTCCCCGATCGCCTGGATGTTGTACGGCGGCACCAGCGGCCGGTTGTCCACCAGCACCGCCTCGCCCGCGGCCCGGATCGCGGACAGCGCGGTCAGCCGCTGGCCATTGATCGCGATCGCCTCGGCCCCGGATCCCCAGAGGCCGTTCACCACCAGCTGCAGGTCGCGGTCCCGCAGCCGGCCGCTGTTGGAGAAGCCCTGCCCGGCCCTCGGGTCGACGTTGCCGCCGCTGCCCGTGCCCGCGGCGTCCTCCAGGACCAGCTTCACGCCCGGCCCGGTGACCTGGCCCAGGCCCACGGCCCCGCTCACCCCGCCGGGATCGGCGTCGCCCGAGGCGAGCGCCTGCTGCTGCGTGCTGTCGACCTTGAGCCGCAGCTCCTGCACCTGCTTCTGCAACCGGTCGGCCGAGGTGTTGCTGTCGTTGATCCGGTGGATCAGCGCGTCCCGTTCCTTGGCCAGCGAGGGCTCGGCCTTGTGCGCGTTCACCGCGCCCACCGTCACCACCGCGCCGACCAGCGCCAGCCCCGCCCCGAGCGTCAGCAGCCCCGGCAGGGTCCCGGGTATCCGGCTGTCGCGGGCACCGCCGCGCGCGGCGGCCGCCTCCGCGTAGCCCTCGTCCAGGCTGTGGTCCATCACGTTGGTCAGCAAGGACATCGAGGCGTCCGGGCGGTTGTACCGTCCGTTCGGGGCACTCGGCGTCGGCGTCGCTGGCATGGAGACCATCGTCCCATGTCGTCGAGGGGGCCCGTGCACGGCCCCTGAGCTGCACACACGCTGCACACATGACGGAATGTGACGGAATATTCCGAATGATGTGAAAACGGACAGAGGGGCGCGCGGGTCACACCGCGCGCCCCGCCGTCCGAGGCGGTTCCGAGCTCAGCTCCTGATCGTGCTCAGTCCCGGTTCGTCACCGTCCCGCTCCGTCGACCACGGCCGCCCACTCGTCCAGCAGCGCCTCGGTGGCCTCGTCATCGGGGCCCTCCGCCCAGAGGTGGGTGACCGCCTCGGCCGGGTCCGGGAGCACCAGCGTCCAGCGCCCGTCCGCCTCGACCACCCGGACGCCGTCGGTGGTGTCCAGCCGACGGCTGCCGGCCGCCTCCACCACCGAGCGCATGACCATGCCCTTGGCGGCCCACGGCGTCGCGATGTCCCGGCGCCGGATGTGCGCCTGCGGGATCCGGGCGTCGATCTGGCTCAGCGTGAGCTGGGTCCGCGCCACCAGGCCGACCAGCCGGACGAACGCCGCGGCGCCGTCCAGCACCCCGCTGAACTCGGGCACCACGAAGCCGCCGCGCCCGTCCCCGCCGAACACCGTGCCCTCGGCGGAGGCCGCCTTCGCGAGGTCGTCCGGCGTCGTCGTGGTCCAGATGACCTGGGTGCCGTGGTACGCGGCGACCTGCTCGGCGATCCGGGTGGTGGTCACCGGCAGTGCCACCTGCCCGCTGCGCCGCTCGGCGGCGACCAGGTCCAGCAGCACCAGCAGGGCCCGGTCGTCGTCGATCACCCGCCCGAGCTCGTCCACGAACGCGACGCGCTCGCCCACCGGGTCGAACCGCACCCCGAAGGCCGCCCGCGAGGAGGCGACCAGCTCACCGAGCCTGGCCAGGCCGGCCCGCCGCGTTTCCGCGTCCTCGGTCGGCCGCGCCTCGTCCAGCCCGCTGGAGACGGTGAGCGCCTCGACCCCGAGTCGGCCCAGGATGCTCGGCAGGACGAGGCCCGCGCTGCCGTGCGCGGTGTCCACGACCACCTTCAGCCCGGCCTCCCGCACTCCGGTCGTGTCCACCGTCCGCAGCAGGTTTCCCGCGTAGGAGTCGAAGACGCTGGAGGGGAAGGTCAGGTCCCCGATCTCACCGGGGAAGGCCCGCCGGAACTCCTGGCGCGCGTAGACGCGGTCGAGCTTGCGCTGGCCGGCCTGCGAGAGGTCCGCCCCGCGCTCGTCGAAGAAGAGGATGTCCAGCGAGTCCGGCACACCCGGCGTGGTCCGCAGGAAGATCCCGCCCGCGCTCCCCCTCGCCGTGTGCTGCCGGGCCACCGGCATGGGCACGTTCTCGAGGTCGCGGACGTCGATCGCGGAGGTCTGGAGCGCCGAGATCATCGCCCGTTTGAGCGCACGCGCACCACGCGAGTGGTCACGCGCGATGGTGACGGTGGCACCCTTCTTCAGCGTCGTCGCGTACGCCCCCGCCAGCCGGACGGCCAGCTCCGGGGTGATCTCGACGTTCAGGATGCCCGAGACGCCTCGGACCCCGAACAGGTGCTCCTGGCCGCGCGACTCCCAGATCACCGAGGTGTTGACGACGGCGCCGGCCTCGATGGTCTTGAACGGGTAGACCCGGACGTTCGCTCCGATGATCGACTCCTCGCCGACCAGGCACTCGTCCCCGATCACCGCGCCGTCCTCGATCCGCGCGGCCCGCATCACGTCGGTGTTCTTGCCGACCACGCAGCCCCGCAGATTGCTCTGCGGCCCGACGTACACGTTGTCGTGCACCACCGCCCTGTGCAGGAACGCGCCGCGCTTGACGACCACGTTGCTGCCCAGCACGGTGTGCTCGCGGATCTCCACGCCGGCCTCGACCTTGGCGTAGTCCCCGATGTACAGCGGCCCGCGCAGCACCGCCTCCGGGTCCACCTCGGCGCCCTCGGCGACCCAGACCCCCGGGGAGATCTCGAACCCGTCGAGCTCGACGTCGACCTTGCCCTCCAGGACGTCCGCCTGGGCCTTGCCGTAGCTCTCGTGGGTGCCCACGTCCTCCCAGTAGCCCTCGGCGACGTACCCGTAGACCCGCTTGCCCTCCTTCAGGAGCTGGGGGAAGACGTCACTCGACCAGTCGACGGACTCGCCCGCCGCGACGTAGTCGAAGACCTCGGGTTCCATCACGTAGATACCGGTGTTCACCGTGTCGGAGAAGACCTGCCCCCAGGTCGGCTTCTCCAGGAACCGCTCGACCCTCCCCTCCTCGTCCGTGATCGTGATGCCGAACTCCAGCGGATTCGGCACCCTCGTGAGACAGACGGTGACCAGAGCGTTCTTACTGCGGTGAAAGTCGATCAATTCCGAGAGATTGAAGTCGGTCAACGCGTCACCGGAGATCACCAGAAAGGAATCGTCCTTGAGCGCGTCCTCGGCGTTCTTGACACTCCCCGCAGTGCCCAGTGGCGTCTCCTCGTGGGCATAGGTCAGATGCATGCCCAGCTCTTCGCCGTCACCGAAATAGTTCTTGACCAGCGACGCCAGGAACTGCACGGTGACGACGGTGTCGGAGAGGCCGTGCCGCTTCAGCAGCCGAAGCACGTGCTCCATGATCGGCCTATTGGCGACCGGAAGCAGCGGCTTCGGCATGCTGGAGGTCATCGGGCGGAGTCGGGTGCCCTCGCCCCCTGCCATTACAACGGCTTTCATTACGGGTGCGTCCTCCTTCGCGGTGGTGGACCGGCAGGTCCATCAAAGCGTTCCAGAAGGTTCTCTACCCGGAAGGTATCGTCCGACGCACCGAGGAGGCGTGGGGCTTCTCTCAGATCACGTCTCAGACTGTGGACGCCGGGCCCGCGGTGCTCCCCCGGACGATCTGCCGCGCCTGGACTGCGTAAAGAATCGCGGCCCACCAGTACAAGGTCGTCCCCCACCAGATGAACGCCCAGCTCACCACCTCGGCCGGCCGGGCGATCCAGCTGTCGACACTGCCGAGCAGCAGAAGCGGAAACGCGTACATCAGATTGAAGGTCGCGGCCTTCCCCAGGAAACTCGTCTGGAGCGGTCCGTAACCGCGCCGGGCCAGAATCGGCAGCAGGCCGGCGATGAATGCCTCACGGGCCAACAGGATCGCGGTGAGCCACCACGGCAGAATCCCACGCCACGTCAACCCGACCAGCGTGGACAGCACGTACAGCCGGTCGGCCAGCGGATCGAGCAGCTGCCCCACCCGGCTGATCTGCCCCCACCGGCGGGCGAGCTTCCCGTCCAGGTAGTCGCTGATCCCGCTCAACATCAGGATCAGCAGTGCCCAACCGTCATTGTTGGGCCCGTCGAAGACCGGCCACAGGATGAGCCAGAGGAAGAGCGGAACACCGACCAGCCGGCCCATGCTCAGCATATTGGGGATGGTGAGGACGCGATCGGTCTGGACCCGCGTCTCCTGGACCTCCACCCGGGGGGCCTCCTGTCCCGTGTGACGACAATTGCATGTTGACCCTACAACAGAGAAGCCCCCGACCGGTTCACCCGGCGGGGGCTTCTCTAGAAGAATTGTTCGGCGGCGTCCTACTCTCCCACAGGGTCCCCCCTGCAGTACCATCGGCGCTGTAAGGCTTAGCTTCCGGGTTCGGAATGTAACC
>NZ_JBHVRS010000010.1:0-66191 GCF_042885595.1 Kitasatospora sp. NPDC058046
CACGGACGCGGCAATGACATGACAGCCACACCCGGCATCCCTGGGTGCCCTGATCTTACGAATGACCAGAACGATCCCACGAAGAAAGGTATGGATGTCATGGCTCAGCAGATGGAACCGACGACCGGGCAGAAGGACACGGCCGAGGGCGGTCGCGCTCCCGAGTCGGCGCAGGAACAGCTCCTGTGCGGCCTCTTCGCCGAGGTCCTCGGGCTGCCGTCGGTGGGAGTCGATGACAACTTCTTCGCCCTGGGCGGCCATTCGGTCATCGCGACCCGGCTGATCAGCCGCATCCGCAGCACGCTCGGCGCGGAGCTCGGCATCCGGGACCTGTTCCGGAACCCGACCGTGGCCCGGGTGGCGGAGAAGCTGAAGGAGGGGCGTCCGGCGCGGCCGGCGCTGGTGGCGGGTGAGCGTCCGGAGGTGCTGCCGCTGTCGTTCGCGCAGCAGCGGCTGTGGTTCCTCGACCAGTTGGAGGGTGCGTCCGCCACGTACAACAGCCCGTTCGTGTTCCGGCTGCACGGGGCGGTGGACGTGGAGGCGCTGCGCGGGGCGATCGGTGACGTGGTCGGGCGGCACGAGGCGCTGCGGACGGTCTATCCGGCGGTCGACGGGCAGCCCCGCCAGGTGGTGCTGCCCGTCGGGGACGTCGAGGTGCCGTTCAGGGCCGAGCCGTGCACGGCGGAGGAGCTGGCGGAGCGGATCTCCGCCGAGGCCCTCGCCGCGTTCAACCTGTCCACCGGGCTGCCGTTGCGGGTGGTGTTGTTCACGGTCGCCGAGGGCGAGTCGGTGCTGGTGGTGACCTTGCACCACATCGCGAGTGACGGTTGGTCGATGGAGCCGTTGTGGGAGGGGGTGGCGTCGGCGTATCGGGCCCGGTTGGCGGGGGTTGCTCCGGAGTGGTCGCCGTTGCCGGTGCAGTACGCGGATTACACGCTGTGGCAGCAGGGTCTGTTGGGTGGGGTCCTGGATCAGCAACTCGCCTACTGGTCAGGGGTGTTGCGGGATGCGCCGCAGGAGGTGGCGCTGCCGTTGGATCGGCCGCGGTCGGGGGTGGGTTCGCGTGCGGGTGGTCTGGTGGAGTTCGGGCTGGATGCCGGGCTGCACGCGGAGTTGGAGGGGTTGGCGCGTCGGCATGGCGTGACGCTGTTCATGGTGCTGCACGCGGGCCTGGCGGCCCTCTTGTCGCGGTTGGGCGCGGGGACGGACATCCCCATCGGCACGGTGGTGGCGGGGCGTTCGGATGAGGCCTTGGACAAGCTGGTCGGGTTCTTCGTGAACACGCTGGTGCTGCGGACGGATGTGTCGGGTGCGCCGACCTTCGGTGAGTTGCTGGGCCGGGTCCGGGATACGGATCTGGCGGCGTTCACCCACCAGGACCTGCCGTTCGAGCGCCTGGTGGAGGAGCTGAACCCCGTCCGCTCCGCGTCGGTGCACCCGTTGTTCCAGGTGATGCTGGTCCTGCAGAACAACAGCGAGTGCAGTCTCCGACTCCCGGGCCTGGTCGTGGAGCCGGAGTGCTCTGTGGCTGCCCCGGCCCGGTTCGACCTCAACCTGAGCTTCTCCGAGCACCATGACGCCGCCAACAGGCCGGCCGGCATCCGGGCCGAACTGCGCTACGCCGCCGACCTCTTCGACCACGGCACCGTCACCACCTTCGCGGAGCGCCTGCGCCGGGTGCTGGCCGCGATGGTCGCGGATCCGGAGCAGTTGGTCGGGTCGGTTGAGGTGTTGGTGGGTGGCGAGCGTGAGTTGGTCGTGTCGGGGTGGGGTGGTGGTGGGGGTCCGGTGCCGGCGGGGACGGTGTCGGGGTTGTTCGGGGAGCAGGTGGTGCGGGCTCCGGGTGCGGTGGCGGTGGTGGATGGTGATCGCCGGTTGTCGTACGGGGAGTTGGATGTTCTGTCGGATCGGATGGCCGCGCGGTTGGTGGAGTCCGGTCTGGAGCGGGGCGGGTTGGTGGGGGTCTGCCTGGGGCGTGGTGCGGATCTTGTGGTGGCGTTGTTGGGTGTGTTGAAGGCGGGTGGTGGTTACACGCTGTTGGATCCGGAGTTCCCGCGGGAGCGGTCGGCTTTGGTGGTGGCCGAGGCGGGTGTGGGTCTGGTGGTGTCGAGTTCGGGGCTTCGGGGGTCGGTGGAGGGGCTCGCGGAGTGTGTGGTGTGGGTGGATGAGGAGTGGGAGCCGGCGGCGGGCGGGGTGGTGCCGTCGGTGGTGGTGGGTCCGGAGGATGTGGCGTGTGTGATGTTCACGTCGGGTTCGACGGGTCGGCCGAAGGGTGTGGTGGCGCCGCATCGGGCGTTGGTGGGAACGTATCTGGGGCAGGAGTATTGCGAGTTCGGTCCGGGTGAGGTGTTTCTTCAGTGCTCGCCGGTGTCGTGGGACGGGTTCGCGCTGGAGTTGTTCGGCGCGTTGTTGCATGGTGCGGTGTGTGTGTTGCAGCCGGGGCAGAATCCGCAGCCGGCGGTGATCGAGAAGTTGGTGGTGGAGCATGGTGTGACGATGCTCCAGTTGTCGGCGAGTCTGTTCAATTTCCTGGTGGATGAGCATCCGGGGGCTTTTGCGGGGGTTCGGACGGCGTTCACGGGTGGTGAGGCCGGTTCGGTGGCGCATGTGGCGAAGGTGCTGGGCTTGTTCCCGGGGTTGCGGGTGGGCAACGGGTACGGGCCGGCGGAGAGTATGGGCTTCACGACGTGCCACGCGGTGACCGAGGAGGATCTGGGGTCGTCGTCGTTGCCGATCGGGCGTCCGGTGGGCAACAAGCGGGTGTTCGTGTTGGACGAGTGGTTGCGTCCGGTGCCGGCGGGTGTGGTGGGTGAGGTGTATGCGGCGGGGGCCGGTCTGGCGCACGGGTATGTGGGTCGGGCGGGTCTGACGGCGGAGCGGTTTGTGGCGAATCCGCTGGGTGTGGCGGGTGAACGGATGTACCGGACGGGCGACTTGGGTCGTTGGCGTGCGGACGGGGTGCTGGAGTATGTGGGGCGTGCGGACGACCAGGTGAAGATCCGGGGTTTCCGGGTCGAGCCGGGTGAGGTCGCGGCGGTGCTGTTGGCGCACGAGGCGGTGGCGCAGGCCGCGGTCGTGGCACGCGAGGACCGACCGGGCGACAAGCGCCTGGTCGGCTACGTCGTCCCGGTGAACGGTCGGAACGTGGACGCGGCGGAACTGCGTCACTTCCTGGTCAAGCGGCTGCCGCGTCACATGGTGCCGTCGGCGGTGGTGGTGCTGGAGGCGTTGCCGATCACGCCGAACGGCAAGCTGGACCAGCGCGCACTGCCCGCACCTGCCGCCACCGCCGTCGAGCCGGGCGGACGCGCACCGCGCTCGGTGCAGGAGGAACTGCTCTGCGGCATCTTCGCGGAGCTGCTGGGCCTGCCGTCGGTGGGGATCGACGACGATTTCTTCGCGCTGGGCGGGCACTCGCTCCTCGCGGCCCGGCTGATCAGCCGGATCCGCAGTACCTTCGGCGCCGAACTCGGCATCCGCGACCTGTTCGACGCCTCCACGGTCGTCGGCGTCGCCGAGAAGCTGAAGGAGGGGCGGCCGGCGCGGCCGGCGTTGGTGGCGGGGGAGCGGCCGGAGGTGCTGCCGCTGTCGTTCGCGCAGCAGCGGCTGTGGTTCCTCGACCAGTTGGAGGGCGCTTCCGCGACGTACAACAGCCCGTTCGCGTTCCGTCTCCACGGCTCGGTGGACGTCGAGGCGCTCCGTGCGGCGATCGGTGACGTGGTCGGCCGGCACGAGGCGCTGCGGACGGTCTACCCGGCGATCGACGGCCAGCCGCGCCAGCTGGTCCTGCCCGCCCAGGACGTCCAGGTGCCCTTCACGGTCGTGGAGTGCGGGAGCGACGCGCTGGACGAGGCGGTGCGCGGGGCCGCGTTCACCCCGTTCGACCTGTCCACCGATGTGCCCGTACGGGTGGTGTTGTTCCGGCTCGGCGAGGGCGAGTCGGTGCTGGTGGTGACCTTGCACCACATCGCGAGTGACGGTTGGTCGATGGAGCCGTTGTGGGAGGGGGTGGCGTCGGCGTACCGGGCTCGGTTGGCGGGGGTTGCTCCGGAGTGGTCGCCGTTGCCGGTGCAGTACGCGGATTACACGCTGTGGCAGCAGGGTCTGTTGGGTGGGGTCCTGGATCAGCAACTTGCCTACTGGTCGGGGGTGTTGCGGGATGCGCCGCAGGAGGTGGCGCTGCCGTTGGATCGGCCGCGGTCGGGGGTGGCTTCGCGTGCGGGTGGTCTGGTGGAGTTCGGGCTGGATGCCGGGCTGCACGCGGAGTTGGAGGGCCTGGCGCGTCGGCATGGCGTGACGCTGTTCATGGTGCTGCACGCGGGCCTGGCGGCCCTCTTGTCGCGCCTGGGCGCGGGGACGGACATCCCCATCGGCACGGTGGTGGCGGGGCGTTCGGACGAGGCCTTGGACGAGTTGGTCGGGTTCTTCGTGAACACGCTGGTGCTGCGGACGGATGTGTCGGGTGCGCCGACCTTCGGTGAGTTGCTGGGGCGGGTCCGGGACACGGATCTGGCGGCGTTCACCCACCAGGACCTGCCGTTCGAGCGCCTGGTGGAGGAGCTGAACCCCGTCCGCTCCGCCTCGGTGCACCCGTTGTTCCAGGTGATGCTGGTCCTGCAGAACAACAGCGCGGTCAGCCTCCAACTCCCGGGCATCACCCTGGAATCGGAGACCTTCGACACGGCGCCGGCCCGGTTCGACCTCAACTTCGCCTTCACCGAGGCCTGGGCTGCCGATGGCACGCCCGGTGGGATCCAGGTGGAGCTGCAGTACGCCGCGGACCTCTTCGACCACGGCACGGTGGAGGTGCTGGGCCGCCGTCTCGGTTCGCTGTTGACCGCCATGGTCGCGGATCCGGAGCAGTTGGTCGGGTCGGTTGAGGTGTTGGTGGGTGGCGAGCGTGAGTTGGTTGTGTCGGGGTGGGGTGGTGGTGGGGGTCCGGTGCCGTCGGGGACGGTGTCGGGGTTGTTCGGGGAGCAGGTGGTGCGGGCTCCGGGTGCGGTGGCGGTGGTGGATGGTGATCGCCGGTTGTCGTATGGGGAGTTGGATGTTCTGTCGGATCGGATGGCCGCGCGGTTGGTGGAGTCCGGTCTGGAGCGGGGCGGGTTGGTGGGGGTCTGCCTGGGGCGTGGGGCGGATCTCGTGGTGGCGTTGTTGGGTGTGTTGAAGGCGGGTGGTGGTTACACGCTGTTGGATCCGGAGTTCCCGCGGGAGCGGTCGGCGTTGGTGGTGGCCGAGGCGGGTGTGGGTCTGGTGGTGTCGAGTTCCGGGCTTCGGGGGTCGGTGGAGGGGCTCGCGGAGTGTGTGGTGTGGGTGGATGAGGAGTGGGAGCCGGCGGCGGGTGTCGGGGTGGTGCCGTCGGTGGTGGTGGGTCCGGAGGATGTGGCGTGTGTGATGTTCACGTCGGGTTCGACGGGTCGGCCGAAGGGTGTGGTGGCGCCGCATCGGGCGTTGGTGGGGACGTATCTGGGGCAGGAGTATTGCGAGTTCGGTCCGGGTGAGGTGTTTCTGCAGTGCTCGCCGGTGTCGTGGGACGGGTTCGCGCTGGAGTTGTTCGGTGCCCTGTTGCATGGTGCGGTGTGTGTGTTGCAGCCGGGGCAGAATCCGCAGCCGGCGGTGATCGAGAAGTTGGTGGTGGAGCATGGTGTGACGATGCTCCAGTTGTCGGCGAGTCTGTTCAATTTCCTGGTGGATGAGCATCCGGGGGCGTTTGCGGGGGTGCGGACGGCGTTCACGGGTGGTGAGGCCGGTTCGGTGGCGCATGTGGCGAAGGTGCTGGGTCTGTTTCCGGGGTTGCGGGTGGGCAACGGGTACGGTCCGGCGGAGAGTATGGGCTTCACGACGTGCCACGCGGTGACCGATGCGGATCTGGGGTCGTCGTCGTTGCCGATCGGTCGTCCGGTGGGCAACAAGCGGGTGTTCGTGTTGGACGAGTGGTTGCGTCCGGTGCCGGCGGGTGTGGTGGGTGAGGTGTATGCGGCGGGGGCCGGTCTGGCGCACGGGTATGTGGGTCGGGCGGGTCTGACGGCGGAGCGGTTTGTGGCGAATCCGCTGGGTGTGGCGGGTGAACGGATGTACCGGACGGGCGACTTGGGTCGTTGGCGTGCGGACGGGGTGCTGGAGTATGTGGGGCGTGCGGACGACCAGGTGAAGATCCGGGGTTTCCGGGTCGAGCCGGGTGAGGTCGCGGCGGTCCTGCTGGCGCACGAGGCGGTGGCGCAGGCCGCGGTCGTGGCACGCGAGGACCGGCCGGGCGACAAACGCCTGGTCGGCTACGTGGTGCCGGTCGCGGGCCGGGAGGTCGATCCCGACGAGCTGCGGCGTTTCGCCGCGGGGCGGCTGCCGCGTCACATGGTGCCGTCGGCGGTGGTGGTGCTGGAGGCGCTGCCGATCACGCCGAACGGCAAGCTGGACCAGCGCGCGCTGCCCGCGCCTGCCGCCGCCGCTGTCGAGCCGAGCGGTCGGGCGCCGCGTTCCGCGCAGGAGGAGATCCTGTGCGTGGTGTTCGCGGAGGTGCTGGGCCTGCCGTCGGTGGGGATCGACGACGACTTCTTCGCCCTGGGCGGCCATTCGCTCCTCGCGGCCCGGCTGATCAGCCGCATCCGCAGCACCTTCGGCGCCGAACTCGGCATCCGCGACCTGTTCGACGCCTCCACGGTCGTCGGCGTCGCCGAGAAGCTGAAGGAGGGGCGGCCGGCGCGGCCGGCGTTGGTGGTGGGTGAGCGTCCGGAGGTGCTGCCGCTGTCGTTCGCCCAGCAGCGGCTGTGGTTCCTGGATCAGCTGGAGGGCGCTTCCGCCACGTACAACAGCCCGTTCGCGTTCCGCCTGCACGGCGCGGTGGACGTGGAGGCGCTGCGTGGGGCGATCGGCGATGTGGTCGGGCGGCATGAGGCGCTGCGGACGGTCTACCCGGCGGTCGACGGCCAGCCCCGTCAGCTGGTGCTGCCGGCCGGTGAGGTCGAGGTGCCGTTCAGGGTCGAGCCGTGCGCGGCTTCGGAGGTGGCGGGGCGAATCGAGGCCGAGGCCTTCGCCGTCTTCGACCTCTCCGTCGAACTTCCCTTGCGGGTCGTGCTGTTCGCGCTTGGCGAGGACGAGTCGGTCCTGGTGCTGACCCTGCACCACATCGCCAGCGACGGCTGGTCCTCCGGCCCGCTCTGGCAGGGGGTCACGTCGGCCTACCGGGCCCGGCTGGCCGGAGCCGCCCCGGAGTGGGAGCCGCTGGCCGTCCAGTACGCGGACTACACCCTCTGGCAGCACAACCAGCTCGGGGAGGCTCTCGACCAGCAACTCGCCTACTGGTCCGAGGCGTTGAGGGACGCGCCGCAGGAGGTGGCCCTGCCCTTCGACCGGCCTCGACCCGCTTCCGCGTCGCACGAGGGCGAGCTGTTGGAGTTCCATGTCGGCCCCGAGCTGCACGCGGAGTTGGATGCGTTGGCGCGTCGGCACGGCGTGACGCTGTTCATGGTCCTGCACGCGGGCTTGGCGGCTCTGCTGTCGCGCCTGGGTGCGGGGACGGACCTCCCGATCGGCACGGTGGTGGCCGGGCGTTCGGATGAGGCCTTGGATGAGCTGGTCGGGTTCTTCGTGAACACCCTGGTCCTGCGGACGGATGTGTCGGGTGAGCCGACCTTCGGTGAGTTGCTGGGGCGGGTCCGGGATGCGGACCTGGCGGCGTTCACGCACCAGGACCTGCCGTTCGAGCGCCTGGTGGAGGAGTTGAACCCGGTGCGTTCGCTGGGCCGGCACCCGCTGTTCCAAGTGATGCTGGTCCTGCAGAACAACGAGGAGGGCAGCCTCCAGCTCCCGGATGTCGTGGTGAGTACGGAGTCGTTCGGGACGCCGCCCGCGAAGTTCGACCTCAACCTGACGTGCGTCGAGAACCGTGACGCCGCCAATGCGCCTGCCGGTATCACGGTGGTCCTGCAGTACGCGACCGATCTGTTCGACCAGGGGACCGCGGGTCTGGTGGCGGAGCGGTTGGTGCGCTTGCTCGGGGTGGCGGTCGGGGATCCGGAGGTTCCGGTGTCCGGCTGGGAGGTGTTCGACTCGCCTGAGCAGGAGCGGTACTTCCTCAGTCGGGCGGAGCGGGCGCGGGCCGGTGCGGTCGAGGCTGTGGAGGTGCAGGGGCATCGTGGTCCGAGGACGGCGCAGGAGGAGATCCTGTGCGCGTTCTTCGCCGAGGTCCTCGGGGTTCCGTCGGTGGGTATCGATGACAACTTCTTTGCCCTGGGCGGGCATTCGCTCCTGGCGACGCGCCTGATCAGCCGGATTCGTACCACGTTGAACGCCGAGCTGGGCATCCGCGACCTGTTCCGTAACCCGACGGTGGTCGGGGTGATGGAGAAGCTGAAGGAGGGCCGTCCGGCGCGTCCGGCGTTGGTGGCGGGTGAGCGGCCGGAGGTGCTGCCGCTGTCGTTCGCGCAGCAGCGGCTGTGGTTCCTGGATCAGCTGGAAGGCGCTTCCGCGACCTACAACAGCCCGTTCGCGTTCCGGCTGCACGGCGCGGTGGACGTCGAGGCCCTGCGAGGGGCGATCGGCGACGTGGTCGGCCGCCACGAGGCCCTGCGGACGATCTACCCGGCGGTCGACGGCCAGCCCCGCCAGCTGGTGCTGCCGGCCGGTGAGGTCGAGGTGCCGTTCAGGGTCGAGCCGTGCACGGCCGAGGAGGTGGCCGGGCGGATCGAGGCCGAGGCCTTCGCCACCTTCAGCCTCTCCGCTGAACTTCCGCTGCGGGTAGCCCTGTTCACCCTCGGCACGACCGAGTCCGTCCTCGTCCTGACCCTCCACCACATCGCCAGTGACGGTTGGTCCTCGGGCCCGCTCTGGTCGGGCATCGCCTCGGCTTACCGTGCCCGTCTGGCCGGCCTGGTCCCGCAGTGGGAGCCGCTGGCCGTCCAGTACGCGGACTACACGCTCTGGCAGCACAACCAGCTGGGCGAGATCCTCGACGAGCAGTTGAAGTACTGGCGTAACGCGCTGGGAGAGCTGCCGCAGGAGGTGGCCCTGCCCTTCGACCGATCCCGTCCTGCCGCCGCGTCGCATGAGGGTGAGCTGCTGGAGTTCCATGTCGGCCCGGAGCTGCACGCGGAGTTGGACGCGTTGGCGCGTCGGCACGGCGTGACGCTGTTCATGGTTCTGCACGCGGGCCTGGCGGCTCTGCTGTCGCGCCTGGGTGCGGGGACGGACCTCCCGATCGGCACGGTGGTGGCCGGGCGTTCGGATGAGGCCTTGGATGAGCTGGTCGGGTTCTTCGTGAACACCCTGGTCCTGCGGACGGATGTGTCGGGTGAGCCGACCTTCGGTGAGTTGCTGGGCCGGGTCCGGGATGCGGACCTGGCGGCGTTCACGCACCAGGACCTGCCGTTCGAGCGCCTGGTGGAGGAGTTGAACCCGGTGCGTTCGCTGGGCCGGCACCCGCTGTTCCAAGTGATGCTCGTTCTGCAGAACAACGACGAGGGCACGCTCCAACTCCCGGGCCTCACCGCTCAGCCCGAGTCCTTCGGGACGCCGCCCGCGAAGTTCGACCTCAACCTCACCTGCGTCGAGAACCGTGACGCCGCCAACGCGCCTGCCGGTATCACTGCCGTTCTGCAGTACGCGACCGATCTGTTCGACCAGGGGACTGCGGGTCTGCTGGCGGAGCGGTTGGTGCGCTTGCTCGGGGTGGCGGTCGGGGATCCGGAGGTTCCGGTGTCCGGCTGGGAGGTCTTCGACTCTCCCGAGCAGGAGCGGTACTTCCTCAGCCGGGCGGAGCGGGCCCGGGCCGGTGCGGTCGAGGCTGTGGAGGTGCAGGGGCATCGTGGTCCGAGGACGGCGCAGGAGGAGATCCTGTGCGCGTTCTTCGCCGAGGTCCTCGGGGTTCCGTCGGTGGGTATCGACGACAACTTCTTCGCTCTGGGCGGCCATTCGCTCCTGGCGACGCGCCTGATCAGCCGGATTCGTACCACGTTGAACGCAGAGCTGGGCATCCGTGACCTGTTCCGTAACCCGACCGTCGTCGGGGTGATGGAGAAGCTGAAGGAGGGGCGGCCGGCGCGGCCGGCGCTGGTGGCGGGGGAGCGGCCGGAGGTGCTGCCGCTGTCGTTCGCCCAGCAGCGGCTGTGGTTCCTCGACCAGCTGGAAGGCGCCTCTGCCACCTACAACAGCCCGTTCGCGTTCCGCCTGCGCGGCGCGGTGGACGTCGAGGCCCTGCGAGGGGCGATCGGTGACGTGGTCGGCCGCCATGAGGCCCTGCGGACGATCTACCCCGCGATAGACGGCCAGCCCCGCCAGCTGGTGCTGCCCGCCCAGGACGTCCAGGTGCCGTTCAGGCTCGAGCCGTGCACGGCCGACGAGCTGGCCGAGCGGATCGAGGCCGAGGCCTTCACCACCTTCAAGCTCTCGACCGAACTTCCCTTGCGGGTGGTGCTGTTCACTGCCACTGAAGGGGAATCCGTCCTCGTCCTGACCCTCCACCACATCGCCAGTGACGGGTGGTCCTCGGGCCCGCTCTGGTCGGGTATTGCCTCGGCTTACCGGTCCCGTCTGGCCGGTCTCGTCCCGCAGTGGGAGCCGCTGGCCGTCCAGTACGCGGACTACACGCTCTGGCAGCACAACGAGCTCGGCGCGACCATGGACCAGCAACTCGCGTACTGGTCCGAGGCGTTGAGGGATGCGCCGCAGGAGGTGGCTCTGCCCTTCGACCGGCCCCGCCCCGCCACCGCCTCGCACGAGGGTGAGCTGCTGGAGTTCCACGTCGACCCCGGCCTGCACGCCGAACTGGACGCCTTGGCGCGTCGGCACGGCGTGACGCTGTTCATGGTCCTGCACGCGGCTCTGGCGGCTCTGCTGTCCCGCTTGGGCGCCGGCACGGACATCCCCATCGGCACGGTCGTCGCCGGACGTTCGGACGAGGCCCTGGACGACCTCGTCGGGTTCTTCGTGAACACCCTGGTGCTGCGGACCGACGTTTCGGCGGAGCCGACCTTCGGCGAACTGCTGGACCGGGTCCGGGACGCCGACCTGGCGGCGTTCACCCACCAGGACCTGCCGTTCGAGCGCCTGGTCGAGGAGTTGAACCCGGTGCGTTCGCTGGGCCGGCACCCGCTATTCCAGGTGCTCCTGGTCCTGCAGAACAACGACGAGGGCACCCTCCAACTCCCGGGCCTCACCGCCCAGCCCGAGTCCTTCGGGACGCCCCCCGCGAAGTTCGACCTCAACCTCACCTGCGTCGAGAACCGCGACGCCGCCAACGCGCCCTCCGGCATCCTCGCTGTTCTCCACTACGCCACCGACCTCTTCGACCGCGACACCATGACCCTGCTGGCGGACCGCCTGATCCGGCTGCTCGGGGTGGCGGTCGGGGATCCGGAGGTTCCGGTGTCCGGCTGGGAGGTGTTCGACTCTCCCGAGCAGGAGCGGTACTTCCTCAGCCGGGCGGAGCGGGCCCGGGCCGGCGCGGTCGAGGCTGTGGAGGTGCAGGGGCATCGTGGTCCGAGGACGGCGCAGGAGGAGATCCTGTGCGCGTTCTTCGCCGAGGTCCTCGGGGTTCCATCGGTAGGCATCGATGACAACTTCTTCGCCCTGGGCGGCCATTCGCTCCTCGCGACCCGACTGATCAGCCGGATCCGCACGACCCTCAACGCTGAGCTCGGCATCCGCGACCTCTTCCGGAACCCGACCGTCGTCGGGGTGATGGAGAAACTGAAGGAGGGCCGCCCGGCCCGTCCCGCGCTGGTGGCGGGTGAGCGTCCGGAGGTGCTGCCGCTGTCGTTCGCCCAGCAGCGGCTGTGGTTCCTCGACCAGCTCGAAGGCGCCTCCGCCACCTACAACAGCCCGTTCGCGTTCCGCCTGCACGGTTCGGTGGACGTCGAGGCCCTGCGCGGGGCGATCGGTGACGTGGTCGGCCGGCACGAGGCGCTGCGGACGGTCTACCCGGCGGTCGACGGCCAGCCCCGCCAGCTGGTCCTGCCCGCCCAGGACGTCCAGGTGCCCTTCAGGGTCGAGCCGTGCACGGCCGACGAGGCCGCGGGGCGGATCGAGGCCGAGGCCTTCACCACCTTCGACCTCTCCGCCGAACTCCCTCTGCGGGTGGCCCTGTTCACCCTCGGCGCGACCGAGTCCGTCCTGGTCCTGACCCTGCACCACATCGCCAGTGACGGCTGGTCCTCCGGTCCGCTCTGGCAGGGCATCGCCTCGGCCTACCGGGCCCGCCTGGCCGGCCTCGTCCCCGACTGGGAGCCGCTGGCCGTCCAGTACGCGGACTACACCCTCTGGCAGCACAACGAGCTCGGCGACACCATGGACCAGCAACTCGCCTACTGGTCCGAAGCACTGAGGGGTTCGCCGCAGGAGGTGGCTCTGCCCTTCGACCGGCCCCGCCCCGCCACCGCCTCGCACGAGGGCGACCTGCTGCAGTTCCACGTCGGCCCCGAGCTGCACGCCGAACTGGACGCCTTGGCGCGTCGGCACGGCGTGACGCTGTTCATGGTCCTGCACGCGGCTCTGGCGGCTCTGCTGTCCCGCCTGGGCGCCGGCACGGACATCCCCATCGGCACCGTCGTCGCCGGACGCTCGGACCAGGCGCTGGACGACCTGGTCGGGTTCTTCGTCAACACCCTGGTCCTGCGGACGGACCTCTCGGACGCCCCCAGCTTCGGCGACCTGCTGGGTCGGATCCGGGACACCGACCTGGCGGCGTTCACCCACCAGGACCTGCCGTTCGAGCGGCTCGTCGAGGAGCTGAACCCCGTTCGCTCCAGCTCCGTGCATCCGCTGTTCCAGGTGATGCTGGTGCTGCAGAACAACGACGAGGGCACCCTTCAACTCCCGGGCCTCACCGCCCAGCCGGAGTCCTTCGGCATGCCGCCCGTCAAGTTCGACCTCAACCTCACCTGCGTCGAGAGCCGCGACGCCGCCGGCGCCCCCTCCGGCATCCTCGCCGTTCTCCACTACGCCACCGAGCTCTTCGACCGGGACACCATGGCCCTGCTGGCGGACCGCCTGCTCCGGCTGCTGACCGCCCTGGTCGCGGACCCGGACCAGTCGATCGAGGCGGTCGACATCCTGAGCCCGGCCGAGCGCCGGCAGATCCTCGTCGAGTGGAACGACACCACGCGCGTCCCGGCGGACACCGGGCTGGTCCCGGAGGTCTTCGAGGGGCACGTCCGGCGGACGCCGGACGCGACCGCGCTCGTCTTCCAGGGCGGGAGTCTGACGTTCCGTCAACTCAACGCTCGGGCGAACCGCCTGGCGCGGCTGCTGATCGACCGCGGGGTGGGGCCGGAGCAGTCCGTGGCCGTCCTGCTCCCGCGGGGCACGGACCTGGTCGTCTCGCTGCTGGCGATCCTGAAGGCCGGGGCCTGCTACGTCCCGGTCGACCCGGAGTACCCGGTCGAGCGGGTCGGGTACATGCTCGACAACTGCCGCCCCGGCCTGGTGATCACCGGCGGGGACACCGCCGAGCGTTTCGCCGGTCTGGCCGGGCGGGTGCCGCACCTGCTGGACCTGGCGGAGCCGTCGCTGGGCGCCGAGCTGGCCCGCCGGTCCGAGGCCGACGTGTCGGACGCCGACCGGCTCGCGCCCCTGCGTCCCGGGCACGCCGTGTACGCCATCTTCACCTCCGGGTCGACGGGGACGCCGAAGGGCGTGCTCGTCGAGCACCGCTCCCTCGCCAACCTGGTCCACAGCCACCGGGAGGACGTCTACCGGGCCGACATCGCCTCGGCCGGCCGTCCCCTGCGGGCCGCCATGATCGGGGCGACGACCTTCGACGCCAGTTGGCTGCTGCTCTTCTGGCTGCTGGACGGCCACGAGCTGCACCTGGTGGACGACGAGACGCGCCGGACGCCGGAGCTCCTGGTCGACTACATCGACGGCGAGCGGATCGACTACCTGGAGACGACCCCGACCTACTGCCGGCAGCTGGTCGAGCTGGGGATGCTCTCCGAGCAGCGCGCCTCCCGCCCGCGGATCGTGGACGTCGGCGGTGAGGCCGTCGACGAGGCGCTCTGGGATGTTCTGCGGCGGGCCGGGGTCACCGCCAACAACCAGTACGGTCCCACCGAGTGCACCGTGTACAGCACGAACGCCGTGATCGGCGAGTACGAGCGGCCGGTCATCGGCCGGCCGATCCGCAACACCCGGCTCTACGTCCTGGACGACCGACTGCGGGTGGTCCCGCCGGGCGTTCCCGGCGAGCTGTACATCGCCGGGGAGAGCCTCGCCCGCGGCTACCTGGGCCGGCCGGGTCTGACGGCCGAGCGCTTCGTGGCGGATCCGTTCGGTGCGGCGGGCGAGCGGATGTACCGCACCGGCGACCTCGTGCGGTGGCGTGCCGACGGCGCCCTGGAGTACGTGGGGCGTGCGGACGACCAGGTGAAGATCCGGGGCTTCCGGATCGAGCCGGGCGAGGTCGCCGCGGTGCTGATGGCGCACGAGGCGGTGGCGCAGGCCGCCGTGGTGGTGCGCGAGGACCAGCCGGGGGAGAAGCGCCTGGTGGGCTACGTGGTGCCGGTCGCCGACCGGGCGGCCGACCCGGAGGAGTTGCAGCGCTTCGCCGCGGGCCGTCTGCCACGGCACATGCTGCCGTCGGCGGTCGTGGTGCTGGCGGACCTGCCGATGACCTCGCACGGCAAGCTGGACCAGCGGGCGCTGCCGGCGCCGGTCGCCGGTGCGGGAGGCGGCGGACGGGCCGCGCGTTCGGCGCAGGAGGAGATCCTGTGCGCGGTCTTCGCCGAGGTCCTCGGGGTGCCGTCGGTGGGCATCGACGACGACTTCTTCCTCCTGGGCGGGCACTCGCTGCTCGCGGCCCGGCTGATCGGCCGGATCCGCACCGCCCTCGGCGCCGAGATCGGCATCCGGGACGTCTTCGACGCCCCCACCGTCGCCGCGCTCGCCGGCCGCTTGGACGACGCGGGGGACGGGGACGGCGCGCTCGCCACCCTGCTGCCGTTGCGCAGGAGCAGCGGCCCGGCGGCCCGGCCGCTGTTCTGCGTGCACCCCGCGGCCGGCGTCAGCTGGGTCTACTCGGGCCTGCTCCGCCACCTCGACGGCGGCCGTGCCCTGTACGGTCTCCAGGCCCGCGGCCTGCTGGCCCCCGAGGCCGTTCCGGCCGGCCTCGACGCCATGGTCGACGACTACCTGGCGCTGATCCGCTCCGTCCAGCCGCAGGGTCCGTACGCGCTGCTGGGGTGGTCGTTCGGCGGGGTCGTGGCGCACGAACTCGCCGTCCGGCTCCAGGAGGAGGGCGAGGAGGTCGAGGCACTCACCCTGATGGACAGCTTCCCGAGCGGGGGCGGCGGCGGATCGACCGAACCGGCCCGGGAGTTGACCGGTGCGGAGGCCGTCGGGGCGCTCCTGGAGTCGCTCGGCCACGACCCGGAGTCCGCGCGGGCCGCGGACGGTCCGTTCGCCCTGCTCGGCGACGCCGCGGTGGAGGCGATGGCCAGGGTCTTCCTCGCGAACATCGCGGTGCTGGACTCCTTCAAGTCCCGTACGTTCAGGGGCGATGTGCTGTTCTTCGAGGCGACCAGGGAGGAGCCGCGCCCCCCGGTGCGGCCGGAGGACTGGCGGGCCCACGTCACCGGTCGGATCGAGGTGCACCGGGTGACCGGGCGGCATGGTGAAATGACGAGGCCCGATCAGCTCGCCCAGATCGGCCCCGTTCTCGCCGCCTGGCTGGCCGGCGGGCGCGACCGGTCCTAGCCGGTGGGGCCGGCGGCCCGTGCGCCGACCGGCGTACGGGCCGCGCGGCGGTCCTGCTCCCCGCGCCGGCGTCGGCCGCGGGGTGCCGGAGGGGACGCAACCAGTGGGCGGCTCCGGGCAGTTCGGATTTCCTACCGCGACAGATCGGAGCGTTCAATGGGCAACGGCACACGTGGCGGCTTGCTCCGCCGCCACCGGGACTTCCGGCTCCTCTGGTCAGGCGAGACGGCGGGGCGCTTCGGCCAGTCGGTCACGGTCCTCGCCGTTCCGCTGATCGCCGTGTCGACCCTGCACGCCGACACCTTCGAGGTCAGCCTGCTGAGCGCGGCGCCCTGGGTGCCGTGGCTGGTCATCGGCCTTCCGGTGGGCGTCTGGGTGGACCGGCTGCGGCGCAGGCAGGTGATGTTCTGGGCCAACGTCATCTGCTTCGCGCTCTTCGCCAGCGTCCCGGTCGCGGCGTGGGCCGGAGTGCTGGGGGTGACCCAACTGCTGCTCGTGGCCCTGCTCGCGGGCGCCGCCACGGTGTTCTTCCAGACCGCGTACACCGCCTACCTGCCGGACCTGGTGAAACCGGAGGACCAGGCCGAGGGCAACGCCAAGCTCCAGGGCAGCGCCTCCGCGGCGCAGATCGCCGGGCTCGGCTGCGGCGGCCTGCTCATCCAACTCGCGGGCGCCGCCAACGGGATGCTGGTCAACACGACGACCTTCCTGCTGGCGACCCTCTGCCTGGTCGCCATCCGGCACCGGGAGTCCGCACCCGAGCGGGTCCAACGGCCGCGCGGCGCCATGGCCAAGGAGATCCGGGAGGGGCTGGGACTGCTCTTCGGCGACCCCTTCCTGCGGAGCCTGGCGCTCTTCGGAGCGGCGTCCAACCTCGCCCTGACCGGGTACCAGTCGCTCATGGTCGTCTTCCTGGTCCGTGAGGTCGGCCTGTCCTCCGGCGAGATCGGCAGCCTCGCGATGGTCAGCGGAATCGGCGGTGTGCTGGGGGCGTTCGTCGTGCGCCGGGTCAGCGCCAGGCTGGGCAGCGGACGCGCCCTGCTGGTGTTCGAGCTGGTGCTGCCGGCGCTGGCCCTGCTCATCCCGCTGGCCGGCCCCGGGTGGGGCCTGCTGATGATCGTCCTCGCCTACAGCGGGGTGGCGATCGGCATCGTGGCGGGCAACGTCATCAAGTCCGGGTTCGTCCAGAGCTACGTCCCGAGCGCCGTGCTCGGCCGGCTCGTGGCGAGCTCCGCGTTCCTCAACTACGGGACGATGCCGCTGGGCGCCCTGCTCGGGGGCGCGCTCGGCACCTGGCTCGGCCTGCGCCCGGCCCTGTGGATCCTGACCGCGGGCGTACCGGCGGCGGCCCTCTTCCTCTACTGCTCCCCGATCCGCCGCCACCGGGACCTGCCGACCGGGCAGCTGCCCGGGCACCGGCCGCAGGCCGAGCCGGAAGCGGTCGAGGCGGTGCGGTAGAGCTTGTCGCGGAAGGTTCGGGCGCCGGGTCGGGGCACCTGAACGGGGGAGTCCCCCGCGCGGCGGGCGGGTGCGGCCGGTGAGCATGTAGTCCGACCGCCCGTGGCGCCGGGCCGGGTCCGCGGCGCGCGTCGGCGGGCGGGCACGGCCGCCCCGGGAACCCGCGGCGCAGGCCCGCGAGCCCCGCCGGGGGACTCCCCGAGGAAGGAAGCACCCGCCATGGAGGCATCGGCACAGATCGGCGTGACGGGGCTCGCGGTGATGGGCCGCAACCTGGCGCGGAACTTCGCCCGCAACGGCTACACGGTCGCGGTGCACAACCGGAGCGAGGGCCGGACCAAGTCCCTGGTCGAGGAGTTCGGCCACGAGGGCGCGTTCGTCCCGGCGTGGTCCCCGCAGGAGCTGGTGGCCGCACTGGAGCGCCCCCGCCGGCTGCTGATCATGGTGAAGGCCGGCCGGGCCACCGACGAGGTCATCGAGGAGTTCGCCCCGCTGCTGGAGGCGGGCGACCTGCTCATCGACGGTGGCAACGCCCACTTCGCCGACACCCGCCGCCGGGAGCGGGCGCTGCGCGAGCGCGGCATCCACTTCGTCGGGACCGGCGTCTCCGGCGGGGAGGAGGGCGCGCTGCACGGCCCCTCGGTGATGCCCGGCGGCTCCGCCGAGTCCTACGCCGTCCTCGGCCCGATGCTGGAGCGGATCAGCGCCCACGTGGACGGCGACCCGTGCTGCACCCACATCGGCACCGACGGGGCCGGCCACTTCGTGAAGATGGTGCACAACGGCATCGAGTACGCCGACATGCAGCTCATCGCCGAGGCCTACCACCTGCTGCGGGAGGTCGGCGGGTACGCCCCCGCCGAGATCGCCGAGACCTTCCGGCGCTGGAACGAGGGGCGGCTCGACTCCTACCTGATCGAGATCACCGCCGAGGTGCTCGCCCACACCGACGCCGCCACCGGCGAGCCCTTCGTCGACGTCGTCCAGGACGCCGCGGAGCAGAAGGGCACCGGGCGCTGGACCGTCCAGACCGCCCTCGACCTCGGCTCCCCGGTCACCGCCATCGCCCAGGCCACCTTCGCCCGGGTCGCCTCCGCCCGGGCCGAGCTGCGGGCGGCCTACCGGCCGCTGCCCGGGGGCGGCCGGCAGGAGTTGCGCCCGCACGAGGCCGAGCGCTTCACCCGGGACGTCGAGCAGGCCCTCTACGCGTCCAAGGTCATCGCCTACGACCAGGGCTGGACGATGATCCGTGACGCCGCGGCCGAGTACGGCTGGGACATCGACCTGGGGGCGGTGGCGAGGATCTGGCGCGGCGGGTGCATCATCCGCGCCGCGTTCCTCGACCGGATCCGTGCCGCCCACGCGGCCAACCCCGACCTGGTCAGCCTGCTCGCCGAGGAGGAGTTCGCGGCCGAGGTCTCCGACGCCCAGGCGGCCTGGCGCACGGTGGTGGCCGGCGCGGCCCAGCACGGCATCCCGGTGCCGGCCTTCTCCGCCGCGCTCGCCTCCTACGACACCCTGCGCAGCCCGCACCTGCCCGCCGCGCTGATCCAGGGGCAGCGCGACTTCTTCGGCGCCCACACCTACCGCCGCACCGACCGCCCGGGCAGCTTCCACACCCTCTGGGCCGAGCCTGGACGCCCCGAGGTGCGGACGGACGGCGGGACGGCGTAGCCGGACGGCCCCGGCGCCCCGGGGGGGGCGGGCGTCAGGGCCTCTCCGGGGCGGGCCTCAGGGCGTCTCCGGGACGCTCTTCCGCTCCGCCGCCCGCTCGATCTCCGCGAGCATGTCGCGCGGGAACCAGAGGCTGCTCGCGCCCGCGAGGGCGACGGCCGCCGCGCCGACCAGTACCGGCACGATGCCGACCCGGGAGGCGAGCCACCCGCCGAGGAAGGCGCCGACGGGCAGGGTGGCGGTCAGCACGGCCTGGAGGAAGGCGTTGACGCGGCCCAGCAGGTGGGCGGGGGTGACGAGTTGGCGCCCGGTGGTCATGGCGATCGACCAGATGGTGGCCATCAGTCCGAACAGCAGCTGGTACAGGACCAGCACGGCGAAGGACAGCCCCAGGGAGGCCGCCGGGATGAGGAAGAGGGCGGCGCCCGCGCCCACGGCGCACAGCCGGATGGCCCGGGCCATGCCCAGCGCCCGGGTCACCGAGGTCGCGACCAGCACGCCGGTGCCCATGCCGACGGCGTACGCGGCGTAGACCGTGCCGAGCTGCCACGGGGGCAGCTGCAGCTCCCGGTCGGCGTACAGGACGAACAGGCCGCCGCCGGCCCCGCCGCCGAGGTTGAGCCCGGCCGCGGCCAGCGCCTGGCGGCGCAGCAGGGTCTCGCGCCGGATGACCGCGAGGCCCTCCCGCAGGGCGTCGAGGCGGGAGCGCGCGCCGCTGCCCGCCTCCTGCGCGGACCGGTTCAGCGCGGCCGGCAGGGCGAGGAACAGGGCCCCGCCGACGAGGTAGGCGGCGCACTCGACCAGCAGCGCCGGGGCCGGGTCGATCAGGCCGATCAGGATGCCGCCGAGCGCCGGCCCGCCGATCAGGCCGATGGTCCGGGCCCCGGTGAGCGAGGAGTTGGCCGGCAGCAGGCGGTCCGGGGGCACCACGCGGGGCAGACAGGACTGCAGCGCGACGCCCTGCGCGGAGTTCAGCGCCCCGGAGGCGGCGGCCGCGGCGAACAGGTGTGGCCAGGTCAGGCCGTCCAGCGCGGCGGCGAGCGGCACGCTGCCGATGGCGGGGACCTGCAGCCAGGACACCGCTACCAGCATCCGCCGCAGCCGGGCCCGGTCGACGGCCACGCCGATCAGCGGGCTGAGCAGGACGCCGGGCAGGTAGGTCATCGCCATCAGCGCCGAGGCGCCGAGCGGGCCGGCGTGCAGGTGGGCGATGGCCAGCAGCGGCAGCGCCAGCGCGGTGACCTGACGCCCCACCGAGCTGGTCATCTGCTCCGTGACCAGCAGCAGAAGCGGCCGGTGCCGGCGCAGCGGTACGGAATCCGGGGCTTTGGCCGGGGCCGGGGTGGCGGCCGGGGTCGCGGCCGGGCCGGACTCCGGGGGTATGGACGACTCCTCGGCCGTGGAGGATCCCATGTATCAAACTCCTGTGTCGGGCACGGGCCAGTGGCGGATGCGGGGCGGGAGCGTCACCGCCCAGCCCCGGGTGACGAGCACGAGGCCCTCGGAGGCCGGCACGGACACCGCCTCACGGCCCGTACTGCTGAGGTCGTCCAGGGCGGTGGGGGTCAGGCAGGCCCGGAAGGTGGCCACCAGGTCGGGGTGGTCCAGGGCGAAGCGGGCCGAGGCGTCCGGGGTGCGGCGGTCGCGGACCTGGAGGACGTCCGGTCCCCGGATGCGCGGGCCCCACGTGCTCTCGGCAGCCCGTGGCGGGGAGTCACGGAAGTAGTCCATGCCGATGATGTTGTCGACCGTGATGAGGTCGAGCAACTTGTGCTGGTGGACGAGCCGTTCGGTCTCGGACTACGCCCGGCTCGCGGTCGTGGAGAAGGCGTACGACCCGGCGAACGTCCTGCGCGACAACCTGAGCATCCGACCCGAGGGCGACGAGCTCTAGGCAAGCGGCGGTCCGGGCCCGGGCTCAGTTCGGCGCGGAACCGCCCGGCCCGGCGACCAGCCAGTGCGCGGGCAGCTCGATCCGGGAGCCGTCGGCGGCCGACTCCGTGGTGGCCAGCGGCAGTTCGCCGGCGGCGAGGACGTCGAGGCCGGCCGTGCGGAACAGCTCCGGGAAGACCGCGTCGGCGACCTCGGCGGGGGCGAGCCCGTGCGAGAACACCGGGCGCAGCTTCGGCGGCGGACCGTCCGGGGCGTGGACGAGCTCGCCCAGCACGCCCTTGGCCGCCTCGGCGAGCTCGAACACGAAGGCCCGGCCGCGGTCCCCGAGCAGGATGCGAATGGCCTCGACCACCCGTGGGCGGTCCGCCGGCTCGCTCTGGTGGATCACCCCGCGCACGTACACGTTGGCGTCGCCGAGGCGCTGGTGGAGCGCCCGGACGGCCTCGGGGTCGGTGGCGTCCAACCGGGTGAACTCGGCCCGCCCGGCCGGGTCGCAGCGCCGGGCGAGGTCCAGCGCGGCGGCGGACAGGTCGACCCCGAGGGCGAGCGGGAAGCGCTCGGCGAGGAAGCGGGTCTGGGTGCCGTTGCCGCAGCCCAGGTCGACGATGGGCAGCGCGGGGTCCGCCAGGTGCGGGCGGAGCAGCGTGAGGTGGCGTTCGGCGCTGCGGGCCGGCTCCGCGTCCCAGATCACCCCGCCCGGTTCCTCGGGCGCGTCGCGCCAGAACCCCTCCCAGGCGTCCAGGTACCGACTCGTCACGCTCATGGCGGAGGCCTCCGGGTGGTGCGCGGGGTGTCTGGCTCGTGTCTATCGGTACCCGGCCGGGGCGGCAAGCGGGTACCGGCGGGCGGCGGCGGGCGCGCGCGGACGGCGTGCGGGGGGCGCGTACGGCGGCGCGCGGGATCGGCTCGCGAGGTCGGCCCGCAGGGTCAGCCCGCGGCGCGCGCCTGGCGCAGCAGGTAGAGGCCGGAGGCGGCGGCGAGCACCGCCATGCAGGCGGCGAAGACCAGGCCCGCGTGCGTCAGGCCGAGCGGCCCGGTCAGCAGGCCCACCCCGATGACCGGGATCGAGATGCCGAAGTAGGCGACCACGAACAGCGCCGAGAGGGCGCCGCCGCGGTGCTCGGGAGGAGCGGCCGCGGCCACCTCGCCCACCGCCCCGCGCAGGCCCATGCCCTGCCCGGCGCCGCCCGCCAGGGCGCTGAGCACCAGCGGCGGCAGGCTCTCCCAGGCGAGCGAGGCGGCCAGCAGGGCCATCCCGGCGATCAGCACCAGGCAGCCCAGCGGCACCGCCCGGGCGGTGCCCAGCCGGGGCACCAGGAGCTGGCCGAGGGTGGAGGCGAAGAAGGCCGTGAAGACGACCAGGCCGACCACCGCGCGGTTGTGGACGCCCAGACCGGTGGCGAGGAAGGCGGGACTGACCGAGGTGAACAGGCCCAGCAGGGAGAAGCCGGCGAACGCGGCGATCCCGGCCGGCACGAACACCCGGCGGACCTCCGGCGGCAGCGCCGGCCGGTCGGGCCGGGCCGTGCGCAGCGGACGGGCCCCCGCGACCGTCTCCGGGAGCATCCAGGTGAGGGCGAAGCAGACCGCGAGCAGCCCCAGGTGCACGACGAACGGCAGCACCAGCGGGTACGGGGCGTACTGCGAGAGCAGGCCCGACAGCAGCGGACCGCAGCCGAGCCCGCCCATGTTGGCGGCGGTCGCGACGAAGCCCGCGCGGGCCTGGTGCCCGGGCGGGGCGAGCTCCAGCACGTACGCCGTCCCGGTGCCGGTGAACAGCCCCGCCGAGAACCCGGACAGCAGCCGGCCCAGGCAGAGCAGGGCGACGCTGTCCGCGGTCAGGAAGACCACGGCGCTGGCGGCCGAGCAGACCAGCCCGCAGAGCAGCACGGGCCGGCGCCCGACGGCGTCCGAGACGTTGCCGATCAGCAGCAGGACGCCGATGACCCCGAAGGCGTACACCGCGAACACGACCGTCACCGTCAGCTCGGAGAAGCCGAGCTTCTCCTGGTACAGGCCGTAGAGCGGGGTGGGCAGCGTGGTGCCCGCCATGCAGACGGCGAACGCGGCGGCGGCGACGAGGTGGCCCACCCGGGCCGTACCAGGCCCGGCGGTCCGACGATCGGTCATTCGCCCACGATAGGCGCGCACCCGGGAGGGGGGCCGTGCCGTGCGGGGGAGCGCTGCGCCGAATGGCCGTCCGGCCGTGCCCGGTGGCGACCGGGCGCGGGAGGGCAGGGTCAGCGGTCCGGGTGCCAGGTGGATTCGAGGGCGGTGGTGCCGTCCGGCCGGGGCACGGGGTGCCAGCGGGCGCGCAGACCGGCCGGACGGGCGGCCGGCCGGGGCGCGCCCAGGGCACCGAGCACGGTGCTGTCGAGCGGGCTGGCGGCCAGCCGGTCCAGCACCCGCGCGCACGCGCCGCGCAGGCCGTGGCCGTGGCGGCGCGCGTCGGGGACGTCGGAATGGAAGGCAGCGAGGACGGACATGCGGCTCACCTCCGGAGCGACCTGCGGGTCGTGCAGGCGTGGTCCGTCCAGCTTCGGGCCGTCCGGGGGCACCGGGCTCCGGATTGACGGGCTATTGACGGCTGCCGACACTGCGCTGACGAACTGCTGACGCGGAGGCGGTCCCCGCGCCCGCCGCCGTTGGTCCCCGCGCCCGCTCGGCGGAGGTCCGCCCGGTGGCGGGACGCGGGGTCAGCCCGTCGCCTGCCCGGCCTCGCCCTGGTGCATCCAGGCGATGACGTCCAGCACCCGCAGCACGCCGATGTCCTCGCCGATCCCGGCCTCCGTGCGGAGCTCCGCCAGCCGGGCGCGGAACGCCCCGCCGTCCGCGCGCAGGGCGTCGGCCAGCGCGGACCAGAAGGTGGTGTCGACCTTCGGCCGCCGGAAGAGCGCCTTCACCCGGATGTCGTAGACGGGTATCAGGTGCGGCCGCTTGCGGGCCAGCAGCTTGCCCGCGACGACGGGGCCGACCCCGTCCGGCTTGCCCGGGTACGCGGCGCGGGGGTTCGCCAGCCGGTCCCACAGCTCGGCGGCCGGCCCGCCGGGGGCGATCAGCGGGGCACTGGCCGGGTCCTCCAGTCGGGCGTCGCGGGGGATCGCGGACAGCAGCCGGCCCCAGTGCCCGTCGGGGTCGGTGAGCAGCTCGACGGCTCCGTGCGGCTCGACCGAGACGCTCAGCATGGTGATCGCGAGCAGGTCGTCGGCGGTGAAGGCGTCCGCCGTCTCCGGGCGGTCGCCGCCGCCGGCGAGCCGCTCGAAGTGGGCGCCCGTGTAGTAGTGGTCGCCCTTCGCCCGCAGCCGGGTGAAGTAGGCACGCAGCAGCCGGACCGAGGCCCCGGTGTCCCCGTACACCGGGGGAATCCACAGCGCCGTCATGAGGGACCCCCTTCGAATCCGTGCGTCCGGGGGCAGTGTGGCAGAGGGGTCCGACAATCCGGTCCGGAGGCCGCTGAACCGGGCCGGTGCCGGGGGCCGTAGGACCGTAGTGGGCGCGCAGCGGTGCGTCCGCGAAGCGGCGGGCGCGTCCGCGAGGAACCCGGGAGGAAGTGGATGCAGTCCCGACGCGACCAGGTGCGGGCGCACCCGGTCGTGCTGACGAGGCCGGTCCCGGATGTGTTGCGGGTGGAGCCCGAGGCACCGGACACCCCCACCCGGCGCACCACCCGGGGCGCCACGACGGGCCCGGCGGAGGAGGAGTGATGGGCGCTGTGGAGGCCCCGGAGGCGGTCGGCGCCTCGACGCTGCGGGCGCTCGGCGCGCACTACGTGATCGCACCGCCCGGCGCGGAGGCCGACGGACTGGCCGAGGCGCTGGCGCCCGTACGCGCCCAGCCGGGGGCGCTGCTGCTGCTCGCCGCCGCCGAGGACGCGGCGCCCGTCCTGCTCGCCTCGCTGGACGAACTCGCCCGGGCCGCGCGCGGGCGCGACGCCGACGTGCTGGTGCTGGCCGCCTCCGGACTGGCCGCGGTCGGCCCCGACGGCCGGCGGCCCGCCGAACTGCTCGCCCGGCGCAGCGGGTTGACCGTCGTCGCACCGGACACGGTGGTCAGCGTCGAGCCGGACGGCACCCTGCCGGCCGTGGACGGGACGTGGTGGCGCTGCCGGCCCGGCGGGGGAGCGGAGCCGCTCGGCGGCCGCTGGCCCGCCGACGCGACCATCACCCCGCTGGCCGGCGGGGCGTACTGGATCACCGACGCGGCGGTGGGACCGGTCCGCCCCGCCGTGCTGGACCGGGCCTTCGCACCGCGCGACCGGCTGCTGATGATCATCGGCGCGCCCGCCCGGTCACTGCCCAGCGGTGCCCAACTGGCCAGCGCGGCGACCCTGTTGAAGGAGCAGGCGCCCCATCGGGAGTACCTCGCACTGAGCGCGCCGTGGGCCGCGCCGCTCGAACTCATCGAGACGGCCGCCGTGCTGGCGGCCTCGCTCGGGCAGGAGGTGCGGGCGGCGATCGGCGTGCCGGTGGCCAGGTCGGGCCTGCCGGGGGCGCCCGGGTGCGGAGTGCGGCACGTCCACGTGGCGCCGGACGGGGGCGAGGGCTGGGAACCGTACCTCATCGAGTTGTCCGCCCGCCCGCGCGAACGCACCGTCACCGCCGTCGGCTGGCGCGTCGGGCCCGGCCCGGGTGTGGGCCCTGGGACGGAGCGCTTTCCGGCTCTCCCCGGCCCGGGCGCGGGGCCCGGTCCGGGCCGCTTCCCGGCCTTTCCCGGCCCGCCTCCGGTCCCCGGCGCGGGGCGTTTCCCGGTCTTCCCGGGCCCGGCTGTGGGGCCTGGGGCGGGGCGTTTCCCGGCTCTCCCCGGCCCGCCCGCGGCCCCTGGGGCGGGCCGTTTTCCGGCTCTCCCCGCGCCGCCTTCGGTGCTCGGGGCGGCGCGCTACCCGGCCTTTCCCGGCTGGGAGGTGGAGGCGGTGGCGGCCGGACTGTGGCTGCGCCCGGCCGCGACCCCGGAGCGGGGCCCCCGGCTGCGTCGGCCGGACCCGGCCCAGCCCGTGCTGGTCGTGGGCACGCCGGGCCGCCCGGTTCCGGACGCGGTCTGGGACCACCTCGGTACGGTGCTGGGCTCGCTCCCGGCCGGGCCGGTACGCCTCGCGCTCGTGGTGGCGGGGGTGTTGGACGTGGAGTCGGCCGCGGTGGGTCGGTTCTGCGCGCGGCAGTACGGGCTGGACTGGGTCGGCGAGGAGGCGGTCGAGGCCGCGGAGGGGCGGGTGGCCGTGCTCGGTTCCGAGCCGGTGACGGCTCCGGAGCCCGTCGCCACGGTGCCGACTTCGGAAGGGGCGTTGGCGGCGGAGGCTCCCGGGGAGGCCCATGAGGGAACAATATTGGCCCCTGAGGTCGTCGTGGAGGAGCCTGAGGAGTCGGTTGCCGAAGTCCCGCTAGCAGAGCCAGAGTTGCTGTCCGAGCCTGAGGTGGAGGAGTCGGTCGCCGAGGCCCCGGAAGTCGATCCCGAGCCCGAGCCCGAGGTGCCCGCTGCGACGCCCCCGGCCCCGGAACCGTCCCCGGAGCCGGAGCCGTCGGAGCCCGCCACCCCCGCCGGGGACGGCGAGGCCCTGGTCGCCCAACTCGGCTCCGCCTACGAGCCCTTGGCCCGACGGGCCGAGGACGTCGCCGCCCGGCTGCCCGCCCTGCGCGCCCAGGCGGAGGACGGCGACCAGGGGCCCGAGCTGGTCGCCCTCCTGCTGCACGCCGGCGACTCCGGCCCCCTGGCCCCGCGCGCCGAACTCCTCGAGGCGGCCCGCTCCGGCGAGCCCGGCCGCTACGGCCCGTACCTGCGCTGCCTGGCCGCCGGCCTGCGGCGGCTGCCCGGGTACTACGGCGGTGTGCTGGTCGCCGGTCCGGCGCAGGCCTGCGACCTCGCCGCGTACGCCCCGGGCACGGTGCTGACCGAGCGGGCCCCGGTGACCGCCCTGGCGGTGCCCGAGGCGGACCTGGGGGAGGACGTCGGGATCGAGTTCGCCATCTGGTCCGTCGGCGGCCGCCGCAGCTCGGCCTTCGGCGAGCCGGGCGACCCGCCCATGGTGGTCTTCGTCCCGGGCGCGGAGTTCGAGGTGGTCGAGGTCCAGCCGGCGGACCCGGAGGAGGGCCGCCCGGCCCGGGTCCTGCTCCACGAGATCGGCGGCGTCCGCCCGAGCCCCGAGCGGCTGCGCACCTGGCTCGCCCGCCGCGATGCCGTCGCCCCCGCCGACCGCGTCCGCCCCGCCGACCCCTCCCGCTACGCCCTCGCCCTGGGCGTCGGCTCCGGCCCCGCCGACTGACTGTCGGTGGGGCCGGATACGGTGCGTCCCGGAGCCGGACCACAGGAGGGGTCATGGAAGCAGGGGAAGCATCCGTCGCCGCGCTGAAAGCCGTCATGTCGCCGCACGACGGCGCCGACGAGCAGGTGGACTGGGCCGCGGTGGGCCAGGCCTGGGGCGTCCGGTTCCCCGCCGACTACGTGGCGTTCATGGCCACGTACGGGGCCGGTGGAATCGACGAGGCGTTCGGTGTCCTGGCCCCCGAGGCGAGCACGGAGCCGCCCGAGGGCCCGGGCTTCGGCAGCGCGGCCGGGGAGACCGCCATCCTGCGGAGCCTCTGGTCGACCGAGGGCGGGCCGGCCGGCGTCGAGGCCGGGCCGGACTCGGTGATCGCGTGGGGGGTGAGCTGCGGGGCGGACATCCTCGGCTGGCTCACGGTCGACGACGACCCCGACAGGTGGCCGGTCCTGGTGTGGGAGCGCCACGGGTCGCCGAACTGGCAGCTCTACGACTGCGGGATGGTTGAGTTCCTGCGCCGCCTGTTCACCGAGGGCTTCGACCGCTGTCCGCTCAGCGACGCCTCCCTCTGGGGCGATCCGTCCCCGCACTTCGTCCACTGGCGTGAGGAGCGGCGCCGCATCGAGGAGCGGTTGGACCCGTACACCGGAGAGCCGCTCTCTTGGTCCTTCTGAACCACCCGGTGAACCCCGCACGGGCGGCCGGCCGTCGGACGGAACACAGGGACGTGATCGGCGGGAGGGGCGCGGGGTGGGACCCGGCCGGTGGCGGGCGCGGAGCCGGTCCGGACGGTCGGGCCTGAGGCGCGCCGATTTCGGCTGAACCGGTTCGGCCGTGCGGGCCGTAGCTCCCCACAGGAGTGTCATCGAGCACAGGGGATGCATGGTGGGCGAGGAGCAGCGCGGCGGGCCGGAGCGGAGGCCGGGCGGCTTCCGGCTCCCGGCGGTGAACTGGGCGTTGGCGGCCGAGGCGGACCAGGGGAAGCCGCCGGAGGTGCCCGTGAGCGCGGAGACGGCGGCGCCGCCCGCGCAGCCGGGCGCCGGTGGCGGTACCGGCACTGGTGCCGGTGCCGGTGTCAGCGCCGGGGCCACGGGCGCTGCGACGGGCGGGGCGCGGACCGGTCCGAAGCCCGAGGTCGGGTCCAAGCCCGCGAGCCCTGCGCCGACGGTCCCGCCCGCGCGGCTGGGTGGCGGTCCCGAGGCCGGCGCCGGGTCGAAGCCCGCGAGCCCTGCGGCGCCGGTGCCGCCCGCGAGGTCGGGCGCCGAGGCCGGTGTCAGCGCTGGGTCCAAGCCCGCGAGCCCCGCGCCGACGGTGCGGCCCGCGCAGCCGGGCGCCGGCGCCAATGGCGGTGCCAGTATCGGTGTCAGTGCCGGGGGCACCGGCGCTGCGACGAACGGGGCACGGCCCGGGCCGAAGTCCGAGGCCGGGCCCAGGTCCGCGAGCGCCGAGACGGCGGTGCTGCCCGTGCAGCCGGGCGCCGGTGTCGGCGCCGGAGTCGGTGTCAGTTCCAGGGCCACGGGCGCCGCGACGAACGGGGCGCGAACCGGACCGAAGCCCGCGTCCGGGTCCAAGCCCACGGTCGGAGCCAGGCCCCCGGCCGGGACCGGTATCGGGCCGGCGCCCCTGCCGTCCCCCGCCAAGGGCCCGACGGCGCCCGTCGGCCCGGTGGCCCCCGCGGGGCCCGTGGGTCCGGGGGACCCTGGGCCGCGCACCGGCCGGGTCTCCCGTCCGATGATCGCCGCGGCCGTCGCCGTCGGCCTGGTGCTGGTCGGCACCTCCGTGATGGTGACCCAGCGCAGCGGCAGTGACCCGCACGGACCGGCCCAGGCCGACGCCCCGCCCGCCAACGTCCCCGGCTTCGACGAGCACGGTGGCACCGCCGGCGGCGTCGCGCCCGACGGGCAGTCGGGCTCGGCGGCACCGCAGCCGGACGGTTCGGCCGCACCGGCGTCGGGCGACCAGGCGGCCTCGGCCCCGAACGGCACCGGCGGCGGCGCTGGTGGCGGGGCCGGCGGTGGCGGGGGCGGTGCCGGTGCGGCCGCTCCTCCCGGCGTCGGGGCCAACCCCGCTGGGGGCGGCGCGAGTTCGGGCGGTGGGGGCGATCGCGCGCAGGGCGGTGCGGCCGCCGCCTCGGGTGGTTCGGGCGGCGGTGGCCCGGCCGCCGGTGGCACGGGCGGCGGCGGTGCGGCCAACCCGGCGCCGAACCAGCCGGCCCCCAACCAGCCGGCTCCGAACAAGCCGGCTCCGAACCCGTCGGCGCCCCAGCAGCCCGTACCCCCGGCGGCCAAGCCGCCCGCACCGGTCACCGTGATCGCCGGCCCGTACTGCTCGGGCGGCGGCCAGTACAAGACCAACGGCTGGTTCGACCAGGGCAGCAGCGGCTGGCGCAACAACTCCGGCGGCTACAGCGGCGACGGCTGCAACGGCACCTACGCCTCGATGCCGATGTCCGGCAACGCCAACAAGGACGACAACGGCAACTCGGTCGTCTGGACCTTCACCGTGGACAAGGTCACCAGCTGCACCCTGTCGGTCTACATCCCGGCCAGCGGCGACGTGAAGCAGGTCGGCGGCAACCCGAGCACCTACACGGTGCAGAGCGGTGGCGGCCAGGTGGGCTCGTTCACCATCAACCAGACGGCGAGCCGGGGCAGTTGGGTGAACAACGGGCCGTTCACCTACCGCGGCCCGATCTCCGTCACGCTGCACAGCCGCGGCGTGGACTGGGGCGGCTCCACCGGCGCCCACCACGCGGCCAGCGCCGTCCGCGCCACCTGCACGGCCTGACCCCGGCGCGCACCGGGGCCCGGACCCGCCGAGCCACCGAACCGCTGAGTCACCGAACCACCGAGCGACCGAACCACAACGCCCCACGACGAAGGGAACCCCAGGCATGTCGCGCCCGGTGCTGACGGTCTGCGCGGAGCAGCGGGAACCCGGCTCCTACCGGACGATCGGCGAGGCCCTCCGGGCGGCCGGCGGCGGCGCGGTGATCTCGGTCCGGCCCGGCCGGTACGACGAGAACCTGGTGCTCACCAAGGCCGTGAGCATCACCGCCGACGACGTCCGGGGGAGTGTGCGGATCAGCCCCCGGCGCGGTTCGGTGGTCCAGGTGCTCACCGAGGCCGTCCGGTTGACCGGTCTGGTGCTCCAGGGGCAGGACGACGAACTGCCCGCCGTCGACGTCCCGCGCGGCCGCCTCACCGTGCGGGACTGCGAGGTGATCGGCAACGCCTGGACCGCCGTGCTCACCCGCGGGCCGGGCGAACTCGCCATGTGCGGCAGCCGGGTCACCAACCCGGCCGGCGCCGGGCTGGTGGAGACCTCCACCGGCTCCAGCGTGATCGAGGACAGCGTCGTCGAGCACCTGGGCACCTCGGCCGTGGTCATCGGCGAGCGGGCCGACCCGACCGTCCGGCGCTGCGTGCTGCGCGACGCGCGCGGCAACGGCCTGTGCGCCAACGGCGAGGCGCGCGGCGTCGTCGAGGACTGCGAGATCTCCGGCACCGACAAGCCGGCCGTCGCCCTGGAGGAGCGGAGCAGCACGCGCCTGCTGCGCACGGCGATCCGGGACAGCGCGCTCGGCGTCTTCGTCGGCTCCGCCGCCCGGGTCGTGCTGGAGGACTGCACCGTCACCGCCGTGCGCGGCCACGGCTACGTCCTCACCGACGGCACCGACCCGCTGCTGCGCCGCTGCCGCGCCGTCCGCCCCCAGGGGTACGGTCTGCACATCGCGGGCCGGGCCCGGGGCACCCTGGAGGACTGCGAGGTCACCGCCCCCGCCGGGGTCGGCGTCCACGTCGGCGGGTCGGCCGGGCCCAGCCTGCTGCGGACGGTGGTGCGCGACGCCGGGACCGACGGCGTCGAACTCACCGGCGGGAGCGCCGCCGAGTTCGACCGCCTGGAGGTCCGCCGCGCGGCCGGCGTCGGCATCGTGGTGCGCGACGGCGCCGACCCGCTGCTGCGCCGCGGCACCGTCACCGCCGCCGGCCGCCACGGGATCGAGGTGCTGGGCGACGGGCGCGGCCGACTGGAGGACGTCACCGTCGTCGACGCCGGACGGCACGGGGTGCGGATCGCCGACGGCGCCCACACCCACCTCGGCGGCGGCCTGGTGCGCGGCAGCGGGTCCTGCGGGATCTCGGTCGGCGCCGGGGGCGTCGCCATCCTGCGCGACGTCGAGTGCACCGGCAACGCCCTCGACGGCGCGAGCGTCGAACGCGGCGGCGAACTGGCCGCCACCCGCGCCCGGTTGGGGAGCAACCGGCGGCACGGGCTGCACCTGCTGCCCGGCTCCCGGGCCACCCTGACCTCCTGCCGGCTCGGCGACAACACCGTGGACGGGCTGCGCTCCGAGTCCGCGGAGCCCGTCCGGCTCACCGACTGCACGGCCGCCGGGAACCAGGGCGCCGGGCTGTGGCAGACCGCGCCGACCGACCGCCTCGTGGTGGAGAACCTCGACAGCCGGGACAACCGCTCGCCGGACGCCCACGGCACGGCGGCCGCCACCACCGTCGCTGCGGACGCCGCCGGCGACGGTACGGAAGCCCCCGCGGAGGAGGCCGTCGGCCCGCAGGCCGTCCTCCGGGCCCTGGTCGGGCTGGAGGGCGTCAAGGAGCAGGTCGCCACCCTGGTCAACCTCGGCAAGCTGACCCGCCGCCGCGAGCAGGCCGGGCTGCCCGCCCTGCCGATGAGCCGGCACCTCGTCTTCGCCGGCCCGCCCGGCACCGGCAAGACCACCGTCGCCCGGCTCTACGGGGCGATCCTCGCCGAACTCGGCGTGCTGCGCAGCGGCCACCTGGTCGAGGTCGCCCGGGCCGACCTGGTCGCCCCGGTCGTCGGCGGGACGGCCCTGAAGACCACCGAGGTGGTCAGGGAGGCCCTCGGCGGGGTGCTGTTCGTCGACGAGGCCTACACCCTGTCGGCCGGCTCCGGCGCGGCCGGCCCGGACTTCGGCCGGGAGGCCGTCGACACTCTGGTGAAGCTGATGGAGGACCACCGCGACGACCTGGTGGTGATCGTCGCCGGGTACGAGGCCGGGATCCGCGGGTTCCTGGCCTCCAACCCCGGCCTGGCCTCCCGGTTCAGCCGCACCGTCGAGTTCCGGAACTACCGCGCCGACGAGCTCGCCACGATCGTCGAGCAGGCCGCCGGCGGACACGGCTACGAGCTCGCCGAGGGCACCCGGGAGGCGCTCGCCGCGCACTTCGACCGGATGCCCAAGGGCGCGGAGTTCGGCAACGGCCGGGCCGCCCGCAAGGTGTTCGAGGAGATGGTCGACCGGCAGGCCTCCCGGCTCGCCGAACTGGAGCACTTCGACAACGCGGCGCTCACCCGGCTGCTGCCCGCCGACGTCGGCGAGGAGTTCTCCCCGGCCGCCGCCGGCGAGGGGCGGGCCGGGGAGCCCGGCCTGCTCGACCGGCTGCGCGCCATGGTCGGCCTCGCCGCCGCCAAGGAGCAGGTCGAGGACCTGGTCAACCTGACCCGCCAGTCCCGGCGCCGGGTCGAGGCCGGGCTGCCCGCCGCCCCCCTCGGCCACCACCTGGTGTTCTCGGGCCCGCCCGGCACCGGCAAGACCACCGTCGCCCGGCTGTACGGCGAACTCCTCGCCGAACTCGGCGTGCTGCCCTCCGGCCGGCTGGTCGAGACCGCCCGCGCCGACCTGGTCGGCCGCTACCTCGGCCACACCGCCCACCTCACCCGGGACGCCTTCGAACGCGCCCGGGGCGGCGTGCTGTTCATCGACGAGGCGTACACCCTGACGCCCCGCGACGGCAGCGGCGGGGACTTCGGGCAGGAGGCGGTGGACACTCTGGTGAAGCTGATGGAGGACCACCGCGACGAGGTCGTGGTGATCGTGGCCGGCTACCGGGAGGAGATGCGCGGCTTCCTCGCCTCCAACCCCGGCCTGGCCTCCCGGTTCTCCCGGGAGGTCACCTTCGAGCACTACGCGGACGAGGAACTCGTCGCCATCGTCCGGGCGCGGGCCGAGACCGCCGGCTACACCTGCACCCCGGAGACCCTGGCCGCACTCGGCACCCTGTTCGGCGCCGTCCCACGCGACCGCTCCTTCGGCAACGGCCGGTTCGCCCGGCAGGTGCTCGAAGCGATGGTCACCCGGCAGGCGGGCCGGCTGTCCCGGGTCGACGTGGTGGACCTGGACGAACTCAGCCTGCTGCTGCCGCAGGACATCCCGGCCGATCGGTTCGGCACCTTCGCGTGACCACGCCGCCGCCCCGCCCCCGGGCGGCGGCCGACCCGGGCTCGGCCGCCGCCGTCGTCCTCGGCCACCGCCCGGACCTGACCGTCGACCAGCCGGCCGAAGACCGGGAAGCCGCCGCCTCCCGCGGCCCTGGCCATCAGTACGGCCACGGCACCGTCGGCCCCGTGGCCGCTGTCACCCCGGCGGTCGTCCTCACCATGCGCCCCGCCCCACCCGACAGCGGCGCCGGCATCGAGGCGGGCCTCCTCGCCCTCACCGTCCTCGCGGCCGTCGCCCTGGCGGCGGTGGCCGCCGCCTTGGCCCCGCGTGCCCGGGGCCGGCGCCTGAGCTGTGCGGAGGCGAGCCGACGGGGCGCCGCTTCCGAGCCGGTCGTCCGGCCGGGGCCGAGGGCCTGACGGGAGGAATCCGCTCGTCGTGGTGATCGGCGCCGTGGGACCATCGGGGCCCGTCGGGGACCGGATGCGCCCGGAGGGTGAGGGGCGGCACGGCACGGGAACGGAGGGCCCTGATGGCGGAGCGGCAGTCGCCGACGGCGAGAGAGCTGGTGCTCGGCTTCCTGTCCGCGCTCGACCGGGCGGAGGCGGCGTTGTGCGAGGCGGTGCCCCCGATGGAGCGCTTGGCGGACATCCTGGCGGCGGCACGCTCGGGGCGGATCAGCGGTGCTCGGCCATGCCGTCGCCGATGAGGGCGGCGAGTTCCAGGTAGTCGAGGCGGGCCCGGGAGCGGAGGGCGGCGGGGGCGGCCGGGAGGGTGAGGGCGGCGCGGCAGCGGGTGCGGAAGTGGGGGAGGAGGTCGCGGTCGGCGACCGGGCGGTCGGTGGGTGGGGCGGGAGTGAAGGCGGCGACCGCCCCGCGGGCCAGGCCGTGGTGGCCGAGGGCGGCGAGGTGGTCGAGGAGGGCGTCGGCGGTGCGGGCTCCGGTGGCGGAGGCCGGGGCGCAGAGGAGCAGCCGGTCGGCGTGTTCGACGGCGGCGAGCCGGACCTCGGCCGGGGCGCCGGTGGTGTCCGCGAGGATCACCGGGTAGTGGCCGTCGGCCTCGCCGAGGGCCTCCCGCAGGGCGGCCGGGTCCGGCCGTACGGACCGCAGCACCCGGCCGCCCGTGCGGCATTCGCTCCCGGCGGGCCCGGCGGTGGTGAGGACGAGCACCGGGTGGGCCCGGTGTTCCGCGAGCAGGGCGCCGAGGAGGGCGGTGGCCCCCTCGGCGGGGCCGCCCAGGACGGCGATCCGGTGGCGGGTCCGCAGCGGCGCCCGGACGCGGTCGAGCAGGCGCCGCCGCCGTGCCTCGCCGCCGCCGGGGAGGGCGAGCCGCAGGGTGCGCGGGCGGTCGGTGTCGAGGCGCGGTACGGGCGGTGCGGGTAGCGGTGCGGGGGCAGGCGGGCTCGGCGGCCGGAACGGGAGCGGCGCCGCCGAGGACGGTCCGACGGCCGGCTCCCGGGTGGACGGCCGCCGTTCGGCGGGCGGGATCAGGACGGTGCCGAGCGGGTCCAGCGGGCGCGGGGGCAGCCGGGGCAGTGGGGGCAGCAGGGCGACGGGCTCGGGCCAGACGGCCGGCGAGTAGTCGGGTGCGGCCTGGGCGGTGCCGCCCGCGCCCGCGGTGCCGTCGGAGTAAGCCATCGGACGACCTCCCGGTCCCTGGTGCGCCGGACGGGTGCCTCCGGTCCGGCCGACCGTACGGTCTACCCGTACAGCCGGGAGTACGGCTGAAGGCTACCCTCCGGTTCAGCTGAACCGCTGGTGGTGGAGGGCCCGTTGAGCGGAACAGGGCGCACGGCGCGCCCCCTGTCGCTTCGGGAGGCCCGTAACGAGAAAACCCTCCGCCCGACCGGCTACCGATCGGTACCGTCATCGGGTGGCACCCGGCGTCCGCCGAGTGTCACCGAGTCGGAAGGAGCGTGAGTCCCGTGAACGGGACGGGGGAGGGCCGCGGCATGGCCGCGGACGGGCCGGAGGCGCGGGAGTTCGTCGCGGCCCTGGTGCGGGCCGGGGCGCCGAGCGCGGCCGGGCCGGCCGGGCTGGCGGTGCCCGAGGCGGCGGCGGAGCGGGTGATCGCGGTCGCCCGGCGGCTGGCGCTGCGTGCGGCGCCGGAGGAGCGGCCGCGGCCGGAGTCGGGGCTGCTGGGCGTGGCGACGGCGCTGGTGGTGGACGAGCACCCGTCGGCACCGTGCTGGTCGGCGGCGGAGCGGCAGTTGTTGGCGGGCTGGGTCGCGGTGCTGATCGAGCACCGGGGCGAGGGCGGGGTGCGGGAGCTGCTCGGGGCGCTCGCCGAGGGCTGACACCGCGGCCCGGTACGGCGCTCGGCGGGGGGCCGGGCGCCGAACCGGGCGGTAGGGAAGAAGCCGCAGCTCACGGCCGCTAACGACCGGCCAACAGTCGTCGGCGCCCGCCAACGGTGGCACTCGGGGGCGGCCCGAGTGCCCCGGACGGGGGCGTTGGCGGATCCTTGGTGCGGACTTGGCGGGCTCCGGCAGTGTGCTGGTGCAGCCACCGCCGGGGATCTCCGGCGGTGCCCAGCACGCCCTGCCCGTGCTGCGTCCCCTGCCCGTGCTGCGCCCCCTGCCCGACCTGAGAGGTAGCGCGTGTCGAAGCCGTCCGTCGCCCAGCCCACGTCCGTCACCCCGCCGTCCGAGGGTCCGGCCGCCGCGCCGGAGGGCGCCACCGCCCCGGCCCGCCCGACCCTCGACCCCGACGTGCTCGCCGAGATCCACCGGCTGCACGGCGGCTACCTGCTGCGCGCGCTGCTGCGGGCCACCGGCGGGGACCGCGGCAAGGCCGAGGACATCCTCCAGGAGACCCTGCTGCGCGCCTGGCAGCACCCGGAGGCGCTGGCCGCCGGCGCGGAGGCGGCCCGGCCCTGGCTGTTCACGGTCGCCCGGCGGATCGCGATCGACCACTACCGGATGGCCGCCGCCCGCGCCAAGGAGGTGATCGGCGAGACGGTCGAGGACCGGCCGGTCGCCGACGACCCGTACGAGCAGGTGGTGGTGGCCCGGGACCTCGCGCTGGCGCTGCGCCGGGTGCAGAAGCACCACCGCGAGGTGCTGGTCGAACTCCACCTCAAGGACCGCTCGGTGCTGGAGGCCTCGGCCCGGCTGGGGGTGCCGCCGGGGACGGTCAAGTCCCGCAACTTCTACGCGATCCGGGCGCTGCGCCCGGTGCTGGCGACGGAGCACGGGTACGCCCCGACGGTGCGCGGGGCGGCCTCGGCGGCCGGCTGACGGGGCCGTCCGGCTCCGGATGGACAGGAGCACCGGCCGACCGGGGCACGGCCCCTCGCGCCGACCGCCCGGTTCAGTCGTCCGTCGCCCGCCGGCCGGTGCGGAGGTTGAGCGACTCCTCCAGGCTGGTGGTGAACTCGCTGCAGTGGCCCGCCTGCCGGTCGTGCGAGCGGAAGCGGTCCAGCGCCGTACGCAGCCGGCCGCGCACCTCCGGCTCCCGTCCCCGGGCCAACAGGTAGGCGGCGTAGGACTGTTCGGCCACCGCGTGCAGGTACAGCAGGCCGGCCTCCTCGCAGGCGGCGAGCAGCCGGTGCCAGGCGAGGTCGGCGGCGTCGTCGCGGACGGTCGGCGCGAGGGCCTGCGCCTCGGTCAGCAGTGACCAGAGGTGGACCTGGGTGACGGGCGTGGCCGGCAGCAGCTCGCGGGCCTCCCGGGACCGGCGCTGGGCGCCCTCCCGGTCCCCGGCGGCCAGGCTCACCCAGCCCTGGTGCACCTTGGCGTCGACCAGCCGGCGGCGGTCGCCGGACTCCAGGGCGAGCGCCGTGGCGGCGGCGGCCAGCCGCTCGGCCTCGGCGGCGTGGCCGAGCATCGCGGTGACCAGCGCCAGCGTGGCGAGCGCCCGGACGTGCGCGGACGCGGCGGCGGGCCCGGTGGCGGACTCGGCCGCGGCGACCGCCTTCCGGGCCGCCTCCGCGGACTCCTGCCGGCGTTCCAGCGCGACCAGGGCCTGCGCCCGGCAGTTGAGCAGCAGCGCGACCGCGACGGGGTCGCCGCACCGTTCGGCCGCGGCCTGCCCCAGCCGGGCGCTGGCGAGCCAGTCGGTGAAGCGGCTGGCGCCGTAGTAGAGCGAGCCGCAGGTCAGCGCGAGCCGCCAGGCCCGGGCCGGGTCGGTGTCGGGGGACGCGACCAGCGCGGAGACCGCCGGCTCCTCGGCGTCGAACCAGTCGAGCGCGGTGCGGATGTCGCCGACGGCCGGGAGGGCCTGCGCCGGACCGGCGGGCGGGGCGGTGTCCTCCTGGCCGGGGTCGAGGAAGGACCCGCAGTGCCCGAGGGCCGTGAGGTAGTGGTCGGCCAGGCGGTCGCGCAGCAGCCGCCGGTGCTGTTCGGGCCGTTCGGCGAGCAGCCCGGCGCCGTACAGCCGGACCAGGTCGGTACGGGCGTGGCGGCCGGGGGCGGTGCCGGTGAGCAGGTGGTGGGAGGCCAGCTCGCCGAGCACCCGGTGGGCGGTCGCGGTGTCGCTGCCGAGCAGGGCGGCGCCCGCCGGGGTGTCCACCTCGCGGCCGGGGTGGGCGGCCAGGGCGGTGAGCAGTTCGGCCGCGGGTCCGGAGAGCCGGCGGTGGGTCAGCCCGAGCCGGCCCGCGACGGAGAGCGTGCCGTCCGCGTCCAGGACGGCCAGCCTGGTCCGTTCGTCGGCGAGTTCGGCGACCAGCCCGGCGATCGTCCGGTCCGGCCGGTCGGCCAGGCGGGCGGCGGCGATCCGCAGGGCGAGCGGCAGGTGGTCGCAGAGCCCGGCGAGGCGGGCGGCGGCCTCCGGCTCGGCGCGCAGCCGCTCGGGCGTCAGGGCGCGCTCCAGCAGGTGCAGGGCGTCGTCCTCGGGCAGCGCGGCCAGGCGCAGCAGGGTGGCCCCCTCGACGGCGACCAGGCCCTCCAGCGAGCCCCGGCCGGTGACCACGGCGGTGCCGGCCGGGCCGGCGGGCAGCAGGTCGGCGACCTGGTCCGCGTCGGCGGCGTCGTCCAGCAGCACCAGCAGCCGCCGGCCCCGGGTGCGCTCGCGGTAGAGCGCGGCCCGGGCGGCGCGCCCCTCGGGGATGCCGTCCTCCGGTACGCCGAGCGCGCGCAGGAAGCCGGCCAGGACGGCCTCGGGCCGGGCGGGGCCGTCCGGGGCGAGGCCGTGCAGTTCGGCGTGGAGCAGTCCGTCCGGGAAGCGGTCGGCGGCCCGGTGCGCCCAGGTGGTGACCAGCGCGCTCTTGCCGACCCCGGCCGGGCCGACCACCAGCACCGGGCCGTCCCCGGCGCGGCCGGTCCCGCAGGCCAGGTCGAGGCGGGCCAGGTCGGTGGTGCGGCCGACGAAGTCCGGGTGGCGGCGGGGGAGTCGGCGCGGCACCGGCGCGGGCTGCGGGGCCGCTCCGGGGGCCGGCGCAGCGGCGGGCGGCGGCTCCGCCGTACGGTCGTCGGCCAGCACCTCGGCGAGCGCCGCGCGCAGCGCCGGGCCGGGGTTGATGCCCAGTTCGTCGTCCAGCCGGATCCGGGCCTGGTGGTAGGCGGTCAGCGCCTCCGCGGACCGGCCCGCCTGGTGCAGGCAGCGCATCAGCATGGCCACCAGCTCCTCGCGCAGCCCGTCCAGCCGCACCCCGTGCTTCAGCAGCGGCACGGCCGAGGCCCCGGCGCCCTGGCCCAGCCGCAGCCCGGCCCAGCAGAGCAGGGCGGCGGTGCGGGACTGCCTCAGCCGGTCCACCGCGGCGTCCCGCAGGGGGGTTTCGGGCAGGTCGGCCAGCGCCTCGCCGCGCCACAGCCGCAGCGCCTCCTCCAGCAGCGCGACCGCCGTGGCGCAGTCGCCGAGGCCGGCCTGCCCCTCGGCCTCGCCGGCGAGCTCCTCGAAGCGCAGCGCGTCCACGGCGTCGGCCGGCCCGGTCAGCAGGTAGCCGGAGTCCCGGGTGTGCAGCTCGAACGGGGTGTCGGCGAGCACCTTCCGCAGCGCGGCGACGTGCCCCTGCACGGCTGCCCGGGCGGTGGGCGGCGGCTGCTCGTCCCAGAGCAGCTCGCACAGCTGGTCCATGGTGACCACGAGCCCCAACCGCAGCGCCAGCATCGCCAGGACGGCCCGCCGCTGGGCACCCGCCACGCTCGCGAAGCCGTCCGCCCCGACCCGCAGCTCCACCGGCCCGAGCAGCCGAATCCGCACCGGTACCCCCCACCTCGCCCCAAAACCGCACATCACACCCGAAGCGGCCATCGGCCCTCGGGGTGGAGCAGTGTAGTGCGAGAACCTGTCCGGTCCACGCCGGACGGCTGCTCCCGCCCTCGGACGCCCGCCCGCGCGGGGCGCCCACCCCCGGTCCGACCGGGCTCCACGGGGCACCCCTGAGAGGGATGCCGATGGGGCCGGTGACGGTTGCACCGGACGGCCGACGCGGGGCCGTGCCGCCGTGCCCGGCCCGTCCGGAGCGGCGGACGCGGGGCCGTGCCGCGGTGGCCGCCCGGCCAGGAGTCGCGGACGCGGCGCCGGTGTCGTACCGGCCCGGTACCGTACGGCCGACGTCAAGGGCCCGGTCGGCCCTATCCTCGAACCAGCCGGGGAGTCGACGGATGGTGGGGGAGGGGAACGGGCGCGTGCACATCGATCTGCTCGGGCCGGTGGTGGTGCGGCGGGAGGACGGGACGGCGGTGACGCCCTCGGCCCCCAAGCGCCGGGCGCTGCTGAGCGCGCTCGCCGTACGGCTGAACCGGACGGTGGCCACCGAGGAGCTGATCGAGCTGGTCTGGGAGGGCTGCGCGCCGCCCACCGCGCGGGCCGCCCTGCAGGGCCACGTCGCGGCGGTGCGCCAACTGCTGGACGGCTCCGGGCTGGAGCTGGGCACCCGGGGGGCCGGCTACCTGCTGGCCGGTGAGCCCGACCGGGTCGACGTGCTGCGCTTCGGCCGGCTCTGCGAACAGGCCGGCGTGCTGCTCCCCGAGCCCGCCGCCCCGCTGGACGGTGCCCCGCCGGGGACCGCCCCGCCGGAGCCCGCCCCGATGGAGGCCACGCCGGTGGAGGCCGCGCCGGCGGACGGCGCCCCGCCCCTGCTGCGCGCCGCGCTGGACCTGTGGCGCGGCCCGGCGCTCGCCGACTGCGGCTCCGCCCTGCTGCGCGAGCGGACCCTCCCGTACCTGACCGACCTGCGGCTGCGCGCCCTGGAACGGCTGGCCGACGGCCTGCTCCGGGACGGCCGGGGCGGCGAACTGGCCGCCGAACTCGCCGAGGCCGCCGACGGCCACCCCGCCCGGCAGACGCTGGCCGCCCGGCTGGTGCGCTGCCTGGAGCAGGACGGGCGGAGCGCCGAGGCGCGGGAGCGCTACGAGCGCGCGGTGGCCCGGCTCTCCCGGCCGCCCGGCCCGGAGCTGCGCCTGGCCGGCGAGCAGTCCGGCGTCCGACCCGCCGCCGACCGCCGGTTCGTCGGCCGGACGGACGAACTCGCCCGGCTGGACCAGGTGGTGCCCGCCGCCCGGGACGGCCGCCCGATCCTGGTCACCGGCCCCGCCGGGGTCGGCAAGACCAGCCTGGTCCGGCAGTGGACGGCCCGGCGCGGCGACGCCTACTTCCCGGACGGCGTCCTCCACGCCGAGCTGCGCGGCTTCGACCCGGACGGGCCGCGCGAACCCGCCGAGGTGCTCGGCGAGTTCCTCACCGCGCTCGGTACGGCCCCGGACGCCCTGCCCCGCGACCCCGAGGACCGCGCCCGCCGCTACCGCGAACTGGTCGGCGGCCGGCGGATGCTGGTCGTGCTGGACGACGCCGCCTCCTACGAGCAGCTCGCCCCGCTGCTGCCCGACCCGCCGGCCACCGACAGCGAGCCCGCCCCGGTCGCGATCGTCACCAGCCGCAGCCGGCTGCGCCACCTGGTGGTCCGCACCGGCGGCATCCCGCTGCCGCTGGGGGTGCTCGGCCCCGAGGAGGCCGCCGCCCTGCTCGCCCGCGTCCTCGGCGAGGACCGTACGGCCGGTGAGCCGGAGGCGGTCGCGGAACTCGCCGAGCGCTGCGACCGCCTGCCGCTCGCGCTGCGCCTGGCCGCCGCCCGGCTGGCCGCCCGGCCCGACTGGTCCGTGGCCGACCTCGCCGCCGAACTCGCCGACGAGCAGACCGGTCCGGCCGCCCTCTCCGGCACCGGCACCGCCGGCGGCCCGCTCGGCCTCACCGCCGCGCTGGACCGGACGTACCGCACACTGGCGCCCGACGCCGCCCGGCTGTTCACCCTGCTCGGCCTGCACCCCGGCGCGGAGCTCGACACCGACACCGCCGCCGCCCTCGCCGACCTCCCGCCCGCCGCCACCCGCACCCTGCTGACCCGGCTGGACGCCGTCCACCTGCTGGAGGAGAGCGGCCCCGGCCGGTACGCCCGGCGCGAGCTGGTCCGCCGCCACGCCGCCGCGCAGGCCGCCGAACTCACCTGCGACGAACGGTTCCTCGCCCTCGACCGGCTGATCGCCCACTACCTCGACGTCACCGCCGGCTGGACGGCCGGGGGCGCGGCGACCGTGGGCGCGGGGGCCTGGTTCCGCCGCGAGGAGAGCGCCCTGCGCGCGGTGGTGGTCTGCGCCGAGCAGCAGGGACGGCCCGCCGCGGCCTGGCAACTCGCCCACCGGGCCTGCCGGTTGTACGAGACCACCGGCCACGACCGGACGCACTGGCGGGCCGTGGTCGAGGCCGGGCTGCGCGCCGCCCACACCGACCGGGACGAGGCGGCGGTGGCCCGGCTCGCCACCGACCTCGCCGTCCTGCACGTCGACCGCGCGGCCCACCGCACCGCCGCCGACACCCTGGAGCGGGCCGTCGCGGCCGCCGACCGGTCCGGCGACGCGGCGCTGCGCCACCACTGCCGCAGCCGGGTGGCCGCCGCGCTGCTGCGGGCCGGCCGGTACGAGCGGGCGGTGCCCATGCTCGGCGACCTGGTCGCCGCCGCCCGCACCCCCGCCACCGACCACCTGCTGGTCCGCGCGCTCACCGACCTCGCCGACGCGCTGGTCCTGGCCGACGACCCCGGGCCCGCCCTGCGCCACGCCGACGAGGCGGTGCGCGCCGCCACCGCCCGCTCCGGCGGCGCCGAGGCCGTCCTCGCCACCCACAGCCGGGCCCGTGCCCTGCACGCGCTCGGCCGCCGGGACGCCGCGCTCTCCTCGGCCCGGCTCGCCGTCGCCCTAGGCCGCACCGTCGGCGACCCGGCCCTCGAAGCCCGCTCCCACAACCTGCTCGCCGACCTGCTGGACGCCCTCGGGCGCACGGTCGAGGGCGCGGAGGCGAGACGGCCGGCGTAGCGGCCCGGCGCAGGAGGCCGGGGTGGAGGTCCGGCGCAGGGGTCCGGCATGGACCGGGGCCGGCCGCCGGTGGCGGGAATCCGCTGTTCGACCAGCGGAACCACAGGCGGAACTACCGGCGTCCCGCCGCTCGCGGAACCGCCCCCGCCCCGTCGCCCCGCCCGTACCCGTCCCTCCTGACCTGGGCGGATGCCCCGGGAGAGGGCGGAATAGGTGGAACCTCTCCGCCGGGGCATACTTCTGCCTGGAGCGCACCGCGGCGAACCGCCGGAGGCGACTCCAGGCAGAAGTGCGGAACTGCGCAGGACCGAGCGAGTGGGGGCGGGGCATGGCGGCCGGGGGCGGCACGGACACGGACGCGAACGAGTTCAGCCGCCTGCTGGCCGGGCACCGGGTGGCGGCGGGCCTGACCCAGGAGGAGCTCGCCGCGGCGGCCGGGGTCAGCCTGCGCGCCCTGGGGGACATGGAACGCGGCCGCACCCGCGGACCGCAGCGGCGCACCGTACGGGCCCTGGCCGAGGCGCTCGGGCTGGACGGCGCGCAGGCGGACCTGCTGGACCGGGCCGCGCAGTCCGGACGCCCGCGCGGGGCGCGGCCGGCCCCGACGCCCGCCGGAGGCCGGGCCCGGCCCGGCCGGCCGGCCCCGCGCGAAGCCTCCGCCGACTCCACCGCCCGCGCAGCCGGCGCCCGCGACGACGCCCCGCCCGCGATCCCCGCCGAGCTGGGCCAGAGCGCCCTCGCGCTGCCCCGCGACATCGCCGACTTCACCGCCCGCGAGGACGCCCTCGCCCTGCTCGCCCGCCTGGCCGAGGACGAGCGCCCGGCCCACCCGCGCGTGGTGCTGGTCAGCGGTCAGCCCGGCCTCGGCAAGACCTCCTTCGCGCTGCACGCCGCCCACGCCCTGGCCGGGCGCTTCCCGGACGGCCAGCTCTCCCTCGACCTCGGCGGCATGTCCCCGCAGCCGCTGCCCGCCCGGGACGCGCTCGGGCAGGTGCTGCGCGCCCTGGGCGTCGCCGACGCCGCGGTGCCCGCCGGGACGGAGGAGCGGGCCGGCCTCTACCGGGCGCTGGTCCGCGAGCGGCGGCTCGTGCTGGTGCTGGACAACGCCGCCGACGAGAGCCAGGTGCGCCCGCTGCTGCCCGGCTCCGGCCCGGCCGTGACCATCGTGACCAGCCGCAACGTGCTGCCCGGACTGGAGTCGGTGCACCGGCTGAGCCTGGACGTGCTGGCCCCGGCCGAGGCGGCCGGGCTGCTGGCCCGGATCGCCGGCCGCGAGCGGATCGAGGCCGCGCCCGACGCCACCGCCGAGCTGGCCAGGCTCTGCGGCTACCTGCCGCTCGCGCTGCGGATCGCCGGGCAGCGCCTGGTCGCCCGCCCGCAGCAGCCGGTCGCCCACCTGGTGCGCCAGCTCGCCGCCGAGGAGAACCGGCTGGACCTGCTGGAGACCGGCGACCTGGCCGTCCGCCCGGCCTTCGAGCTGTCCTACCGGCGGCTGCCCGCCGAGTCCCAACTCGTCCTCCGCCGCTGCGCGTTGACCGCCGGCCAGGACTTCACCGCGGAGATCGCCGCGGCCTACGCGGGCCGGTCGGCGGCCCGCACCGAACTGGTGCTGGAACAGCTCGTCGACGCCGGACTGATGCAGGCCGCCACCCCGGACCGCTACCGCCTGCACGACCTGGTGCGGCTCTACGCCGGCGAGCGGCTGGCCGCCGACGAGACGGGCCAGGAGCTGGCCGAGGCCCGCACCCGGGCCGGCCGCTGGATCCTCGGCCGGGCGGCCGAGTACGGCCTGCGGTTCGACCCCGACCACGCCACGGACGCGACCGGCACTGGCGGCACCGCCCCCGCGCACCTCACCGAGGCGGCCGCCTGGTTGGAGTACGAGCACCCGGAGTGGCTGGCCGCCCTGCAGCAGGCCCAGCGGGCCGGCCGCCACCGGGAGGTGGTGGACACCGCCGAGGCGATGCACTGGTTCTCCGACCGGCTGCTGAGCTGGGGCATCTGGGCCGAGGTGTTCCAGCTCTCGGCGGACGCCGCCCGCGCGATCGGGGACGAGCGGGTCGAGGCGGTGCACGTCAACTACCTGGCCTGGACGTACGTCACCTGCCTGCACCGCTACCAGCGCGGCATCGAACTGGCCACCGAGGGGCTGGAGCTGGCCCGCGCGGTGGGCGACCGGGAGCAGCAGGGCTGGGCGCTGACCTACCTGGCCTCGGGACTGCGCTACCTCCAGCGGCACCGCGAGGCGACCGACGCCTTCCACCGGGCGGCCGACGCCTTCGCCGAGGTGGCCAACCGCTCCGCGATGATCGGCCGGCTGGTCACCCTGCGGGGCGCCGCCAACTGCCTGCGGGAGTCCGGCCGGGCGGAGGAGGCGGTGGAGTCGCGCCGGCGGGCCCTGGCCGGGGCGCTGGAGCTGGTGGAGCGCTGGTCCTCGCCGCTGATCCACCTGCTGGCGGCCATGACCGCGCACGAACTGGGCCTGGACCGCGCGGCGCTGAAGCGCTGGCCGGCCGCCGAGAAGGCCTACCGGCAGGCCCTGGTGCACTTCGAGGCGGTGGGCCGCCCGGACAGCATGACCAAGACGCTGACCGAGCTGGGCACCGCGCTGATCGAGCAGGGCCGCGCGGAGGAGGCCCGCGAACTGCTCACCGAGGCGCTCACCGACCTGAGCGCGGAGGGCCCCCGGGCGGCGGGCGCCCGGCACTGACCGTTCCCTCCGGGGCCCTGTCCGGTCACGCCGAGCGCCCGCCCCCGGCCGGACCGGAGCGGGCCGGAGGCGGGAGCGGGCGCGGGCCGTACGGCCGGTGTCAGATCCGGGTGTCCTCCACCACCGGCAGCGTGTCGACCGGGGCCGAGCCGACCGGGGCCGAGGCCGGCGCGAAGGCCGTCCGCGGGGCGACGGTGGGCTGCTTGCCGCAGAAGGCCGGCTCCAGGGTGTTCATCAGGCCCTGCGTCACCGCGCCGTTGTTGGAGGCGTTGGCGAAGACCACCACGCTGCGCCGCCCGTCCGGGGTCGTGAAGGACTGGGTGTTGAAGCCCTGCACGATGCCGCCGTGGCCGTACACGTCCCCGCAGGAGAGCGAGATGCGGCGCAGGCCCAGACCGTAGGCGATCTTCGCGGTGGGCGTGGGCAGGGCGGCGGTCATCTGCTGGAGCGAGGCGTCCGAGACGAGCCCGCCCTTGCCGCCGGCCATCAGCGCGGTGAGGAAGCGGTCGAGGTCCCCGGCGTCGGAGATGACGGCCCCGGCGGCCCACACCCAGGAGCCGGTCTGCGCGGTGGAGTCCAGCAGCGGCTTGGTGCGGTCGTCGTTGGTGAGGTAGCCGGTGACGTGGGTGCCGGTGATGCTCTGGTCGGGCACCACGAAGGAGGTCTTGTGCAGGCCGAGCGGCTGGATGATCCGCTCGTTCAGCACCTCCGGGAAGGTCTGGCCGGTGAGGTGCTCGACGGCCAGGCCCATCAGCACGTAGTCGGTGTTGGAGTAGGAGTAGCGGCTGCCGGGGGTCGACTGCAGGCCGTGCCTGACCGACATCGCGACCAGCGCGCGCGGGTCGTACACGGTGCTGCGGATGCGCGCCTCGAACGCGCTGGTGGTCTCCTCGCCGGCCTGCTCCAGCAGGTCGTTGGTGTGGTCGTAGACGCCGGCCCGGTGCTCCATCACCTGGCGGCCCGTCATGGTCCAGCTCTCCGGCAGGGTGTCCGCGGGCAGGTACTCGCGCAGTGGCCGGTCGAGGTCGATCCGGCCCTCCTGCGCCAGCTGCATCACGAGAACGGCGGCGAACATCTTGCTGTTGCTGCCGACCCGGAACCTCCACGAGGAGTTCATCGGGGTCCCGTCCAGGTCGGCCAGGCCGACGTTCACCGAGCGGGTCCGGTCGACGGCGCCGTGGTCGCTGATCACGGCGAAGGCGCCCGGGGCGCCGGCCGCGGTGGTGGCCTGGAGGGCGGTGCGCACACCGGTGAGGTCGGGGGCGGTCGGGTCGGTGGTGTCCTGGCCGGCTGCCGCGGCGGGCAGGGCACCGGTCGCCACCAGGACGGCGCCGGCGGCGGCCACCGCGAGCGGACGCAGAAGGCTGGTCTTCGCCATGTTCCTCGGTTCTCTCGTGAGCTGACGCGGCGTCGGACCGCGCCGTTCGAAGATCACTATCACCGGACCGGGCGGTTGCTGGCAATGTGAACCGGTTCGCCCGCATTTCGCGTTGTCAGTGGCGGTTTCGGCGCGTCGGGGCGGTGGCACCGTTCGTTTCCCGCTCCGGGGCCAAGGTTTCACCTGCCGTCGTCTGCCCGCGTCACCCCGGGGGCCCCATGCTGTTCGGGCGCTTCCGCGCACTCCGGTGCGCCCGCCGCGCCGGCCCTCCCCTCACCGACCACGGAGCTTCCCCACGCCCCGGCCGGGCCGGCGGGGCCGGGGCGGCGTCCTGCTGCCCGCCGGGCCGTCTCCTAGCCGAGGAATTGTCATGACTTCGTCCACAAAGCCCCTGAACCCCCGCTCCCGCCGCACCGCGACCGCGATCGGCTCCGCCGTCGCCCTGCTCGCCGCCTCCGCCGGCCTCTGGGCGGCCACCGCCCCCACCGCCCAGGCGGCCGCGCTGCCCACGCCCGACCACATCGTCGTCGTGGTGATGGAGAACCACGCCTACACCCAGGTCATCGGCAGCAGCAGCGCCCCGTACCTCAACAACACCCTGAAGGCGGGCGGCGCCAACCTCACCCAGTCCTTCGGCATCACCCACCCGAGCGAGCCGAACTACTACGCGCTGTTCTCCGGCTCCACCCAGGGCACCGTCGACGACAGCTGTGTGACGGTCGGCGGCTTCCAGGCGGCCAACCTGGCCTCCGAGGTCATCGCCGCCGGCAAGACCTGGGGCAGCTACAACGAGTCCCTGCCGAGCCAGGGCAGCACCGTCTGCAGCAGCGGCAGCTACGCCCAGAAGCACAACCCGTGGTTCGGCTTCGGCAACGTCCCGGTCAGCTCGGCGAAGACCTTCGCCCAGTTCCCGACCGACTACAGCACCCTGCCGAACGTCTCCTTCGTGGTGCCGAACCTCTGCAGCGACATGCACGACTGCTCGGTCGGCACCGGCGACACCTGGATCAAGAACAACCTGGGCGCCTACGCCACCTGGGCGCAGACCCACAACAGCCTGCTGGTCGTCACCTTCGACGAGGACAACAAGCTGTCCGGCAACCGCATCCCGACCCTGGTCTACGGCGCCCACGTGACGCCCGGCAGCAGCAGCGCCACCACCTACAACCACTACAACGTGCTGCGCACCCTGGAGGACCTGGCCGGCACCACCGGCCACGCGGGCAACGCGGCCTCCGCCGCCGACATCACCGGCATCTGGAACTGACCGGCGGCGATCAGCCCTTGACCCCGGTTCGGGTTCGCGCCCGCGCCTGATCCCGAGCCCGGGCCGGTGGCCGTTCGGTCGGCGGCCCGGGCTCGGGCGCGGTCGTCCGCCGGGCGCCGTACCGCCGGACGCCGGGCACCGCCGCCGTGCCCGCGCAGACCGCCGTCACCAGCCCCGCCGCCGCCAGCAGCGGCACCCGGTCGCCCCAGGCCCCGGCGGCCAGCGGGGCCAGGACGTAGCCGAGCGGGGCGGCGGCCAGCGAGAGCAGCCAGTCGTACGAGGTGACCCGGGCCAGCGTCCCCGGCGGGAAGTCCTGCTGGACCACCGTCTCCCAGAGCGGGTTGAGGAAGCCCAGCCCGGCCATCGCCACCGCCTGCGCGGCCACCGCGACCGGCGCCGGGGCGGGGAGGGCGAGCGCGAGCAGCGGCAGCCCGTACAGCGCGAGGGCGAGGTTGCCGGCCAGCACCGGGCGGCGGGGCCGCAGCCGGGCGGCGACCAGCGAGCCGACCAGCAGGCCCACGGCGCCCGCCTGGGTCAGCGCCACCCAGGCGCCGTCCCCGCCGAGCCGGGTGGCGGCGATCAGCGGGCCAAGGGTGAGCAGCACGGCGCTCGCGCCGTTCCACACCCCGTGGGCGATCAGGCTGGTCCAGTACCAGTCCCGGGAGCGCACCTCGCTCCAGCCCTCGGCGAGGTCCCGGCGCAGCGAGCGCGGGGCGTCGGGCACGGTGTTGTCGGGTGCGGTGTCGTCGGGTGCGGGGTCGCCGGTCGCGCGGTCGACGCGGAGCCGGGCGAGCAGGGCGGCGCTCAGGACGAAGGAGGCGCCGTCCAGGACGAACGCCCAGCCCGGTCCGGCGGTGTACACCAGCAGTCCGGCGAGCGCCGGGCCGCCGAGCCGGGCGGCGCCGGTCGCGGTGCCGAGCAGGGCGTTGGCCCGCAGCCGCAGCTCGCCCCGGACGGTGGCCGCGACCAGCGGCGAGGCGGTGGGCATGGCGAAGGCGGAGGCGATGCCGCCGACGGCCGAGGCGGCCGCGACGTGCGACAGCCGGGGGTGTCCGTCGAGCAGTTCCAGGCCGACGAGCAGCTGGGCGAGGGCCCGGACGAGGTCGGTGCCGAGGGCGACCAGGCGGGGATCGAAGCGGTCCCCGACCACTCCGCCGACCGGCAGGAGGAGCAGCTTCGGCACCATCGCGCAGCCCAGGACCAGGGCGAGCGCGGCGGCCGAGCCGGTGGCGCGGGTGATGGCGATGGCGAGCGCGGCCGGGACGACGGCGTCGCCGAGCGTGGAGACCGTCCGGCCGATGAAGAGCAGGCGGAAGCCGCTCAGGCTCAAGGGGTGTGCTGTCACGCGCCGCACTGTATTTCGGCACCAAAATTTCGGCAACGAATATTTTGACGCCGTCGTTTCTGTGGCGGTTTGTAGACTCCTTCCCATGGCCGAGCACCCTTCCGAACAGCACACTCCGCCCCGCGGCCGGACGGGGCCCCACGACCGGACGGAGCCCCGCGACTGGACGGACGGTCACGTCGACCGCTGGCAACCGGTGCTGCCCGACCTCGACCCGGTCATCGAGGCCTCCGTCACCCGGATGTGGCGGCTCACCCGCCACCTCGGCCGGGTCCGCGAACAGGGCGTCGCCGACTACGGCCTGCACAAGCACGAGTTCGACACCCTGCACGTGCTCGCCGGCCGCGGCGGCCACGCCGCCCCCTCCGACCTGCGGGCCGACCTCAACCTCGCCCCGGCCTCGGTCACCGGCCGGCTGGAGACCCTGGAGCGGCGCGGCTTCGTCCTGCGCACGCCGTCCACGGAGGACCGCCGGAAGGTCGACATCGTCCTGACCGAGGCCGGGCGCGCCGCCTGGCGCAAGGCCCTGGACGTGGTGGGCCGGGAGGAGCAGCGGCTGCTGGGGGTGCTGTCCGAGGAGGAGCGGCGCACACTGGCGGACCTGCTGCGGAAGGTGATGCTCGCTCAGGAGACGACGCCGGAAGGCTAGGCTGCCGCCGCTGTTCCCACGCCGGGGTCGACCCGTGGCGCCCGCCCCTGGTATCGACAGGGGCGGGCGATTCGAACGAGTGCCGGTGCCGGACGGTGTGGGGGCGCGGCCCCGGGACGGGCGGGGCTACCCCGTACCGGCGATCACGCCCTGGCAGGACGGCCTGCCGCAGTTCGCGCTGACCGACTACGGGCGCAGCGCCGAGTGCGCGCTGGAGCGCACGTGCTCGGTGTGCGGGCGGTTCATGGAGCGCGGACCGGTCTGGCGGGTGGTCGGCGCCGCCGAGAGCACGGCGATCGCCGGGGCGCTCGCGGCCGGGCAGCCGTACCGCAACCTCGCGCCCACCATTGAGGGCCCCGGCCACCGGGCCTGCATGCTGTACGCCGCCATGGTCTGCCCGTACCTGGCCCGCCCCAACGCCCGGCGGCGGGCGGGCGCGGCGGGCACGGCGGGTTCGGGGGATCCGGCCGACGAGCTGACCTCGGCCGCCGTCCGGGGTGCGGTGCGCGGCGGCACGGGCGCGGTGGTCGGGTTCGGCGACTACGAGTACGCCGTCACCGGGGCTCAGGTGCTGTTCCGCTTCCTCGACGTGGTCGGGTTCCTGCCGCACGAGTCGGCCGACGAGCACCTGGCCGAGCTGCGCGCCGAGTTGGCGAAGCCCTCGTAGCGTTGGTGGCCCTCCCGGCTTTCGTGGCCCTCGTGGCGCTCGTGGCCCTCGTGGCCCTCGTGGCCCGGTGGCCCGGTCGGCGGGAGGTGCCGGCCGGGCCGGGACGTGGGCCGGAGGGTCAGAGCGCCCGGTTCTGCGCCCAGTCGTAGAGCCGGTGGGCGCTGTCCCCGAGGCGGGTGGCGTACAGCGTGTTGACCGGGCCGCCCGCGAGCTCCTCGGAGGTGGTGGTGACGCCGACGAGGGTGCCGGTCCCGGTGGCCGGGTCGAACCGGGCGAAGTGGGGGCCGCCGCTGGCCCCATGGGACATGTCGCAGGACTCGCCCCACAGGACCGGGGCCTGGGGGCCGGGGCGGGCCGGTCCGGCGCAGTGGATCATGCGCGAGCCGGAGTACGTGGCGGCGGGGTTGTTCAGCCGGTCCTTGGGATAGCCGAAGGTGTGGACGAACTCGCCCTCGGCGGGCGGGGTGAAGGCGATCCGCTGGGCACCGGTGACGTCGGCGATCCGCCGCCCCCCGGTCGAGGGGTTCGCCACCAGGACCCCGGTGTCGTAGCCGGCCACGGCGACGTCGTTCGAGGTCGTCCCGCCACGATCGGCGTCCCAGCGGGAGGAGGTGGCCATGGTCCTGATGCTGAAGCCGCCGAGCGGCTTGGTCCCGTTGCGGTAGCCGGGCACGAAGTAGAGGTTGTGGTTCCAGGTGTCGGCGGTCGCGGGGGCCCCGACGCCCCGCAGGCAGTGCGCCGCCGTGAGCAGCGTGCTGCGGTTGGCGCTGTCGACGACGGTCGCGGTGCAACTGCCGTCGTAGCCGTCGGAGAAGGTGAAGAACAGCCGGCCGACGCTCCGGTCCACCGCTCCGCCGTGGGTCCACACGGCCCCGGGGTCCGGGGTGTCCGCGGGCAGCGGCCGCGGGTCGTCCGAAGTGTTGTCGTCCTCGGGCAGGGGCGTGATCTCGGGGACCAGGGCGCCCGCCAGCTTCATCCGGTCGGGAGTCCAGTAGGCGTCGATCCGGCCGCGCTCCTGCGCGGTCGTGGCGCCGGCGTGCGTCGTGACGGTCTCCCGCTCCGCGGCGAGGGCCGTGTTCGGCAGCAGCACCGCCGCCGTGGTCGCACTCAGCAGGAGGGCGCCCACGGCGGCGAGCCTGCGGGGCATGGCGCGGTCGGTGGTCGGTGTTCCGGGTGTCTTCGGCATGCACGGCACCGTAGGCACGGGATGTCAGGCTCCCGTGTGGATCGGGTCTCGGCCGGCCGTCGAAACGATCAGGTTCCGGTAACGGCGCCCCGGTCCTGTACCGGTGGCCGCCGCTCGGCCTGAGCCAGCATCAGGGCCGGTAGGAGGGCAGGCCCTTGACGGTGGACACCTGGGTCGGCGCGGCCGAGCCGTCGGCGGGCAGGGCGCTGATGCCGTCCGGGGTGCGGACCGCGATGGTCCTGCCGTCGGGGAGCCAGGCCAGGTCGCGGACGACGGTGCCGAAGTCGACTTCGACCTCGACGAGGAGCTTCGCAGGGCGGGGTCAGCAGCGGATGCGGGCCGTGTCACAGCCGTGGAACAGGACGGGCGCGCGCCGTGGCCCGCGCGGGGTGCCGGTTCAGAGGCCGAGGTCGGTGAGGCCTGGGTGGTCGTCGGGGCGGCGGCCGAGCGGCCAGTGGAACAGCCGCTCCGCAGCGGTGATCGGCAGGTCGTTGATCGAGGCATGCCGCTCGGCCATCAGGCCGTTCCGGTCGAACTCCCAGTTCTCGTTGCCGTAGGAGCGGTACCAGTGGCCGTCGCCGTCGTGCCATTCGTAGGCGAAGCGGACCGCGATGCGGTCCCCGCCGTACGCCCAGAGCTCCTTGATCAGGCGGTAGTCCAGCTCGCGCTGCCACTTGCGGGTGAGGAAGTCGGCGATCCGGTCGCGGCCGGTGAGGAACTCGGAGCGGTTGCGCCAGCGGCTGTCCGGCGTGTAGGCGAGGGCGACCCGTCGGGGGTCGCGGGTGTTCCAGGCGTCCTCGGCGGCCCGGACCTTCCGGTGGGCGGTCTCCTCGGTGAACGGGGGCAGGGGCGGACGCTGCTCGGTGCCGGTCTCGGGCATGGATGCTCCTCGGAATGGGCGTTCCGTCGATGAGAACGATCGTTCTCGCTGTTGTGGCTACAGTAGGAGAACCATCGTTCTCACGCAAAGGGCACGGCAGATGGAGCAGGAAGACCCACGGACCCGGATCCTCGACGCGGCCGAGGAGCTGTTCTACGGGCAGGGCGTCCAGTCGGTCGGCATGGACGCCGTCCGGGCCGCCTCCGGCGTGACCATGCGCCGCCTGTACCAGCACTTCCCGTCCAAGGGCGAGCTCGTCGAGGCCTACCTGCTGCGCCGCGACGGCCGCTGGCGGGCGAACCTCGCCGTGTACGTCTCACGCACCGGAGGCTCCCCGAGGGAGCAGCTGCTCGCGGTCTTCGACTGGCTCGGCCGGTGGTTCGCCGAACCCGGCTTCCGGGGCTGCGCCTTCGTCAACTCGCTCGGCGAACTCGGTGCCGTCAGCCCCGCGGTGGTGGCCGCCGCCCGGCACCACAAGGAGGAGTTCGGCGGCTACCTCGCGGGCCTGGTCGAGGCGGCCGGAGCCCCGCCCGCCACCGCCGTCCACCTGACCCTGCTGGCCGAGGGGGCGATCACCAGCGCGGCCGTCCACGGGGATCCGACGGCCGCCGCCGACGCCAGGGAGGCCGCCCGGCTGCTGCTGGACGCGGCACCGGCCCGATAGCCGGCGGCCCCGGCGCGGATGCCGACCGTCCGGCCCGCGGCCGTCACCAGGGCTGTGGAGCAGGTGAGTTGTGGCACCGGGTGGTACCGGGTGGTGCTGGTGGGGTGTCGTCGGATGCGAGCGTTCCGGGCCGAACCGCACCGGGCGAGTGCTTTTCGCTCGAACGCGCGTTTATCGCCCATTGATCGACACCGCCTAGCCTCGGGTGCATGGACGAGAGAACGGCCGAGCGGCCGGGGGCGTTGCCCGAGGGGCGGATGACGGAGCAGGACACCGAGCGGTTCCGGCAGCTGCTGGCGCGGCTGGAGGACTCGCTGGCGGTGGACCGGAAGACGGCGCGGCGCGATGCCTGAGTGCGCCGAGCCGGGCCCGGTGGCGGTGCTGCCGGCGGTGGTCCCGCCGGTCGAGGTCCTGCCGCTCTGGCGGCGGGGCGAGGCCGGGCAGGACCGGAACGCGGACCGGCCCGGGGTGCTGCGGGGGCACCCCGGGCCGGTGGCGGCCGGTCGGTCCGGTCGGTCCGCTCAGGACGGTCAGGCCGGCCGGTCCGGTCAGGACGGGAGGGCCGGCGCGGAGCCGGCGGGCTGACCGGTCAGCTGCAGCCGCAGTCGCAGCAGCAGCCGTCGCAGCAGTCGCACCCGTCGCAGCAGTCCCCGTCACAGCAGTTGCAGCAGTCGCCGCAGCCGGGGTCGCCGCAGTCGCAGCAGTCGTGGCGCTGGCAGAAGCCCTCGCGGCGCTCGCGGCTGAACGGGTCCTCGTGATCGCAGCAGAGCAGCTGGCAGGTGCAGGCCATCAGGGCCCACATCGCGCACCCGGCGAGCAGGTTGCGGGGGTTCGGCGGCTTCTGGCCGGGCGGGGTGAAGCCCGGGCCCTGCGGCACCCACGGCGGGATCGGCGCCTGGCCCGGCGGTGTCTGCTGCGGCGGCGCCTGGTGCGGGTGCTCGCCCGTGGTGGTGCCCGCGGTGGCGCCCGCGGTGGCGCCCGCGGTGTCCGGGCGGCGGCAGCTCGCCGTGTGCCGGGCGCGCCCGAAGACCCGCTCCACCGCGCGGTCGGTCTCGTGTCCGAGCAGGACGTGTACGAGGGTGCGGTCGGTCAGGTCGACCTCGCGCAGCGCGAGCCGGATGCCGTGGACGGCGTCGCGGCAGAGCCGTTCGGCCTCGGCGCGGTCGGTGCCGGTGGCGGTCAGCGGGTTCCAGGCGCCCGAGGCCGCGTCGGCGGCCTGGTCCTCGGCGGCGTCGAGGAGGTGGGCGAGCCGGCCGAACAGCCGCCCGGCCTCGGCGAGCGGGGCGGCGTTGCCGGGGCGCCCGGCGATCACGGCGGTGTGCGCGAAGGCGGCCGAGGTGGCGGTCTCGGTGGGCTCGGTGACCAGCAGGACGGAGCCGCCGGGGCGCAGCGAGCGCTCCAACTCGCCCTGCCGGGAGGCGGCGTCGAGCAGTACGGCGGTGTCGAAGCCGACGGCCGAGGCGCTGCCCGCGCTCTGCCGGTCCCAGCGCCGGGTGACGGCCCGGGCTCCGGCGGCGACCGGGCGGCGGGCGAAGACGCCGTCGCGGTCCTCGACGTGGTCGCGGATCTTGACCGAGGCGAGCGCCAGCGAGACGGCGGCGGCGAGCCGGGCGCCCTCGCCCTTGGCGACGGAGGCGGTGCGCATGCCGCGCAGCGGGCACGGTCCGGCGGTGCGGCGCCAGGAGGAGTCCTCCCGGGCGGCCTGGGCCTCGACCAGGACGGAGATGATCAGACCGTCGTAGTTGGTCGCCGTCCGGGCGAGCTGTCCGTGGTCGTCCCGCAGCGCGAGGCAGAGCCCGCACAGGTGGGCCATCCAGGAGGTCTGCAGGCGCTCGGACAATCGATGCCTACACGGTCTGATGATGCCGAACACGTTGGTCCCCCTCGCCTTACGGGCCGCCGACCGGCCACGATTCGCCGCACATCATATGATCAGCGCCCCTCCTGGCAGCCGAGGTCCCGTCAAGCCGCCGCCCGACGGCCGGGCGCGCACCCCGCCCGGCGTCCGCGTGCACCTCGCCCTGCCCGGTGTCCGCGCGCACCTCGCCCCGCCCCGGTGTCCGCGTGCACCTCGCCCTGCCCGGTGTCCGCGCGCACCTCGCCCCGGCTCGGGGCGCCGCGTGCGCCGGGGCGGGGCTGCCGCCCGAAGGCTTCCGACGATCCGGGCCCCGGGTCCGACCCCGGTGAGTGGATCTCATATCCGGGATAGCATCGCGAATATGGGAATCGACGCGGCCGCCGACGAGCGGCTGGCACAACGACTCGCCGAGCTGAGGCTGGAACGCGGGTGGACCTTGGAGGAGTTGGCACGGCTGGCGGACGTCAGCCGGTCGACGCTGTCCCGGGTGGAGCGGGCGGAGGTCAGTCCGACGGCCGCGCTGCTCGGGCGGCTCTGCGCCGTGTACGGGCGGACCATGTCCCGGCTGCTCGCCGAGGTGGAGTCCGGTCCGGCCCGGCTGGTGCGGGCCGGGGAGCAGCAGGTGTGGCGGGACGGGACGACCGGGTTCGTCCGCCGGTCGGTCTCGCCGCCGCACGGCTCGCTGCGCGCGGAGATCATCGAGGGCCGGCTGCCGGCCGGCGCGGACATCGCCTACGACCGCGCCTGCACGCCCGGCCGGGAGCACCACCTCTGGCTGCTGGAGGGGAACCTGGAGCTGACCGTGGACGGTGAGCCGCAGCCGCTCGGCCCCGGCGACTGCCTGCGCTACGTCGGCAGCACCAGCCGCTTCCGCAGCCTCGGCCCGGGCGAGGCCCGGTACGCGCTGGTGGTGGTCGAGCCGTGAGCGCCGCCACCGGGCCGATAGCGAAGGAGCCCGAGGAGAGCCCCGGGAACGGCGGGGCGCCCCAGGAACCCGGGAAGCCCGGGGGCCCCAAGGAGCGCTTCGACGCCGCCGGGCGCCGGGTCCTGCTGGTCTGCGTCGCGGGCGGCTTCACCACGCTGCTCGACCAGTCCGTCCTCAACACCTCGATCCCCGCCCTGCGCGAGACCCTGCACGCCGGGCCCGCCGACCTCCAGTGGATCGTGGCCGGCTACTCGCTCGCCTTCGGCCTCGCGCTGATCCCCGGCGGGCGGCTGGGCGACGTCAGGGGCCGCAAGTGGTTCTTCGTCACCGGCCTCGCCCTGTTCACCCTGGTCAGCCTGGTCTCCGCGACCGCCACCGAGCCCGGGGTGCTGATCGCCGCCCGGCTGCTCCAGGGCGTGGGCGCCGGCCTGGTCAACTCCCAGATGATCGGCACCCTCCAGGACGTCTTCGACGGCCAGTTGCGGGCCCGCGCCCTCGGCATGTACGCCGTCACCGGCGGCCTCGCCTTCACGCTCGGCCCGCCGATCGGCGGCGCGGTGCTGGCCCTGGCCGGCCCCGAGCACGGCTGGCGGCTGACCTTCCTGCTCAACGTCCCCTTCGGTCTGGCCACCGTCGCCCTGGCGGCCCGCCACCTGCCGAGGCCCCGCCCCAGCGCCCGGAACGCCGACCTCGACGTCCTCGGCCTGCTGCTGGTCGGGGCGCTCACCCTGGCCCTGATGCTGCCCTTCGTCCGGCCGCCCGGCTGGACCGGCTGGCTCGCCTTCGCGGCCGCCGCCCTGCTGCTGCTCGGCGCGCTCGCCTGGTGGCAGCGGCGCTACGCCCGGTCCGGCGGCCACCCGCTGATCCACCCGGCCCTCACCCGCTCCGCGCCGTACGCGCTCGGAACGGCCACCGCGATGGCCCAGTTCGGCTCCTCGCTCGCCGCCTCGCTGGTCCTGACCATGTTCCTCCAGGACGGCCTCGGCCTCTCCCCGATGGGCGCCGCGCTGGTCGCGCTGCCCTCCGCCGTGGCCATGGGCGTGGCCTCCGCGCTCGCCTGGCGGGTCGTCCAGCGCTACGGCCGACGCACCGTCACCGTCGGGATGGTCGGCTCCGCGCTCGCCATGCTGCTCAGCGGACTGCTCGCGCACTGGGCGCCCGCCGCCGTGCTGCCCTGGCTGCTGGCCCTGCTGCAACTGCTCGGCGGCGCCTCGGTGGGCCTGATGGGCTCCACCAACCAGGCGTACGTGCTGCGCCACGCGCCCGCCGAGGCGGCCGGCGTGAGCGGGGCGATCCTGCAGATGGCCCAGCGGATCGCGGCGGCCGTCGCGGTCTCGGCCCTGTCCGGGGTCTACCTGCGGGAGACCGTCGGCGGCGGCGGGCACCGCTCCGCCTACCTGACGGCGAGCGTGGTGTGCGCCGCGGTGGCCGGACTCGCCGTCCTGGCCTCGGTGTTCGCCGGCCGCGCCACGGCCCGCGAGCAGCGCGACGGCGGACCGGTCGCGGTGAGCCGAGGGCGAACACCGGTCCGTTAGGCGGTGGTCGGCGCGTACCGTGGCGGGCATGACCGACGTACGGACCCGGACCGTGGACCTGCCCGAGGTGAGGCTCGCCTACCGCGAGAGCGGACGGCCCGGCGGCCCGCCGCTGGTGCTGCTGCACGCCCTCGGCGAGCGCGCCGCCGACTGGGACACCGTCCTGCCGGAGCTCGCTCCCGGCCACCACGTGTACGCGCTCGACCTGCGCGGCCACGGCGACAGCGCCCGCACCGCCGCCTACGCGCTGGAGGCGATGCGGGACGACGTGCTGGCCTTCCTCGACGCCCTCGGACTCGCCCGCGTCGACCTGGTCGGCCACTCGATGGGCGGCGCCGTCGCCTACCTGCTCGCCCAGGCCGCGCCCGAGCGGATCGACCGGCTGGTCCTGGAGGAGATCCCCGCGCTGTACCCGCGCCCGGCGAGCGCGCCGCCCGAGGACCCGGACCCGGACGTGCACTTCGACTGGGCGGCGGTCCGGGCGGTCAGGGCCCAGCTCGACGACCCCGACCCGGCCTGGCGGGAGGGGCTGGCCGGGATCACCGCCCGCACCCTGGCCGTCGCCGGCGGCCCGGCCAGCCACGTCCCGCAGGAGCGGATCGCCGAACTCGCCCGGCTGATCCCGGACTGCCGCCTGGTCACCGTCGAGGCCGGGCACCTGGTGCACGGTGCCCGGCCCGCCGGGTTCGTCGCCGCGGTGGCGCCGTTCCTGGCCCGCTGAGCCGCCGGGCCGCTGCCGTCGAGTGAGGCGGACGCCGGGCGGGGCGGGCGGCGGATCGGTCAGACGCCGTGCTCGACGGGCAGCCGCCCGTTGCGCACCGCCGTCAGCAGGTCGGCGTGGTCGGCCTCGGTGCGGTCGGCGTAGGCCACCGCGAAGGCGGCGACGGCCTCGTCCAGCGCCTCGCTCTTGCCGCAGTACCCGGCCAGCAGGTCCGGGTCGGCGGTGTGCGAGTGCGCCCGGGCCAGCAGGGCGCCGGTGATCCGGGCGTAGTCGTCCAGCTGGCCAGGCAGCAGCGCCGCCGGGTCGACACTGCCCTTGCGGTTGCGGAACTGCCGTACCTGGTACGGGAGTCCGTCGACCGTGGTCCAGCCCAGCAGGGTGTCGCTGACCACCTGCATGTGCTTCTGGCCGAGCACCACCCGGCGGCCCTCGTGCCCGTCCGCCGCGGGCCGCGGCCCGGCCGGCAGGTACGGCAGCAGCGCGGACGGGCGGGCCTCCTTCACCTGCAGCACCAGCGGCTGGTCCCGGTGGTCGGTGAGCAGCACCACGTACGAGCGGGTGCCCACGCTGCCGGTGCCCACCACCCGGAACGCCACGTCCTGCACCCGGTAGCGGGACAGCAGGGTGCGGACCTCGGCCGGAACCGTCTCGACGTACGGGCCGAGCGCGTGCGCGACGGCGCGGGCGGTCGCGTCGGTCACCTCGGTGAGCACCGGGGGAGCGGCCGTGAACCGCCAACCGCCGTCCGCGGTACGGGCGGTGCTGCGGGCGGCGAACCGGGCGCTGGTGTTGCCGAGCGCCTTCGCGCCGACCTTGCGCAGCACCTCGGCGAGGTCGTGCGCCTCGGCGAAGGAGACCAGCTGCTCGTCCGCGATGGCGTTCCAGGCGTCCAGCCCGGGCAGCTTGGCGAGCGTGCGCACCGTCCGGCGGTAGGAGCCCGCCACGTGCTGGGCGGCCTCGCGCGCGGTGGTCTCGCTCGCCCCGGCCTCCCGGGCGGCCAGCACCAGGCTGGCGGCGAGCCGCTTGAGGTCCCACTCCCAGGGGCCGGGGACGGTCTCGTCGAAGTCGTTGATGTCCAGCACGATCTGGCCGCGCGCGTCGCCGTACAGGCCGAAGTTCGCGGCGTGCGCGTCCCCGCAGAGCTGCGCGCCCACCCCGGTCACCGGGGTGCCCGCGAGGTCGGCGGCCATCAGCCCGGCCGAGCCGCGCAGGAACGCGAACGGGCCGGCGGCCATCCGGCCGACCCGGATCGGCACCAGCCGGGCTATTCGGCCGGCGTTGGAGGCCTCCAGCGCGGTCACGGCCGTCGGCCGGTCGGGTGCGGGCGCGAACTCCGCGTGCCGCTCCCGGGGCACCCGGGTCCGCAGCTCCTTGCCGCGCTCCCGCGCCCGCCCGTCCTGCGCCGGGGCGAACCCGGCCACCGCGAACCCGCGCCGGGTCCGCTCGTCCCGCCCCGCCGCCGACCCCGACCCGGCCGCCTCGGCCCCACCCACGTGCGCCACTGTCCCCGCCCGTCCCTTCCGGTCCTCGCCCCGCCCGCGACCTGCGCGGACGTTTCATCGGGGGGAGTGACGTACGGGGTGGCGCGGTGGTTCCGGGAGGGGAGGGTCCGCTTGTGGGTCGCGGGGGTGGTGCGGGGGCGGCGGGGCGTGCGTGGGGCGCGGGGCCGGGGCGGAGCCCGTCGGGTGCGGGGTAGCGTGGGGCGGGTGAACGATCTCGGGGGGAGCGGTTCCCGGGCGCTTCGGCGCACGCGCCTGGCGGCCGCGTCGGCGGCGGCGCTGACCATGGCGGCCGGGCTGGGTGTGCGGGCCGTGTTCGGCGGGGACTTCGCCAAGTGCGCCGGGGACGCGCTCTACACCGTCCTCCTGTACGCCCTGCTCGTGCTGGCCGCGCCGAGGCTGCGCCCCGGCCGGGCCGCCGCCGTGGCCGCCGCGCTCAGCTGGGCCGTGGAGCTGTTCCAGCTGACCGGACTGCCGGACGCCTGGGGGCGGCACAGCACCCTGGCCCGGCTGGTGCTGGGCTCGACCTTCAATCCGCCGGACCTGCTCTGGTACCTGGTCGGCGCGGGCTGCGCCGGGGTGCTCCACCGGGTGCTGCGGACCTCCCGGGTCGCGGCACCCGGCGGAGCCGTCTGAACGCGGCCGCCCGGCCCGGGCGAGCGGCCTGACGGACCGTCAGAGCGGGAGCAGGTCCGGCCGCTTGGGCTCGACGTGGTCGCCCGAGGACTCGCCGCGCAGGCGCCGGCCGACCCAGGGCAGCAGGTACTCGCGGGCCCACTGGATGTTCTCCCGCCGCTGGTCGGCGGGGGTGAGCGCCTGGGCGTCCGGCCACGGGGCCTCCGGGTCCTGCGCGGTGCGCAGGCCCAGCGAGCGGGCGGCCAGCAGGGCGACCCGCTGGTGCCCCTCGGGGGACAGGTGCAGGCGGTCCTCGCTCCACGCGCGGCGGTCCTGCACCGCGCGCAGCGACCACAGGTCGGCCACCTTGCAGCCGTTGCGGTCGGCGACGGCGCGCATGTGCCCGTTGTAGGTGGCGATCTTGCCGCGCAGGTGCTTCAGCAGCGGCACGTCCTTGGTGTCGAAGCCGGTGCAGATCAGCACCGTCCCGGCGCTTTCGGTGAGTTGGACGACGGCGGCCTCGAAGCGCTCGGCCACCTCGTCCGGGTCGGCGCCCGGTCGGAGGATGTCGTTGCCGCCCGCGCAGAAGGTGACCAGGTCGGGCTGGAGGCGCTGGACCTGCGGCACCTGCTCGGCGGTGATCTGGTCCAGCAGCCGGCCGCGCACCGCGAGGTTGGCGTAGCGGAAGGCACCCGGCGGGCGCCCGTCGGCGAGGATCCCGGCGAGGCGGTCGGCCCAGCCGGCGAACCTGCCGTCGACGCCGGGGTCGTTCAGACCCTCGGTGAAGCTGTCGCCGATGGCGGCATACGAATCGAGGTCAAGGGTCTCCTGGAGATTCGGCATGAAAGAGATAGTTCACCCAATCAAGTGACCTACGCCACCGTAGGTGACTCCGGCGGCACGTGAGATGGACCACGTGCCCCCGTGGGCCCTATGAACCCGGGGGTAGTTCCCACACGGTCACGTCCAATGTGGTCCGGCCGTCGTTTCCCGCGCTGCGCGCCGTGAAGTACCCGACCCGCATCTTCGCCGTCCCGAAACACGCCATGGAACCGGGCCGCACGGTGACGGTCTGCTGCCCGAGGACGGTGTTGAGCTTGTGCCGGCAGTCCTCCCGGCTGGGTGGGTTCGGCCCGGGCCAGGGGATGACCGCCTGGCCCGTGACCTGGTTCTGTTCGCACCCGGCGGCGCATTGGAGCCTGAGGTCTCCGGTGGGCGAGATCCCCGGCGGCACCGAGTCGAGCCCGTATCCCCAGATGATCCGCCCGCTGCTCATGCCGGTGTCGAGGGTGAGCTGTCCCTGCCACTGGACCGGCACGGACACCGGTCCGGACGCGGGTGCCGGGCTCGGGGTCGGGGTCGGCGCCGGAGGCAGCACGGGCTCCGGAGGCGAGGGAGCCGGTGGGGAACCCGGCGACGCGGAGGAGACGGGGGGCGACGGCGATCGGCCGTCCCGGGCCAGGTCCGCGCCCGAGAGCTGCCCCCGGACGAGCAGCAGGCCCGACCCGAGGCCCACCAGTGCTCCGAGGAGCAGCAGGCCGATCCAGAGGGCCCGCCGATCGGGTGGCGGCGGCTGGGGAGGATGGATGTTGGCCACGCCGGCCTGGACCACGTTGCCGTGGATGGTGCTCTCGCCGATCCGGCTCGTGGCGTTCACGTCTCGGTCGTCGTTCCCCAACGCCTGCCCCCGACTGCCGGTCCGCCGTCCACTCGGATGCTGTCTACCCCCGGGGCGTCCGGGCGGAACTCCGGCCGGACTCCGGACGACCCGAGGCGCCGGGCCCGCCGGTGGCGCGGTCCGCCGGCCGACGCCGGAGGGTCGGTGCGCCGGTGCCTGCGCCGGGTGCGCGGGGGCGTGCGACCGCTGGGAGCGCCCACCCGGGTGTGCGAACGGTTCCGTCGGGGCAGCCGCCTTGGGAACGAAGGTGTTCGGCCCCGTGAACCCCGAACTCCGTGCGACGAACTCCCCGCGATCCAAGGATGGTTGAGCCATGCTCACGCAGACCCCGGAGCGCCACGCCCGGCCTCGGCGTTACCTGATGTGCCGGCCGACGCACTTCACCGTGGACTACGCGATCAACCCGTGGATGGACCCCGCCCAGCCCACCGACACGGCGCTCGCCCTGCGCCAGTGGGAGCGGCTCTACTGGACGTACCGCCGGCTCGGCCACACCGTCGAGCTGATCGACCCGGTGCCCGGCCTGCCCGACATGGTGTACGCCGCCAACGGCGCCACCGTCCTGGACGGCCGCGCCCTGGTCGCCACCTTCCGCTACCCGGAGCGGGCCGCCGAGTCGGAGGCCTACCTGGCCTGGTTCCGCGAGCGCGGCTACCGCGAGGTGCGCCGGGCCGGGCACGTCAACGAGGGCGAGGGCGACCACCTGGTGGTGGGCCGCCGGGTGCTCGCCGGGACGGGCTTCCGCACCTCGCGCGCCGCGCACGCCGAGGCCGGTGAGCTGTTCGGCGTCCCGGTGGTCAGCCTGACCCTGGTCGACCCGCGCTTCTACCACCTGGACACCGCGCTGGCGGTGCTCGCCGACGACCACGTCATGTACTACCCGGAGGCCTTCGACGCCGACAGCCGTTCGGTGCTACGCGCGCTCTACCCGGACGCGATCCTCGCCGACCGGGCCGACGCCGAGGTGTTCGGGCTCAACGCGGTCTCGGACGGCCGCCGGGTGCTGCTGCCGGAGGCCGCCAAGAACCTGGCCGGCCGGCTGACCGAGCACGGCTACCAGCCCGTCCCGGTGGACGTCTCGGAGCTGCTGAAGGGCGGCGGCGGGGCGAAGTGCTGCACCCTGGAGCTCAGGCCGGAGTGACGGTGCCGCCCCCGGTGCCGCCCCGGATGCCGTGCCGGGCGTCGTCCGGCTCCGGCGCCGCGGTGACCAGCAGCACCTCCAGGGTGCGCGGCCCGTGCACCCCCTCCACCCGGTCCAGCTCGATGTCGCTGGTGGCGGACGGCCCCGAGATCCAGGTCTGCGGCCGTACTGGATCGAGCAGGGGCAGCGCGAGCGGCACCGAGGCGACGACCTGCTCCGGGGCCCGCACCACGCAGACGTGGTGGTCGGGGACGAGCGAGAGCAGCCGTCGCCCCTGGCCCGGTCCGGCGTCCAGCACGATCGTCCCGGTCTCGGCGACGGCCAGCGCGCAGCCGGTCACCACGCTGTCCACGGCGTCCAGCCGGGCGGCGGTCAGCGTCCCGTCGTCCGGGAGGAGTTCGACCCCCTCGGCCTCGGCCGCGGTGAGCCAGTCGGCCGGCAGCCCGGCCGGCACCACGACCGTCCGGCTGCCCCGCTCCACCAGCAACCCGGCGATCCGGCGCGGCAGTTCGTCCTCGTGGCAGCGGTGCACCAGGGCCCGGTAGTCGGCCAGGTTGCGGTGCAGCAGGTCGAGCACCGCCGCCGGGTCGTCCGTCGGCACGTGCGCCGTCAGGTAGTCGCGGGGCAGCGGCTGTTCGGCCACCCCGGCGGCGTCGCCGAGCGCGGCCCGGATCCGGCCGAGCACCAACTCCCGTGAGTTCGAAGGCCGTTCGGGCCGGTCGGATGCGGTCATGTGCGGTTCCTCCGCCACCAGTCGCGGAACGGTTCGGCCGGCACCTCCGGCAGGTCCCGGGTGTCGGTCCAGGCCCGCCCCGGCCCGGGCAGCCGGCGCGGGTGCAGCGACCGGGTGCGCCCGGCCAGCCGCTCGGCGGCGGCGAGCGCCGCCGGGTGGTCCAGCACGAACCCGGCGGCGGCCATCGCGGCCCGCTCCAGCGGGTGCCCGCCCTGCTCGGCGACCCGCTCGCGCAGGTGCACCAGCACCTCGGGGATGTCGATCGCCACCGGGCAGACCTCGTAGCAGGCCCCGCAGAGCGAGGAGGCGTACGGCAGCGAGGCGTCCACCGGGCTCGCGGTGCCGCGCAGTTGGGGCGTCAGGATGGCGCCGATCGGCCCCGGGTAGACCGAGCCGTAGGCGTGCCCGCCGGCCCGCTCGTACACCGGGCAGACGTTGAGGCAGGCCGAGCAGCGGATGCAGCGCAGCGCCTGGCGGCCGACCTGGTCGGCCAGCGCGGTGGTACGGCCGTTGTCCAGCAGCACCAGGTGGAACTCGGACGGGCCGTCGCCCTCCGTCGTCCCGGTCCAGAGCGAGGTGTACGGGTTCATCCGCTCGGCGGTGGAGGAGCGGGGGAGCAGCTGGAGGAAGACCTCCAGGTCCCGCCAGGTCGGCACGACCTTCTCGATCCCGACCACCGAGATCAGCGTGCGCGGCAGGGTGAGGCACATCCGGCCGTTGCCCTCGGACTCGACCACCACCAGGGTGCCGGTCTCGGCCACCATGAAGTTGGCGCCGGAGACGGCGACTTCGGCGCGCAGGAACTTCTCCCGCAGGTGCAGCCGGGCGGCCTCGGCGAGTTCGGCGGGCGAGTCGGTGAGGCCCCTGGGCGCCGGGCGGCCCCAGGAGGCCATCCGCTCGGCGAAGACCTGCCGGATCTCCGCCCGGTTGCGGTGGATCGCCGGTACCAGGATGTGCGAGGGCCGGTCGTCGCCCAACTGCACGATCAGCTCGGCGAGATCGGTCTCGTAGGCGGTGATCCCCTCGGCCGCCAGCGCCTCGTTGAGCTCGATCTCCTGGGTGGCCATCGACTTGACCTTGACGACCTCGGTCCGCCCGGTGGCCTTGACCAGTCCGGCGACGATCCGGTTGGCCTCCTCGGCGTCGGCGGCCCAGTGCACGGTGCCGCCGGCCGCCGTGACGGACTCCTCCAACTGCACCAGGTAGCGGTCGAGGTGGCGCAGCGTGTGGTCCTTGATCGCCTTCCCGGCGGCGCGCAGCCGGTCCCAGTCGGCGAGTTCGGCGACCGCCCGGGCCCGCTTGTCGCGGATGGTGCGGGTGGCGTGCCGCAGGTTGGCGCGCAGCCGCTCGTCCCGTACGGCCTTGGCGGCGGCCTGCGGGAAGGCGGGCATGCCGAGGAACGTACCGCTCACACGGGCCTCCAGGGGTGCTCCTCGGTGCTGGCCAGGATCTCCGCCAGGTGCAGCGGCCGCAGCGGCGCGCCCCGGCGGCGCAGGGTGCCGCCGAGGTGCAGCAGGCAGGAGTTGTCGGCGCCGCAGAGCACGCGGGCGCCGGTGCCGAGCGCGTTGGCGATCTTGTCCTCGGCCATGGCCGCCGAGACCGCCGCGTTCTTGACCGCGAAGGTGCCGCCGAAGCCGCAGCACTCCTCGGCCCCGGGCAGCTCGACCAGCTCCAGGCCCTCGACGGCGCCCAGCAGCCGGCGCGGGCGCCCGCCGAGGCCGAGCAGGCGCAGGCCGTGGCAGGAGGGGTGGTAGGTGACGGTGTGCGGGAAGTACGCGCCGACGTCCTCGACGCCGAGCACGTCGGTCAGGAACTCGGTCAGCTCGACCACCCGGGGCACCAGGTCGGTGGCCAGGTCGGCGAGTTCGGTGCCCCGGCCCTCGGCGGCGGCCCTGGCGCCGATCCGGGGGTAGTTGTCCCGGACCATCGCCACGCAGGAGCCCGAGGGCGTCACCACGTGGTCGTACCCGGCGAAGGCCTTCGCGGTCCGTCGGACCAGCGGCTCGCAGCCCCTGCGGTAGCCGGTGTTGTACTGCGGCTGCCCGCAGCAGGTCTGCCCGGCGGGGAAGTCCACCGTCACGCCGAGCCGTTCCAGCAGCCGGACGGTGGCCACCGCCGTGGCGGGGAACAGCGCGTCGTTGACGCAGGTGGCGAACAGCGCGACCCGCATCCGGGCTCCCTTCTGCCGAACCGGACCCCCGCCGGACGCCCGAACCGCCGGACGCCGGAAGCCGAACAGCACCGGACCGCTCGTGATCGTACCGAGCGGACCGGTGCCGCGGTGGGACTTCGGCCGTGCGACCTCGGCCGGGGACGTCAGCCCCCGGGACTCACG